>OZ244152.1:3690168-4334585 GCA_965216125.1 Candidatus Multivorans sp. | reverse complement strand
AGGCCGGCGCCCGCCGCTCCGGTACCCCTGTCAGGCAAGGGGCGGGAATCGCTGCGGCTGATCGGGCAGTACAAGGGCGCGATGATCCTGCTCGAGGGGCCTGAGTCGCTGCTGGTCGTGGACCAGCACGTGGCCCACGAGCGCATCCTGTACGAGCGGTTCCGCCGCAGTCTTGGCGAGCAGCAGTCCGCGAGTCAGACCCTGCTCGTGCCGCGGGTGCTGGAACTCTCCGCGGCCGAGAACGCGGCGCTTGCCGAATGTTCCGCGGGGCTCGCGCGGTGCGGTTACTCGGTCAGCAGCCTCTCCGGCGGCAGCGCCGCGATCACGGCGATCCCGGCCGTGCTGCCCGACGCCGAGGCGGAGAGCCTGGTGCTTCGGATCGCCACCCGGGTCGCCGGCGGGGACGAGTTGCCGAGCGAGGAGGAGGCGCTGGCGGAGTACCTCCTGACCCAGTTGGCAGCCAGCCGCGCCTGCCGCGCCGCGGTCAAGATGCACCAGGCGCTGTCGGCGGAGAAGATGGAGAGCCTGATCGGGGAACTCTTCGCCTGCGAACACCCGTACACCTGCCCGCACGGCAGGCCGGTGGTGCTGGAGCTCACCGACCGCGACCTGGAGCGCCGGTTCAAGCGTCGCTAGGCGCCAACCCGGCGAGCGCCCGGGCGGCAGCGCGGCGCTCCGCGCTCTTCTTCGAGCGGCCGGATGCGCTTGCGGCCGCCCGATCCCCGATCCAGCACTCGACGTGAAAGACGGGATCGTGATCCGGGCCCTCCCGCCCGACGTGGCGGTATTCGGGAGGCTCCAGGCCTTGTGCCTGCAGCAGTTCCTGGAGGTCGGACTTGGCCTCGGCATCGTCGACCGCCAGGGCCGCCTCCGATTCGATCCAGGGTTCGACCAGGCCCCGGGCCGCCTCCAGACCGCCGTCAACGAACACGGCGCCGATCACTGCTTCGAGCGCACAGGCGAGGAGCGACTGTTTGTCGCGCCCCCCCGAACGCTCCTCGCCGCGGCCGAGCCGGAGGGCCGCACCGAGTTCCAGGCGCCGGGCGCAGCGCGCGAGCGCCTCCGCGCTCACAACCCGGGACTTGATGCGCGAGAGGTCGCCTTCCGGCGCCAGCGGTCGGCTGCGGAAGAGCCAGTCGGTAGCGATCAGGCCAAGCACCGAGTCGCCCAGAAACTCGAGGCGCTCGTTGTGCTCCTCCAACCCCTGTTCGTTGGCGTAGGAGGTGTGGGTCAGGGCCTGCTCGAGTAACGCGCGGTTCTCGAACCGGTAGCCGAGCTGCTCTTCGAGTTGATCGGGACCCAAGGTCAGGGGTAGATCCGGTCCATCGTTCGCGGGTAGGGGATCGTCTCCCGCAGATGGGACACGCCGGCCATCCAGGCGACGAAGCGCTCGACACCCATGCCGAACCCGCTGTGCTCGAACGTGCCGTAGCGGCGGATGTCCAGGTACCACTGAAAAGCTTCGATCGGCAGATCGTGCTCCTTGAGCCGGGACAGGAGCAGATCGTGGTCGTGGATGCGCTGGCTGCCGCCGATGATCTCGCCGTAGCCCTCGGGAGCGATCACGTCGAGGGCCAGGGCCAGGGTCGGATCGTCCGGGTCGGGCTCCATGTAGAAGGCCTTGAGTGACGTCGGGTAGTGGGTGATCATCACCGGCCGATCGAACTCCTGGGCGATCGCGGTCTCCTCCGGGGCGCCGAAGTCCTCGCCGAACTCGATGGCGGACCCCTGGCGGCGCAGGAGATCGATTGCTTCCGCGTAGCGGAGGCGTGGGAAGGGCTTTTGGATCGCTTCCAGCTTGGACGTGTCGCGCTCGAGGACCTTGAGCGGGTCGCCGCAGTGTTCCAGTACCCGCTCCGCGAGATAGACGATGAAGTCCTCGGCCAGTTCGCTCAGGCCGTCGAAGTCGAGGAAGGCGGCCTCCGGCTCGACCATCCAGAACTCCATCAGGTGGCGCCGCGTCTTCGACTTCTCGGCGCGGAACGTGGGGCCGAAGCAGTAGACCTTGCCCAGAGCGGCGGCCGCCGGTTCGAGGTAGAGCTGGCCGGACTGGCTGAGATATGCGTTGCCGTGGTCGAAGTACGGCGTCTCGAACAGGGTCGAGGTGCCCTCGCAGGCAGCCGGCGTCAGGATCGGCGAGTCGACCAGGTAGTAGCCGCGTTCGCGGTGGAAGTCGTGGATCGCCTGGCAGACCTCGCTGCGGATCCGCAGCACCGCGCGCTGGCGGCTGGAGCGCAGCCAGAGGTGGCGATGGTCCATCAGGAAGGCCGTACCGTGCTCTTTCGGCGTGATCGGATACCCGTCGGCGCCGTGGACCAGGGCCAGGGAGGAGACGTGAATCTCGACCCCGCCGGGCGAGCGCGGGTCGGCGGAGGCGGTGCCGGTCACCGTGACGGTCGATTCCTGGGTGGCGTGTTGGAGCGCCTCCCAGGAGGCCTCGTCGACCTCCTTGCGGCTGATGACGAGCTGGACCGTGGCGCCCGAGTCCCGGAGCTGGATGAAGCCGATCCGGCCGCTGGAGCGGCGACCGTCGACCCAGCCGCGGAGCCGGACCTCCTGGCCGATCAGGCCGCCGAGCTCGGGAATCGAGTGCCAGCCGCTCACTGATCGCTCCTCACGGCGGGATCATACCGGCGGACGGCGGCGCGCCGCCGCGACAGTTGGGTGAACCCTGCCTTGCTGGGGTGCTACGCCTTCTTGTGGAAGAGCGAAGCTCCCAGGATGCCGCCGAGGGTAGCGAACAGCGTGTAGGTGACCAGGCTGACCACGAGACCCAGGAGTAGCGCGCTCATGACGAGCCCGCCACTGGAGGCGGTCAGCGATTCCAGGAGATCCCGTGGCAGTCCCTCGATCTGGATCGCCTCGCTGTTCTCCAGCAATGTCTCGATCCCCTGTTGCGCCATGTCGCCGATGAGCAGCGCAATTGGGATGGAGATGATCGTGCCCACGACCGCTGCGAGCGCTCCGGAGAGGGCGCCGATCGCGGCGCCGGCGCCCAGGGGAGCGCTGTCGGTGGGCGGTTCGTTCCGGAGCGCCAGGTGAACGGCGAGCAGGGCCCCGCCGACGACGAGGGCGCAGCAGGCCAGGTTGAGGACGCCCAGAAGCGGAATCTCGGAAGCGGCGCCTGCGATCGAGCCTCCGATCGCGGCAGCCTTCACACGGTTCGGGGACATGAGTGCTCCTTCAGGTCGTAGGGGCTGAAGTGTAATCGCTACACTAGCTCCCGATGTTTCGCCCTGCCACGTCGGCAGCGACCGCGACGGTCGCGGTCTTGTGCTGTCTGGCGATCGGGCTGGTGTTTGCCGCGCCGCTGTCGGCCGCTTCAGGCGGCCGTGCGGCGTCGCTGCTCTACGAGTTCTTCGCGCCGGTCTGCCACCAGATCGCCGAACGCAGTTTTCATGTGGCAGCTCAGCCCCTCGCCGTCTGCCACCGCTGCTTCGGCTTCTACGTGGGTTTCACCCTGGGCCTCATCGTGCTGCCGCTCGTTCGCCCGTTCCGCGAGTGGCTGCTCGAGAAGCCCCGGCGCATCCTGTTCTTCCTGGCGCCGACCGCGATCGACTGGTTGCTGCCCATCAACACGTCGACCAGCCGTTTTCTGACAGCCTTGCTTGCCGCAGCGCCCCTTGCCGTCCTCGTCTGGGCGGCGATCGGCCAGATCGTCCAACCAGCCCCAAGACCGTCTGAGGAGACTCCATGACACCGAAGAAACTGAAAGCAGCGGCCATCGGCGGGAGCGCGGCGGGTATCGCCTCGCAGATTCCGGTCGTCAACTTCGCCAACTGCCTCTGCTGCGCGCTCGTGGTGGGCGGCGGCATGCTGGCCGTCTACCTGGCGATGAAGGATGAACCCGCGGCCGCGACGGCTCCTTACGGCGACGGCGCGATGGTCGGTGTACTGGCCGGTGTTGCGGCGGCGGTCGTGGGAGCGATCGTGGCGATTCCGATGGTGGCGCTCTTCGGCGACCCGATGGAGCAGATACGGTCGATCCTCGAGGGCATCGAGGGTATGCCCCCGGAAGCGCTCGAGGCGATGTCCGGCGCGGACACCGGAGGCATGGGGTCGTTCGGCGTGGTGGCCTTCTTGATGAGCCTCGTCGTCGACGTGGTCTTCTCCGCGATCGGCGGCGTGATCGGCGCCGCGGTGTTCCACAAGAAGCCTTCGGCCTGAGCCCCGGTTTAGCAACCTAAGGAGACTCCATGACAGGGAAGAAACTCGGATCAGCGGCCATCGGCGGAGGCGCGGGAGCCATCGCCTCGCAGATTCCCGGCCTCCAACTGCTCAACCTGGCCTGCTGCGCCCTCGTTGTGGGCGGTGGCATCTTGGCGGTTTACCTGGCGCTCAAGGACGAGCCGGCTTCGGCGACGGCGCCCTACGGCGAGGGTGCGAAGATCGGAGCGCTTGCCGGCGTCGTCGGATCCGCCCTGAGCATTCTCATCGGACTCCTGATCCTGGGCGGCCTCACGGGTCTCATGGGGCTCGGGGCTCTCACGGAGAGCTCCGCCGAGGACCTGGAGGCCCTGGGCTTCATCAGCGCCATCGCCGGCCTTGGAGTGATCGCGATCGTCGTCGTCTCGCTGGTGGTCAACGTCGTGTTCTCGACGGTCGGCGGGATCATCGGGGCGGCCGTGGTGCACAAGAAGGCGGCGCCTACGCCCTGACCGGGACTCAGGTCGGTTCAATCCTCCTCAGGCGCGCCGAGGGTCCGCGCCGCCGCGATGTCGGCGGAGTAGTCGCGAAGCTTCGTGGGCATCAGGACCATCTCCTCGATAACCGTCCGCTCCGGCAGGGCGGCGGCGGTCAGGATGGCTTCGGCGATGTCCTCGGCCGCCATCATGTTCGCTCGCTCTTCGGCCGATGGCGGCCTCGGCCGGTTGTCCAGGATCGGGGTGTCGACCTCGCCGGGCAGGACGCTGGTGGCGCGGATGCCGAGTTGCCGGAGTTCCGCGCCGAGGCCGAAGATGTAGTTGCGGGAAGCGGCCTTGGCCGCCCCATAGGCGGTGCCGGCCATGACCCCCGGGCGCAACGCCGCCACCGAGGAGACCATGATCACGGTGCCGCCGCCGTGCGCGAGCATGGCCGGCAGCAGGGCCTTGGTCAGCATCGCGGGGCCGGTGGCGTTGACCGCGATCACGCTGTCCCACTCGGCCTGCGAGATGTAGCGGGTGCTGCGGACCCTGGAACTGTGACCCGCGTTGTGGACCAGCACGTCGACCGTGGCGTGGCGCTCCAGCACCGCCGCCGCGAGGCCCTGGACCGCGTCCGCGTCCTCCATATCGGCGGAGTGCGCCCAGGCGCTGCCTCCGGCGGCCTCGATCTCGGACGCGACAGCCTCGAGCGGTCCCAGTCGCCGGCCCGACACGATGACCGTCGCCCCCTCACGGGCGAAGAGCAGCGCGGTCGCCCGACCGATGCCGGTACCGCCGCCGGTGACTAGAGCGGTCTTTCCTTCGAGCTTTCTCATGTGCGTTCCCGCCTCCGTGGTGCTGTTGGACCCTGGTTGTCGGCGGCCCGGAGTGTAGCCCCACCCTCTCGGCTATTCCGTAGCGACATTCGGCCGCTCGGTCGGGGCTGCTTCGCCTTGCGTCAGGTAGCGGCGGGCCGCGAAGCCGAGGGTGGCCGCTCTCCCGGCCATCAGGCCCACCATGCTGAGCCAGAGCAGGCGTTCGTCGCGAAAGTGAGCCGCCGCCCAGGCGATCGGGGCGAAACCGATCCCGAGACTGATCACCATCGCGCGGCTGAGCAACCTGCCCTGGGTCAGGCCGAGGAAGAACCCGTCGAAGGCGTAGGCGAGGGCGGCGAAGAGCAGCACCGGGAGCAGCCACAGGTTGCTGTCCGCGGCGAGCGCGGCGACGTTCTCGTGATCGACGAGCAGGCCGTAGACGGCGGTGGGGAAGATCAGAACGGGGAGAAGAAAGACGCCAGCGCAGACCACTGCGGCCGCGATCGTCAGGAGCAGGACGCGTCGGAGTTCCTCGCGGTCGCCGGCGCCGAACGCCATGCCGGAGAAGGTCTCGCCGGCGAAGGCGGCGCCGTCGACGAGGTAGGAGGCGAGGCTCAGAACGCGGAGGATCAACCCGTTGGCGGCCAGCCGTGCGGTGCCGAAGAGTGCGCTCATGTTCGTGAACACGGCGAACGCGGTGATCAGGAGCAGGGTGCGAATCACCAGGTGCCCGCTCAGGGCGACGATTCGTCGCAGCGCCGCGCGGTCGAGAACGGTGCGCCAGGCGGGAACCGCGCCGCCGATCGTCCGCGCCAGCGCGAGACCGAGGCAGGCGCCCAGCCACTGCGAGGCGGCGGTGGCGACGCCGGCGCCGAAGGCGGCCCAGCCGAGCTCGATGATGAACCACCAGTTGAGCACGACGTTGCCGACGTTCGCCACCGCCACCACGAGAAGGGCCCGTCCGGCCTCGGCCCGGCCGAGGAACCAACCGACCAGGGCCAGATTCGCGAAGGCCGCCGGGGCGCCCCAGATGCGCGCCTCGTAGTAGCGGCGACCCGCTTCCTCCACGTCGGCCGTGCCGGCCAGGAGCCGGAAGCCGACATCGCCGAGCGGGCCCCGGAGCGCGATGGTGAAGAGGCCGAGAACGGCTGCCAACGCCAGCGCCCGGTAGAGATGGGCCGCGACTTCCTCGATCTCCCCACGGCCCCAGGCCTGGGCGGTGAGTCCGGTGGTGCCCATACGCAGGAAGGCGCAGCCGAAGTACAGGTAGTCGAAGATCAGCGCCGCCAGGACGACACCGGCGAGGAACCGGACGTCGTCGAGACGCCCGAGCATGACCGTGTCGGCCAGACCGGCCAGCGGCACGGTCAGATTGGAGACGGTGTTGATGGCCGCCAGCCGCGCGAATCGGCGGGACAGGCCGGGGGTCGCGGTGGCGGCCACGGATCCGCAGCCGTCAACCGCGCGCGCAGGCTGCTAGCCTGCGCGCGCTCATGACGTCAACAGGTCGTTCGGGCCAGGTTCTGGCCCGCTTCGTGCGCTGGGTCGATGGCTTCAACTCAAGGTTGGGGATCGCGGTCTCCTGGCTGACGCTGGCCATGGTCGCGGTCGGAGCGTACAACGCGGTGGTCCGCTACCTGGGCCGGTTCACCGGCTGGAACCTGAGTTCGAACGCGTACCTTGAGCTCCAGTGGTACATGTTCAGTCTGGTGTTCCTGCTCGGCGCGGCGTCCGCGCTCAAGACCAACACCCACGTCCGGGTCGATGTGGTCTACAGCCGGCTGCCTGAGCGCTGGCGGCGGCGGATCGACTTGTGGGGGGCGCTGCTGTTTCTGATCCCCTTCGCGATCTTCGGGCTCGTCATGTCGTGGCCGGCGGTACGGAACTCCTGGGCGGTACTGGAGGTGTCTTCCGATCCCGGCGGCCTGCCGCGCTATCCGATCAAGAGCGTGCTGCTGCTGGCATTCACGTTCCTGGCCCTGCAGGGGATGGCCGAGGCGGTGCGCCACTGGCAGCGTCTTCGCGCGCTCAAGGCCGGGGCCGAAGAGGAGGATCTGCAGCAGGAGGGGCTGATGTGAGCGTCGATTTCATGGGCCCGCTGATGTTCGTGGTCGTGTTCCTGTTCATTTTCGCGGGCTATCCGGTCGCGTTCTCGCTCGGCGGCACGGCGCTCATCTTCGCGTTCATCGGCATCGAACTCGGCCTCTTCTCGTGGAACCTGCTGTACGCCTTTCCGGAGCGGGTCTTCGGCGTCATGTCGAACGGTGTTCTGCTGGCCGTGCCGTTCTTCATCTTCATGGGCACGATGCTCGAGAAATCGCGGCTCGCGGAGGACCTCCTGCGCACGATCGGGATGCTGTTCGGGCGCCTCCGTGGCGGCTTGGCCCTGGCGGTGGTCATCGTCGGCGCCATGCTCGCCGCCGCCACCGGCGTGGTCGGCGCCTCGGTGGTCGCGATGGGCCTGATCTCGCTGCCGGTCATGCTGCGCTACGACTACTCGCCGATGCTCGCCACGGGCGTGATCAGCGCCGCCGGCACTCTGGGCCAGATCATCCCGCCGAGCGTGGTGCTCGTGGTGCTCGCCGACCAGCTCGGCATCTCGGTCGGCGACTTGTTCATCGGTTCCCTGATACCGGGGTTGATGCTGGCCGGTTTCTATGCGATCTACGTGGTGGGTGTCGCGATCGCGAAGCCCGCCGCGGCGCCGGCCCTTCCGGCCGAGGAGCGGACGGTCCATGGGGCAGCGCTGGCGCGCCAGGTGGCGCTGGTCATGGCGCCGCCCATGGTGCTGATCCTGGTCGTCCTGGGCAGCATCTTCGCCGGCATCGCGACCCCGACCGAGGCCGGCGCCCTGGGCGCGGTCGGTGCAATGGCGCTCGCCCTGTCCCGTGGCCGCCTGACCATGAAGGCGGTGAAGGAGACGATGGACGCGACGGCGAAGCTGACCACGATGGTCATCTTCCTGCTCATCGGCTCGACCGCGTTCGCGCTCGTCTTCCGCGGCGTCTACGGGGACGTCTGGATCGAGGATCTTCTGACCGGCTTGCCGGGCGGGAAGATCGGCCTTCTGATCGTCGCCAATCTGGCGATCTTCGTCCTCGGCTTCTTCATCGACTTCTTCGAGATCGCGTTCATCGTCATTCCACTGATCGCCCCGGCGGCGCGGATTCTCGACGTCGACATGGTGTGGTTCGGGGTCATGATCGGCATGAACCTGCAGACGTCGTTCCTGACCCCGCCCTTCGGTTTCGCGATCTTCTACCTGCGCGGCGTGGCGCCGCGACGGATCACGACGGTCCAGATGTACCGCGGCGTGATCCCCTTCATCGTGATTCAGCTCATCGGGCTGGCGCTGATCTGCCTGTACCCGGATCTGGTGACGGCGCTGCTGTAGCTCGAGACAAGCGCGTCAGGCGCCTCAACCGCCGCCGAACGAGAAGCGCGCGTACGCCTGCTCGGCGGTGCTGAACCAGCGGAAGGACGACTTGCGTACCTCATCCCAGGAGTCGAAGATCTTCCGGTACCCAGGGTCGGCAGCCGCGTTCTCGCGCATCAGCTCGAACGAGACCTTCTGGGCTGCGGTCATGATCTCGGCGGAGAAGGGCCTGAGGGTGACTCCTTCGTCCACCAGACGCTTCAGCGCGCTCGGGTTCAGGGCGTCGTAACGGGCGATCATGTCCAGATTCGCCTCCGCTGCGGCCGACTGGAAGATGGATTGGTACCCGGCCGGCAGACTGTCCCAGGCCGTACGGTTGACATAGGCGGTGAGGCTTGGCCCCGGCTCCCACCAGCCGGGGTAGTAGTAGTTCTTCGCCACCCGCTGGAAGCCGAGCTTCTCGTCGTCGTAGGGGCCGACCCACTCGGCGGCATCGACAACGCCGCGTTCGAGGGCGGTGTATATCTCGCCGCCCGGGATGGTCTGTACGGTGACTCCGAGACGACTCAGGACTTCGGCGCCGAGGCCAGGGATCCGCATCTTCAGACGGCGCAGCTCATCGAGGGTGCTGACCTCGCGCCGGAACCATCCCCCCATTTGGCCGCCGGTGTTGCCGGCGGGGAAGTTCAGGATGTTGAAGTCCGCGAACACCTCGCGCATCAACTCCAGCCCGCCCCCGTGGTAGAGCCAGGCGTTCTGTTGGCGCGTGTTCAGGCCGAAGGGCATCGCGGTATCGAACGCGACTGCCGGGTTCTTCCCCGTGTAGTAGTAGCTCGCGGTGTGGCCGAGTTCGATCGTGCCCTGCTGTACCGCGTCGAGGACGCCGAGTGCGGGGACCAGTTCGCCTGCGGGGTAGGCGCGGATCCGGAACCTACCCTCGGACAGGCTCTCGACCCGTTCTGCGAGCACTTCCGCGGCGCCGTAGATCGTGTCGAGGCCGCGCGGAAAGCTGGAGGCCAGACGCCAGTTCAGGCGCGGCTTGGTGACCACGGCCGGTGCGCCGTCGGGTACCGTGGCGGGTCCGCCACAGGCGGCTACCGCTCCGACCCCGGCCGTCGCGAGAGCGGCCTTGCCCAGGAAGTCCCTTCGTCTCAGTTTGGCCATGCTCCCTCCCGTCCTTGTCTGGTGGCGGGTCAGTCTACTTCGCTCAACCAGCGCTCAGCGTCGATTGCGGCCTGGCAGCCGGTGCCGGCGGCGGTGACCGCCTGCCGGTAGTGCGGGTCCATCACGTCGCCGCAGGCGAACACGCCCTCGATGTTGGTCGCGGTGCCCGGATGGCGAACCTTGAGATAGCCGACATCGTCCATCTCCAGCTTGCCCTGAAACAGCTCGGTGTTCGGGTTGTGCCCGATGGCGGTGAAGACTCCGTGGCACGCGAAGTCCGATTCTTCGCCTGAGCGGGGGTCGCGCAGCCGCACGCCCCGGACGCCCTCCGCCTGGGAACCGTAGATTTCCTCCACGGTGGCGTGGAACCGCCAGGCGATCTTCTCGTCCGCCGCGGCCCGGTCGCGCATGATCACGGAGGCCCGCAGTTCGCCGCGACGGTGAACGATGGTCACCTTGCTGGCGAACTTGGTCAGGAAGGTGGCTTCCTCCATCGCCGTGTCCCCGCCTCCCACCACGACGAGTTCCTTGTCGCGGAAGAAGAAGCCGTCGCAGGTGGCGCAGGCCGAGACGCCGTAACCCATCAGCTCCGCCTCCGACGGGAGGCCGAGTCCGCGGGCCGAGGCGCCGGTGGCGATGATCAGGGCGTCGGTGAGGTACTCGCCGCCGTCCGTTTCGAGCCGGAACGGCCGCTCGCTCAGGTCCACGCCTAGGCCGGTCTCGAAACGGGTGTCGGCGCCGAAGCGCTGGGCCTGGGCCCGCATCTGCTCAATCAGTTCGGGTCCCATGATGCCCTTGGGGAACCCCGGGTAGTTCTCGACGTCGGTGGTGATCGTCAGTTGGCCGCCGGGCTGGCTGCCCTCGAGGACGAGGGGGGCGAGGTCGGCGCGGGCGGCGTAGAGAGCCGCGGTGAGACCGGCGGGTCCCGAGCCGAGAATGGAGAGGCGATGGTGGTTGCTGGGCGAGGCGGTCGTCATGGGCAGCGGAGAGTAACAGCGCGCCGCGGAAGCCGCGTGCGACGGCCTTCGCGCCGGAATCCGGCGCCAGGCGCCGGCCTCCGGGAGTTCTGCCGCACTAGGAGCCGGAGCCGGGGCCGGAGCCGGGGCCGCCTGCCGGCTCGACCCGGGTTCGGGCGTCGGGCCGTTGCCGGCGCAACCTCCTTCCCAGCCAGGCCGTGGGCCCTGAGAGCGCGTAGCTCGCGGCGCCGACCAGGAAGAAGAGGCCGACGTGGATCAGGGCGAGCACCGTGATGGCGGCGATCACCACCACCACGCGGAAACCCCTGCGGCGTCGGAAGTCGAGCTCCTTGAAGCTGGGGTAGCGGAACGTGGAAACCGAGAGCAGACCGACCATGACCAGGGCGCCGAGAACCGCGAGCTGCAGAACGAAGGACTCGCCCCTGGTGTCGACGAAGAAGAGGATCGAACCGATGGCGCCGGCTGCCGCCGGCGCCGGCAGACCGATGAAGTACGCGGGATCGTGGGCGCGCCGGCTGACGTTGAAGCGGGCGAGCCGGGCCGCGCTGCAGAGGAGGTAGACGGCCGGCGCCGCGAAGCCGACGCGGCCGAGTTCGTGCAGGCCCCAGAGGTAGCAGAGCAGGGCGGGCGCGAGGCCGAAGGAGACGAGGTCGGCGAGCGAGTCGTACTCCCGGCCGAAGGGGCTCGCGGTTCCTGTCAGACGTGCGATCCTGCCGTCCAGAGTGTCGAGCACGGCGGCCGCGAAGATCATCAGGACCGCGGCCCGGAACTGTCCTTCCAACCCGGCCAGCAGGGCGTAGAAGCCGAGCAGCATGTTCGCCGTCGTGAACAGGCTGGGGATGAGATAGGCACCAGCGCGCAGGGGTCTGGCGCTCTTCTTGGGCCGTCTCCAGGTCATCGGGCGGTGGAGGAACGGGCCGACGGTCTCCTGACGGGGAAGTCGCCAGGTGGCGGTGTCGAAGGATCGGTGGGCATGGCGATCGGCGTTTCACCGGAGATCACGCGCTGTCCCTTCTCGACCAGCGGGTCATAGGACATCGGCACGAACACGTCGACTCTGGAGCCGAACTTGATCAGGCCCAGGGGTTCGCCCTGGATCACTCGTTGACCCGCCTGCAGGCGCGAGACGACGCGACGCGCGACCAGACCGGCAATCTGCCGCACTGCGATCAGATCGCCCTGGGTGCGCCGGAGCAGCGTCAGGTGGTTCTCGTTCACGTCGCCCGCTTCCTTGCGGTACGCCGGCAGCTTCTTGCCCGGCGTCGCGATGCTGCCGATCACCACACCCTCGACGGGCGTCTTCTGCGTGTGTACGTTGAACACGGACAGAAAGATCGAAATGCGGCGCCACGTTTCGTCTCCGAGAGCGCTGTCGGTGATGACCTCGACCGCCGTCACCGTGCCCTCGGCGGGCGCGAGAACGACGTCGGGTGGGCCGTCGTAGTTCCGCGCCGGATCGCGGAAGAAGAGAAGCACCAGCAGGCCGAGCACAGTCATCGAAACCGCAGCCGGGAGAATCCCAACCAGCCAGAACACGCCGGCTGCGGCGAGGAACGGCAGCACAAAGGGCCAAGCTTCCCGTGCGAACTTCATCCGTTCAGATCCGACCCGATCCTTGAGGCGATCGGTTCCACCCTTGCCGGGTGCGGAACGGTGGGGTGCGGAACGGTGGGGAGGGGACGCAGTTGAATCGCGCTATTTGGCGGCTTGAAGAGCGTGGGACCGGATGATCGACTCCATGCGGTCCTTGAGGGCGAGTTTGTGGAGCTTGATTCGCTTGGCCTCGGAGTGGTCGATCGGCGAGCGGACGAGTCGACCGACGAGTTCTTCGAGTTGGTTCTCACATGCCTGGTGCTCGTCGTGGAGCTTGCGGAACTCACCCTCCTGAGCCAGAAGTTTTTCCTTGACTGCGTCATCGCTCATTCCGTACGCGCCTCCCTTCATTGTTTTTTCTGGATTCGGCAAGTCCGGTCAGCAGCCTACCAGCTTGGAGCAGGTCGAAAGCCCGGATCAGGTTGATCTCGGCGGATCCCCGCCGGGACCACCTGTCCTGCCGCCGGAGTCTCGGGGGACGGATCTCCGGGTGCGGCGGCGCCGCCGATTCGGTCTCGGGCTGCCGGGCGGGCGGGTGGACGGGCTGGTGGCCGGCGAGCGAAGGTAGAGCGGCTCGGTCAGGGCTCCGCCATCCCAGCCAAGGGCGCCGTCCGCCATCAGACGCAGCAGGGTCGGTGCGAGTTCGGACGGCTCGATCGTCCCTGCCGGGGCGGGAATCCGGGAGACGCCCTGCCCGACGAGCGGCAGCTTGCCTTTGACGAGGTCGACGCGATCCCGAATCGTCGGCGGACCGCCGGCTCGGATCCTGCCGTTCTTCTCCAGCCGCATGGGCTGCGTGTACCAGCGTTCACGGAGGGCGTCGATTGCGGCGACGACCTCCGTGGCGCCATTCCCGGCGCGCTCGAAGTAGTGGGCGGCCAGGATTTCGAACGTGGATGCGGCGCCCGCCCTGACGCCGGAGGCCTGGTGGAGTCCCAGCGCGGTGGCGAGTCCCACGCGCAGGCCGGTGAAGCTGCCCGGTCCGCGGGCGGCCCCGATGCCCGACAGATTCCGCGGCTTGATGCCGGCGCGGGTCAGGAGTTCGTCGATCATCGCGATCAGCTCGCGCGACGAACGGCCCTGGGGCGCGGACAGCACCTCGAACCGCTCGGGCTCACCAACCGCCACGCTGACGATGGCCGAGCCGGTGTCGAGCGCGAGCAGCGGTGCCATGCCACTCAATATACTGGCGGTCGCCCGTGGTTAGATCGAGCACCGCCGAAGACGCGGAGGATTCGCGGGTGTCTGCCGTTGGATCGCGGGGGTCGGCACGGAAGCTCTCGGCGATGACGCCGATGCTCCGGCACTACCTGACCGTGAAGGCGGAGCATCCCGACGCCATCCTCCTGTACCGGATGGGCGACTTCTTCGAGATGTTCTTCGAGGACGCCGTCACCGCGGCGCCGGTGCTCGACGTGGCCCTGACCGCGCGCCAGAAGGGTACGGCCAGCGAGGCGCCGATGTGCGGCGTGCCCCACCACGCGGCCGACGCCTACATCGGCAGGCTGCTGAACGCCGGCTACAAGGTCGCGGTGTGCGACCAGATGGAGGACCCGGCGCAGGCCCGGGGTCTGGTCCGCCGGGAGGTCACCCGCATCGTGACGCCGGGCACGATCAGCGACCTTGAAATGCTGGACCAGGCCCGCCCGAACTACCTGGCCGGAATCCGTTTCGACGGGGCATGTGGTGCGGGAGCGTTTCTCGATCTCTCGACCGGTGAGTTCTTCGTGCGGCGTTGGCCGAGCGCCGAGGAGGCGGTCGAGGATCTGGAACGGCTGGCGCCACGAGAAGTCCTCACCTGCGCCGCCGACTTCGGCGCCGGCGGGAGCGATCCCGACGGCCATCTACCGGCCTGGATCGAGCGTGCCGGCCCCTCCCACACGGAGGTCGACGAGGCCCAGGCGCCGCGCCCGGCGTCGGCCGAGCGTGTCCTGCGGCGGCAGTTCCGGGTCCAGAACCTGCGCGGGTTCGGTCTCGTGGAGGGGGAGGCCGCGGTGACCGCCGCGGCCCTGGTGCTGGACTACGCCCGCCGCGCGGCCCGCTCCGACATCGACCACGTCGCCGCGCTGGAGGTTCAGCACGACGATCGATGCGTGGTGCTGGACGAGACGACGCTGCGCAACCTGGAGGTCTTTCGCCACCTCCAGCACCAGGCGGGCCGAACCCTGGTGGACGTCCTCGACCTGACGCTCACCGGGCCGGGGGCGCGCATGCTGCGACGCTGGTTGAGCCGGCCGCTGCGCGACCTGGCGGCGCTCGGCGACCGCCACGATGGGGTGGCGGTGTTGCTTGTGCACATTGCCCGGCGGGAGGCGCTGCGGGCGCGGTTGAAGCGGATTGCCGATCTGGAGCGGTTGACCTCGCGTGTGGTGCTTGGTCGGATCACGCCTCGCGAGGTGGGGGCATTGCGGGATACCCTGCGCGAGGCGCCGTCCGTGCTGGGGGCACTTGACGGGCTTCAGGCGGAGCTGCTGGAGCGTCTCGCCGCGGTGGATGCGCTGCCCGAACTCCGGTCGAGGCTGGACTCGGTGCTGGCTGAGACGCCCGGTTCCTTGACCGAGGGCGGCGTGATCGCCGGTGGCGTCGACGGGGAGCTGGACCGGCTCCGGTCGCTGGCGCGGGACGGCAAGGGACACATCGCCCGTCTCGAAGCCCAGGAACGCGAGGCGACCGGTATTGCGACGCTCAAGGTCGGCTATAACCGGGTCTTCGGCTACTACTTCGAAGTGCGGAAGACCCAGCAGGCTCGGGTTCCCGAACACTATGTGCGCCGTCAGACGCTGACCAATGCCGAACGCTACGTCACCGACGAACTGAAAGCGCTGGAACAGCAGATCCTCGGCGCCGAGAGCAGCCAGCTCGCGCTGGAAGCGCAGTTGTTCGAGGGGCTGCGGACGGAGGCCGCGGAGCAGGCCCCGCGGCTCCTGGAACTGGCTGGCGCGCTGGCGGAGATCGACTGTCTGATCGCCCTGGCCGAGGCAGCCGGCCGCTATGACTACGTGCGGCCGCGGATGCTGGCGTCCGGAGGCCGCATCGAGATCCGCGAAGGGCGGCATCCGGTGGTCGAACGGTCGGCGGCGGCGGTGCGGGGCGCGTCGGGTTTCGTTCCGAACGACATCGCACTGGACTGGGAAAAGGAGCAGATCGTCCTGCTCACGGGTCCCAACATGGGCGGCAAGTCGACCTATCTGCGGCAGGCGGCGCTGATCGTGCTCATGGCCCACGCCGGCAGCTTCGTGCCCGCTCAGAGCGCCGAGATCGGTCTGGTCGACCGCATCTTCACCCGCGTCGGCGCCAGCGACGACCTGGCTCGGGGCGAATCCACCTTCATGGTGGAGATGGTCGAGACCGCGAACATCCTGCGCCACGCGACGCGCGACAGCCTCGTCGTGCTCGACGAAGTCGGTCGGGGCACGTCGACCTACGACGGGCTGTCACTGGCCTGGGCGATCATCGAGCGCCTGCACGAGCACAACGGGTGCCTGGCGCTCTTCGCCACCCACTACCACGAGCTGACCGGTCTGCCGGCGACCCTTGCGCGGGTTGCGAACCGGCGCATGGCGGTCAAGGAATGGCTGGATCAGATTTTGTTCCTTCACCGGGTCGCCCCCGGCCGCGCGGACAAGTCCTACGGGCTGCACGTCGCGCGTCTGGCGGGAGTGCCGGCGGAAGTGGTCGAGCGCGCGGCTGCGGTGCTGGCCAACATCGAGTCGCAGCAGTACAGCTTTTCCGGCAAGCCACGGGTCGTCGACGGCGCGGCCGGCGCGCCGGCGCACCAAGGACCCGATCAGCTCGCCCTGTGGGCCGGCGAGGACGAGGCCGTGATCGAGGCGCTGAAGGTCGTCGACGTGGACCAGTTGACGCCGGTGGCCGCACTGAACCTGGTGCAAACCCTCAAGGATCGGCTCAAGTCCGGTGCGAAGCCGCCGGAGACCTCCTAGCCCTGGGAGCTTGCGCGGTAGAACGATCTGCCCTGGGAACGCGGGCATCCTGCCCGCATCCGGCGCGAAGCGCCGGCCTCCGGTAGTTCTGCCGCGCTAGCCCTAGAAGGGGATGTCGTCGTCGCCGCCCGCCGGGTCGAAGCCGGCGTCGTGGGGAGCGGCCTGGGCTGGAGCGGCTTGGGCTGGAGCCCCCTGGGGTGGAGCCCCCTGACTCTGCCCGGAGCCGGGCTGTCCGCCACTGTCGCCACGGCCGCCGAGCATCTGGAAGTTGCGGCAGATGACCTCGGTGCGATAGCGCTTCTGGCCGGATTGCTGATCGTCCCAGGAACGGGTCTGGAGTCGACCCTCGACCGAGACGAGCTTGCCTCTTGTCAGGTACTGGCCGGCGACTTCGGCCTGACGGCCCCAGCAGACGACGTAGTGCCACTCCGTCTCCTCCTGGCGGTTGCCGTCCCGGTCCGTCCAGCGACGGTTCGTGGCGACACTGAAGTTTGCGACCGTCTGGCCGGATTGGGTCGTGCGGATCTCAGGGTCGCGGCCGAGGTGGCCGATCAGGGTCACGTGGTTCAGCATGGCGGTAGAGTCGTCCTTTCTGGTGGTTCGGGAGGGAACGTCGGGCTTGTTTCGGCAGGCGAGTCCTGGTGGCGCGACCGGCATCGCGCTTCTCACCTGGTTGTACGGAACTCGGGTCCGGTGCGTCGCCCGGCCGTTCTGCTGATCGTAACCGCTGAAGTAGCAGCTTGCGCGGCAGAGGTATGGTTCCGCCGTGCGCCTGGTCGTGCAGCGGGTCAGTTCGGCATCGGTGACGGTCGATGGCCGGACCGTCGGTCGGATCGACGGCGGTTTGCTTGTGCTGGCGGGAGTGGAGGTCGGCGACGGCGAGGATCAAGTGGCGGCCGCGGCGGCCAAGTTGATTCGTCTCCGGCTCTTCGATGACGAGCAGGGAAGGATGAACCTGGACGTGCGGCAAGCCGGCGGCTCGATCCTGCTGGTGTCGCAGTTCACGCTCGCGGCCTCGACACGGAAGGGAAGACGCCCCTCCTTCGACCGGGCGGCGCGTCCGGAGATCGCGGCGCCGCTGCTCTCGGACATGCGCCGGAGGCTGGAAGAGGTGGGCCTGACCGTCCAAGGCGGCCGCTTCGGGGCCCGGATGCGTGTGGACGTGGTGAACGACGGGCCGGTGACGTTCGTGCTGGATTTCCATCCGAGCGCTCTATGACGAGCGCTCGGACTGGTTCGCGGGTGGCGCGCGTTCGCGCCACCCGGGTTCCCGCCCGCCACCTGATTCAGCCGCGGGACGGGCGGAACTACAGGTTCTTGAGTTCTTTCCCGGGCTTGAAGCGGACCGTCTTGCCGGGGGCGATCGTGACCTCGACTCCGGTCTTCGGATTGCGTCCTACGCCGCGCTTGCGGTTGCGGACCTGAAAGACACCGAAGCCGCGGAGTTCGATCCGCTTGCCATCGCCAAGGGCGTCCTTCATGGCCCCGAGGATCGTGTCGACCGCTCGCGCGGCTTTGACTCGGGGAAGATCCGAGTGCTCAGCGACGCGGTTCACGATGTCCGCCTTGATCATAGGGAGCGCCTCCTCAGAGCCGGCGGCCGGGTTGCGGGGCGCGGGTTGCGGGCAGAACGCCGAGCACCGCCGCGCGATTGGCCGTGGATCGGTCATTCTAGCGCGCTCGGGCCGCTCGCGTAAAGGATTCAGTGGCTCCGTACGCACGCAGAGAGGGTCGCCGAGACTGCTAACCTTGGCGGCCGCATGGACCCCGCAGGACTCAACCCGGCGTCATCGAGACCACGGATGTGGCGTGGCCGCGGCGCGGTGACGACGCTGGCGCTGCTCTGCCTTGGAGCGTCCGGCGCGGTCGGACAGGAGGCCGCCGAGCCGGTTGTCGACAGCGGCCCCTTCCTGTTCGCTGCCGCCCGCGTGCTGGCCGCCGAGCCCGGCCGGACCGACGAGGCGTTGGAGCTCTATGAGCGGGCGGTGGCCATGGATCCGGTGGCGCCCTTTCTGAGGGTTGGGCTCGCGGACTTCCTGAGTCAGCTCCGGCGCTTCGACGAGGCGGCGGAACACCTGGCCGTCGCGTACCGGAATGCGCCTGATGATGTTGACGTCCTGCGCAGATACGGGCGGATTCAGATGCAGCTTTCCGACGGCGGTCGGGATCGGGCAGCGGTGGGCCGCGCCCTGGAGGCGCTCAAGGCCCTGCGCGAGCTGGCGCCGAGCGACATCGACGGCATGCTGTTCCTGTTCCAGATTCACGGGGCGCTTGGGCAGCACAAGGAGGCGGCAGCGGTTCTCGAAGAGTTGGTCAGCTACCACAACGGCAACCGTCAACTGCAGCAGATGCTGGTCAATGCGCTGAGGGAGGCCGGCGAGGACGATCGGGCGCGGGAAGTCCAGACCGACATGCTGCGGTTCGATGATCTCTCGGTCGAGGAGCGGCTGGAGCTGGCGGGAAGGGAAAGCCGGCAGGGGAACCACGCCAGGGCGATCGAGATGCTGGAGGCTCTGGCCGCGGAGTTCTCCGACAGCGTTCCCGTTCGGGGTGCGCTGGCGGAGGAGTACTACCGGCGCGCCATCTCCCGCGGGCGGACGCCAGATCAACGAACCGAAGATCTTGCCGAGGGCCTGCGGCGTCTGCGCGAGCTTCCGCGCGCCGCCCGCCGGAACCCGGGCGCCCGCTTTCTGGAGGCGCGCATCCTGGCGGCCTCAGGCCAGGAGCGGGAGGCGATCGACCTGCTCGAAGGTCTGCGGAGGGAACAGCCGGACGAGCCGCAGATCCTGAGTGAACTCGTGCGCCAGTTGATGAGGGCGGACGAGTGGGAGCGGATCCGCCAGATCGGCCGGGGCATGGTCGATCGAGCCGACCGGAGTACGCAGCAGGGGCGCGAAACGGCCGACTTCGGTCTCGGTCTCCTGGTCGAGGCGCTACGGCGGTCGGGGGAAACGGACCAGGCCCTCGCCGAGTTGGAGGCCGAAGAAGAGCGGCGCGGCGCGTCGGTCGAACTCCTGCTGAGTCAGGCGGAATTGCTGGCGGAGTCGGGCAGGAAACGGCGTGCGATGGCCATCCTTCGGCGAGACACGCTTGCCATCGAGCGCCTGCTCCGCGGCGGAGAGGACGGGGAACCGGACGTGCAGGCGATCCACCGGAAGGCCGGGCTCTACGTCGACCTCGATGAGGAGCGCCTCGCCATGCGCTCCCTCGATCGGTTCGCGGCGGCTGGAGACATCGCGCAACTGATCGGGATCGCCGACTTCTGGCGTTTGCGGGGTCGGTTCGCCGAGTCCTCGCCCTTGATCGAGCGGGCGCTCGTCCAGGTCGACAGCGGTGCCGAAACCGGCCTGGAACTCGAACCGGAGACTCTTCGCGCGGGTCTGTTCTTTCAGCTCGGGGAGGCGTACGAGCGTACGCGCCGCTACGACGAAGCGGCCGAGCAGTTCCAGGCGGTGCTTGAGATCCAGCCAGAGAACAGCACCGCGATGAACTACCTCGGGTACATGTGGGCGGACAACGGCGAGAATCTGGAGCAGGCGCTCGAGCTTGTGCGCCGAGCCGTGGCTCTCGAGCCGAACAACGGCGCCTACATCGATTCCCTGGGCTGGGCGCTGTTCCGGCTGGGGGAGTTCGAAGAGGCTCGCCGCCACCTGGAGCGGGCGAACCAGTTGGCGCCGGAGGACTCCACCGTCCTGGAGCATCTCGGCGATGTCTATGTCGCGCTCGGCGATACGCGGCGAGCCCGGGAGGCCTACGAGCATGCACTGGCGATCAACGACGACGAAAACGTCAGCGTCGTGCGCCGCAAGCTGGGCGAACTGTCTCCGCGGTAACTCGCTGACGCCTGCGAACCAGTCCGGGGCGCTGCTGCTGGTGCTGCTGAGCCTGCCCTGGCTCACCGGCTGCGCCAGTGCCGGCCCGGCGCTTGATCTTCCGCCTGGCGGAGATCCCGGCGCTGCCGCGGCCGCCTTGCCGTGGGAGATTCCCGAGGCGGAGTGGCGTACCCAACGCATCGTCCAGATGCAGTACGACGGTCCGGAGGGAAACGGAACGCTGCGCCTCGTGTTGCGTTTCGAGTCGCCGGACCGCTTTCACGTGGAGGCCTCGGATCGGTTGGGGCGCCGATGGTGGGACCTCAACGTTCGGGAGGGCAGCGCCCTGGTCCTGTGGGTGCGCGACCGCACCTTCTGCCGCTATCGAGGCGACCTGGAGATCCCCGCCCTGTCTCTGGGCCCGGTACCTGCCGGTGCGGTCGCCGCGCTGCTGTTGCGGCGATTGCCGGCGCCGCCGTTCGACCCCGGGCCCGCGGAGGCGGCAGTGGCCGCCGGCTCGGTAGAGCTCGACTTCGAGGACCGCTGGGGCCGGCGCTGGACGGCGGTGACGACGAGGGGCGGCCCGCGCCGCTGGACTCTGCACCGGGACGCTGAGACGAGGGCCTCGTGGAGGCTCGACGACAGCGGTATGTCGCGGCTGGTCGAGCCCGAGACCGGGCTTGAACTCCTTTGGCGTCAGAACAAGCCGGCAAGGGAACTGAGAGGTGCGCTGCGGGCGCCGGAAGTACCGGATGGCTATTTGCGGGGCGCCTGCGATTCCGGCGGCGCCGACCGATGAAGACGGAGGTCAGTCTGACGTGCCCCGCCAAGGTCAACCTGAGTCTGCGGGTACACCGCCGGCGCCGCGACGGCTACCACGCGATATCGACCGTGTTGCAGACGGTCGGTCTCTGCGACCGGCTGACGGTGCGCCGGATCGACCCGACTGAGCCCATGGGCCTCGAGGTGCCCGGGGGCGGGGCGCCGACGGATGACTCGAACCTCGTGCTGGCGGCGGCGCGAGCGTTCTTCGAGGCCGTCGGCGAGCCGGCGCGGGGTGTCCGCTTCGAACTGAGGAAGAGCATTCCGGCCGGCAGCGGACTGGGCGGCGGCAGCAGCGACGCGGCGGGGACCCTGGCCGCGTTGCAGGAACTCTGGGGCGAACCGCTCAGTCCTGAGCGGTTGCACACCGCTGCCGCCGCGGTCGGTTCGGATGTGCCCTTCTTCCTGGTCGGCGGGACGGCGCTGGCGACCGGCCGGGGCGAGAAGCTGCAGGCTCTGGAGGATGTCGAAGTGACTCCGGTGGTCGTTGCGGCGCCGGCGGTGGAGGTGTCCACCGCTGACGTGTACCGGCGCTGGAGCCGGCCCCCGGCGTTGGCGTCAGCGACAGCGCCCGCCGAAGAAGAACTGCTGCCGGCGCCGACGGCGCGAAGCGAGACCTGCCAGTGGCTCCGGGGCAACGACCTGGAACCGGTTGTCCGGCGGCTCCATCCGGAGGTGGACCGGTTGCTCCTCGCCCTGCGGGCCGCATCGCTCGACGAGTCGGACCGGGGGCCGCAGGTTTCCGGCAGCGGCGGCGCGGTGTTCGGGCTCGGTAGCTGGAAGGGCGCCGAGCGGGCGGTGACGGGCCTGGACGTTCGACTGTTTCGAACCTGGACGCTGCCCAGGAGCCGCGGTGCGGAATTGAACTCTTGACGCCCGTTCCCGGCTGTTGCCTGCGGGCGTCCCTTTGCCGCGGCTTCATGTACAATCCGCCGGCCCGTCTGGGGCGTCGCCAAGTGGTAAGGCACGAGACTTTGGATCTCGCTATCGGAGGTTCGAATCCTCCCGCCCCAACCACGAGGACGCGCCAGCCTTCTCTCCCCTGATGACCGTCCACGCCAACAACGTCGAACGGGCCATGTACACGGAGCTGAAGATCTTCGGCGGCCGGGCGCACCCGGCACTGACGAACGAGATCTGCAGCTACCTGGGCATGGTGCCGGGCCAGGTCACGGCCTACAACTTCGCCGACGGCGAGCTCTTCTGCCAGATCCAGGAGAACGTTCGCGGCACCGACGTGTTCATCGTGCAGCCGACCTGCCCTCCGGTCAACGACAACCTCGTCGAGCTGCTCATCATGCTGGACGCGGTCAAGAGGGCCTCGGCGGCGCGGGTAACAGCCGTCATTCCGTACTACGGGTATGCCCGCCAGGACAAGAAGGACAAGCCGCGGGTGCCGATCACCGCCAAGCTGGTGGCGGACGTCATCACGGCTGCGGGCGCCGACCGGCTGCTGACGATGGATGTTCATGCGGCCCAGATCTCGGGTTTCTTCGACATCCCCGTCGACCACCTGTTCGCGGCGCCGGTTCTTCTGGACGCGATCAGGGCGCTCGGCATCGACGACCTGATGATCGTGGCCCCGGACGCCGGGGGCGTGGCGAGGGCGCGGGCGATCGCCAAGCGTCTGCACACGGAGCTCGCCATCATCGACAAGCGCCGGGTGGCCCCGAACAAGGCCGAGGTGATGAACGTGATCGGCGACGTCAAGGGACGGGACGTGCTGATTCTCGACGACATCATCGACACCGGCGGCACGCTGCTGAACTCGGTCGAGTCGCTGGCTGCCCAGGGTGCGCGGAGGATCTTCGCCGCCGGGATACACGGCGTTCTCTCGGCCTCCGCGATCGAACGAATCGAAGACTCGAAACTCGAGGGCGTCCTGGTGACGAATACGACGCCGCTCGGGGACAAGCTCGCCCGGAGCACACGGCTGCGTCCGCACAGCGTTGCGGCCCTGCTTGGCGAGGCCATCCGCAGAATCCACGACAACAGCTCCGTGACGTCCCTCTTCGTCTGAGCTGTCCGTCACTACAAGGAGCTCGAAGTGAGCGAACCCACAGTCACGGTCCGGCT
This sequence comes from Candidatus Multivorans sp., assembly GCA_965216125.1. GTDB lineage: Bacteria > Acidobacteriota > Thermoanaerobaculia > Multivoradales > Multivoraceae > Multivorans. The sequence continues at coordinate 4,311,384 of OZ244152.1, read as the reverse complement.
GCGTGAGCAGACCGGAAAGAACGCGAACCGCCGTCTGCGGGCGTCGGGTGAGGTCCCGGCCGTGGTCTACGGCGGCGACGCCGATTCGGCGGCCATCCGGGTCGACGGCAAGAGCGTGCTGCATCTGATCCGGGAGGGCGGAGAGAATGCCGTCTTCCTGCTCCAACTGGAGGGTACGGATCGCAGTCGCCACACGATGATCCGCGACCTGCAGTGGAACCCCTTGACCGGTACGCTGGTCCACATCGACTTTCAGCGGGTGAAGATGGACCAGGAAGTCCAGGTCTCGGTGCCGGTCGTGCTGATCGGAAGCCCCGAAGGGGTCAGGAACGAGGCCGGCCTGTTGGAGTTCATCACCCGCGAGATCGCGGTCACCTGTCTGCCCGGCGCCATTCCGTCATCGATCGAGCTCGATGTCACGCTGCTGCACATTGGCCAGCACGTAGAGGCCCGCGAGCTCGTGCTCCCCGACGCGGTGCGGCTCGAGGAGGACGGCAACCGCGTGATCATGTCGATTGGCGCCCCGAAAATCGTGGAAGAGGAAGAAGAAGAAGACGAGGACGGACTGCTCGAAGCCTTCACCGACGAGCCCGAAGTGGTGGGCGGGAAGGCGGAGTCGGAGGACGAAGACGCCTAGGAATCGACGCGGCGAGAGCGGCGCGAAGTGCTGTCGAGACGTGTTGACTCCTGGGGAGCGTGGGGGATGGGGCCAAACTCCGAGCAAGGCGAGGCGCTTGGCGGCGCTGGCGACGCACCGCGATTGGTCCTCGGTCTCGGCAATCCGGGCGCCAAATATGCCGATACCCGTCACAATCTCGGCTTTCGCGTTGTCGAGGAACTGGCAAAGCGACTGAATGTCCGTCTCGGCTTGGAGATCTGCGGCGCCTTCTGGACCGCTGCCACCCCGGTCGACCTGGCGACTCCGCAGACCTACATGAACCGCAGCGGCTACACGGCACGTTGCCTCAGTGAACGGAATGGCTATGCTCCGGAAAACATCCTGGTCGTCTACGACGAAGTCCATCTACCCTTGGGAAGGCTGCGCCTTCGCGGCCGGGGCAGTCCGGGCGGCCACCGCGGAATGGAGTCGATCATCGAGAACCTGCGCACCCCGGCGGTGCCCCGGCTGAGGTTGGGCATCGCGGCGTGCAAGGCGGAACAAGCGGATGGGAGGTCGACCGACATCGAAGCGGGGCTCCCGGACTTCGTGCTCGCTCCTTTCGCGGGCGGGGAAGTCGAAACTGCCGCGCACATGGTGCGCCGCGCCGCCGACTGCGTCCTGAGCTGGGTCGACCGCGGCGTCGACATCACCATGAACGAGTACAACGGATGAACCTGTAAAAGGGATGAGGGGAAACGGATAGTGGACATCATTTACTACCTGTACTACCTGCTGCCTGTTTGCGGCGTGGCAGCTCTGATCTACGCCTTGCTGCGGAGCCGGTGGATCAACCGGCAGGATGCCGGCGACGACGTGATGGCTGAGATTGCCGGCCACATTCGCGATGGCGCGATGGCGTTCCTGGGCCGCGAATACCGCATCCTCGGGATCTTCGTCCTCCTGGCCGCGGCCCTGCTGGCGCTTGCCAATTCCGACCGCGCGGGCAGCTCCGCCTGGATCGGGGTCTCCGTGCTCGGCGGCGCCCTCTGTTCGGGTCTGGCCGGGTTCTTCGGCATGCGCGTCGCCACCTCGGCCAACGTGCGCACCGCCGCGGCCGCCCGGACCAGCCTCAACCGAGCCCTGGCAGTCGCCTTCTCAGGCGGTGCGGTGATGGGCTTTGCGGTGGTGGGGCTTGGCATTCTGGGGCTGTCGCTGCTCTACCTGCTCTACGCCTCGATGTTCGGCAGCGGCGACAACGAGTCTCTGAGCCAGGTGGTGACGGTGCTGACGGGCTTCTCCTTCGGCGCTTCTTCGATCGCGCTGTTCGCGCGCGTCGGCGGCGGCATCTACACGAAGGCCGCCGATGTCGGCGCCGACCTGGTCGGCAAGGTCGAAGCGGGCATTCCCGAGGACGACCCGCGCAACCCGGCGGTGATTGCGGACAACGTGGGCGACAATGTCGGCGACGTGGCCGGCATGGGCGCCGACCTGTTCGAGTCCTACGTCGGCGCCATTGTCGGCACGCTCGTCCTCGGAGTCAGCACCAGGACGCTGGCGGGAGAGGCGTTCACGCCGAATCTGATCCTCCTGCCGATGCTCCTGGCCGGCCTCGGCATCCTCGTGTCGCTGGCCTCGACCTTCCTGGTGCGCACCAGGGAGGGGGGGAACCCGCAGCACGCCCTGGACCTGGGCACCTTCGCGGCTGCCGGAATCATGCTGGTCGTGACCTGGTTCACGGCCCGCTGGCTGCTGGGGGAGACCCGGTACGTCATCGAGGGCCAGGAGTTCGGGTCCATGGGAGTCTTCCTGGCCACCGTTGCGGGCCTCGTGGCCGGACTCCTGATCGGCTTGATCACGCAGTACTACACCTCCGAGTCGAAGGCGCCGGCACAGAGCATCGCCAAGGACAGCCTGACCGGTAGTGCCACGAACATCATCGGCGGTCTGGCCGTCGGCATGCAGTCGACGGCGCTTCCGATCGTCGTTCTGGTCGCCGCGGTCCTGGTGGCCCACGCTCAGGCGGGTCTCTACGGCATCGCGATCGCGGCCCTGGGCATGCTGTCGACGACCGGAATCCAGCTTGCCGTAGACGCCTACGGACCGGTTGCCGACAACGCCGGCGGCATCGCCGAGATGAGCCATCTGGGCGCCGAGGTTCGGGCGCGGACCGACAAGCTGGACGCGGTCGGCAACACGACAGCCGCGATCGGCAAGGGTTTCGCGATCGGCTCGGCGGCGCTGACCGCCCTGGTGCTGTTCGCGGCGTTCCGGACCACCGTCGGTCTGGAGGGCATGGACCTGGTGAACCCGCGCGTGATGTGCGGCCTGTTCATCGGCGTCATGCTGCCCTTCCTGTTCTCGTCGATGGCCATGAAGGCCGTGGGCAAGGCGGCCTTCGAGATGATCGAGGAGGTGCGGCGCCAGTTCCGCACAATTCCCGGTCTGATGGAGGGGAAGGCGAAAGCGGACTACGCCCGTTGCGTGGACATTTCCACCGCGGCGGCACTCCGGCAGATGGTCGCGCCGGGTCTGCTTGCCATCCTGGTCCCGGTCGCGGTCGGCTTCTACGATGTCGAGGCGTTGGCGGGCGTGCTTGCCGGTGTCACGGCAGGCGGCGTCCTGCTCGCGATCTTCATGTCCAATGCCGGTGGCGCCTGGGACAACGCGAAGAAGTACATCGAGGCCGGCGCCCATGGCGGCAAGGGTTCGGACGCGCACAAGGCGGCGGTGGTTGGGGATACGGTGGGCGATCCGTTCAAGGACACCGCCGGCCCGAGCCTGAACATTCTGATCAAGCTGATGTCCGTGGTGTCCCTGGTCATCGCGCCCCTGCTCGTCCTATGAGGGATGAGCGTGATAGATTCCGCCGCCGATTCGTTGCGGTTTGGGCGCCAACGAACATGACCATGCGCTCGCGGACAAACCTCGCCCTCCGTCTTCGACCCACCGCGACCGCCGCACCGAGGATGAACGATTGACACGAACATACGAACTGGTCTTTATTGCGGACCCACGCCTCTCGGACGAGGAGGCGGTGCAGTTGAGCGACGGCTTTGCCGTGATGCTTGTGGCGGAGGGCAAGACCCGGATCACCCAGGAGGAATCCTGGGGAAAGCGACGGCTCGCCTACCCGATCCGGAAGTTCACCGAGGGGCGGTACCACATCTACTACCTGGAGTCCGACGGAGGCGACAACGGCCTTGCCGAGGTCGGACAGCGTATGCTTCAAAACGAGCGCGTCCTGCGTCACTTGGTGGTGCGGACGGACCTTGATCTGAAGCGCGCGGCAAGCAAGGGCAAGGTGCCCGTTGAGTCGACGGTTTTCGCCGAGACCGCCAGCTAGGGGAGAATCAAGAAATGCCAAAACGCAAGACCTTTTTCCGCCGCCGGAAGGTGTGCAAGTTCACCGTTGATGGGATCGAGTACATCGACTACAAGGACATCGCGACGCTGCGGCCCTTCGTTCCGGAAAGGGCCAAGGTGCTCCCCCGCAGAATCTCGGGCAACTCCTCCCGGCACCAGAGAATGCTGGCTCGCGCCATCCGGCGTGCGCGGTTCCTGGCCCTGATTCCGTACACCGCTGACTGAACGGTTGGAACGAGAGATGGAAGTCATCCTGCTTCAGGACATGAGGGGGCTCGGTGGGCGCGGCGCAGTCGTCGACGTGAAGCCCGGCTACGCACGGAACTACCTGTATCCGAGGGAGCTGGCCGCGCCGTCCACGGTGTCGAACCGGCACTGGTTCGAGTCGCAGCGGTCGAAGTTCGACGCCCGGCACGCGGCGGAGCGCTCGGCTGCCGCCGAGATCTCGGCCGCACTTGCCGCCGTGAAGCTCAAAATCGCCAAGCGGGCCAGCGAGTCGGGAACTCTCTACGGCTCGGTCACTCCGACGGAAGTGACCGAGGCGCTCGCAGCCAAGGGCGTTCAGGTCCATCGCCGCATGGTGGACCTGTCGGGCGGCATCAAGAGTTTGGGTGATCATGTCGTGCGGGTCGACCTCCACACGGAAGTGATTGCCGAAGTTGCCGTCGAGGTCGTGCCTGAGACCTGAGGTCTCCAGCGAGGCAGACGTGCTCGACGGGGCGCCCGAGGAGGCCGTCGGCGCGGACGGTGAAGGGGTGGGCCAAGACAGCGGACCCCCGGAAGTCGAAGACTTCCTTGGGCCCCCGGAAGTCGGAGACTTCCTTGGGCTGCCGGAAGTCGAAGACTTCCTTGGGGATCGGCCGACCCATCGTCTCGAGGATTGGCGCCACCTCTGGGATCGGGACATTCCGTTCCCCATTCGCAGCCACCGCGGCCTTGCCGGGCGGTTTCTGGTGGCTTTCAAGCGGCTGCTGCGTCCCTTCGTCCACCTGCCCCAGAAGGACCTCTGGGAGCGCCAGCGGGTCTTCAACCTCATCCTGTTGGGCCACGTCCAGCAGCTTCGGGAGTGGCGGCATCACCAGGGGGAGGTCAACCGGATCTTCGAGCAGCGGCTCGGGGAACTGGATCGGCGGGCCAGTCACCTGGAGAACTTCCTGCGCCAGGGCCTGGACGAAGTCATGCGTCATGATGACGCGCTGTTCGGTCGCGTCGACCGCAAGCTGGACCGGTACCGCCGCGAAGCGGACGAACTCGCCGGTCTCCTGCGATCGGCTTTGGCCAGGGGAGGCGAGGAGGCGGCGGGGACGTTGCGGTCCATCGTCGACGATGCCTCCTACCTGACGTTCGAGCACCGCTTCCGCGGCGGCGAGGAGGAAATCCGGCAGCGCATTCAGGTCTATCTGCCGCGGCTGCGCGAGGCGTCGCCGGTCCTGGACCTCGGTTGCGGCCGCGGGGAGGCGCTGGCCTTCCTCCGGGAGGAGGGAGTCGAGTGTCGTGGCATCGATTCCTCGGCTGCCATGGTGCGCCGCTGTTCCCAGCAGGGCCTTCAAGTCGAGCAGGGCGGTCTGCCGGAGGCCCTGGCCGGCGTCGAGCCCGGATCCGTAGGTGGAATCGTGTCCTTTCACGTGATCGAGCACCTGGCGCCGGACGCCGTCGACCGCCTCGTCCGGCTCGCCTTCGCGGCCCTTCGCCCTGGGGGGCTTCTGCTGCTCGAGACGCCGAATCCGCTTTCGGTTTCCGTGACCGCGCGCAGCTTCTGGCTCGATCCGACGCACGTGCGGCCGGTTCACCCGGAGACGCTGCGCGCCAGCTACGAGAGCGCCGGGTTTGCCGGCATCGAACAGTTCGAACTGCGGCCCTACCCTGAAGAGGAGCGCCTGCCGGAGATCTCACTCGATGGGTTGGACGGTCAGACCCGGGAACTGGCGGACCGCCTCAACCGTCTCCGCGACGAACTCGACGACCTCCTGTACGGCCACCGTGACTACGCGCTGATCGGCGTGCGTCCCGCCTAGCAGCCCGTGGTGAAAGTCGGTTCTCTGCGCTCGCGTAGGATAGAAGCATGTCTATGGGCAAGAAGAGTAGAAGCAGCGGTCAGGAGCCTCTGTGGGTGTCGGCAGGTGATCTGCCTCGAAGCGCGGGGCACCCGTTCTACGAGCGGTTGAACGGGATTCTGGAATCCAGCGGGTTCGACGAGTTCGCGGAGTCGGAGTGTTCGCGGTTCTATGCGGAGCGCATAGGGCGTCCGAGTCTGGCGCCGGGGCGGTACTTTCGCTTGCTGCTGTTGGGGTACTTCGAGGGTTTGGATTCGGAGCGCGCGATCGCCTGGCGGGCTCAGGATTCTCTGAGCATTCGCCGCTTCCTGGGATTGGGCCTGAGTGAGGCGGCGCCGGATCATTCGACGATTTCGCGGACGCGCCGGCGCATCGATGTGGAGTCTCACCGGCGTGTGTTTTCATGGGTGCTTCGTCGTCTGGCGGAGTCGGGTCTGTTGTCGGGCAAGACGGTGGGCGTGGACGCGACGACGCTGGAGGCGAACGCGGCGTTGCGTAGCATCGTGCGTCGCGACAGCGGCGACGACTACGAGACGTTCGTGCGCGGTCTGGCGGAGGCGTCGGGGGTAGAGACGCCGACGCGGGCCGAGCTGGCCCGTTTCGACCGCAAGCGCAAGAAGAAGCTGTCGAACGAGGAGTGGGAGAATCCGCACGACCCGGATGCGCAGATCACCAAGATGAAGGATGGCCGCACGCACCTTGCCTACAAGGCGGAGCAGGCGGTGGACCTCGAGCACGGGACGATCGTGGGGGTGTCGGTTCAGGGCGGAGCGAAGGGCGACACGGAGTCGTTTCACGAAACGCTGGAGGAGGCCTTCGAGCAGGTGTCGTCCGTGACCGCGGACGAAGCCGCGATCGAGGAGGTCGTTGCCGACAAGGGGTACCACAGCAACGACGTTCTCGCGGACATCGACGAACTGGGCCTTCGCAGCTACATCGCGGAACCGGACCGCGGTCGCCGTCGCTGGAAGGGCAAGAAGGAGCTGCAGGCCATCGTGTACGCGAACCGCCGCCGGATCCGAGGCAATCGCGGCAAGCGGATGCAGCGCCAGCGAGGGGAACGGCTCGAGCGGCCCTTCGCTCACCAGTACGAGACCGGCGGCATGCGCCGCGTGCATCTGCGCGGTCGCTCGAACATCCTCAAGCGAGTGCTCCTTCACGCCAGCGCGTGCAACCTCGGGCTCTTGATGCGCCACATCGTCGGCTTCGGCACTCCTCGAAGCCTCCAAAGCAGGCGCCAGACCCTGCTCGCCCTGCTTCGCCGCTTCCGGCTGCGTCTGAGCGCTCTCGGAACCCGCCTGATGGCGAAACAGCACCCCAATTTGGCCATCTGAACCCAATCGCCATTCCTCTACTTGATCGAGCTACCTCCCAGCGCCGACCCCGTCGCGCACCGCGAACATCCCCGAACCGGGACTTCCGCCACGGGCTGCTAGGGTCGCTCCGACGCGCAGCCGCGGGCCGTGCTCAACCTCCGGGGCCGGGAGGCGAGAGGACCCGCAGTTCCACGGCTACGCCCCGCTGCATCACCGCGAACACCCTGTGACGCTGGGTGAAGACCGACGGAAGGGGCCCGTCCATGACTTCACCCCGGAAGCCGGTCCGCAGGAGGCGGGGGTCGTCGAAGTGCTCAGCCACGTCCGGACGCTCCCGGTTACCGCGCCCCAGGGTGTTCAGGAACTTGCCGTCGCGATAGACGACGATCTGGCGCGGCGGTTCGCCTCGCTCGAGATCAGCAGCCCAGCCGTGGACCTGGCTACGCTTTGCGACCGCGACGACCGAGTCGACCGCGCCGTCGAAACCGTTTCCGGTGGGCTGCACCACCAGTCGACGACCGTCTGAAATGGGCATGATTTCGCTGCCGCCGCTCTCACGCTCCAGGGCCTGGTAGGAGAAGCGGAGTCGAGTGGCTACGCCCCGGTGACCGACGGCGAAGGCCACGATGCCCTCCCGCTCGACGAGGCGCCGATCCACCTCGAGTCGAAGCGAGAAGGAGTCGTACTTGAGCGCGGGTCCGGTGAAGGCTCTCACGTCGGCGCCTCCGACCATGGTGACCACCGTGTTGGGCTGCCCGGGGTTGGCCCGGTCGAACCCCCAGCCACTGAGTTGAAAGTGCCGACGCCTTCCCATCGCAGCGGACCGCTGGGGCACGGTCGCCTCCAGGTGTCCGCGCAGTTGACGAGAATTCGGACGCACGGGAAACGTCTCGGAGGCCAGGGCCGGTTCGCTGGCGGGACGACGACGCAGTTCCTTGATCCTGCCCGCACTGTCCCGGTGCACCTCATAGAGGTACTCGGGATCCGCTCTGTAGTCGAAGGCCTGCGGAGGTTGGAGGCGTTCGAGTTCCAGTCTGTCTCCCCGATCCGAGACCAGGAAGAGCTCGATCTGGTTGCGGCCAGGTCGGAACAGGGTTTCGGGAAGCACTGCCGTGAAACCGCTCCTGCCGGACGGGCGACGTTGAGGGCGAACCGAATCCGCCACGATGCCGTTGAGCGCCACGACGACGGAGCGGTCGGCAGGGGGATCGTGATCCACGAAGGCGGCTTCGACCAGCGCTGGCAGCATCGTCGCCTCTACGTCGACATCGTTCCACTGGTCGGCGGAATCGAGTAGAACGCGCACGTTGCCGCCGCGTAGCGGCAGTTCGGAGAGCGGCCGGCCGTACAACTCGGGTACTGTCCCGATCGCCATCGCGTCGTTCGACTCACCCAGCAACTCGCGCTGCTCCGCGAGTCGGGCGCGACGCCAGGGAGCGCGGTCGGCCGGAATCTCAATTCCGTCCGCGTGGCGGCCGAACAGCAGAGGTTCGGCGTTGTTCGTGGTCCGGCGCGGCGCGGTCCAAATGTTCGCCCCCGCGAGTTCGAGTATGCGCGGTGTCAGGTCCACCAGCGAGACCGGGCTGTCGTCGATCTGTGCCCGGTCCTGGAACGGAGCCTTGATGATCAGGGGTACCGCGACCAAGTCGAGGACCTGACTGCCGGAAGCGTCGGTTGGGTCCGGGAGCCGTCGCGACCTGCCGGGCTGAAAGGAAAGGCCGTGGTCCGCGGTGATTGCGATGAGGCTCTGATCGAACAGATCGTTGGACTCCAGTCTGGTCATCAGCTCACCGATCAGTCGGTCCATGAACTCGACCTGCAGCAGGTAGCGCTTCCGATGATGGCGAACCGCCCAGCGATCCGTCGTCCAGTTCCCTTCGTCGAGACCGCGGAACCTCGTAAGCGGGTACGGCCGGCCGGACGGTAGATGCTGCCAGGGAGCATGAGGGAGCAACGTGTGCACGAAGTACAGGGGTGGACGTCGCGCCGGTGCTCCGATCGAGTCGAGGAAGCGACGATAGTCGGTTACCCGTTCGGCGCCTCGGGCATGGGACCTCGCTCGCTCCAGTTGATCGCTCGCTGCCGGTGCCATCGCTCCCGATCCGCCCCAGTTGAATCCGCTCCATGCTTCGGTGACCGGAGGGAGCCGCTCCGCCCATGTCTTCGGCAGCGTCAGTCGGAGCCACACGACGCTGAGATCGGCGATCAACAGACCGAAACGTTGGGAGAAGGAAGGACGTTGCCCCGGCAGCAGGTTCAGGTCTGGTGGGCAGAGGGCGGTGGACGTTTCCATGGCGAAGATGTCATGGCTCGCGCCGAGCAGGGTGAACAGGTTGACCGGGTGATCTGCCGCGATCGGTAGCCGCCCCCGCTCGGGCATCAAGCCGGTCAGCATCGCCGGCACCGCGTGTGTCGTCATGTTCGAGGCGGCGGTTGCGTTCGGGTACCAGGTGGCGCGGTCGGCGAACCGGGCCAGGTTGGAAAAGCGGTCCCGGTCGATCCTGCCCTCGGAGTCGAGAATCGAGATCACCGACCACTCGTCGAAAACCACGAGAACGATCGGTGCCCTTGCGCCGGCGCCGTCGACCGCGACCGGCTGGCGTGAGTTGTCGACGACGCGGCGGACATCGCCGTCCACCACCAGGATCGTCGGCACGAAGATCGTGGCGCCCGACAGCAGAAGGCCGAAGAAACGGACTGCCGGAGAGCGAACGTAGGCCCAAACGACACCGGCGCAGGCGAGCACGGCCAGGGTCGTGGCGGGGACCGCCGGGAGACCACGGGCCGCCTGCAGCGCAATCACTCCGGTGAGCAGGCCGGCGGGCGCCGCTACCGCCGGTCGCACCCAAGCCGGCCGGAGAAACTGGGCCGCAGCGGCCGGCGCCGAGAGGAGGAGCGCCGGCACGATCCCGAGCAGGGCGGCCAGGACCAGGAGGTCGCCCATCGAGAGGTTCCGAAGGACAAAGAACTCGGGCGTTCGGCGAAGCAGGTCGTAAGTGGGCTGCGCCAATGCGAGACTGCTCAGACCGGCGATCGCGAGGACACCACGGCCGAGGTCGGTGCGCCGTCGGACGTTTCGCGACTCTGGCCCGCCCGCTTCATGCAGCGCCTCTCGGTTCTGCTGCAAGATCAGGACTCTTCTTCCTCGTCTTCCTTCCAGGCGTCCCGGACCAGGGACCAGTCGGTGACGTCTTCCGGCATGTTCTCGCCGGCCTTGGGTTCGCCGTACAGGGCCCGCTGCTGGTACCAGGGCAGGTCGTAGATGGGCCGGGTGTCGGGGTCGAAGGAAAGCACCGGCTCGGTTCCGGCGATGAACGCTTCGTCGATCAGGTGCTGTTCCACGGGGCGACGCGCCGGGAGCAGGCCGGAGTTGTACTCGATCCGGGCCAGGCGTACCTGGTTGGGCCGGGTGAAGGTCTCGCGGGGATCGATCCAGCCGTCCTCTATCCCCTGGCGCAGGACCTCGTTCCAGATCGGCAGCGCCGCCGCGGCGCCGGTCATGTTGCGGCCGATGCGCTGCTGCTGGTCGTAGCCGACCCACACCACGAGCGTGTACCTGGGGGTGTAGCCGGCAAACCACGCGTCGGTGAAGCCGTCCGTGGTGCCGGTCTTGCCGGCTACGGCGGCAAGACCGAGGCTCTTCGCCGACTGGGCGGTTCCGCGCTGGACCACGCCGGAGAGCACGTGGGTCAGCAGGTACGCGACCTCCGGAGTGAGCACGGTCGACGCCTGGGGCATGTGCGCCTCGAGCTCGTGGCCGTCCCGGGTCGCCACGCTCTCGATCATGTACGGCTCGACATGGATGCCCAGGTTGGCGATCGTCGCATAGGCGGTGGCCACCTCGAGCAAGCTCAGGTCGGCGGCGCCCAGGGCCAGACTCGGATACGGCGGCAGCGACGAACGGATGCCGGCCCGGTAGGCAAAGTCGATCACCCGGTCGGGGCCGACGACGTCCTGGAGCTTGACCGACGTGACGTTGATCGACTTCTCGAGCGCCTTGCGCAGGGTCAGGATGCCGAGGTACTCGCGGTAGTAGTTGCGGGGGCTGTAGTTCGGCTGGTTGTCGATTCCCACGAAGACCGCCGGCGCATCGAAGAGAGTGTCGGCGGGGGTGAAGCCGTGCTCGAACGCGGCGCCGAAGACGAGTGGCTTGAACAGCGAACCGACCTGGCGCCGGGCCTGGACTACGCGGTTGAACTCGCTCCGCTCGTAGTCCCAGCCGCCGACCATCGCGCGCACCGCGCCGGTCGACGACTCGAGCAGCAGCACGGCGCCCTCGACGATCGGCGCCTGGACGAGCTCGAGCGCAAAGGCCTGTCCGGGACCGGTCCCGCTGTCCGGATCGGCCTCTTCCGGGGGACGGAGTTCGAACCAGGCGATGTCGCCCCGCTGAAGGGGCGGTGCGTCGCGCCGGGTCCAGGCATACCCCTCGGGGTGGAGCACGAAGCGGTGCTCGCCGATCCGGATCTCCGCCTCGCGCCGGCCGCGCCGGAGGACGAGGCCGGGCGCCCACGCGCCGACCTCCGGTTCGAATCCGACCCAGTCGGCGAGAACAGCCCCGACCGACTCGGCGAGATCCTCCGCCTCGAGATCGTCCTGCTCGATTCGTGACGTGGGCCCACGGTAGCCCCGCAGCCGGTCGATCCGAACCAGGCCCTGGCGCAGTGCCTGCTCCGCCGCGCTCTGCATCCGGGCGTCCAGGGTCGTCCTCACCTGCAGTCCCCGTTCGTAGAGGCCCTTCTGGCCGTATGTACGGTAGAGGTCGACCCGAACCCGTTCGGCGAAGTACGGCGCCACCGGCTTCGTTTCGCGCTGCTTGACGACGTTCAGCGGCCGCGTTGCCGCCGCCTCGGCCTGCTGTTTCGTGATCGCTCCTCGCTCGGCCACGACGCGCAGGATCGCGTTGCGGCGGGTGCGCACGACCTCGGGGCGCAGATACGGCGTCCACACGCTCGGGCCCGGCAGGACCGCCACCAGGGTGGCGGATTCGACGTGATCCAGCTCGGTCGCCGGTTTGCCGAAGTAGTAGCGGGAGGCGGCTTCGAGGCCGTAGTTGCCGTGGCCGAAGTAGGTCAGGTTGCAGTAGTGGGTCAGGATCTGCTGCTTGCTCAGGCGTTTCTCGAGCTGGATGGCGAACAGGGTCTCCCGGATCTTCCGGCTCCAGACCTTGGCGCGGTCGAGATAGAGCGTTCGCGCCACCTGCATGGTGATCGTCGAGGCGCCCGAGAACCTCTCGCCCCGCTGCCAGTTCTGCAGCGTGGCGCGCGCCACGCCGACGATGTCGAAGCCCCCGTGGGCGTAGAAGTTCCGGTCCTCCGCGCTCAGGAGCACGCGCTCGAAGATTTCTGGCACCTCGCCTTCGGCGAGCATGATGCGCTTCTCGACCGAGTAGCTCCGGAAGACCTCGCCCCGGCGGTCCAGGAGCCGGGTGATCTGGCTGGGCGTCAGGTCGGCGATGGTCTCCACCTGGGGCAGATCGATCGCCGCCGCGACGCCGATTCCCAGCAGGACGCCCGCCACCGGCGTCGCGACGATGGGCGTGATCCACCGCCAGTGCCGCAAGCTCCAGGCCAGCACGGGTCGCAAGGCGTTCCGCGGGGCATCCATCACGCGCGTATCATACGACCCGACCCATGAGTCCCGAAGCCGAGGCGCCGCGCGGCCTGCCGCCACTACCGGAACCCTTCCCGGCGCCGTCGTCCGCGCGGCCGCGGGATCCGGCCCGGACGCGGCGTGGCTGTCTGATCGCGGGCCTGGCCGGATGCGGACTGCTCGTGGTCGTCGTCGTCGTCGGACTGGTGGTGGCCCTGACCCAGGCCGACGAACTGCTCGAGTTCGTACTGGACTTCGGTCGCGCGCGGATCATGGAGGAACTGCCTGAAGACATCACGTCGGAAGAGCGCAACCGTCTCGACCGGGCCTTTGATTCCGTGCTCGAGCGCTACAAGACCCGTCCGGCGACGCCGGCCGACAACCGTCGGCTGCAGATGGCGCTCACCGACGCGCTGCGGCGGGCAGATCGGGGACTCCTCGACCGCGACGATCTGCGCCGCCTGACCGAGCGTCTCGAGCGGATCGCGGCATCCAGCACTAGCCCGGAGGTCTGACTTGGAGCGGCGCCTCGAGCCGACGAACGGGCCCAAAGCTTCGGCGCCCGGCGGGGAGGCCGGCCGGTCGGATCGCTGGCGCGGGGCAGAACGAGGACGGTTCGAGCTCATCTCGCCGTTCAAGCCGCAGGGCGATCAGCCGGCGGCGATCGCCGAACTCGTGGCGGGTCTCAGGGACGACGTTCCCGAGCAGGTGCTGCTCGGGGTCACGGGTTCGGGCAAGACCTACACCGTCGCCAAGGTGATCGAGGCCGTGAACCGGCCCACCCTGGTCCTGTCGCACAACAAGACGCTGGCGGCGCAGCTCTACCAGGAGTTCAGGAGCTTCTTCCCGAACAACGCGGTCGAGTACTTCGTGTCCTACTACGACTACTACCAGCCCGAGGCCTACGTCCCGCAGTCCGACATCTACATCGAGAAGGAGACGAGCATCAACGACGAGATCGACCGACTGCGCCTGCGGGCGACGATCTCGCTCTTCGAGCGCCGCGACGTGCTGATCGTGGCGTCCGTGTCGTGCATTTACGGCCTGGGCGCGCCGGACGTCTTCTTCTCGATGCTCCAGTTCTTCGAGCGCGGAACGGAACTGCCGCTCGAGCGCGCGCAGCGGAGCCTGGCCGAGATGCAGTACGAGCGCACCCGGCTCGACCTGTTCCACGGCAGCTTCCGGGTACGCGGCGACGTGCTCGAGATCCTGCCGGCGTACGACGACCGGGGCATCCGCGTCGAGTACTTCGGGGACGAGATCGACCGGATCTGCCGTTTCGACGTGATCACGGGCCGGGTGCTGGAGGAGGTCGACCAGGCGCCGGTCTTCCCGCGCAACCACTACGTGACGCCGGAGGAGCGGATGCGGCGGGCCATCGCCTCGATCGAGGAGGAACTGGGTGAGCACCTGGTCGTTCTCGAACGCGAGAACCGCCTGCTCGAGATGCAGCGATTGGAGCAGCGGACCCGCTACGACCTGGAGATGCTGCGCGAACTCGGCTCGTGCGCCGGCATCGAGAACTACTCGCGCCACCTCTCCGGCCGGGCGCCGGGCGAAGCCCCGCCAACGTTCCTTGACTACCTGTCCGAGGACTTCCTGCTGGTTGTCGACGAGAGCCACCAGTCGCTTCCGCAGGTCCGTGGGATGTACCACGGCGACCGGGCGCGCAAGGAGACCCTGGTCGAGTTCGGCTTCCGCCTGCCGAGCGCCCTGGACAACCGGCCGCTCCGGTTCGAGGAGTTCGAGGAGCGTTGCGGTCAGCGCATCTACGTGTCGGCGACGCCGGGTCCGTTCGAGCTGGAACGGACCGGCGGCGTGGTGGTGGAGCAGATCATCCGGCCGACCGGCCTGCTCGACCCCCGGATCGAGTTGCGGCCGTCCTCGAACCAGATCGACGACCTGGTGGAGGAGTCGCGGGCGGCGATCGAGCGCGGCGAGCGGGTGCTGGTGACCACGCTGACCAAGCGCATGGCGGAGGAACTGACCCAGTACCTGACCGAGCTCGGCTTGCGGGTCCGCTACCTCCACAGCGACATCGACACCCTGGAGCGGGTCGAGATCACGACCGCGCTCCGGCGCGGCGAGTTCGACATCCTGGTCGGCATCAACCTGCTGCGGGAGGGGCTCGATCTTCCCGAGGTCTCCGTGGTCGCGATTCTCGACGCGGACAAGGAGGGATTCCTGCGCAGCGAGGTGTCGCTGATCCAGACCGCCGGCCGGGCGGCCCGCAACCTGAACGGCCGGGTCATCTTCTACGCGGACCGGCGCACCGACTCGATCGACAGGTCGTTGGAGGAGACGACGCGGCGCCGGCGGATCCAGGATCGCCACAACCGGGAGCACGGGATCGAACCGGCGTCCATCCTGAAGGAGGTCCACAGTCCGCTGGTCCAGATGAGCAACCTGGACTACCTGCACAAGGCCGGCGCGGCGGCCGAGCAGGCGGTGGAGGATCTGCTGCGCGAGGACGCGCCCGAAATGCCCCTCGAACGCCGCATCGCGCGCCTGGAGAAGGCGATGAAGCAGGCTTCCCGGCGGCTGGAGTTCGAGCAGGCCGCGGTGTTGCGCGACCGTCTCGGGGAGCTGCGCGGTCTGAAGGTGATGGGAAGGTGATTGGGTGATGCACCCGGGCCTGCACCGCAGACTCGGTGAGCTTCCGGATCAGCCGGGGATCTACATCTTCAAGTCGGAGGCGGGCGAAGCGCTCTACGTCGGCAAGGCGAAATCCCTCAAGCGGCGTGCCGCCTCCTACCGTAGGCCGGCGGAGGATCCGCGCATCGCCCTGATGCTCCAGGAGGCGGCCGACCTCGAGTTCGTCGTCACGGACTCGGAAGCCGAGGCCCTGCTGCTTGAGAACAACTGGATCAAGCGCCGGCAGCCGCGGTTCAACATCCGGCTGCGCGACGACAAGACGTACCCGTACCTCAAGCTCACCCTCGCCGACGGCCACCCGCGCCTCGCCTTCACCCGGCGCGTCCGGCGTGACGGCGCGGAGTACTACGGTCCGTACCTGCCCGCCGGACTGGCGCGCAAGGCGATCAAGCTGACCCAGAAGCTGTTCGGCATCCGCGTGTGCCGGATCGAGATCGACGGCAGCCTGCCGCGCCCCTGCCTCTACTACGACATGAAGCGCTGCCTGGGGCCCTGCGTCGACGGCCTGACCACCACCGAGGCGTATGCCGAGGCGGTGGAGAAGGCGCGTCTGTTTCTCGCCGGCAGGAACGACGAGTTGCTGCGAGACCTGCGCAGCCGGATGCGGACGCACGCGGCCGATCTGGAGTTCGAGACCGCGGCCCGTCTTCGCGACACGATGCGGGAGATCGCCTCCATCAGCGAGCGCCGGAAGCTGAGTTCGGACCGCGGCGAGGACGTCGACATCTTCGGCGTCCACATCAGCGGCGACAACGCGGCGGTCGTCGTCCTGGTCATGCGCGGGGGCCAAGTGCTCGATCGCCGCGAGCTGTTCTGGGAGAGCGTTCCGAAGATCACGGCCGAACGCCTGCTGTCTGAGTTGCTGCCGCAGCTCTACGACCGGACCACCCTGATTCCCAGGGAGATCCACCTGCCGGCGCCGATCGAGGGCGACGAGGCGCTGACGTCGTGGCTGAGCGAACGGCGCGAATCGAAGGTCTACCTCCGCATGCCCTCGCGCGGACCGAAGGCGCAGCGGGTGGTGCTCGCCAACCGGAACGCCTCGATGGCCTTCCGCCGGCGGTTCCGGGGCGCCGGCGCTGCCGGCGAGGCCAGCGAGGCGCTGCGGGGCGCCCTAGACCTCGAAGATCCACCGCGGCGGATCGAGGGCTTCGACATTTCGACCTTCGGCGGCAGCCAGACCGTCGCCTCCCTGGTGGTCTGGAGCGACGGCCGGATGGTCAAGAACCAGTACCGCAGCTTCAACATCCGCGGCCTGGAACAGGCCGACGACTTCGCGTCGATTCGCCAGGCGGTGGAACGCCGCTACCGGCGCAGGCTGGAGGAGGTCGGCGAGATGCCGGACCTGATCCTGATCGACGGCGGACGCGGCCAGTTGAACGCGGCGCTCGAGGCGCTGTCGGAACTTGGCGTCGACGAGACGCCGGTGGTTGGGCTGGCCAAGCGGGAGGAGGAAATCTACATCCCGGCGCGGCCCGCGCCGCTGCGGTTGAAGCGGAATCACGCCGGCCTGCGCGTCCTCCAGCAGGTGCGGGACGAGGCGCACCGGTTCGCGGTGTCGCGCCACCGCCGCCGCCGCGCCAAGCGGACCCTGCACAGCCGCTTCGACGACCTGCAAGGCATCGGCCCGCAGCGGCGCAAGCTGCTGGTGCGCCGCTTCGGCAGCTACGCCGGCGTGACGCAGGCGTCGGAGGAGCAGCTCCAGGAGATCCTGGGGGCGAAGCTCGCCCGTTCGGTCTACGCCTCGGTTCGTTCGGAGTAGGTGCGTCTCGCAGGTGCGTCCTCGCACTGGGACTGCTAGCCTCCGCCCTGCCGGAGGACCGGATGCGGTCGCTCCCGGCGGTTTGTCCGCCGGGGGAGGAAAGTCCGGACTCCAACGGACGGCATGCTTGCTAACGGCAAGGCGTGGCGACGCGACGGAAAGTGCAGCAGAGAGCAGACCGCCGACCCAATGGTTCCTGAGTCCGATTCGGGCTTCGGGTGCTGAAGGGCCGGCAAGGGTGAAACGGTGCGGTAAGAGCGCACCGCTCGGCCGGTGACGGTACGAGGCGATGGCAAACCCCATGTGGAGCAAGACCAAATAGGGAGTGCGGATCGGGTTGTCCGTCCCGATTCCGGGCTGTTCGCAGCCCGGGACGCCCTCCGGGTAGGTCGCAAAGATGAATGGCCGCCTCCTCTCGCCTGACGGTGACGGGATGAACAGAATCCGGCTTACGAGGTCCTCCGGCACTTGACCTTTCGTGACAGCGGGAGGCGTCCGCCGGCGGTTCGGCCCGGCGACCGGATCGGCATCGCCGCGCTCTCGGGCCCGATCGACGGTGGGCGTCTGGCCACGGGTGTAGCGGCCCTCGAGGATCTCGGTTTCGAGGTGGTGCTGGCGTCCAACCTTCGGGCCGGGGCGGTGCCCGAGGGGCGGCCGCTGTTTGCGGGCTCGGACCGTCAGCGCCTGGCGGCGTTCCACGAACTGGCGGCGGACGCCAACATCGCGGGAATCGTCTTCGCCCGCGGTGGCTACGGCGTTCTCAGGCTGCTGGAGAGGATCGACTGGCCGCTGCTAGCTTCCCGGCCACGGCCCTACGTGGGCTACTCCGACCTGACGCCCATGCTGCTGGCCCTCGTCTCCCGCGCCCGGACGGTGGCGTACCACGGCCCGATGGTGGTCGACTTCGCGCGTGGGCTGCGGCCGGAAGAACGAACGTCCTTTCTCGATGCACTGGCCGGGAAGCGGGGCGGACCGTGGCAGTTGGAGCCGGTTGTTCCCGGTGTGTCGGCCAGCCGACCCGGGGCGATCAGCGGGCGTCTGCTCGGAGGCTGTCTGACCATGCTGGCGGCGACGATCGGGACGGGTTTCCTGCCCGATTTCCGGGACTCCATCCTCGTGCTGGAGGACATCGACGAGCCGGAGTACCGCGTCGATCGCCTGTTGGCCCAGATCCGGATGTCCCGCCGGGTGGCCGGTGTGCGGGCGGTGGTCGCCGGTCACTTCACGAACTGCGACGCCCGCGACAGCCTGATCGACTTCGCCCACGCACTCGGCGTACCGCTGCTGGTCGGTTTGCCGGCCGGCCACGAGGCGCCCAATCACACGCTGCCTCTGGGCGCCCCGGTCCGGCTCGATCCGGATGCCGCCACGCTCGAGGTGATCGCCTAGCCGCGGGCGCATAGCATCACCGGATAACGATGGAAGCGCGCGACCCGATCACCGCCGCGCGCGGTGTGGGCCCCGTGTTGGGCCGCAAGCTGGCCGCTGCCGGCTGCCGGCGGATAGCGGACATGCTGGCGCACCTGCCCATCCGGTACGAGGACCGGCGCACGCTCGGGCGCCTGCCGCCGCCGGACGATGACGGTTCGCCCGAGAGCGCGCCGCGTGCCCTGACCGTGGTCGTGCGCCTGGAGAACCTGCGGCGGGTGTTTGCGCGCCGCAGGTTCTCGCGCGTCGAGGCGGTTGCGGACGACGGCGAGAATCGGGCCGGCGTGGTCTGGTTCAACCGGCCCTATCTGCTGAATCAGTTGGAGGAGGGAGCGTCGTACATGCTCCACGGCGTGCCCAGGCGCCGGGGTCGGGGCGGCGCCTGGGAACTGGCGAATCCGACCGTCGAACGGGTGGAGGAGGAGCCGGCCGCAGGCGGTGGCGTACGACCGGTGTATGGCCGGATCGGAGACGTGCCGCCCTCGCGGGTGGAGCGCCTGGTGTCTGGAGTCGTGAGCGGTCTGGCGGAGGCTCACGGGCCCAACTGGATCGACGAGTGGTTGCCCGGCGAGGAGCTGATGCGGCACGGGCTGCCCAGCCTGGCCGAAGCCCTGACCGAGGTTCACCGGCCAACGCCTCTGGCTTCGGTCGAAGAGCTGAACGAGAGGCGCAGTCCAGCCCATGCCCGCCTCGCCTATGGCGAGTTCCTGCTCCAGCAGTTGCAGCTCGCCACCGTCCGCAGGCGCCGCCGCCGGCAGGGGAAGCCGCACCGGTACCGTACCTGTGATGCGGTCTGGAGCGCGGCGCGGGACCTGCTGCCATTCCAGTTGACCGGCGCCCAGGAACGGGTGCTGCAGGAGATCGTCGCCGATCTCTCCGGGCCGCTGCCGATGCTCCGCCTGGTGCAGGGCGATGTCGGCAGCGGCAAGACGGTCATCGCCGCTCTGGCCTGCCTGGTGGCGGCTCGGAGCGGCCTCCAGTCGGCGCTGATGGCGCCCACGGAGCTGCTTGCCGAGCAGCACTTCGCTTCCCTGGAGCGGTTGCTGGGGGCTCACCTCACGCTCGCCCTCGTGACCTCCAGCCAGCGCATCGCCAGCGACGGCTACGGTGCGGTGGGAGACCGGATCGCCGAAGGGCAGGTCGCCCTCACCGTCGGCACCCACGCACTGATCCAGGAACGGACGCGCTTCGCGCGGTTGGGCCTCGCGGTGATCGACGAGCAGCATCGTTTCGGCGTCGCGCAGCGCCAGTCTCTGGCGGAGAAGGGGCTGCGCCCCGATCTTCTGGTCATGACCGCGACACCGATTCCAAGGTCGTTGGCGCTGACCGTGTACGGTGACCTCGACGTGTCGATACTCGACGAGATGCCGCCGGGCCGCAGTCCGGTCGAGACCCGGGTGATGACCCGAGACCAGCGGGACCAGGCGGTGACGATGGTCCGCGAGCGGCTTCGGCGCGGCGGCCGGGCATACATCGTCTTTCCCCTGATCGACGCCGGCGAGGGTGGCGCCGCCAGGTTGCCTTCTCTCGAGGAGTCGGGCTCCTGGTGGGCCGAGGCGCTCGAAGCGCCCCACGGCGTCGTGCACGGTCGTCTGGGGCGGGAGGAGCGCGACGCGACGATGAGTCGCTTCTCCGATGGCTCGATCCGGGTGCTGCTGGCGACGACCGTGATCGAGGTCGGCGTCGATGTACCGGAGGCGACCGCGATGGTGATCCTCGGTGCGGAGCGGTTCGGACTGGCCCAACTGCACCAGCTCCGGGGCCGCATCGGCCGCGGTACGGATCAGGCGCTCGGGGAGTCGATCTGCATCGCGGTCTCGGACGGGTCGTCAGCCGACGCCCAGCGGCGGTTGGCCACCTTCGAGGCATCGAACGACGGTTTCCGGATCGCGGAAGAGGATCTGCGGCAGCGTGGCCCCGGCGAGGTGCTCGGGACGCGTCAGGCCGGTCTGCCGCAGTTCCGTTTCGGCGACCTGGCTCGGGATTGGAAGTGGCTGGTGGCCGCGCGCGCCGATGCCGCGAGGCTTCTCGACCGGCTCGCGGAGCCCGGAAACGAGTCGCTGCGACGGCAGTTGGAGCGCCGGATTCCCGCGCTCGGCGCCCCGACGGAAGGGACCGCCGAGCCGTGAAGGTCCTCCTGGTCGCCAATGTCCTGCCCCCGCGGGATCTCTCCGGCGCCGGCGAGCAGGTGCTGCAGCTCGCCTGGGGCCTGCGGCAGGCCGGCTGCGACGTGGACGTCATGGGTCGTGACCGGTGCGGTCCGAAGGCCTCGAAGACCTCGTTTCCCTGGTATGCCCGGCGTGCCGTCGCGCGCCGGGTCAACGACTGGCGGCCGGACGTGGTGCAGGTCCACGAGAGCGACGGCGGTCTGGTGATCCGTGACCTTGCCCGACAGGCCGGCGCCTCGAGACCGCTGCTCGCAACCCTCCAGCAGGTGAGCTATGTCCGGGAGCGCCTGGCGGTCCGTCCGCTGGTCGACGGCGATCGTCGCTTCGCGGTGGTTGCCCGTCCTGCGACGAGCGAGCGCGTCTTTCGGTCGCTGCGCACGCCTCTGCACATCGCGCTGGGCCGGATCACGGCCCGGTGCGCCGACTTGCGTCTCGCCCCGAGTGAGGTCACGGCGAGGGAGATCGAGCTCGACTACGGTGTAACCGGTGTCCAGGTGGTCCCGAATGTGACGGGAGCGCCCCTGGACCGCGCGGACGAGCGCGACACCGGGAACATGCGGGAAGACGCGGTTGCGGGTCAGGAGCCGTTCGTGCTCGCGGTCGGGCGGATGCGGATCCGCAAGGGGTTCGAGATCCTGCTCCATGCTCTGGCGGCGGCCCGTCAACGGGGGCGCCGGCCGCGGCTGGTCATCGCGGGCGACGGAGAACGGCGTCGGTCCCTGGCCGCGCTGGCGCGCCGTCTTCGGTTGGGAGCGAGCGTGCGCTTCGCGGGCCGCTGCTCTCGGTCGGAGGTCGCCCGGTTGCGGCAGGGCGCGACGGCCCTCGTCGTTCCCTCCACCTACGAGGGTATGCCGCTGGTCGTCCTCGAGGCGATGGGCGACGGGATACCCGTCATCGCATCCGCCGTCAGCGGCATTCCGAAGGTCGTCGTCGATGGCGAAACCGGCTGGTTGGTGCCGCCGGAACGTTCGAGCGCTCTCGCCGACGCGTTGATCGCGGCAACGTCCGACCCCGCTGAATCGGGCCGGCGGGGCGCGGCGGGCCGGCGTCGCCTGGACCAGGCCTACCGGCCGCGGCACGCCGCGCAACAGTGGTTGGATGCACTGGAGCGAGTGGGTGGATCGGCCCCGCCGGTGTGGAAGAATCCGGCCAGATGAGTTCAGGATCCGCCAGCGCCCGGGCGGCAACCAGTTTTCTGCCGGCCTCTTGGCGGATCCAGCTACCGGAGTTCGAGGGTCCCCTCGATCTGTTGCTTCACCTCGTGCGAGTCAGCGAGATCGAGATCACGGACATTCCGGTGGCTCTGATCTGCGATCAGTTCCACGAGTACCTTGCCCTGATGGACGAACTCGATCTCGACATCGCGGCCGAGTACATCTACGAAGCGGCGCTCCTGATTCAGCTCAAGGCCAGATTGTTGCTGCCCCAACCCGAACCCGCGCCGGGTGAAGAGCCGGAAGATCCGCGCCGGGAACTGATCGAACGGTTGCTGGAGTACCAGCGGCTCAAGGAGGCTGCTCAGACCCTGGCCGAAGTCGACGACCTGCGCCATGGGCTCTGGACCCGCGGTGCCGCGGAGAGCCTGGGGCCCGGCGAGGACGACGAGTTCGACATGGGTGATCTGTCGCTGTTCGACCTGCTCCAGGTGCTGCGCGGCGTGCTGCGGCGTTACGACGAGGAGCACCCCAGTTCGCTGATCTACCAGGGCGAGACCTTCACCGTTCGCGGCCAGATCGAGCGGCTCCTGAGCCGCTTTGAAGGTGGACGGTCGCTCGATCTGAAGGATGACCTGTTCGCTCTGTCGAGCCGGGCGGAGGCGATCGCGTGTTTCCTGGCCGTGCTGGAGATGGCCCGGCTCAACCTGGTCCGGCTCCACGCATCCGACGCCGGCGCCGTTTTCCTGTTCCGCACCACGCGGGCGCTGGATCCGGTGCTGCTGGAGGAGTTCACGGGATGACCGACGGGGCCGAGATGGAGGCGGTGTTCGAGGCGCTGCTGTTCGCCAGCCCCGATCCTCAACCCGAGGGGAAGCTTCTCGAGGTGTTCCCCGAACAGGATCGGGAACGCGCGGCGGAGGCGTTGGAGGCGTTTCTCGACCGCTATCGGGTCGACGAGTCGGGCGTGTCACCGAACCGCGGCGTCGTGTTGGACCAGGCAGCCGGCGGATACCGTCTGGTGACCCGGTCCGACCTTCACCCCTACCTCCGCAAGTTCTTCGAGGTGGCCGGCCGCAGCAGGTTGTCCATGGCCGCGGTGGAGACGCTGGCGATCATCGCCTACCGCCAACCGGTCACGACCCCGGAGATCCAGGAGTTGCGGGGAAAGAACTCCTCGGGCGTGTTGAAGACACTCCTCGAACGCCGGTTGATCCGGATCTCCGGTCGCAAGGAAGTCGTCGGCAGTCCCTTCCTATACGCTACGACGCGCGACTTTCTGCTGCACTTCGGTCTGCGCTCGCTCTCTGAACTCCCCCCTCTGGAGGAGTTCGAAGAAACCTTCCTGGCCGCCGCCGACGAAGATCCGTCCCAGACCACGATCGCCCTTGCGCCGGCGGAACCTATCGATGACTGACGAGCCGACGGGCGAGCGCCTGCAGAAGATCCTGTCCCGCGCCGGCGTCGCCTCACGCCGGGCCGCGGAGGATCTGATTCGGTCCGGGCGGGTCACGATCGGCGACCGGGTCGCGGTGCTCGGCGACCGCGTCGAGCAGCGGGGAAGGAGAACGGAGACGGTGCGGGTCGACGGCGAGCCGATCGCACAGACCGCGCCGGCGCTTTACGTCTTGCTGAACAAGCCGGCGGGCCACGTCACGACGCGCAGCGACCCGGAAGGGCGGCCGACGGTCATGGACCTTCTGCCCGAGAGGTGGCGCGGACGGCTCAAGCCTGTCGGACGGCTCGACTACGCGACTGAAGGTCTGCTCCTCTTCACCGACGATGGGGATCTCGCCAACCACCTGACCCATCCCCGCTTCGGATGCTCCAAGCGATATCTGGTCAAGGTTCGGGGCTTTCCCGGCAAGGCGGCGATCGAGCGACTCGGACGAGGGATGTTCATCGCGGGCCGGCGAACGGCGCCGATGACGCCGCGCCAGGTCCGAACGCGCCGGGGAGGCAGGACCGCGCGGTCGGCGAGTTGGTGGGAGATGGAACTGCGCGAAGGGAAGACCCGGCAGATCCGCGAGATGTTCTTCCGCGTTGGGCACCCGGTGCAACGACTGCGCCGGGTGGCGATCGGCCGTCTCCAGGACGCCGACCTCCGGACCGGGAGCTGGCGCGAGCTTTCGCCCGACGAAGTGGCGACTCTGCGGGCCGGTTCAGGGCCGGTCTCGGGAAAGCGTTCCGGCGCCGGCCCCCGACGACGACCACGCCGGCGGTGACGGTTGTCGCCATCGACGGCCCATCCGGCGTCGGCAAGAGCACCGTCGCCCGGAGGGTCGCGGCGGAACTGGGCGTTGCCTATCTCGACACGGGCGCCATGTACCGGGCGGTGGCGTGGAAGGCGCTGGAGGACGGTCTTGACCCGGCCGAGGAGTCGGCAATGGTCGAGTTGATCGGAAGGATCGGGTTCGAGTTGCGTTCCCGGGCAGCCGACGCGGAGGTGGTCGTCGACGGGTTCGCTCCCGGGGCGCTGCTTCGCACTCTTCGAGTCGACGCGGCGACCTCGCGGGTCGCGGTTCATCCCCAGGTGCGTTCCTGGCTGGTCGCCAAGCAGCGCGAGTTCGCGGCCAGGGAGGGCGCGGTGGTTGAGGGCCGCGACATCGGCACGGTCGTGTTTCCCCAGACGAGACACAAGTTCTTCCTCGACGCGCCGCTCGAAGTCCGTACGGAACGGCGTCTGCGCCAGCTTGGCGGTCGGGATGCCGGCGACCGCAAGCGACTCAGGCGGGAGATCGAGGCCCGGGACGAGCGCGACACCCGGCGCAGCGCCTCACCGCTGCGGCGCGATGCGAGCTACGAAGTGATCGACACCTCGACCGGCGGGGCCGATCAGGTCGCGGCCCGGATTGTCGCCGCGGTGCGTGCGGCTGAGGCGTAGAATCCCACGCGATGCGTCGGGTAAACAGCGCGCTTGGCAGCGACTGACCCATGACGGCCTCCGCGGACGGGCGCGGCGGGGGGGCTGCTGAGCTTCGCATCATCCTCGGCCTGTTCATGCTGGCCGCCATCCTGTTCGTGGCCGAGCGATGGCCGCGGAGCGACGAGCCGCCGCTTCCGACTCGCGGGCAGATGGCCGCGATGGAAACGGCCTACCAGGAACTGCTGCTGGATCTGCTGGCCGACGTCGAGCGCGCAGCGGAGAGTGTCCGCCGGACCGGAACCATTCCGCTCCACTCGGCGCAGGCCAGACAGAGTGTGTTCGAGGAGTTGGACCGGGCCAGCCGCGCGGACGGCCGCACCCTGGTCCTGGTCGATCCCGACGGTCTGGCGCAGGCATGGGGCGGCTCAGGGCTGAGGCACGATCTTCCGCTCGATCGCCTCCTGCCGGGCGGCATCAACCAGACCGCCGGCTTCACGGCAGTTTCGCTGTACGCGGCTGTCGACGTGAGCACGGGCGAAGGCGGCTGGCGGTTGGTGGTCGGCAACACGTATCCGACCGACACATTGCCGGTCCGGACGCCGCCCGGACTGCGGCGCCATGGGGTCAGGTGGTCCGTGCGGGACCACTCCGCGGAACCTCTGACGCCGGCCCTGGAGGCAACCGGTATTCGAGAACTCGCTCCGCCGGACGGCGTTCCGGCGCCCTGGTTGCGTCTGCGATTCGAGCCTGCCGCTGAACATCACCGGGGAGCCGCCGGCTGGCTCGCTGTGGGTTCCGTCACTCTCGGGGTCGGATTGTCGCTGGCCTGGGCCTTCCGGCGCTGGAGCGGTAGTGCACCGGCGAGGCGGCGACCCGCAGCGGCGGTGCTTGGCCTGACCGGGGCCTGTTCGGCCGTGGGCTACGGCCTCTACCGGTGGCAGATCTGGGCGACCGACGCGGTCGGGACGCCGGCGGATCTGGGAGGTTCATTCGGGGGCCCGGTCGGCCACTGGGTGGTCCTGCTGGCGGGTTGGGTTCTGCTCGCCGGGAGCGCGCTCTGGGCCGCCGGTTGGCCGGATGGCCGTGATTGGATGCACCTTCTGCTGACCGCGACGGCGGCGGCGGTCGGTGTGGGCCTGCTTGCCGAAGCGACGCACGGGCCTGCGCTGCGTGCACTGCTCGCCGAGAATGTTCGAGGCGGTCTCGACGCTCCGGATCCCGAGCAGGTCGCGGCGATGGCGCAGAGAACGAGTTCCTTCGTGGCGGCGACCGACCTGAGGGAGCTGGCCCTGGGCGATCCGAACGAGCTCGACGATCACCAGGACCTGGCCCTGGAGCTTTGGCGCCGGTCGCCCCTGGCCTCTTCCGAGACGTTCTCGGCTCTCGCCGTGATCCGGGACGACGGGGTTTCGTCGACCTTCTCCTACGGCCTGCCGGTCGACGCGGCGACCGGGGACCTCGCGGTCGACAGCGCGCGCTGGCCGCGCGTTGACCTGCCGGTGTGGCAGCAGCAGCGCAGCGCCTCGGGTGAGGTCGCGGTCGTCTCCGCGGGACAGGGCTGGGGCGTGGTGCGCTACTGGATGGCGGCGTTTCCGGAACTCGATGTCTGGAGCAGCGTCACCTCGGGCGCCGGCGCCGAACTCGAACTGCGCCTCCTGCGGGGAGGCCCGGGCCGAAGTCGGAGCGCCTCGAATCCGCCGGGAAGGGCGCTCATCGCCTATGTCGACGGCGCGGGACGACCGCTTGTCTCACCGTGGCAGGAGGACTGGCAGTTGCCGGCCCCCTCGGAGGCGGTGGATCCGCGCCGGACCATGCGCGTCGAGACGCCGGCAGGACCCGCCCTGGCCTGGTTCAACCCCACCAGGCTCGAAGGTCTCTGGGTCGTCGCCCTGCTGCCCGAGCAGGCGCTGGCGGAACGCATCTGGAGGATCGCAACGGTCGCAGCGCGGCTGGTGCTGGCCCTGACCGCGGTGGCGGTCGCCGTGCTCCTGATCAGCCTGCCGACAGCGAAACTGCGTGGGAGTCTCCTGCCCGATGTCCGACGCTACTCAGTGCGGCTCACCGCGGTGCTGGCTCTGATCGCGATCGTGCCGCTGACGCTGCTCAACGGGCTGCTCCTGCGCAATCTGGGCGCCCGGATTCAGGCCGAGCAGGAAGTGGCCGGCCGTACTGCCCTCGTGTCGCTCGAGTACGTCCTGACCGACTTCCTCCTCGGCTTGGAGGCGGGGTTCTCGATGGACGCCGAGTTGGACCACGAGCTCCTGGCCTGGCTGGCGGAAGTCGTGGGACACGAAGTGAACCTGTACTGGCGAGGCAGCGTCTACGCATCGAGCAAGCCGGACCTCTTCACCGCCGGCCTGATGCCGAAGCGGATTCCGGGAAACGTCTACAGCAGGTTGGCGTTGCTCGGCCACCCGACTGCCGCCCGTGTCCAGAGGGTGGGCCAGGGCGCGTCCTACCTGGAGCTGTACACGCCCGTGTCCCTGGGAGAGGAGCGTCCGGGGGAATCGGGTTTGTTCGTGTCGGTGCCGCTGCTGGCGCAACAGGAGGCGGCCACCCGCGAACTTGCCGCCCTGAGGCGGCAGGCCCTGGTGATCACGACGGCACTGGTGCTGTTGCTGGTCACCGTCGGCGCCCGGCTCGCGCGGGGATTCACGCGCCCGCTCATGCGAATGATCGACGGGGCCGGAAGGATCGCCGGTGGAGCGCCCTCACTCGGCTTCGAGCCGCAGGAGACGGAACTCAAGACACTTGCCGTCGCCATCGACGGCATGGCGGCCCGGATCGCCTCGACCCGCGCCCGGGAGGAGGCGGCACAGCGTCTGGAGGCTTGGGCCGAAATGGCACGGCTCATCGCCCACGAAGTGAAGAACCCGCTGACCCCGATCCGCCTCTCGACCGAGCACCTGCGGCAGGTGTGGCGGGATGCGCCGGAGCGGCTGGAAGAGATCTTCGAGCGCTGCACCGACAACATCCTGGTGCAGGTCGACGAGTTGGCGCACACGGCGAGCGAGTTTTCGACCTACAGCAGAATCCCCCTGGCCCGGCCGGCGCCCGGGGACCTGGCGGTTGCGGTTCGTGAGGTTGTGGACGGCTATCGCCACCCGCCGCCGGCCGGTGTGAACGTGGTCTTCGAGTCGGAAGTGGACGCGGAGGCGGCGCAGCTTGCCTTCGACCGGCGCCAGGTGCAGCGTGCGGTCCGCAACCTGCTCGAGAACGCCCTCGGCGCGAGTGAGAGCGGCGGCGAGGTCCGGGTCACTGTGGCGCCGGCCGGCGGCGACGGTGCGCTCGGCATCACCGTGGACGACAGGGGCCGGGGTGTCTCGGACACCGACCTGGAACGCATCTTCGAGCCCTACTTCTCGACCTCGAGTGGCGGTACGGGCTTAGGGCTTCCGATCGCCCGGCGCATCGTGGAGGAACACGGCGGCACGATTACGGCCACAAGGAGGGCCGAGGGAGGACTCTCGGTGCGGATCGTCCTGCCCGCCGATCAGGCTGGCTAGCGCTAGTCGTCGCGGGGCGATGGTTCCAACTGAATCGTCTGGGTGGGGAAGGCGATCCGGACGCCCAGACGGTCGGCCAGGCGCAGGATGTCCAGGGCGAGATCGTGGCGGAGCCGCAGCTCGGTGCTCCAGTCCGGCGCCTTGAAGAAGACGTAGAGCATGATCTCGAGCGCGTGGGGGCCGAACTCGTTCAGGTGGATCTCGACCGCGTCCTGTCGCATCGATTCGTTGTCGCGCACGAGCTGCCGGATGCCCTCGCAGAACGCATCGACGCTGGCTGGCGGCGTGTCGTACGTGATCTGGATGCGGGTGCTCCAGCGCCGGAACCGTCTGGCGCCGTAGTTGTCGACGGAAGCGTCGATCAGGCGGGCGTTGGGCAGGGTGATCAGGGAGGCGTAGAACGTGCGGACGCGGGTGCTCCGGAAGCCGACCTCTTCGACCACACCCTCGACATCGCCGATCTTGATCCAGTCGCCGACCCGGAACGGGCGGTCGAGGAGCACCGTGATCGAGCCGAAGAGATTCTTCAGCAGGTCCTGTGCCGCGAGCGCCACGGCCAACCCGCTCAGGCCCAGGCCGGCGAGCAGCGCGGTGACGTCTCCGCCCAGCCGGGCCATCAGGAAGACGGCGCCGATGACGGCGGTAGCCAGCTTCAGGGTCTTCGTGACGAACGGAACCAACTGATCCTGAAACCGGTTCTCGGAACGGGCGGCGCGCGCCCGCAGCGCCGTCCCCAGAAGGTCGATCTGGGCGAAGGCGGCTCGGCCCAGGGCCAGGAGCAGGACCACGAGGAGGGTCGTATCGAGCCAGACGTCGACCTGTGGGGCTAAGCCCAACCACTGGATTCCCAGCCACCACGCCGCGGCCATGCCCAGCAGTCCGGTGGGTCGCAGAATGCGGCGCGCCCCGGGCAGGTCGAGATTCTCATAGCGGCCGCTGAGGGGTTTCGCGAGCAGGCCGTAGGCGGTCCAGACGATGATCCGGTCGATCAGGAGGCCGAGAAGGAGCAGGATCGGCAGCGCCAGCCACTGCCAGGGATAGAGGATGAAGCCGCCGCTGCGAAAGGACTCCGGAATGCGGTCCTGAAGCCACATCGTGGCAGTGACCGGCGCTTCCTCGACGCCTTCGACCACAGCGCGCTCGCGTATTTCCTGGTACAGGGCGCTTACCGCGGCGACGGTTGCCCGGTTGAACAGCCAGCGGCCGTCGCTGTCCGGCGCCAGGACGATCGGCACGGATAGTTCGTCGCTGAACTGCCACTGTTCGAGGTCGCCGTCTTCCGGGATGGCGTCGAACTCCACGAGCTCGAGCCGGTCGATCACATGTTTCAGCTCGTTCGCCAGGTTCCTTCCCTGCCGTGCGCGAACGGGGAAGGGAAGGTCGCCAAGGTCCAGGCAGGCTGCCGCGGCATCCAGGTCCGGACGGCCGTCTTCAGTCGCGAAGGCCTCGAGGAAGACGCGCATCGTCTCCCGCGGACTCTTGAGCGGCGTGTCGACAGCCGGCTGCGCGAAAGCGAACCAGGCGACTGCCAGCAACGCGCCGGCGGCGACCAGGGAGATCCTGCGGAGGAAGGAGGCGTTCATCTCGACCGCCACTCTTCCAACCCGGTGGAGAACGGTCAAGGGGCGAGTGCCGCCAACGCTTCGGAAACGGCTGGTAGCGTGACCGCGATGCGCGCCTGCTGTCTGGCTCTGGTCCTCTCGCTCTCCCCGGCGGCAGGGTGTACGCCGGCGGGGTCGAGCGGTTCCATGACGGAGGGGACCGGCGTGCAGCCGGCGCCGGCGCCCGAGCTCTGGCGGATCGAAGTCCTGGACCGGCGTCCGCACGACCTCAAGGCCTACACGCAGGGACTGCTCTGGCGGGAAGGCGTCGTCTATGAGAGCACCGGCTCGTACGGTTCCTCCAGCCTGCGGGCGTGGCACTGGAGCGACGGCGAGGAGCTGGCCCGTGTGAACCTGGACCAGAAACTGTTCGGGGAGGGCATCGCCCTCGTACCGGATGCCGGCAAGCGGCTCGTTCAGCTCACCTGGCGGCGGGGCGAGGCGCTCGTCTGGTCGCTCGACCCGCTACGGGAGAAGAGCCGAATCCGATACGACGGTGAAGGCTGGGGGCTGGCCTACGACGGTTCGGACCTGATCATGAGCGACGGCACACCGGTTCTGACCCTCCGCGATCCTCGCACGCTGGAGGTGCGCCGGCGGCTGCGGGTGACAAGCCAGGGTATGCCGCTCCCCGATCTGAACGAGCTCGAACTGGTCGGCGATCTTCTCTTCGCGAATCTCTACGGCAGCGACGAGATTGCCGTGATCGAACTTGCCTCCGGCTCGGTGGTCGCCGTCGTCGACGCGTCGGGTCTGTTGACGGAAGGGGAGGCGGCCGCGGCCGATGTCCTGAATGGGATCGCCTACCGGCCCGAAACGGGGACCTTTCTGCTGACGGGCAAGTACTGGCCGTGGGTGTTCGAGGTGCGGATCGTGGGCTACGATCCCGACGCCCCACGATAGGTGACGAGCCCCCGCCAGACGAGCCGGGCGGCTTAGGAGTTGAGACGATGAGCGACCGCATCTGGTATCTGGCCACCTCCGGCAAGCAGGAAGGGCCCTTTCTCGCCGAAGAGATCGTAGAGAGAATCCGTGCCGGCGCCGTTTCCCGAAGCGCGCACGTGTACCGGGAGGGCCTGGGCAACTGGGCGCCCGTGGTCAGCGAACCCCAATTCGCGTCCGCCTTTGGCAGTTCGATCCCGCGGCCGCCCGGGAGCGTCGCGGACGAGATCGACTACGTGATCGTGGGCGAGGAGATGCAGTTCGTCGAGATCACCCTCGACCCGGGCGAGGCGTGTGTCGCGGAGGCGGGGTCGTTCATGTACATGGACCCCGGCATCGAGATGAACACGATCTTCGGCGACGGTTCCGAGCGTGGCGGAGGCGGCTTCATGGACAAGTTGCTGTCCGCCGGCAAGCGGGTGCTGACAGGCGAGTCCCTGTTCATGACGGTGTTCGGAAACAGCTCCGGGGAACGCCGGAGCGTCGCCTTCGCATCTCCCTACCCGGGCCGCATCATTCCCCTCGATCTGCCCTCCCACAACAACAGGATCCTGTGCCAGAAGGACGCGTTCCTGTGCGCCGCCAAGGGCGTGGCGGTCGGCATCGCGTTCCAGCGCAAGCTGGGCGCCGGGCTGTTCGGCGGCGAGGGGTTCATCCTGCAGAAACTGGAGGGAGACGGACTAGCCTTCGTTCACGCCGGCGGTACGGTCGTCGAACGGGATCTGGCGGCAGGCGAGACGTTGCGGCTCGATACCGGCTGTCTGGTGGCGTTCGAGCAACAGGTCGACTACGACATCCAGATGGTCAGCGGGATCAAGACGGCGCTGTTCGGGGGCGAAGGACTCTTCTACGCCAGCCTGACCGGACCGGGCAAGGTGTGGATCCAGTCTCTCCCGTTCAGCCGCCTCGCGAGCCGGGTGTTCGCGGCTGCGGCCCAGGGCGGCGGCAAGAGCAAGGGCGAGGGCTCGGTGCTCGGCGGCCTGGGCGGCCTGGTGATGGGCGACCGCCGCTAGCGCTCAGGAGCGTGCGCCGCAGACCCTTGGGTGCGCCGATCTTCCTGCCGCGCACGCTGCTAGGTAGCGACGGTTTCGATCTTCAGCATGCGCGCCCAGGCAGCACGCAAACTGTCGGGGAGGTCCAGGTCCTCGAACAGATCGCGCACTTCGTCCCGCGACACGTAGTCCCAGATGTCCTCCCACTGGGCGTAGCGAAGCATGCAGGAGACGGCGTAGCAGCGTTCCTCCCTGCTTTCGCCATGGAGCATCACGTCCAGTTCCCCGGCGGTCACGCTCCGCTCCGGGAAGAAGTAGAGGGGCTGGTCTTGGTGCGGGGAGCTGGTAGCCATCAAGGGAGCAGGTTTCGTTGCGAAAGGGGACGGCGAAGCATCATAGCCAAAGGCGCTTGACCGCTTGGAGTGGCTGGGTTACCTTGGCGGTCCGCACAGCCTCTTGCGGGCATAACTCAGTTGGTAGAGTGCCAGCTTCCCAAGCTGGATGTCGCGGGTTCGAGTCCCGTTGCCCGCTCCAGCCGCCAGTCCGGATAGCCTCTGTCATGCTGAGTTCGGTATTGAGAGAAGAGGTAGATGGCGTTCTTCAAGAAGGATCTCGACGCGTCCGCGGTGGAGGCTGCGCTGACGCCCCCCGGTGAGGTGAGGTCGACCTCGGCCGCACCGGCCCGTACCTACGTTGCGGTCGGCTCCCACATCGAGGGCACCATTTCCGGCGAAACAGAGGTTCTGGTCGACGGCTCCCTGGTTGGGTGCGTCGAACTCAAGGGACGGTTCGTTCTCGGTCGGCGCGGTCGGGTTCAGGGCGATGTCACAGCGCATTCGGTTCAGGTCTCCGGCAAGGTGAAGGGCAATGTCCGGGCAACGGAGAAGATTGAAGTGGCCACTTCCGGATCGATTGAGGGGGACCTGGCCGCACCCCTCGTATCGATCGCCGAAGGCGGGGTCTGCAACGGCAGGATCGAGATGAGCGGCACGCTGGCGATCGGATCGCCGTCGGCTGGTGGTTTCGCGGGCGAAGTCGCCGAGTCGGGCGGTTCCTAGCAGTCCGTGGCGAGAGGCCGCTAGAGCCCGGATTCGATGGGCTCGCCGGCTTCGCCGGCCTCGTCGGCCGGCAGACTCGACGCCAGATCGCAGGCGGCGCACAGTTCCCGCAAGTCGCGCGGCACGGGCGCGGTGTAGCTGGTGCGAGGTTTGCCGGAGAGGGAAGGGAGCGTCAGCTTCCGGGCGTGCAGTGCGGGGCGTGAAAACTCCCGAAGGGAACGCCGTAAGGCCGGTGGCAGGCCACGCCAACGGTGTTCGCCGTAACCTGGATCGCCGACCAGGGGGTGGCCGATCGCCTTGCAGTGAACGCGGATCTGGTGCGTTCTGCCGGTAAGGAGTTGGACCTCCAGCAGCGAGACGCCCGTTCCGGACGCGAGCACGCGGTAGCGGGTTGTCGCGGGACGGCCTCCCCGCGACTCCGGGACGATGGCCATGCGGGTGCGTACGGTGGGGTTGCGGCCGATCGGGAGTTCGATCGTTCCGGTTGCGGGATCCGGACAGCCGTAGACGACCGCCAGGTACAGCTTTCCGACTTCTCGTTCGGCAAAGGCCCGGCTCAACCTGCGGTAGGCCGTGTCCGTGCGGGCGATGGCCAGAGCACCGCTGGTGCCGACATCCAGACGGTGGACGATTCCGGGCCGCTCCGGTGATCCGACCCCTGCGATCTCCGGATAGTGGTGCAGAAGCCGGTTCACGAGGGTACCGCTCCGAACGCCGGCGCCGGGATGCACGATCAGTCCGGCCGGCTTGTCGACCACGAGCACATGATCGTCCCGGTGAAGCAGTCGGATCGGCCCGGTCTCGGGCGCCAGATCGCTGGGCCGGGGCGACGGAATGCGGTAGTCGATCCGCTCGTCGCCGCGCAGCAGGTAGGACGGCTTGAGCGGCGTTCCATTGACGGTCACCCGGCCGGCGCGGAGCAGGTTCTGAACCTGGTTGCGCGGCTGATCCAGAGCTCGCGCCAGGTAGCGGTCGATCCGTTCACCAGCCGCGGACGCCGGCGCCCTGAGGTGGCGCCTCGAGCAGGCGAGTCTGGGAAGGCCGTGGGACGGCGGCGTGGTCTCGTGTATCGGGCTCACTTCGACGTGCGGGCCTGGATCAGCTTGCCGCGGCTCGCTTCCGCCTCGCCCGGCCGCCGCCGAACCTGAGGTAGGAAACTGTGCGCCAGCATGAGCACGATGCCGACCGTCACGCCGCTGTCAGCGACGTTGAAGGCCGGCCAGTGGTGGGTGCCGACGTACACGTCCAAAAAGTCCGTCACCGCGCGCAGCAGAACGCGGTCGACCAGGTTGCCGACGGCCCCCCCGAGTACCAGGGCGAGGGAAAGCAGGAGGAGTGGCTCGCGTTCCGAAGCGCTGCGGAAGTACAGCGAGATCACGGTGAGCGCGGCGAAGCCGAGGGCCGTGAGCAGCAGCGTGCCCGCGAGTTCGCGGCCGGCCGGGAACAGCCCGAAGGCGATGCCTGTGTTCTGGACGTGAACCAGGTCGAAGAAGCCGGGCAGAACGGGCAGCCTCTCGTGGAGTTCGAGGCCGGCTTCGATCCACAACTTGCTCCACTGATCGAGCGCCAGCACGAGCGCGGAGAGGACGAGGCAGTTGGTCTTTCGGAGCCTGGTCGATTTCACGGGCGTGGAATCGTACCAGTCGCCCGCGTCCACGCGCTGGCGAGAGCGGCCGCCTCGCCGGGTTCGGCAAAGGCTCGGATCGCGGCCACGCCATGTGCGCCCGCGCGGGCCAGAAGAGCCGCGTTCTCGGAATCGACACCGCCGACGGCGAGGATCGGCAGGGCGCCCTGCGAAGC
Organism: Candidatus Multivorans sp.; assembly: GCA_965216125.1. Classification (GTDB taxonomy): domain Bacteria; phylum Acidobacteriota; class Thermoanaerobaculia; order Multivoradales; family Multivoraceae; genus Multivorans. The sequence goes on along the minus strand of OZ244152.1, from coordinate 4,276,526 downwards.
TCGCCGCAGTCGTTCGAGACCCTGGGGCGCACCGAACCGGAGCTTCTCGGGCGAGGCGAAGACGGGGCCGAAGAGGGCGTAGTCGACGCCGGCATCGACGGCAGCCTCGATTTCGCGCTGGCTGTGGGTCGACACGCCGAGCAGCAGGCGCCTTTCGCGGATCGTCGGGGCCGCCTCGGCCCATGGTTGGTCGGACCGCAGGTGGACGCCGTCGGCCCCACAGGAGACAGCCGCTTCCAGACTGCCGTTGACGATCAGGAGACCCGCAGCGACGCCTCGGAGCGTGCGTCCGATCTCGGTCAATGCCGCGGCGTCGAGGTCCTTCTCGCGGAGCTGGATCGCGGCGCCGGCCGGCAGCGAGAGCGCCCAGCGTTTCAGGCCGGATGCCCCGCCGCACAGACGCCGGTCGCTGATGGCCAGCAGCGCCGGAACCTCGGGCCTTCGTTTCATCCCGCTCGATCCGGTTCCGGGATCGGCGCTTCCAGGTCGCCGGCACGCCTGCCGAGCAGGATGCGCTCGAGGTCGTGGATGCCCCAGATGAGGTGAACGAGTCCGAAGCCGGTGACTGCGCCGCGGACCCACGGCAGCATGAGAATCGGCCCGAGGTGCGCCTGTGACAGTGCCGATCTGGCGACCAGCAGGGTCCAGAACTCCCGCCATGGCGCGATGATCAGGAACAGCCCCGCCTCGACGCAATAGATCACGAAGAGAACGCGAAGCAGGTTGGACCAGGCGACACTCCAGCGCATGGTCAGGAAGGAGACCCCATGCGACGCATTCTAGGTCTCAGGGGCCTTCGACTGGGTGCGCTGGCCGTCGTGCGGGCCTTCTGGCCCGCGATCCGGGCGCGCTGCCGCGAAGCGGCGCGCGAGTCGCGTCAGCGCAGGCGGGGAGGCGTGCGTCCGCTACCGCTGGGCGGCGGCGACGATGGGCGCGAAGCGGGTGGCGATGAGGCCCTTGGTGCGGAAGAGCCGGAAGACCTCGACGGTGGCGAGGAGCTGCGAGCCGGCCGTGATGACGAGCGCGGCGACGAGGTCCGGGGCGTCGACCGCGTGCGCGGTGGCGGCGTCGATCGCGGGCTTGAGGCTTTCGGCGGTGCGGACCGTGTGCGGGTCGGGGTGGACTTGGGCGTGGCTGTTCGCGGCGGTGCGGACCTGGTGCGGGTCGGTGTGGACTTCGGTGTGGCTGTTCGCGGCGGTGCAGACCTGGTGCGCGTCGGGGTGGACTTGGGCGTGGCTGTCCGCGGCGGTGTGCCGGCGCGATCCGGCCGCCTGGACGAAGGAGTCGCCGTCCGGGGGGAACTCGGCGCCGCGTCCCGCGCGCGGATCGCGTCGAGAACGCGGCGCGCTGGTGTCGGCCTGCGGCTGCGATCGATCGTGCCTCCGCTGGACCGCGGCGCCGTCACGCGGACCGGTGCTTTCGGGTCAACGCTTCCAGGCTCTTCGACCGCGACCGTCGGCGTCGGGGCGGGCGCCGCTCTCAGACCCCCGGTACTGACCCGTGCGGGTTTCGGGGTTTCCGCTGGCCGGATCGCGGGAGCCGCATCGGATGGCTCCGCCTGATCGTTGGGAACCGAGCCGGCCCTCCGCGGTTGGGTGATTGTTCTGACGGCGCCGCCGCCCGCGCGCCGAATCTCGTCGGGGGCCGTCCGCCGAACCGTGACTCCCTGGGCGGAGCTCTGTTCGGTGCCCGTTACCTGGGAAGTGGAACCCGCCCGGAGCCCTCCGGCGGTGACGCCGACCAGGCCTGGCCGGTTGGGATTGGCGGGGGCGCCGGCCACCGTGACAATCCCCGGTTCCCCGTCGGTCCGCGTGAGCCTCGTCTGGAGCGACTCGTGCAGGTCCGCCCTGCGGGCGACAAAGTCCGTGACGTCGGGGAGTTCGCTTTCAGAGAAGCCGCGGCGCTTTCCGAGGAGGACATGTTGCGCGGCCTGAGGATCCCGCCAGTTGCGGTAGTCGATGCCATTGGTGTCCGTCGTGATGATGCCGCGGGCAAGCTTCGGGTGCCGGCGGCGCAGGGAGCGGCCATACGTGTAGCCGCGGCCGTTGCCCAAGTACCCTGACGGGCAGAAGATCCAGGTGTTGAACGGATCCCAGAGGCCGCCGGCCCATCCGTAGAGGCCGTAGCGAAGACCGAAGCCCAGACCCCCGTAGTGGCGCTGGTAGTAGCCGCGGGGGATCCAGCCGACGTAGGACGGCCCCCAGTACCAGTACACATGGCTGGGCGAGTAGATGGAGCTCGGGAACCAGAGCCAACCGTAGCCGCGGTGCAGGTTCCAACTGCCGTAGTGGTAGGTGAGCGGGCCCCAGGGATCCCGGGCGACCCAGTACAGCCCGGCGGGCGTATGCGTCCAGCGGCCCCGGCTGTACGGCTGCCAGTCGTCTTCGGTCTCGGGCTGCCAGGCCCGGCGATCCTCGACTTCGACCCATTGGCCATGGCCGGTCAAGGCGGAGCCGTAGCCGTCGACATCGACGGCCGCGTAGGCCGCGAGCCGGGCACGGTGCCCCTCCGCCCATTGATCCAACGATGCGGCAGCGACGCCGGCCCCGTTCTGGAGCTCGATCCAGGGGTCGTCGAGCCCCCGAACCAGGAGCGATTCGCCACCGCGGACGATCACCGAACCCCGCTGGGTGACGACTTCGGCGAACCCTTCCAGGACCGCGACTTCGGTCCAACTGTCGCCGTCGGTCTCGACCTGGTAGCGGCCCTCCTGCTTGGCGTAGACCCTGGCGTTGGTCGTGTCGACCGCCGGCAGCTCCGAGTCCAGCAGGTTGTTCGCAACCTCCAGGCTCAGCCGGCCCTGGTGCAGGACGTAGAGGGAGTCCGCGTCGTCGGCCTCCGGTGAGCCGGCGATCTGGGCGAAGGTGACCTCACTGTCATGGTCCAGGGCCAGAATCGAGCGGTCGGACATCAGCACCGCCAGGCGGCCGTACGGTCTCGTCCATACCCGGTCTCCGCGCAGGATCGGCAGGTGGATCTCCAACTCGCTCTGAGCGCCCGACCGCGCCGCGAACAGGGTCGCGTCGCCGTCCAACGCGCCGACCAAGCTGTAGACGCCGTCGAGTTGTCCTCGTTCCTGCTGCGCCGGCTGCGCCTGCGCCGCGCCTGAGGCGCCGCTCGCGAGGACGATCAGGAAGGCTTGCGGGAGGGTGAATCTCATCTCTTGTCCTCCAACGGGTCGGAGTCTGCACGCTACCACCGGGGCGTCTGCTGCCGGGTTCGGTTCAACCCGGCGTCGTTGAGCGTGCTCTTCACAGGACTGCTGAGCAATCCGCGTGCCAGGGAAGGGGACAGGCTGTCCCTGGTTGGACCTGATGGGAGAGGCGGCGTTGAAACTGCGTCGCCGGACGTCCTGCCCGGGAGCACGACCAAGGGGGACAGCGGCGGGATTCGGACGACTGGCCGCGGCGGACCGTACCGGGAAGGTCACACCGGCGTCTACTTGCGGGGACAGTGTGCAAGCCCGCGGGTCGGCCTTCCCGTATGATCGGCGCCGTCCCCCGCGCCGCGTAGGGATTGCATGTCCGTTCTTCCGATCCGTCTCTACCCGGACCCCGTGCTGCGGGTGCAGTGTGTACCAGTCGAGGAGTTCGGCCCCGACCTGACCCGCTTGGTGGCGGACATGATCGAGACGATGCTTGAGGCTCCTGGAGTCGGCCTTGCCGCGCCCCAGGTCGGCGTCGAACTCCGTGTAGCGGTGGTCGACGCGACGGCGGGAATGGACCCGGACGCGGTGCGGGTCCTGGTGAACCCGCGGGTCGTCGAAGCTGACGGCGTGGACACCGACACGGAAGGCTGCCTCTCCATTCCCGACTTCACCGAGAAGGTCACGCGGCCGGCCACGGTTCGCATCGCGGCCACCGACCTGGAGGGTTCACCCTTCGAGATGGACGCGGAGGACCTCGAGGCCCGGGCGATCCAGCACGAGTTGGATCACCTGGACGGCGTGCTCTTCGTCGATCGGCTGCGTGGGCTACGAAGACAGCGGGCCAGGAGCTTTCTCCGCCGGCTGCGCGCGAGCGAGCCAGGCATCGCCGGCGGGGAACGCTGAGCGTTCCGGTAGCAAGGGCGCCATTGCGTTTTCCGGTACAGCGGGCGGCCCTCCTGGTGGCGCTGGCCCTCGTGGCCTGCGACGGTGGAGGAGGAAGCCCGACGGCGCCAGTCTCTCCGACAGCCCGGGGTGTCAGCTTCTTTCCGGCGCCGGTCGGAGACCCCTCGATCGGGCTGCGCGGCGTGGTGCAGGGGGCCTCGCTCGAGGTCGAGATCGTTGCCATGGGCGTCGAAGGTCTGTACGGTCTGAGCTTCGAGTTCCTGTTTCCTGCCAACCTGCTGCGCTACGAGGAGTCGGACGGCGGCGTGTTCCCCAGCCTGGAGACTCGCGAGGCCGGGCCGGGCCGTCTTCTCGTGGGCGCCACCCATTTCGGCGCAGTCGCCGGTCTGAGCGGAGGCGGTACGGTCGCCGTGGTCCGCTTCACGGCAGTCGCCAACGGCAGCGGGAACTTCGACTTCAGCGCGCAGGAGGCCTTCGACCGGTTCGGGGACCGGATCGCCCTGAACTGGGCGGGGGCCACGGTTCAGGTCGCTCTCTGAGTCTGTCCGCTCCTTTGTAGCGTCGCGGCGGCTGGACCGCCCCGGTTGCCATTGCTACTGTCGCCGGTGCCATTCCGCGCGCCCGATAACGGGCGCGCGGATGGGTCGCGTGTGGCGCGAATCGCGCCACACGGGTTCAAAGTGGCTCAGGAGTCGCTCGATGGAACCGGTGAAGCTCTACAACTCTCTCGGGCGACGGCTGGAGGAACTTGATCCGTTCGAGGCCGGTCACGTCCGGCTCTACACGTGCGGCCCGACCGTCTACGATCGGGTCCACATCGGCAACCTGCGCACGTTCGTGTTCGAGGACGTGCTGCGGCGGGCGCTCAAGTTCTTCGGATACCGGGTCACGCAGGCGATGAACCTGACCGATGTCGAGGACAAGATCATCGCCGCCGCGATCGAGGCCGGAGTCGATATTGGCGACTTCACCGCGCCCCATGTCACATCCTTCTTCGAGGACCTGTCCGCTCTTCGGATCGAGCGGGTCGAGCACTACCCGCGGGCCACGGCCCACATCGCCGAGATGATCGCGATGATCGAGCGGTTGCTGGAGGAGGGCTACGCGTACCGGGCCGACGACTCGGTGTTCTTCCGCATCGCCGCCGACGCCGACTACGGCAAACTGTCGGGAATCGACCTGGACCAGGTGCGGCGGGGCGCGCGCGTGCAGAGCGATGAGTACGGCAAGGAGGATGCGCGCGACTTCGTCCTCTGGAAGGGGGCCAAGGAGGGCGAGCCGGCGTGGGCGTCGCCCTGGGGCCCCGGTCGTCCGGGGTGGCACATCGAGTGCTCGGCGATGAGCCAGAAGTACCTGGGCACAACCTTCGACATCCACTGCGGAGGCGTCGACAACCTGTTTCCGCATCACGAGAACGAGATCGCCCAGAGCGAATCGGCGAATGGCAGCCCGCTGGCGCGCTACTGGCTCCATTCGGAGCACCTGACCGTCGATGGCGAGAAGATGTCCAAGTCCCTCGGCAACTGCCACACGCTTGGCGATCTTCAGGGCAGGGGCCTACCGGCCCGTTCGATCCGCTACCTGCTGATCTCGGTCCACTACCGGCAGCAACTGGATTTCACCTTCGCCAAGGTCGCGGAGGCGGAACGGGCGCTGAAGCGGATCGACGACATGCGGTTCCGGCTCGCCCATGAGGCGGAGCAGAGCGCCGGAACGCCGGACGGCACGGCGCCGCTCGAGGCGGCGGTGGCGGAGTTCGAGGAAGCCTTCGCCGCCGCTCTGGCCGACGATCTGAACACGTCCGCCGCCCTCGGCGCCGTGTTCCGCTTCGTCCACGACGTGAACGGGATCATCGACCGCGGCCTGCCCGCCGGCGCCAAGGATCGTGTAGAGGGTGCACTGGAACGAGCCGATCAGGTGCTTGCCGTGCTGGACGCCGGGGCCTGGACCGGGGACGTCGTTTCCGGGCCGGGAGCGGTGGACGGCGGCCTGAGCGACGCGGAGATCGAGAGGTTGGTGGAGGCCAGGAGCGAGGCGAGAGCGTCGCGGGACTTCGCCGCCGCGGACCGCATCCGCGACGAACTGGCGGCCGGCGGCGTCGTGGTGGAGGATGCTCCGGGCGGCAGCCGCTGGAAGCGGTCCTGATCGCGGCCGCATGAGTGCCGCATGAGTAGAGCGGGAAGGGAACGTGAACCGCGCCTGAGCGGTGCGGAGGCGGAGCAGGCGGCGGCAGACCTGCTGCGGGCAAGGGGCCACCGGATCGTCGGGCGGAACGTCGACACCGTTGGCGGCGAACTGGACCTGGTCACGATGGACGGAGACACGCTCTGCTTCGTTGAGGTCAAGGCCCGCTTCGACCCGCGTTTCGGCGGCGCGGCCGCGGCGGTGGACCGTCGCAAGCGGCGGCGCCTGGTTCGGGCGGCGGAGGCCTACCTGAGCGACCCTGACCGGACGCCGTTGCGGCTGGGTCCGTGCCGCTTCGACGTCGTGGCGGCGACCTGGCAACCCGAGCAGGGCGAGTGGCGCTTCACCCACTATCCCGACGCCTTCACCGTCGACGACACGGGCTCCCGAAGCTGGCTCTAGCCGCGCCCGCGAGTTGACAGTGCCGGAGAGTGGGCCGTATCCTCCGCGACTCAGAGGCTGCCGGTTGACCGGCGGGTTCGCTCCGGCGCGGGAATAGCTCAGTGGTAGAGCACAACCTTGCCAAGGTTGGGGTCGCGGGTTCGAATCCCGTTTCCCGCTCCATGCGAGCCGCGCCGCTCGAAACCGGCGCCGAAGTCCCTCAAAGGCGACGTGGCCAAGTGGTAAGGCGAGGGTCTGCAAAACCCTTATTCGCCGGTTCGAATCCGGCCGTCGCCTCCAGACTTCCTGATACGCCGGAGTGGCGGAACGGCAGACGCAGGGGACTTAAAATCCCCCGCCCGTGAAGGGCATGTGGGTTCGACTCCCACCTCCGGCACGCCGCCGATAGGACGGAAAGGAGCTCCCCGGCGGGGAGCGGAGGAAACTGGTACTCTCCCGGTCCGAAATGGATCGGACACTGGCCGAGTTGGCGGATTCTGGCGACGACCGGCTGGTCGAGATCGCGGGTGTGACCGGGGACGGCCCGGTCAGTTGGCGTCTGCGGGAGATCGGTTTCTGCCGGGGGACCGCGGTGCGGTTCGTTCGCCGTGCGCCGTTGGGCGATCCGGCGATGTACGAGCTCCACGGCGCCATCCTCAGCCTGCGCCGCAGCGAGGCGAGTCGGATCCACGTCCGTCCGGTCGGCTCATGACTGAGCTGGTCCGGCTGGGGACGGCTGATGCTTCCAGGCGGTGCGCGCGGATCGCCATCCTCGGAGCGCCGAACTCGGGCAAGACGACGCTGTTCAACGCTCTCACCGGGCACCGGGCGAAGGCGGGGAACTACCCGGGGGTCACGGTCGACCGGCGCGAAGGGGAGCTGCAGGGCCGGTTCACGGAAGAGTCCACACGCTTGATCGACCTTCCGGGCGTGTACAGCCTGGAACCGCAATCGGAGGACGAAGCGGTAGCGGTGCGGGTGCTGCGCGGCGAGTTCGGCGAGCCGCCGCCCGACGGCATGCTGGTCGTCCTGGATGCGACGACGATCGAACGCGCCCTGCCCCTCGTGGCGGAGGCCGCGAGCCTGGGCCTGCCCCTGTGTGTCGCTTTGACCATGATCGACGAACTCAAGGCGCGGCATGGCGAGATCGACGTCACCGTCCTCGAGGCCCAACTCGGCGTTCCGGTGCTCGGGGTGGTCGGCAATCGCGGCCTCGGCATTGACGATCTCGGCGCCCTGCTGGCCTCCTCCCGGGACTGGACCCCGTCGCCGGCCCTCAAGGAGGCCGCGGCGGCGGACACACCGGAGGAGAGGTTCGATTGGACGTACGGGGTGCTGGAGCGATGCCGCCGCGAGACTCCGCGACCGGATCGCTGGACCCGGAGACTGGACCGGTTTCTGCTCCATCCGGTGCTCGGGCCGGCGGTCTTTCTCACCTTCGTCGCCCTCTTCTTCCAGGCGATCTTCACCTGGGCCACGCCCGCGATGGACCTGCTGTCGGGGCTGATGGACGGCCTCGCCGCCCGGTTGCTCACCGCTCTGCCGGACACGTTGTTGACGCGACTGCTCGCGGACGGCGTGATTCGGGGCGTCGGGGCGGTGATCGTCTTCCTGCCCCAGATCGTGCTGCTGTTCACCGTCATCCTGTTTCTCGAAGCTTGCGGATACATGGCGCGGGCAGCCTTCGTGGTGGACCGGTTGATGGGTTGGGTGGGTCTCGAGGGGCGCTGTTTCCTGGCCCTGCTTTCCTCGTACGCCTGTGCCGTTCCCGGCATCATGGCGACCCGGACGATCCCCTCGGAACGGGATCGGCTGACCACGATCCTGGTGGCTCCGTTCGCCACCTGCTCGGCTCGGCTGCCGGTGTACACGCTGCTGATCGCGGCTTTCATTCCTGCCGATCCGGTGTTCGGACCGTTCACCTGGCAGGGCCTGACTCTGGGCGGCCTCTACCTCCTGGGAACGGCAGCGGCACTGGTCTCGGCGGCGGTCCTCAAGCGCGGTTTGAGACGCGGCGCGTCGCTGCCGTTCTACCTGGAGTTACCGCCGTTCCGCCTGCCGCGGCCGAGCGACATCGCGCTGGGCGTCTGGGACCGCGCGCGCATGTTCCTGCGCCGCGCCGGCACGATCATCCTCGGCGTCAGTATCGTGCTCTGGTTCCTGCTCAACCTGCCGCGGCGGGACGCCGACCCTCAACTCAGCGCCGCGGCCAACCAGCAGGTGATCCTGGAGGGCAGTTACGCGGCCTCCGTGGGCAGGTTCCTGGAGCCGGTGTTCGCCCCCATGGACTTCGACTGGCGCATCAACGTCGGTCTGGTTGCGTCTCAGGCCGCTCGCGAGGTGATGGTCGCCACGTTGGCGCAGATCTTCGCGCACGAAGGCGAGGACGGGGAGGGGCTGGGCGGCGTCCTCGCCGGTGGCGGCGAGCGCGGGGGAGCGCCGGTGCTGTCCCGTGCGTCGGCTCTTGCGCTGCTCGTCTACTTCGCGTTCGCCATGCAGTGCATGTCGACCCTGGCCGTGATCCGTCGCGAGACGGGGAAGTGGCGGTGGCCGGCCTTCACCTTCGTCTACATGACCGGCCTGGGTTGGCTGGGGGCCTGGGCCACGTTCCTGGTTGCCACGGCTGCCGGAGCCTGAAGACCGGCGTCGGCGATCAGGAACCCGTGAAGCGCGGCAGGCGGCGCTCCGTCATCGCCCGCACACCCTCGGCGAAGTCCGCGGTCTGCCGCAGCCGGTCCTGCTCGACCTTCTCGTGGTCGGTGGCCGCGCGGATCTCGGCGGCGAGCCGGCCCCGGAGCGTCTCGCGGATCGAGCGCACGGCGAGAGGCGCCGAGGCCGCGATCTCCGCGGCGAGTGCCCGCGCCCGTGCCCGCACTTCGTTGCGGGGAACGAGTTCGTCGCAGAGGCCGATCCGAAACGCCTCCTCGCCCCTGACCCGGCGACCGGTGTAGAGCATTTCCATCGCCCGCTGGCGGCCGACCAGGCGGGGGAGGGTGACGGTCAGCCCGAAGCCCTGGATGAAGCCCAGGCGGGCGAAGTTCGCGGCGAACCGGGCTTCGGCGCAGGCGACGCGGAAGTCCGGCATCAGGGCCAGCCCGAGACCGCCGCCGATGGCCGCGCCCTGGATGGCGGCGACGACCGGGGTCCGGGTCTCGAACAGGCGCACGGCTTCGTCGTAGAGGTGACGCTGCGGGGTTCCGGTTGCCGGTCGCGAAGAGTTCAGGTTCGCGCCCGCGCAGAAGTGCTTGCCTTCGGAACAGAGTACCACGGCGCGGCAGTCGCGCCGTTCGTCGAGTTCCTCGATCGCTGCCGCAAGTACGGCAATCAGGTCCTGGTCGAAGAAGTTGTTCGGCGGCCGGTGGACTTCGACCTCCGCGACCAGATCGTCGCCGACCACAACCGTCACTTCGCCGTTTCCGGCGGTGTTACCGCTCATCTCTCTCCTCGCTTTCGCGTCGTGCTTCCAGACTCGAAACCTTACCTGCCTGGAACCGGTGCGGCGGTACCCTGGCCGCGGTAGTCGCCGAACAGCATCTCGACGCCGAAGCGCAGGATCGGAACTGAATCCCTCGGTTCGCCCCGCACGTCTCGCCGCCAGGCCATGCCGGGACCGATCTCGAGGAAGAGCCACTCGCGGAGGATCTGCTGGCGGTAGATCATGCGCACGAAGTAGTTCTCGATCAGAATCGGTGCGTCGGTTTCGCCGTTGGCGCCGACCTGGTGGGCGAGGGCGCGGCGGCGGCCCAAGCGGTGGTAGTAGCTCAACTCGGTGAACCAGTCGGCGCCCTGCGTGATGCCGGAGATCTTTCCGGCCCCGCGCCAGCGCATCATCGAACCGCCCGAGAAGGCGTGCTCGTAGTCGATCCGGGTCGACAGGCCCCAACCGTCGTCCCGTTCCCAGAACAGGGCGTGGCGGAATCGCACGAGGTCGGTGTCCGAGAGGAAGGTCCGGTGCTTGTAGCGGGCGCGGGCAAAGGGCTCGATCGGAGACTTGAAGTTCATGCCGACATCGAAGTCGAGATCCCCGCCGCGGCCCGAGATCGGCCGGTAGCCCAGTCCCACCAGCCACTCGTCGTCGGCGGGATCGAACATGCCCGGCAAGGACGTGGCGCCGCGGCGCTGGGCGTCCTCCAGTACGTCCTCCCGGTCATCGCGGCCGACGAAGGCGTTGAGGCGCCGCTCCATGTTCGGGAAGTGCATGCGGGCGCGAAAGTTCAGATCGTCCTTGAAGCCGTACTGCTCGTCCCAGATCACGCCCACCAGGGCCCGGCCGTGCGTCGCTTCGAGTTCCTCGTCCAGCCGGTAGTCGCCGAACAGGTGGTCGAACCACAGGGCCGTCTCACAGGCCGTCCGGTGGAGGCGCAGGTTGAGCCAGTCGAGCCAGGATCGGCCGGTCAGGTACTCGGACGCGCACGGGTCGACCTTCTCGTCCGCGGCCTCGTTGGCGCCGGCAGAGGTCTCGATTCCGGCTTCGTCCGTGGTGCGGGGGGCCGTCCCGGGGTCTGGTTCGCGGTCCACTTCCTGGCCTGAGACAGGAGTGGTCGCGAGGATGCAGGCACAGAGGCCTGCCCAGACCACACCTAGCCGACCGCGCAAGGGGTGCTGCGAGTGTCTAGCCAACATCGGTTAAGGGGGCAGTGCGCCCGGCGCTCGACCCAACCGCCGGGGCCCCCCCATCTTCGCACGCCATTCCCGAAATCAACAGGCGCGACCCGGCCGGCGCCACGGCGCGCCCCGTCTCCGCATTTCGTTGCGTTCCGAGGCACAAGCTCCTAGGCTGGGAGCACCGTGCGCGCCCCAGTCGAAGAAACCCACAGTCTTCCCCACAGCGAGGAGTCGGAGCGCGCGGTGCTGGCCGCGATTCTGCTCGACGCCGACCGGCACCTGGCGGCTACCTCGGTCCGACTGAAGCCGGAGGACTACTACTTCGAGAGGCATCGGCTGCTGTACGAGGCGATGCTCGCGCTCCAGGAAGCGGACAGCCCGATCGACCTCCGGACGGTGCAGGCGCGGCTGGAGCAACGAGGCCAGTTCGACGCCGCCGGCGGCGTGGCGTATCTGGCCACGCTGGAGGTGGATCTGCCCGACCTCGGCCGGGTCGACTCTTATGTCGAGATCATCAAGGAGCGGGCCCTGCGCAGGCGCCTGATCGATGCCTGCACAACGATCTACAGGACGGCGCTCGACGGCGGTCTCGAGGCGAGAGACGCCCTGGACCGAGCGGAGCAGGCCGTGATGGAGCTGAGCGAGGAGGCGGTGGCGCGATCCTTCGTGCCCCTCGACCAGATCTACCGCGAGACGGTCGAGCAGCTCGAAAAGCAAACGGCGAACGACTTCCCCGGCCTGCGCACCGGCTTCGTGGACTTCGACCGCATGACCCACGGTCTCCAGCCGGGCAACCTGGTCATCGTTGCCGGCCGGCCGGGAATGGGCAAGACGAGCCTGGCCCTGAACATTGCCACCCACGTTTCGCACGAGGAAAAGAAGGCGGCCGGCTTCTTCTCGCTTGAGATGAGCGAACGGGAAATTGCCATGCGGGTGCTGTGCTCGACGACCGACATCCCCTTCCACCGGTTGCGCGGCGGCCGGCTCGGGGCGCGTGACTGGAGCCGCGTGCACCAGGCGGTGGCAAGCGGCCGGGACTCGAGTCTCTTCATCGACGACTCGGCCAACCCTTCGCTGCTCGAAGTCGCGTCCAAGGCGCGTCGGCTGAAGGCGCAGCACGGCCTCGGGCTTCTGGTCGTGGACTACCTCCAGTTGATGAACGCCGGGGGGAGGTACGAGAACCGAAACCTGGAAATCGGCGCGATCACGCGCGGCCTCAAGCAGTTGGCCAAGGAACTCGCCGTCCCGGTGGTGGCGCTGTCCCAACTCTCGCGGCTGCCCGAGCGGCGGGGCAAGGACCACCGTCCCCAACTCGCGGATCTGCGGGAATCGGGCAACATCGAACAGGACGCCGATATCGTGATCTTCGTCTATCGCGAGGAGGTGTACGAACCCGACGACCCGGATGTGGAAGGCATGGCCCAGTTGATCATCGCCAAGCATCGCAACGGAGAAACGGGAAGCGTGGATCTCGTCTTCATGGGCGACACGACCACGTTCCGCAACTACGAGCGTCATCACACGCCTCCGGAGGAGCCGAACTGACGGGCGCCCGGGTCGAGATCGACCTCGGCGCGCTGGCTGCCAACCTGCGTGTGGTTCGACGGGCCGTCGGTGAGGTCGGAGTATTCGGAGTCGTCAAGGCCGACGCCTACGGTCACGGCGGCGTGACTGTGGCCCTCGAACTGGAGCGGCTGGGTATCGACGGGATGGCGGTGGCGCGGGTGAGCGAGATCGAGGAACTGCGGCGCGCCGGCGTTCGGAGCACGCTGCTGCTCCTGGGCGGACCGGCCTCGATCGAGGAACTTGAGTGCGCCGCGCATTGGGACGCGACGCCGGTGCTCACGCGGCGAGAGCAGGTCGCCGACTGGTCGGCCTGGCGACGGCGGTCGGCCGATGGCGGAATCCCCCTCGGTGTCGTCGTCGAGTTGGACACCGGCATGAGCCGCTACGGCGTGCCGCTGGATCAGTGGCAGCCATTGCTCCAGGAGCTTCGGGCGGCGCCCGAACTGAAGCTCACGGGGTTGATGTCCCACCTGGCGGAGTCCGAGCTGCCCGGAAGCCGCTTCACCGGGGAACAGGAGCGGCGGTTTGCAGCCGCCGTCGAGGCGCTCGACCCGGCGGAGCGCCGGAGTGTCTCGGTTCATCTCTCGAACTCGTCCGGTGCGCTCAGGCGGGTCGGCGCCCGTTGGAATGCCGTGCGCGTGGGCGGGGCGCTCTACGGGCTTGATCTGGCGGCGCCCGCCGATCCCTCGCCGGCGTCGGGGTTGCGCCCGGTGATGAGCGTGAGGGCGCCCGTACTCGATCTTCGGGAGGTGCCGGCCGGAACCGGCGTCGGCTACCGGCGCGTCTGGCGGGCGCCGCGTGACGCGACGATCGCCCTGATACCGGTTGGCTACGGCGACGGGTACAGCACCGGCTTCGGCGCCGGGGAGGTTCTGGTGCGAGGGGCCCGCTCCCCGATCGCCGGCCAGATCAGCATGGACTCGCTGACCGTCGATGTCACCGGAGTTCCGGGCGTGGCGGTAGGGGACGAGTGCGTTCTGCTCGGCTCGCAGGACGACGAGCGAATCGGTGTCGCCGAACTTGCCGCTCGCGCCGGCGTCGCGGCCTACGAAGTCTGGTGCGGCTTCAGAAGCCGGCTGCCGCGGCTGGTCGTCGGCGGAGGGGGGTTTAGGCCTATAGGACCGGATCGCGCCCGGTGACGCGCCGGAACGCGTCGAGATAGCGCTCCCGGGTCTCGTTCACGACCTCCGGTGGCAGTTCCGGCGGCGGAGAAGCCTTGTCCCAGCCGGTGCCGGCCACCCAGTCGCGGACCGGCTGTTTGTCGAAGGACACCGGCTCGGTGCCCGGAGTCCACGCCGAGGCGTCCCAGTAGCGGGACGAGTCCGGAGTCAGGACCTCGTCGATCAGCAGCAGTTGGCCGTCGACCAGTCCGAACTCGAACTTCGTGTCCGCCAGGATCAGGCCGCGCTGCGCCGCGAGTTCCCGACCGCGCGTGAAGAGATCGAGCGTGACCCGGCGCAGCGTCGCCGCCATCTCAGGTCCCACACCCCGGACGAGAGTGTCGTAGTCGATGTTCTCGTCGTGGCCCTCTTCGGCCTTCGTTGCCGGCGTGAAGATCGGCTGGTCCAGCTTCTCCGCCCGCCGCATGCCCGCCGGCAGGTCGTGACCGCAGGCCCGGCCGGTCTCCTGGTACTCCTTGAAGGCGCTGCCGGCAAGATAGCCGCGCGCCACGCACTCGTAGGGGACCACCTCCGCCTTGCGCACGAGCACGGAACGCCCTTCCAGGAAGTCCGCGTGCCGCTGCAGGTCCGGCGGGTAGCGCCGCACGTCGGTCTCGACCAGGTGATTTTGAATCACGTCTCCCAGCCGGTCGAACCAGAAGTTGGTCAACTGGTTCAGGACCTTGCCCTTGTCCGGAATCTCCGGTGAGAGCACGAAGTCGTAGGCCGACACGCGGTCGCTGGCCACCAGAAGCAGCCGATCGCCCAGGTCGTAAATGTCGCGGACCTTGCCGCGGCGGGGAGCCGGAAGGCCTTCGAGAACGCCCATCGCGGCGGGAATGTAGCATGGCGCTGCCATTCCTTGCGCCCGGATGACGGGCGCAAGGAGTGGTTCGCAGGTGGCGCGAATCGCGCCACCTGGGTTCGTCACGCAATCGACCCTGAATCACGCAGGACCGTCTGACCGCGACTCTGGATGAGGCGCGCGCGGTCGCCTACGATCTGGTGAATGAACGGCCCGCCACGGGATAGGGTGTGGCCGGCCCGACCCGAGGGTTGGGAATCGTGCGGCTCGGGCAAGCGACGCCTGAGGAGTTCGGGGCATAGGGTTGGTGAAACAACCTGGCGCCTCTCGCGTCAAAGAGGGAGACACGATGCGTTCCGGCCGTTCCGGTCGCAACGCGGTCGAAGGAAGGAACGCAGCCCGATGAACCTGTTCCCAGTAAAGCCATATTCGCCTGAGGAGCAACGATGCCGGACGGGATGCATCGCCGCTCGAATGCAACGCGACTTTCGCCACGGCCTGCTGCCGCCTGCGGCGATGACCGTCGCGCTCTGTGGCGTTCTCATCCTGCTTGCGGCGTCGACTTCGCCGGCGGGAGCGCAGGTGCGGGTGGGCTCGACCTGGATCACCCAACCGGTCGCGCCCAATCTGGACATTGTGGATCGGCAGCTTCGGCTCGACCTGGACGAGGCGATTGCGATCGCCCTGCAGAACAATCTCGGTCTGCTGGTGCAGCGCTACCAGCGGTCGCAGTCGCTGTTCCGGATCAATCAGGAGTACGGCCTCTACGACCTGGTGGTTGGGGTCAACGGCAATGTGAACAGCGACAGCCGTCCGTCCGCCTCCCAGCTTGACGGCGCCACCGTGACCAAGAACGAGACGATCACCGCGAACGTGGAGTTGCGGCAGCCGATCTCGTCCGGCGGCGACTTCACGATCAACTTCCAGAACAGCCGTTCCCAGTCGAACTCCCGCTTCTCCGACATCAACCCGAGTCTGCGGTCCAGCCTGGAGGTCGCCTTCAACCAGCCTCTGCTCAGGAACCGCGGCAAGGAGATCACGGAGCGCAATCTCGAGGTGGCGCGGCTGAACAGCGACATGAGCCTGGAAGATCTGGAGGTTCAGGTGGTCGACACGGTGCAGACCGTGGCAAACGGCTACTGGGCTCTGGTCGAAGCGCAGGAGCAACTCAAGGTCGCGGAGGAGAGCCTCGCCCTGGCCGAGGAACTCCACGAGATGAACCGCATCCAGATCGAGGTGGGTACGCTGGCGCCGCTTGAACTCGTGCAGAGCGAGGCCGGTATCGCCACCCGGGAGGAGGAGATCATCCGGGTACAGGCGCAGATCCAGGACGCGGCGGATGAACTCAGACGGCTGCTCAATCTGGACGAGGATTCGTTCTGGGACCTTGAGATCGTGCCGACCACCTCGCCGGAGATCTCCCGCGTCGCCATCGACCTGGAGGCTTCGCTGAGCTGGGCGCTTGACCGGCGGGCCGAGATCGACCGGGAGGAGCTTCGGATCGCGTCCCTGTTGATCGACTCGGGTTTTCTAAAGAACCAGAGGCGGCCCGACCTCAACCTGAGCGTGAGCTACGGGCGCAACGCGCTCGGCGGCGAGCGGATGACGTGCGAGCGGCCAGGTACGCCCAGCATCGCCGACCTGTTCTCTCCGTGCCCTGAGGAGTACGTCCGTTCCGACTCGCTCGACTACTTCTCGACCCTGGGCCAGCTCTACACCGGAATCCTGGGACAAGTGTTCGAGGGCTGGAACGTCGGCTTGAACCTCTCGAAGCCGCTCCAGAACCGGTCGGCCAAGGCCCAGAGCCGGATCGCCGAACTGGCACTGGATCAGGGGCGCCTCGAACTCCAGGATCTGATGCTCTCGATCCGTACCGAGGTCCGTACCGCCTCCCGTGCGGTCGAGACCGCGGGCAAGCAGATCGACTCGGCCCGGGTATCGCGAGAGCTGGCGGAGAAGAACCTCGATGCAGCCCAGAAGCGCTACGAGAACGGACTCTGGACGAGCTTTCAGGTGCTTGAGATCCAGGAGGATCTGACCGCTGCGCGAAGCCGCGAAGTGGCGGCGGTCACGAGCTACCGGCGGGCCTTGCTGGCCTACTTCAAGGCGATCGGCATGCTGCTGGACCAGAAGGGCATCGAACTCGTCGACGACGCCGAAGCCGACATTTGACGCACACCGGCAGGCGCCGCCGGTGCCGGAGGTGGGAGTCGAACCTTTGCAGGAGTCCCCGCAGGGGACCCCCTCAGTTGGGCTGCGTGGTGCCGGAGGTGGGAGTCGAACCCACACGCCCCGAGGGGCGCAGGGGTTACTGGAGTCCCCGCAGGGGACGCCCTCAGTGGGCTGCGTGGTGCCGGAGGTGGGAGTCGAACCCACACGCCCTTTTGGGGCGGGGGATTTTGAGTCCCCTGCGTCTGCCATTCCGCCACTCCGGCATGGAAATCCGCGCCCCTTGGGGGGGTGCCGCGGCGACGGTGGCGCAGAGTAGCACCGCCTCGGTGCAACTTCCAGTGCTGGAGCTGCAAAGTCCGCGTCTTCAAGGACTTAGAGCCGGCGGTTCTAACCAGGCGCAAATAGAGCGGGAACGGCTTGACGTTCTGAGCCCTCTCGGCTACAATCCGCGCCCGTTAACTGTGTGGCTATCCGTAACTTAGAGATATCCAGACCAGCAACTGGGGCCGATCTCGGAACCGCATCGAAGGTTCCGGCGATGGTTGTCGCGGCAGGCAACTGTCGCGTGTCTGAAGGGGTTCCGTGCAAGGGGGTTCAGAGTGTTCCGAGTCGGTGAGAAGGTCGTATACCCCAACCACGGCGTGAGCGTGGTGGAATGCATCGCGCTTAGCGCCCCGGACGGCGGGGAGAAGCAAACCTACTACCACCTGCGGGTGCTGGGGAACGACTCCAAGGTCATGGTGCCGGAGGAGAACCTGGACCGCGTGGGCCTGCGGCGCCTGGCCAAGTCGCGCGAGGTCAGGGACCTGCTGCAGTTGATCGAAGACGGCAACATCGACGTCTACAAGGACTGGAAGGGCCGCTACAAGCAGAACCTCGACAAGATGCGGACCGGTTCCCTGACCGACGCCGCTCAGGTGCTCAAGAACCTCCGGCTGGTGAGCCAGAAGAAGAGCCTTTCGTTCCGCGAGAAGAAGATGTACGAGAAGGCGAGGTACTTCATCGTCAGCGAGATCTTGCACGTCAGAGAGATCCGCGAAGAGGAAGCGGAGGAGCTGGTCGAGAAGGCCCTGACGGGCAGCCTCGAGAAGATCTCCAAGGCCAAGGCCAGTTGAGACTCTCGGCCCGCGGCGCGTCCTGCCTCTGAGGCCTCGACCGGCCGGATTCGACACGGTTGGGGATCAGCAGGGGAACCCGAGCCGCCGGAACGGTAGATCGTGACACGGCTCCTCGTCATCCTGATTGCCTTGGTTGTGGCGTGGATGTGGGTCTCGCGGATGGTTCGTGGCCTGCTGCGGTCGCCACGAGCCGCGGAGGCGCGCTCCTTCCTGCGCCTGCTCCAGGTATTGCAACGATCGGCCGCCGGCACTCCCGGTACGGGCAGGGCCGGAGGCGGGAGGAGTTCACGTGGTACGGCTGGCGGTTCCTCTCCCGGAACCTCCGATCCCGACTCTGGAACGACTCGCTCATCCGAACCGGCAGGCGCGCTGCTTCGGTGCCAGCGTTGCGGCGTTCACGTGCCTGAAGCGCAGTTGACCGCCGGCGTATGCGGCGACTGTGCCGGGGAGGATGGGGCTGCGTAGCGCCGTCAAACCCGTCGAGTACGCCGAAGTCGCGGTGCCGCTGCCGCTGCCCGAGCCCCTGACCTACAGCGTGGCCAGGCGTTGGAGCGGTCTGGTCCAAGTCGGCGTCCGCGTGCGGGTACCCGTGGGCAAGCGCCGTCTGACAGGCTGGATTGTGGGCCTTCCCACCCGGCCCCCGGCCGGCGTCGAAGCCCAACTGCGTCCGATCGAATCGGTCGTGGACCTGGAACCCGTTCTGCCGGACGACCTGATGGAGATGGCCCGATTCGCCTCCTCCTACTACACCGCGCCGATCGGCGAAGTGCTGAGAACCATGGTGCCCGGCCAGATCACTGGCTGGGGCGATCAGCGCGCGGAACTCACCAACCGCGGTGCGCTCCACGATTGCCGCGACCCGCTCAGTCAGGCCCTGCAACGACTGCTTATGGATCGGGGCCGGTTGAACCTGGCGACGATCTGGAACGAGCTGGGAGAGGAGACGCTCTTCGACCGGATCGAGAGCTGGCGGGAGAGCGGTCGGATCAGGTTGTACGCACACGGTAGCCGGAGTTCTCGCTACCGTACGGCTGTCGAACTGCCGGTGGGGGACCGCGACGCCCAGCTTCAGGCCTGCGGGCGGTCTCCGGCGGGCCGCCTCGTGGTCGAGTACCTCGCGGAACTGAGCCGGCCGGCGACGCTCGAGGAGCTGCGTTCCCAGACCGGTGCTTCGGCGGCGGTCGTTCGACGCCTGGTACGACTTGGTGTTCTCCGCCCCTTCACTCAGATCGAGACGATGGATCTGGCGCGCCATCGCCTGACCGGAGAGGCCGAGGAGGAGCCGATCGAACTGCGGCCGGACCAGGCCGTCGCGGCCGACGAACTGGTGGCCGCGGTTCGGAGTCGGCAGTTCCGACCCTGCTTCCTGGGCGGCATGACCGGTTCCGGGAAGACCGAGGTCTACCTTCAGGCGGCTCGGGCGGCGGTGGACGACGACCGGTCCGTCATCGTCCTGGTGCCGGAGATCGCCTTGGTGCCGGCGTTGGCGCGAACGCTGAAGCAGCGCTTCGGCGACCTCGTAGCCCTGCTGCACTCGAACCTCGGCAGGGCCGAGCGTCAACAGGAGTGGGAGCGAGTCCGCGGCGGCGAGTGCCGGGTCGTCGTTGGCTCCCGGTCTGCCGTCTTTGCGCCCGTTCAGAACCTGGGCCTGATCGTCGTCGACGAGGAGCAGGACACGGCCTACAAGCAGGACACGCGTCCCCGTTACAGCGGGCGGGACCTGGCTCTGGTGCGGGCCCGCTCGTGCTCCGCGGTCGCGGTGCTGGTTTCCGCAACACCGAGTCTGGAGACCCGCCTGAACGTGGAACGCGGACGGTATCGTCACCTCCGGCTGACTGCCAGGGTGGGGTCGGGCGCGCTTCCCGAACCGATCCTGGTCGACCTCCGCAAGGAGGCTGGCGCCCCTCGCCGGCCGGGGGACGTGATGTTCTCCGGGTGCCTGATCGCCGAGATCACAGGCAGCCTGGAGCGAGGCGAGCAGGTGATCCTGCTGCGGAACCGGCGGGGCTACTCGCCGCAACTACTGTGTCGCGCCTGCGGCGCGAACATGCCCTGCGAGGATTGTGGCCTGCCCAAGAGCTTTCACCGACGGGAGCGAAGACTGGTCTGCCACTACTGCGGCGGCCGTGAGGAAGCGCCGCGGCTCTGCCCGGGGTGCGGAGCGGACGCCCTGCAACCGATCGGCGCCGGCACGGAGAGGGTGGAGGAGGAGGTCCAGACCCGGTTTCCGGGCGCTGTCGTGGACGTGCTGGACCGGGACGCGACCCGGCGCGTCGGAGGCCCGGCGGCGGTCCTGGAGAGGTTTCGCCGCGGCTGCACACAGATCCTGATTGGTACCCAGATGGTGTCCAAGGGACACCACTTTCCGGAGGTTGCGCTCGCGGCGGTACTCACCGCGGACTCCTACCTCGGGTTCCCGGATTTTCGGGCCGCGGAGCGCGGCTACGCGCTGCTCACGCAGCTCGCCGGGCGGGCCGGTCGCGGCGAACGTGCCGGCCGGTTCGTGATCCAGACGTACCATCCGGACCACTATGCGATCCAGGCGGTGCTGAACGGAGATGACGAGGCCTTCGTCAGCCAGGAGATGCGGTTTCGCCGGGTGTTCCACTACCCTCCGTTCACTCGCATGGTCCAGATCGTGGTCCGCGATCGTGATCGTGAACGCGGTTGGGGGCGGATCAGGGAGCTTGCGGGCGCCGCCCGGGCTCACGCGCTCGCCGCGGGCGTGCGCTTCTCGGGTCCGGCGCCGGCGCCGCTCGAGCGCCTCAAGGGAGAGTGGCGGTTTCAGCTCCTCATGCGCTCCGCCAGCGGCGCCGAGGTGCGGCGGCTGGCCGGCGCGGTCGTGCCGGCGCCGGCTACTGACATTACTGTCGATGTCGACCCGCAGGATCTGATGTGACGACGCCGGAGCAAGGCGGCGGCCGCCGCGAAGAGACGGTGGAGTGGGTGGAGAAGGCCGCTCCCGAGTCCGCCGCAAGACTTCTGGCGGCGGGCTACGGGTTGCTTGCCGCTCCCCTTGCCCGCAGGGGCGTGCAGACGGAGGCCGAGGCGGAGGTCTTCCTCCGACCGCACCCCCGCGGCCTGCACGACCCCTTCCTGCTGAGAGGGATGGAAGCCGCGGCCGAGCGGGTGCTTGCCGTCTGCCGCGACGGCGGCGCCATCGCCGTGGTGGGGGACTACGACGTCGATGGAGTGAGCGCCTGCGCGCTGCTCACCGCCGTACTGCGCGCCCTCGCTGCCGAGGTCGTTCCGATCCTTCCGAACCGGTTGACGGAGGGATACGGCTTTCAGGTCGTGCAGGTCGCGAAGGCGAAGCGTGCGGGCGCCTCGCTGATCGTCACGGTTGACTGCGGTACGACCTCGAACGAGGCGGTGGAGGCGGCGATCCGGCAGGGAATGGACGTGGTCGTGACCGATCATCACGTTGCCGGAAGCGACTTTCCGTCGCAGGCGATCCAGGTCAATCCACAACAGGATGGCTGTACCTATCCCTTCCGCCACCTTTGCGGCGCCGGACTTGCGTTCAAGCTGGCGCAGGCGGTGCTGCGCCGGAGCGGTCGAAAGGAGCCCCTGGCCGCGCTGTTGCGTGTCGCATGCCTCGGCACGATCGCGGATGTGGTGCCCCTGGTGGGCGAGAACCGCGTCATTGCCGCGCTCGGCCTGCAGGCACTGTCCAGGTCACGGTCCCCGGGGCTCCAGGCCCTGATGCGGGTCTCTCGCATCAAGGGCGCGGTGTCGTCGACGGACGTCGCCTTTCGGTTGGCGCCGAGGCTCAATGCCGCCGGCCGGCTGGCCAGCGCCGATCTGGCGCTGCGTCTGCTGCTGACTCCGGACACGGCCGAGGCGGACCGCCTCGCGGGGGAGCTCGACTCCCTGAACCGTCAGCGGCAGGCCCAGGAACGAAGGGTGGTAGAGGAGGCCACCGAGGAGTTCTCAGCCGACGGACGCAGGCCCGGGATCCTGATGGCCTGGAGTCGGGAATGGCATCGGGGCGTGGTCGGCATTGCCGCCGGACGCCTCGCCCGTCAGTTCCACCGTCCCGTGATCCTGCTGGGAGTGGATGGCGAGACGGGCACCGGCTCGGGTCGCAGTATTCCCGGTGTCGATCTCCACTCCTTCGTAACGGGTTTCGGAGCGCGGATGGAGCGCTTCGGGGGGCATCCCCAGGCGATCGGCCTTTCTGTGGACGTGTCCGAACTGCCGGCCTTGAGGGCCGAGATGGAAGAGGCCGCCGACTGGCCGCCGGAGGTGCTCGTGCGGCGCCGGGAGTATGAGTTGGCTCTCTCTCCGGAACAGGTCGAGCCGGGTCTGTTCCGCGAACTCGCGCAGTTGGAGCCGTATGGTGAAGGGAATCGCCGGCCGCTGGTCCGGCTCGGAGCGCTGGAGCGGAGCGGTCCGGCTCGCCAGTTCGGCAAGGACCACGTCAAACTGCGGGTCAGGCGTGGGGGAAGTCGGGGCTCGGAGTCCAGTCCACCTGTGCAGTTGCTCGGCTGGGGCTGGCGGGACCGACTGCCCGACCTCGACGGACTCTTCGAGGTGCTCGGGGCGCTGGAGTGGGACACCTACGCCGGTGGCCCCGTGGTCAGGATCGAGGACGCAAGACCAGTTGTGCCCGGACCGGGACCGGAAACCAACAGGGCCAAGTAGACTTGGCCCATGACCACTGAGACGCCCCCCGGGCCCGACGAGGCATCCCCTTCGCCGGCAGCGGAGCCTCGCCAGGACTCCGTCTACCGGCCCGGCGGCCGGAGGGACGCGGGCTTCGGACGGCGGCGGCAACTCCGCACCCGGCTTCTGAGGGCGTTCCTGCTCGTGGTGCTGATTGGCGGTGTCGGCGGATTGGCGTCGGTCTTCCTGAGTGGACGGCCGGAGCGCACCGCCGTCGTTGCCGAGGAGGGTGGCGAAGAGGTTGTGGTTGGGGTCGAGGCCCCGGTCCCGGGCGAAGAGACGGTTCAGCTCAGCGCTGAGCAGTTCGAATCGACGCTCGAGCGTGAAGGCGTGGAGGTGTTCCGCATTCGGGGGGCACGGACGAGTTCCGACGACCTGGGCAACGTGCTCCTGAAGGAGGTCGAGGTCGACTACCCGCGCGGTGAGGACCACTACCGTCTGCACGCTGACGGCGCGACGTACAACGAGGTCACGAACGCGACCCATCTGGAGGGAGCGGTCTCGCTGGAGGGGACGAACGGCCTCGTTGTCGATACGGACTGGATGGACCTGGCCGAGGGCGGCCTGGTTCTGACGGCGGCGGACGACAGCCGGTTCACGTTCGAGGGCATCACCGCGGTCGGCGACGGCCTCCGCGTCGACTTTGGTCGGGAGGTGGCGAACCTCAAGGGCGGAGTTCGGGCGACCGGCACGGCGGTGACGAGCGAGACGGGCCGTTTGGCGCGGCCGTTGTCCCTGAGCGCCGAGACGCTGGAGTATCGCTGGAACGAGGGGCGGATGAGGGCGACCGGCGGCGCCGCGATGGAGTTCGGTGAGTCGCCCGATCCGCTCTCCCTGGCCGCCGAGACACTGGAGTATCGCTGGAACGAGGGAACCCTGACCGCGCGGGGCGGAACCACGACGCAGTTCGGCGATCTGAACCTCGCTGCCCGTTCGCTGACGCTCGTCCTGGCCCAGGCAGGCGGCGATGCGCTGACTACGCTCGAGGCCCGCGGAGAGATCCTGCTGCAGGCGCCTCTCGGAAGTGGCGGGCTTCGGACACAGGGTGGCGGAACGGACGCGGAAGGCTCGACGCTGGTTCTGATCGGCGAGGCGCTGGATGTCGGATTCGACCCGAATCAGCTCCCGAGCCGCCTGCTGCTGAGCGGCCCGAACCGGGGCGGCCCGGGCGTGCTGCGCATCGACTATGGGGATGGGGCTCGGCGTCGGGTTCGGGCGCAGGTCCTTGCCTTCAAGTTCGTCGACGGGGTGCCGTCCGAGTTCGAGTCGCGGGGGAGGGTCGTTCTCGACGAGCAGGTGGCAGAGCGGGAACAGCCCCTGCGAGTCGCTTCGAGCAGCGACGCCAATGGCCGTTTCGACCGCGACGGCGCTCTGACGGAGTTGGTCCTGGAAGGCAGGGTCGAACTGACGGATCGGCGCCGCGATCCGGTCCGTGCGCTGGCGGACCGCGCCGCGATCGATCCCTCGACCGGGCGGGTCGAGTTCTTTGGGCAACCGGCGAAGCTCATCCTCGCCGAAGGGGAACTCGAAGCACCACGCACCGTGTTCGACCAGGCAGCGGCCTGCTCCGAAGCGAGTGGGGGCGTGGCGATCACCTTTCGGGGCGCGGACGAAGGCGGAAGAGGTGCTCTGCCCCTTGCCGGCGCAGCGCCGGCCGATGGTCCGTCGACGATCAGATCGCAGGAGGCCCTGCTCTGCGACGAGGACGGCAGCCTGTTCCGGGGAGAAGTCGAGGCGCTTATCGGGGAGTACCATCTCGCGGCCGCGCAACTACGGGTCAGCGGGGACCGCAAGCGTCTCTTGGCGAGCGGCAACGTTCGCACGACCTGGCGCGAGGCGCCGACGCTCGCGCCGACGGACGCGGGAGAACCGGAGGTCGACGCTCCCCCCGAGGAGTGGCTGGTGGTTTCGGAGAGGCTGAGCTTCTCCGAGGACGACGGCGAGTTGCGCTACAGCGGCGGGACCTCGGTCGCCCTGGGAGACCAGCGCCTGGACTGCGACGAGTTGACGGTCGAGACGGCGGCTGTGAACGGTGATTCGGAGGATGTCCAGACGCGGGCGCTGTACTGCCTGGGGAACGCTCGGCTCGAGGATGCCGCCCAGGACCTGTCGGCCGACGCCGACCGGGTCGTGTACGTGGTAGCGGATCGCCTGATCCGGCTCACCGGCGGTGTCGTCATCCACAAGGGAGGGGATCTCCTGAGAGGGTCGCGCCTGCTCTACTGGCTCGACGAGGGCCGCTACGAGATGGGGCCGTCCGGCAGCGCGGCTGCCGGCGCCGGCAACCCGTGACCGAGCGGTTGGCCTCAGGCCATCGCATCCGCACGCAGGACGTGCGGAAGGTCTATCGGGGGCGACCAGTCGTCCAGGATGTATCGGTCGAGGTCGGCCAGGGCGAAGTCGTGGGTCTGCTCGGACCGAATGGCGCCGGCAAGACGACCACGTTCTACATGGTCGTGGGCTTGACCCGACCGGACGGCGGCCGCGTCTTCTTCGACGACGTGGATATCACCGACCTTCCCATGTACCTGCGGGCGCAGCAGGGCATCAGCTACCTGCCGCAGGAACCCTCGGTGTTTCGGCGTCTGTCCGTCGAAGGCAACCTGCGCGCGGTGTTCGAAACACTCGGCCTGGGCCGCGCCGAACAGCGCCGCCGGATCAACCAGTTGATCGGAGACTTCGATCTCGTGGCTGTCCGGCGCTCGAAGGGAAACCAGCTTTCAGGGGGCGAGCGACGCCGGCTCGAAATAGCCCGCGCGCTCGCGATCAGTCCCAGCTTCATCCTCCTCGACGAGCCGTTCGCCGGCATCGATCCGATCGCGGTTCTCGACATCCAGGCGATCATCCGGCAGCTTTGTGACATGGGCATCGGCATTCTGATCACGGACCACAACGTGCGGGAAACCCTGAAGATCACGGACCGCGCCTACATCATCAACGACGGCAGAATCCTCCGTACAGGAACGCCGGCGGAACTCTCGGCCGACCCGACGGTCCGGAAGATCTACCTCGGCGCCGAGTTCACGCTCTAGCGCCCCAGCAAGGTGATAGCGTCACCTTGGCATTGGTTTTGCTGGAACGCCGTTGGCGCACGGTGCGACGGCTTCGAGCGGGACCGGCCTGGCCCCAGGAACCGCTGCCGTTCGAACGCGATCATGGTGCTCCAACAGAGGCTCTCGCTCAAGCTGGCCCAACGGCTGGTCATGACGCCGGCGCTGCAGCAGGCGATCAAGCTGCTGCAGATGACCCGCCTCGAGTTGGAGGGCGTGCTGAACCAGGAGATCGTCGAGAACCCGGTGCTCGAGGATGGCGGCGAAGAAGAGGACTCCGAAGAAGAAGCTCGGGCCGAGGCTGCCGGCGCGGCGGACGGCGATGCTCCTGCCACCCCGGGCGACGAGACGGCGAAGTTGAACGGCGCCGAGGAAGTGGCGGAGGCCGACAGTCCCGACCCTGGCGACGCCGACGAGCCCTCGATGGGAGATATCGACCTCGATGCGTACTTCAACGACTACCTCGGGCCTGACTCGACCGTCGCGAACACCTTCGAGAGCCGGGAAATCTCGCCGATCGAGAACAACATCAGTCGCAAGCCTGACCTCTACGACCATCTGCTCTGGCAGTTGCGCATGTCCGACGCGTCGCCACTCCTGCGGGAGGTCGCCGAGCTGGTCATCGGCAATCTCGATGCCGAGGGCTTCCTGCAGGCGTCGGTCGAGGAGATCCGACTGCTGGGTGCGGAAGGATGGCAGGCCGAGGGTTACCGCTCGGAGGTCGCCAGGGCCCGCGAGATGAACGAGGCGCTGGCCGCCGGCGAGCAGCACAACGGCGGCGCGCCGTCAGCTCTTGAAGCGCAGGCTTCGGATTTGGCGCCTGATCCGCTTCCGGTTCCCGGATACCGCCTCGAACTCGTGGAGCGGGCGCTGGAGTTGGTCCGCAGTTTCGATCCGCCCGGAGTGGCCTGGCACTCGCTGCGGGAGTGCCTGCTGGCGCAGCTCGAGGCAAGGGGCGCCGCGGACGGACTGGCCTACCGCATCGTCGACGAATGTTGGGGGTCGTTCACTCGCCGGCAGTTCCGGCTCATCGCGCGACGCCTGCGCACTCCGCTGGCGCAACTCGAGGCGCCGGTCGAAGAGATCAAGGCCCTGGAAACGCGACCGGGCCGGCAGTTTTCGAACGACCGCGCCGAGTATGTCGAGCCCGATGTGGTCGCGGTGAAGACCGGTGGCGAGTGGGCGATCCAGTTGAACGACGACGGCCTGCCCAAGTTGCGGATCAGCGGCGCCTACCGCAGGATGCTGCGACAAATGCAGCGGGACAGCAACCAGGCGGAGGCGCAGGACTTTCTCAAGGACAAGATGCGTTCGGCGATGTGGCTGATCAAGAGCCTCGACCAGCGTCAGAGAACGATCTACAAGGTCGCGGAGTCCATCCTGCGGCAGCAGCGGAGGTTCTTCGACCACGGTCTCGACGAGCTGCGGCCCATGGTGCTGCGGGACGTGGCCGACGACATCGGCATGCACGAGTCGACGGTGAGCCGCGTCGTGTCCAAAAAGTACATCCATACGCCGCGCGGCCTGCTGCCGATGAAGTTCTTCTTCCACAGCGGCATCGACCGCCACCGGGGCGGGGAGATTTCCTCTTTGACGGTGAAGCGCATGTTGAGCGATCTGATCGGCGAGGAGGACGATCGCAGGCCGCTATCGGATTCGGCGCTGACACGTGAGCTGCAGCAGGAGGGCATTAACATCGCCCGGCGAACTGTCGCCAAGTACCGGGATGAACTCGGTATTCCGTCGTCGACCGACCGTAGACGGATCTTCTGAGACAGGGGCAACGGGGGGGCCGTCGAACCAAGATGGAACTGGCAAGTCTGGCGAAGCCGCAACTGATCTTCTCCGATTTCGAGGCGAAGAGCCGCGACGGCGCACTACGAACGCTGACCGAGCGCATCTGCCGGGTCCTCGGCCTCTCGGACCCGGATGCGGTCCTGTCCGCCCTGCAGGAACGGGAGGAGTTGGGCTCGACGGCCGTGGGCGGCGGCATGGCGATTCCGCACGGACGGATCCGTGGTTTGCGGGACATCGTGCTGGCGGTAGCGGTGTCGAAGCGCGGCGTCGACTACGGCGCCGACGATGGCCTTCCGGTCCGGTTCTTCTTCGTTCTGCTGTCGCCCCGGGAGAACGCGGGCCGCCACCTCAAGGCCCTGGCAGCCATTTCGGAGTGGGTGAGCAGCGGCGGCCGCGAGCGCCTGCGCAGGGTGTCCAAGCCGCAGGAGATCTACGAGCTGCTGTGCGCCAACGGGCGTGTCTGAGTCGCCGGTCCGTCTGTTCGTGATCACCGGCCTCTCGGGCTCGGGCAAGAGCACGGTTGCCCGGTGCTTTGAGGATCTCGGTCATCACTGCATCGACAACCTGCCCCTGCCATTGCTGAGGCACCTCGTCCGCGAGCCGGCCGCCGCCGCGCCGGGACTCGAGGCGATCGTCCTGGTCACGGACCTGCGCACTCCGGGTCTGGCGGAGGAACTGCCGCGCCTGCTCGACGAAGCGGCGCCGGGCCTGGTCGAGCCGGTGTTGATCTTTCTCGACAGCTCCGACGACGTGCTGGTCCGGAGGTACTCCGAGACGCGGCGTCGGCACCCTCTGACGGCTGAGGGGGAGCGCGTGATCGACGGCATTCGGCGCGAACGGAAGATGCTCCTGGAACTGCGCGGCCGCGCTTCGCGCGTGTTCGACACCACGGACTCGACGATCCATGAACTCCGTGCCGGGATCTACAACGAGTTCGGCTCGAGTGATGCGGGCGGTCTGACGGTCAACATCGTGAGCTTCGGCTTCAAGTTCGGTGTCCCTGCGGGTGTCGATCTGATGTTCGATGTCCGGTTCCTGCCGAACCCGTACTTCGTCGCCGAATTGCGGGAGAAGCCCGGAACGCACGCCGCGGTCCGGGGGTTCCTGCACGGCCACGAGGCTTTCGGCGAACTGGTCGAGCGGCTCGAGGGCCTTCTGGCCTATCTCCTGCCGAGGTTCCGGGACGAGAACCGCAGCTACCTGACGGTGGGGATCGGCTGTACCGGCGGCCGGCACCGGTCGGTCGCGGTCTCGGAAGCCGTGGCGGACCGGCTGGCCGCCGGCGCCTGGCAGATCCGTTTACAGCACCGGGACGTGGAACGCCACGGGTCGCGGGCGTTGAGCGACTTGTGACTGTCCCCGTGCTCATCGTTTCGCATGGTGAACTCGCGCGGCGACTGCTCGACTCGGCGCGCGCCATCTCCGGCCAGGATCGCGACACCTGTCCGGTACCGGTCTACGCGCTCTGCGTCGACTGGCGTGCCGACGCCGCCGAGGTAGCGGACCTCATCGAAGCCAAGGTCAGGCGGCTTGAAGATGAGCACGGATCGGGCGTTCTGATCCTGACCGAGATGTTCGGCGACACACCCTCCAACAGCGCGCTGCGCGCGTCGGGAGTAGCGAACGCAGCGGTCGTGACGGGTGTCAACCTGCCGATGGTCCTCAGTCTCTGCTGCGAAGCGCCGGATCTCGACCTGCCGGACCTGGCGGACTGGATCTGGAGTAGTGGACGCAAGAGCATCCAGCTCGCCGCGAGCGGCGCCACGCGGCATTCGAAGTGATGGAACGGGTGGTCAATGTTGTCAACGAACTGGGGCTGCACGCACGCGCGGCTGCCAGGCTGGTGCAGACGGTCAAGCAGTTCCAGTCTGACGTGGTGTTGCGAGTGGGCGGCCGCGAGACGGAGGCGCGGAGTATTCTCGGCGTCCTGTTGCTGGGGGCTGGACAGGGCTCCAGGATGACCGTCCGCTGCCTGGGCGAGGACGAGCGGGCCGCGATGACGGCAGTCTGCGACCTGATCGAGACCCGGTTCGGCGAGGACTCATGAGCCGGCCGGACAACGCGAAACCGCAGGAGGCCCTTCAGGGCGCTGCCGCCGCGCCGGGGGTCGCGATCGGCCCCGCGGTCTGCCTTCGCGGCCACGGCGTCGAGGTGCTGCGGGTAACGATCCGGAATGGTGAGCTGGACCGTGAAGTCGAGCGCTTCGGCGCCGCCGTGCGCTCCGTGGAGGCGGAACTCGAGGCCACGGAAAGCCGCATTGCCGAGACCTTCGGCAGCGACCTCGCCTCCATCTTCCATGCCCACTCGGTGATCCTGCGGGACTCGTCCTTCGCCCGGCGCATCGATCGGATGATCCGCGACGATCGCGTCAATGCGGAGTGGGCGGTGCAGGCGGTGGCCGACGATCTTGGCGAGAAGTTCGCCCAGGTCAAGAGCCAGCACTTGCGGGAACGGGGCGAGGACCTTCGCGACGTCACGCGCTACCTGCTCCGGGCACTGGCGGGGAAGCGATCCTCGCCGGGAATCGGCGGGGACTTCGACCGCAACGTTGTCGTCGTCAGTCATGAGCTGACACCGGACGAAGTGTTGCGCCTGGGACGCAGGGGAGCGGTGGGATTCGCGATCGAGGTCGGTGGCGCCAACTCGCACACGGCCATCGTTGCGCGTGCGCTCGACGTACCGTTGGTGACCGGCATCGTGGACATCACGAACCGCGTTGCCGACGACGACCCCGTGATCGTGGACGGGGAAGAGGGACGTCTCACCCTCCATCCCTTGCCGGAGACGCTCGACCAGTACCGCGAACTTCAGCGCCGACGGCGGCGTAACGAGGAGGCGTTGTCGACCGCGGCCAGAGATCTGCCGGCCCGAACCGTCGACGGTGCGGAGGTCGAGCTGCTGGCCAACGTCGAATTGCCCGAGGAACTGGACGACGTGCGGCGGTTCGGCGCCTCCGGCATCGGCCTCTACCGCAGCGAGTTCCTGTATCTCGAGAAGGGCCCCGAGCTGCCCTCCGAAGAAGAGCACATGGCCGTGATCCGGCAGCTCCTGGAGACCCTGGCGCCTCAGCCGGTCGTGGTGCGGACCCTGGACCTCGGCGGCGGTAAGGTCGTGCGCGGCCTCGTGCCGGAGGACGAGGAGAACCCGGTGCTGGGTCAGCGCGGCATTCGGCTGACCCTGGTGCGCGAGGATGTGTTCCGCGTCCAGTTGCGTGCCCTGTTCCGCGCCGCCCCCTTCGGCAACCTGCGCATCATGGCCCCGATGGTGACCGCGGTCGAGGAGATTCGGGCGTTGCGCCACCTTTGCGACGACGTCTGCGCCGAACTCGAGGCCGAGGGCGCCGAGTACCGGCGGGACGTGGCGCTCGGGGCCATGGTGGAAGTGCCGGCGGCGGTAATGATCGCCCGCCAGCTCGCGGCCGAAGTCGACTTTCTCTCCATTGGAACGAACGACCTGATCCAGTACACGCTGGCGGTGGACCGGACAAACGAACACGTGGCGGGCCTCTATCAACCCCTGCATCCCGCCGTTCTGAGCATGATTCAACTCGTCGTCGAGGCGGGCCGGAGACAGCGGATTCCGGTAGCGCTGTGTGGCGAGATGGCGGCGAGTCCCGAGTGCGTGCCGCTCATGCTGGGACTGGGCCTGCGGCAGCTTTCGATGAGTCCCCGGGGCATTCCCGGCGTCAAGGAGGTCGTGCGTTCGCTCGACATCTGCGACGCGGAGGAACTCGCACGCCGGTGCGTCACGGCGTCGACGGCGGCGGAGGTCGAGGGCCTGCTCGCCGCATCCGTAGCGACCGCCGCGCACCCGCGGACACGGGTCCAGACAGGGTAGTAATCTCCGCGCCGTGGAGCGATTCTACATCGAGACCTGGGGCTGCCAGATGAACGAGCTGGATAGCCAGCGCATGGCCGGCCAGTTGATGCAGCAGGGCCTCGTGCCGACGCGTGAGCTGAAGCAGGCGGACCTGATCCTCCTGAACTCGTGCTCGGTGCGCGAAAAGGCCGCTCAGAAGTCCTATTCGCGGCTGGGGCAGTACCGGCTGCTTAAGCGAGAACGGACGAATCTCCGAATCGGCTTCTGCGGCTGCGTTGCGCAGCAGGAGGGCGAGGAGGCCCTGCGGCGCAACCCGGACATCGACTTCGTCGTCGGCACCGGCCGGGTCGGCGAGCTCGGGTCGGTTCTCGAGCGCAGCCGGCGCGGCGAGCGTGTCCTGGCGGTCGGGTTTCCCGAGGAGCGGCCATACGACTTCGAGGCGATCAGCCGGGACAGCGCGCACAAGGGGATGGTCACGATCATCGAAGGCTGCAACAAGCGCTGCACGTTCTGCGTCGTGCCGAACACCCGGGGACCGGAGCGGTGCCGGCCGATGGCGCAGATCCTGAGCGAGATCGAGCACCTGGTCGACTACGGATTCCTCGAAGTGGAGCTGCTCGGCCAGACCGTGAACCACTGGTGCGAGCCGGCGCCGCCCCTGGGAAGCGGCCGGGCCCTTGACTTCGCGGATCTCCTGAACGCGGCCGCCGTGTTGCCAGGGCTGAAGCGCTTGCGCTTCGTGACCTCCTACCCGCGGGATTTCACCGACGCGATGATCGCGGCCGTGGCCAGCCACGACAACATCTCGCCCTACCTGCACCTGCCGGTTCAGTCGGGCTCGAATCGGGTTCTGCGACGCATGGGACGCGGCTATACGGTGGAGGAGTACCTCGACCTGGTCGCCCGGCTGCGCGCCGCCCGCGACGGTTTCGCCCTGTCCACCGATCTGATCGTCGGCTTTCCGGGCGAGACCGAGGAGGACTTTGGGCGCACTCTCGATCTGGTCGAGGAGGTTCGTTTCGCGTCCGTGTTCGCGTTCAAGTACAGCCCCAGGCCCAACACGGCCGCCATCCGGTTGCCCGCCGCGGACGAGGTACCACGGGAAGTTGCCGACGAGCGACTCCAGCGCATCTTCGCTGCCCAGTCGGTCATCCAGCGGGAACTGAACGAGGGGCTGGTGGGACGAGAGTTCGACCTCCTGGTCACCGGCTGGAGCCGCCGCCCGGGCTATCAGGCCGGGCGGACGGACTGTCACCGGATCGTCCACTTTCCGGTCGAGGGGGCGCCGGTCAAGGCCGGGACCTTGACGCGCATTCAGACGCTGGAGGCCTACGACCACTCCCTCCTCGGTCAACTAGTGGACTAGGATGCCTGGAATGGCGACGGAAGGCGGAAGGGACCCGGCGGCCCGGGAGAACACGGTGGATCGGAAGATCCCGGCTGAAGTCCACGGCCTCATGATGGAGCCGAACTCGAACCAGCCGATCGTGATTCTGCGTCTGCACGAGAAGGACGCGAACGAGAGTTCGGTCGTCCCGATCTGGATCGGCATCTTCGAAGCCGGAGCGATTCAACTCGCCATCGAGGGCAAGGATCCGGGCCGGCCGATGACCCACGACCTGCTGAAGAACGCTCTTGACCTGGTCGGGGTCGAGGTGATCGAGGTCGTCGTGGGGGCAATCGAGGGCAACACGTTCCTGGCGGTGGTTGAGCTCGTCGAGCGGACCGGCGAGCATCGCTTCCTTGACGCACGGCCGAGCGACGCGATCGCGCTTGCTCTGCGTGCCGGTGCGCCGCTCTTCGTGCGCCAGTCCGTGGCCGATCTCGCACGCGTCAGGCAGCAGATCGCGAAGGGCGATACATCCGAGACGCCCGCGGCCGGCATGGACGAACAGAAGATGAAGGAGTGGCTCGAAGAGCTCGACCCGAAGGCACTTGGCAAGTACGAGATGTAGCTGGGCGCCCGATGAACATGCGAATGGTCCCTCTTTCCCGGATTGAGCCGGACCCCGATCAGCCCAGGCAGCAGCTCGAAGGCTTGGACGAGCTGACCGCTTCCATCCGGACGAAGGGCGTCCTGGAGCCGATCCTGGCGCGGCCGCTTTCTCCGGCGGGTTCCGGCGGCAGTCAGGAGCCCAGATACCGGATCATCTCCGGCGAGCGACGTTTTCGCGCAGCCCAGCGGGCCGGTGTGCACGAGATTCCGTTGATCGAGATGGACGTCTCCGGCAGCGAGGCGCTCGAGATCGCTCTGGTTGAGAACCTCCAGCGAGTCGATCTGACGCCGTTCGAGGAGGCCGAGGGTCTCCGTGCGCTCGTCGAGGAGCATGGCTACACGCACGAGCAGGTCGCCGCGGCGGTCGGACGTTCCCGGGTCAGCGTGACCGAATCCCTTGCCTTGCTCAGATTGCCCCAGGCTGTACGCGACAAGGCGATCACCCTGGGCGTTGCGGCGCGGAAATCGATCCTCCTGGAGATCCTGAAGCTGGTGTCGGAGAGCGAGATGCTCGAGATGCTCGAGCGCATTGCCAAGCACGGGCTCAAGCGAGCCGATGTCCGCGATCAGGTGCGGGCGCGTCGATCCGACACGGAACAGGACGAGAACGCGGGAAAGGCCCGAGAGTCAGCCGACGCGGTCGCGGCAGGCGCGAAGCCGCACGTGTTCCGCTTCCAGGCGCCGGACGAGCGCTACAGCGTCTCTCTGAGCTTCCGTCAGAGCGTCGTCGACGAGAACGATCTGATCCGGACCCTCGAGGAGATCCTGGCGGCGCTCCGGCGCGAACGGGACGCGAGGACGACCTTCTAGCAGTTCGCGTCGACTTCGATGCGCGCCTTGTAGGTCTGATAATGTCCATTATGTCAACTCCATCCACGACGGCGGCAAGGAACGGCGGCGGCAAAGCGAGGTTCGTGGCGCTCGCCGGCCGCTAGGGCCTTTTCTGCCGATCGGTCAGAATCGATCCGGCACGATGTTCCGCCTCCTCGACCGCTACCTCCTTCGGGAGACGATCGGCCCACTCACCCTGGGCCTTCTCGTGTTCACGTTCCTGGCGCTGCTGCAGAAGCTCTTCCAGTTCGCCGAACTGATCATCGAGCGCGATGTCGAAGTTCGGGTCGTGCTCCAGCTCCTTGCCTACAACCTGCCCCAGATCATCGTCCTGACGATTCCGATGGCGTTCCTGTTCGCCATCCTGTTGGCGATCGGGCGGATGGCTGCCGACAGCGAGCTGGTTGCCATGCGGGCCTCGGGGATCAGCCTGTTCTCAATCTACCGGCCGATCCTGCTCATGAGTCTGCTGCTGGCAGCGGTAACCACCTACCTGATGACCGTCACTCTGCCGGCGGGCAACAAGGCGACGAGCGAACTGCAGTTGGCGATCCTGAAGCGCAACGTGAATCAGCAGGTCAAGCCCAGGGTCTTCTACGACGGCCTCCAAAGTCGCGTGCTCTACGTCTTCGAGTCGTCCGAGAACGAGGATGGCTGGCGCGGCGTGTTCCTGGCCGACGCGGTGCCGGGTCCCGACCAGCAGGTCATCGTAGGCGAGACCGGGGGCATCAACGTGACTCCCGGGAACGGTCGTCCTCCCGTCCTGATGTTCGATCTCGCCGACGTGCATGAGGTGGACACGAACGATCCCAGTACCTATCGACTGCAGCGCCTCCGGGACGCGAACATCGTGATCGAGGACAGCTTCTTCCGGCACAACGAGCGACTGGTGCTGGACAAGGGGGTGCGTGCGATGACCCTCTCGGAGTTGGTTGAACGCGCCGAAGAACCCGGACTCTCGGCCGAAGGGCGCACCAAGGCCCTGGTCGAGATCCACAAGAAGTTCGCGATCCCGGGCGCCTGCCTGGTGTTCGGTCTCTACGGGATTCCCCTCGGCTTCCGGAACCGCCGTACCGGGCGGTCGTCGGGCTTCCTGATCTCGGTGACGATGTTCCTCTTCTACTACGTCATGCTGGGCAACGGAGAGGAAGCGGCCGTGAACGGGCACGTCCCGCCCTGGCTGGCGATGTGGGCGCCGAACATCGTCCTCCTCGTTCTCGGCACGTTTCTCCTCTGGCGCCGAAACCGGGACAAGAGCCTGATGATCAGTGCGTTCGACCGCTACCTGCGGGAGCACGTATGGCGGCGCATCCTGCGTCTCGGCAGACGGAGGGAGGTCAGGGGCCGCCGGAAGCGGGCGCTCGAGGACCGGCTCGCGCGCGCCCAGACCCAGTCGCTCGCTTTGGGCGGCGCCCTCGCCCGGCCCCGGCTGCGACTGCGCATCGAACCCTTCAGCCTTCGTTTCCCGGGTGTCATGGACCGCTACATATTCGGCGTCTTCACGCGCGTCTTTGTGGTCGCGGTCGTCGCGGCTCTCGCCATATTCATCGTGTCGGACTTCACTCAGCTCATCGACGAGATGTTCAAGCACAACGTCCCATCGAGCGTCTTCGTGGCCTACTACCCCTATCTCTCGCTGCAGATTTTCTACGACGTGGCGCCGGTCCTCGTCCTGGTGACGACCCTGGTCACGTTCGGCCTGCTTTCGCAGCGCAACGAGGTCGTGGCCGCCAAGGCCCTCGGCTTCAGCCTGTTCCGGCTGGCCATGCCGGCCATGGTCGCCGCGGCCGGGATCGCGCTGTTCAGCGCGGCCCTGGAGAACTCGGTGCTGCCTGCTTCCAACGCCAAGGTCGCCGAGTTGAAGGACCGTATCCGAGGCAGTGCGGGGCCGATCAAGAGTTACCACGGCGCCGATCGCCAGTGGCGCTACGCCCAGGACGACACCGGCGGCGGCTACATCTACAACTACCGACACTACGATGCCGCCCGCCAAACCCTGCAGCGCCTGCAGGTGTTCCGCTTCGACCCCGAACATCGGTTGATCGGACGCCTGTACGCTGCTGCCGCACGGTACGTGCAGGCCAACGAAGCTGAGCCCGGTGATTGGCAGTTGGTCGACGCCTGGGTCCGCGAGTTCGACGGTCTCACGATCACCAACAGCAGCCGGTTCGCCGGACCTCGATCCGTCGATCTACCCGAGGAACCCGAGTTCTTCGACACCGAGGTCAAGTACGCCGACCAGATGAACCGTCGCGAACTCAAGCGGCACGTCCAGGACCTGATGGCGGCCGGCAATGCCGTGCCGGAGCTCCAGATGCAGCTCCACAACAAGACCGCACTGCCCGTCGTCTGCCTGGTCATGGGCCTTGTCGCGCTGCCCTTCGCCTTCCGGCTCGGTCGCCAGGGAGCGCTCTACGGAATCGGCATCTCGATCATGCTCGGAATCGTCTACTACACCGTGATCAGCATCTTCGTGACCCTCGGCCAGTCGGAGGCGTTGCCACCCCTGATTGCGGCCTGGAGCCCGAACGCGCTGTTCGGGACCCTCGCCCTCTACCTGTTCCTGGGGGTGCGCACCTGAACCCGCCGGGTGCGCGCCTCTGGCTGCGCCGCGGGACTACCGGGCGACCGCGCGGCGCAGTGCTTCGGCGCGGTCGGTACGCTCCCACGGGAACCCGGCCCGGCCGAAGTGCCCGTAAGCGGCGGTCTCGAGGTAGCGCGGCTGGCGCAGGTCGAGTGCCTCGATGATCGCGCGCGGTTCGAGCGCGAACTCGCTTCGTACGACTTCTTCGAGCAGGCGGTCCGAGAGTTCGTCGTCGGTTGTGCCGAACGAATCCACATGGACCGATACAGGTTCGGCAACGCCGATCGCGTAGGCCAACTGGACCTCCAGCCGCTCCGCCAAGCCGGCGGCGACCAGGTTCTTCGCCACGTAGCGCGCCATGTAGCTCGCTGAGCGGTCCACCTTGGTCGGATCCTTGCCCGAGAAGGCGCCGCCGCCGTGGTGTCCGACGCCGCCGTAGGTGTCGACGATGATCTTGCGGCCGGTGAGTCCACAATCCGCCTGGGGACCACCGAGCGCGAACTGACCGGTCGGGTTCACGTGCAGAATCGTGTCTTCGTCGAGCAAGAGGTCCGGAACGGACGGCCGAACGACCTGTTCGCGCACGACCCGCCGGATCTCCGCCTGCGAGACGCCGCGGGCATGCTGGGTGGAGACCACGATCGTGTGGGCCCGCACCGCATTCCCCTCCTGGTCGTACTGGACGGTGACCTGGGACTTGCCGTCCGGCCGAAGCCAGTCGCAGTCGCCGGAACGGCGAAGTTCGGCGAGCCGCCGCGTGAGGCGATGCGCGAGCTCGATCGGCAGCGGCATGAACTCTTCGGTCTCCCGGCACGCATAGCCGAACATCATGCCCTGGTCTCCGGCGCCGCCGTCGTTGACGCCCAGGGCGATGTCCTCCGACTGGGGATCGAGAGCGCAGAGCACCGCGCAGTCGTCCGCCGCAAACCCGAAGCTCGCATCGGTGTAGCCGATGTCGCGGATCGTCCGCCGCGCCACCCCGGCGTAGTCGATGTCGGCGCCGGGCTTCAGCTTGATCTCGCCCGCGATCAGCACCAGGCCGGTGTTGACCAGCGTCTCGCAGCCCACCCGCGCCTCCGGATCCCGCCGCAGAGCGGCATCGAGAACGGCATCCGAGATCTGATCGGCGACCTTGTCCGGATGACCCTCGGTCACCGACTCGGACGTGAACAGGCGGCGTATTCCACTCGCACGGTTGCGCATCGGCAGCGAACCATACCAACTCATCGGCATCCGTGCGTGCCCGTCCCTCGACGACTGCGTAACATCGCGCAGCGATGATCCGCAGCCGCGACAACCCCCAGGTGCGAACGATTCGCCGGCTTCGCAACACCCATGCACGCCGGCACGCGGAACTCCTCCTGCTCGAGGGCCGGCATCTGGTCGCCGCAGCGGCCGATGCCGGGCTCGCGTTCCGCCACCTCCTGACGACGCCGGAGTTCGCGGCGGCCCATGCCGGGTTCATTGGGCAGTTGGAGGACCGTTCACGAACCGCCGCCACTCTCATCCACCCCGACCGGCTGCGGGAGCAAGCCGACGCCGACGCTCCCCAAGGCATCGTCGCCCTGGTCGCCCCGCCTTCCGGCTGGAACTCCGCCCCCGCCGCAAAGGGCCGAGCCCTCGCCCTGTCCTCCGGTCTCCACCTCTACGTCGACGGCATTCAGGACCCGGGCAACCTGGGCGCCCTGGCTCGCTCCGCCGAAGCCGCCGGCGCCGCTTCCCTGCTGCTCGCGGACGGCACGGCACGCCCCAGCCAGCCCCGAGCCCTACGCGCCTCGGCGGGCAGTCTGCTCCGCATCCCTGTCTGGACCGGGGTTCGGATCGATCTGATGCCGGCAGGAGCTTCGTGGTTCGCCCTGACGCCCGAGGGAAGCCGTGAGACGGACGACGTTTCAACCGTTTGTCTGTTCGCGTCCGGTGCCCAAGCTCCAGAACTCACGAAGCTGGTCTCCGCGAAGACAGTGCTTGTCGCTGTGGGCAACGAGAGCAGAGGCCTCTCCACGCCGGTTCTCGACCGGGCAGACCTGTTCCTCCGGATCGCCACCGCGCCCATGGTCGAATCCCTGAACGCCACTATCGCCGCGTCCCTCGCCCTCTTCGAACTCCGGCGTATGCGCGGCTGAGTCCGCTTTCTAGCCGGCGCCTTCGTCGCCGCGCTTGTTCAACAACCGAGTCAGCGCCGGCGCGACTTCGTGCAGGTCGCCGACGATGCCGTAGTGCGCGACGCTGAAGATCGGCGCCTCGGGATCCTTGTTCACCGCCACGATGACCCGTGAACCGCTCATGCCCATCAGGTGCTGGATCGAGCCGGATACGCCGAGCGCGACGTAGAGGTTCGGGGCCACGGTGTGCCCGCTCGATCCGACCTGACGCTCGCGCGGCAGCCAGCCATTGTCCACTACCGGCCTGCTGGCGCCGAGTTCGGCGCCGAGCGCCGCGGCCAGGTCGGCGGCGACGGAGACCTGGTCCGCCCCGCCGACGCCCCGCCCCGCGGTCACGATCCGTTCGGCGCCGGCCAGGTCGACGCCACCGGCGCTCGCCGCCTCGCGTCCAAGGATCTTCCGCTCGGGCTGCCGTTCGATGTCGGCCGGCAGACAGACTTGGAAGACTCGTCGCGGCGTCGCCGGCGACTCGCCGCCGCTGAAGGCGCCGCTCTGCACGGTGGCGACGACGGTGCGCGCTCTCGGGCGGATCTCGGCCTGGAGCTTGGCCTGCAGGATCGATCGGCGGAAGCGCAGCCCGCCGTCATCGCCTGTTTCCACCCCGCTGATCGACGGTATGTAGGCGGCGCCGAGCCGCATGGCAAGGCGTGGAGCGAACTCCGCCACCTGGTAGGTGTGCGGAAGGAGAATCACCGTCATCGGAGCCGTTCCGTCGCCGGTCTCCCGCGCGATCAGAGTGCTCAGGGCCCGGGCGTAGACCCTCGGCGAATAGGGCCCGAGCCGTTCTTCGTCGAGCAGGGCGAGCCGCAGGTCCGATCCGAGCGCCTGTCCGCAGACGCGGGTTTCCCGGGATCCGCTCCCCGGGCCGGTGTTCTCGACGATCCAGACCACGGTCTCCGTGGCAGGCACGGCCGCACGGCTCACAGCAGTCCCCCCCGCTCCAGGTGCGCGATGAGTTCCGCCGCGGCCGTCTCCGGCGCCGCATTCTCGATCAGCAGTCCCCCACCCCCGGTCGCAGGAAGATGAACGGCCATCGTCTCGATCCTGGCGCCGGCCTCCCCCACCAGCCCCGGATCGACGCCGAGGCTCGCGCAGTCGAGGCGGTCCAACGGCTTTCGGCGGGCCTGCAACGTGCCGCGCAGCGAGGCGAACCGGGGCTTGTTGATTCCGGCCTGCACCGCGAGCACCGCCGGCAGGTCAAGCCGGAGGACCTCGTTCATCCCGCCTTCCAGTTCGCGCACGACGCGCACCGAGCGGTGGTCCGCCTCCAGCTCGACTGCCATGACCAGCCAGGCGTACGCGCGGTCGAGCAACTCCGCGACGACCGCCGGGGTCGCGGCCTGTCCCAGGTCGTCGGACTGGGCGCCCGCAAGGACCAGATCGCATTCCTCCCGGCCGATGGCGGCGGCCAGCGCACGGCCGTCGGCCAGCGCGTCGCCGCCCAGGAAGTCCTCGTCTGCGAGGTGCACGGCACGGTCGGCCCCGAGCGCCAGCGCCTTGCGCAGCGCCTCCTCGACCCGTGCGGGGCCGAGGCTGAAGGCCACGAGTTCGGGCCGCCCGACTCCGGCCTCCTCGGCCGCTTCGACGAGCAGCAGGGCCTCTTCGAGCGCGCAGAGGTCGCAGCTCGAGATGACCCAGTTCAGATCGCCGTCGTCGATGTGGCGGCCCGAGTCCGCGATCCGCAGGTGCGCATCGGTATCCGGGACCTGTTTGATGCAAACGCCGATCCTCAAGCCGATCCCCCCGGTATAGGTGGCGCGGCAGCATACCGCCCCTCCCCATGTGCCGCGGCCGCCCTTCATCGTCCTTGTCGCGTAGCGGCCCGTGGTGGCCGGGGATCCAGAGGCATAGACCTTCGGCTATCTGTCTGGTAGTTTCTCGCGGCGGTGCCTTCGTTCGCCATTCCCATCGCCACCCTGATGGCCACCGGTGATCCGCCGGTGGCGCAGGTGTTGGCCATCCCGATCGCCACCCTGATGGCCACCGGTGATCCGCCGGTGGCGCAGGTGTTGGCCATCCCGATCGCCACCCTGATGGCCACCGGTGACACAGCGGTGGTGCACTTCTTTCTCCGTTCGGGCCCGGTGGCGAAGATCGTGCTCGGGATCCTGGTCCTGATGTCGCTGTCTTCCTGGTACGTGCTGCTGCAGCGTCTGGTGCTCTTCCGGCGCACCGCGCGGCAGAACCGTGGCTTTCTCGACGTGTTCCGCAAGGCCGCCCGTTTCAGTGACATCGGCAAGGCCGCTTCCGACTACCGCGCGTCGTCTCTGGTCGGCCTGTTCCAGGCCGGCTACCTCGAGATCGACACCCAGATCA
This sequence comes from Candidatus Multivorans sp., assembly GCA_965216125.1. Lineage (GTDB taxonomy): Bacteria > Acidobacteriota > Thermoanaerobaculia > Multivoradales > Multivoraceae > Multivorans. The sequence goes on along the minus strand of OZ244152.1, from coordinate 4,235,261 downwards.
AGGCTCTGAAGGAGCCTCGGGGAGACGAGGAGAGCTTCCGCCTGAAGTCGCTGGTGGGCCTCGAGCGGACCCTTCGCCGGGCCGCGAACGTCGAACTTCGCGTTCTCGCTCGCAACACGTCCTGGTTGGCGACCACCGCCGCGGCGGCGCCCTTCATTGGCCTGTTCGGGACCGTCTGGGGAATCATGATCGCCTTCAACGACATTGGAACGTCGGGTACGGCGAGCATCACGGCGGTTGCCCCGGGCATCGCCGAGGCGCTGGTCAACACAGCCGCCGGTCTGGTCGCGGCGATCCCCGCGCTGGTCGGGTACAACTACCTCGCCACCAGGCTGCGGCAGCTCCGCGCGGAAACGGACGACTTCACCCTCGAGTTTCTGAATCTGGCCGAGCGCAACTTCGGCTGACCAGCGATCCAGGAGTCGGATCTGACCTTCTTCCAGGACACCGACAGCGATGACTCGGTCCTCGCGGACATCAACGTGACACCGTTGGTGGACGTCATGCTGGTGCTCCTGATCATCTTCATGATCGCCACGCCCATGCTGCACCAGGGCGTGGAGGTGACCCTGCCGGAAATGGAATCGCCTGCGTCTCTGGCGATCCGGGACGAGGACCCGATGATCCTCACAGTGGCCCAGAACGATCTGGTCTACATCAAGGACGAGCCGGTGGCCACCGCGCTGCTTGTCGATCGCCTGCTGCCCCTGCTGGAACTGCGCGACTACGAGGCGGTGTTCATCAAGGGCGATGCCGAGGTGCCGTATGGAAGAATCATCCACGTGCTCGACGTTCTCGAACGTGCGGACATCCATCGCGTGTCGCTCGTCGTGCAACCAGAGGATCAAGGCCCTTAGCGGCCGCTGTCACGGAGCCCCAGCCAGGTGCCGAGTCAGGAAACCCCCACGCCTCCAGTCGAATGGGCTCTCGAGCGCCGGGAGCGCCGGGCGGTCGGCCTGAACCGACCGTGCCTCGTAGCCTCGCTGACCCTCCATCTCGCTGTCCTCGGCGGGATTCTGTTCGGACCCAGCCTGTTCGCCGAACGGACCTACCTCGAGCGGCAGACGGTCGAGCTGGTCCGCATGCCGACGATCCGGCCGAAGCCGATTCCGGTGACCCCGCCCCCGGAAGAAGCGCCGCCGCCAGCGCCGGCGCCGGAACCCGAGCCCGAACCGCCACTGGAGGAGTTGCCGCCGGACGTGCCGGTGCTGGCCGAGGAAAAGCCCGAAGAGCCGGAACCCGAGCCGGAGCCGCCGCCCCCGCCCGAGCCGAAGCCCGAACCGCGGCCGAAGCTGGAGCGTCCCTTCCAGCAGGCGCGGACCGTCGACGACTCGCTGGCCGGGAGCGACGACGCGGAGGCGCCGGTCGTCGGCTACGACGCCGAGGACTTCACCTACGCCTACTACACCAGGCGCCTCGTCGCCGCGATCAGGTCCCGCTGGACCAGGCCTCCGATCGACGGCGTCGAGGCCCTGGTCCGTTTCCGGATCGCCAGTGACGGCGCCGTGAGCGAGCTCGAACTGATCGAGTCCTCGGGCGTCACCCGGTTCGACAACGCCGGCCTGCGGGCGATCGAGCTGGCGTCGCCGGTGCCGCCGCTGCCGCGCAGCTTCCGCAAGCCGAGCCTCGGCGTGACGATGAGGATTAGATGACGATGCGCTTTCGTCCAACGCTGCCGGTTCGGATCGCCAGGGTCGTGGTCGCGGCCCTCCTCTGCGGGGCTCTGGCGCTGGGTGCGCAGCAGGAACAGGAAACTCCGCTTCCCGCCGAGCAACTGCCTTCCGATGTCGAAGTGGTCCTGGACCGCGACGCGGCCCTGCGCCTCAATCTCGCCGTACCGCGTTCAGGGCGTCCGCCGGGCGCCAGGCCGGAGTTTCTCGACGCGATGAGCGAAGTGGAACAGACCCTCCGCGAGGACCTCGCGTTCACCCAACTCTTCGACGTTCAGGGCCCGGAGGTTCTGGCGGCGGTGCGTCTCACCGGCGACCGAGCCAAGGATCTCGAGCAGTACCGCGCCTACGGCAACGAAGTGGCGTTGCTCACCGAGTTCAAGCTCAGCGGCGAGGAGCTGATCCTCGAGGGACGGGTGTACGACCTGGCGAGCGGGCAGTTCATTCTGGGCAAGCGTTTCAACGGAGGAATCGATCTCGCGCGCCGCTTCGCCCATGCGATGTCCGACGAGATCGTCCTCTACTTCACTGGCCGCCGGGGCATCGCGTTGACCGCGGTCGCGTTCGTCTCGGACCGGGAAGGCGAGTCCAGCAAGGAGATTTTCCTGATGGACTACGATGGTCACGCGCAGCGGCGGATCACCGGGCACATCTCGACCAGCCTCTCGCCGGTCTGGGCGCGGGACGGCAGCGGGCTCGTCTACCTTTCCTTCTTCGAGGGACAACCGGGAATCTACTGGGCCGATCTCACAACCGGCAGGAAGACGGCGATCGTCGCCGAGGAGCAGCCCGCCTACTCGCCCAGTATCTGTCCGGACGGCGACACCGTCGTCTTTGCCCGGCCCCTCCGCACGAACCGCAAGAACATGGAGATCTTCGCGGTCTCACGCAGCGGCGGAGCTCCCCGGCAGCTCACCCGGTCGAGCCGCATCGACACGAACCCGGAGTGCTCGCCCGACGGCAAACGGATCGCCTTTACGTCAGCGCGCTCCGGTACCCCGCAGATCTACGTGATGGGCATCGACGGCACGAACCTGCAGCGGGTGACGTTCGAAGGCCGCTACAACGAAGGCGCCTCCTGGCACCCGGACAGCAGCCGGCTCGTCTACTCCCGCCGCGCCGACCGGGGGGACCGCCACGACATCGCGGTCGTCGACCTGGTGACCGGCCAGGATCAACTCCTGACGACCGCTCCCGGAAGTCACGAGAATCCGTCCTTCTCGCCGAACGGCGAGTGGATTGCCTTCCACTCCCAAGGCCGCGGAGGTCGCCGGCACATCTTCATCATGAGCCAGGACGGCAGGTACACCCGCCAGGTGACCACCCGGGGCAACAACTCCCACCCTTCCTGGTCGGACTACTTCGACTGATTCCATGGCGCCCGTCACCGAAACAGACGGTTGCCGCGAACGCGGCGCTTTGGTACTGTTTCTCCGCATTCACCAAACCCAGCTTTCAGGTTCGAGGAGAAGTCCCGGTATGTTGGCCAGAAGGTTCCCCGCATTCATCCTCCCGGCTCTTGTGTTGCTGGCCGTTGGCGCCTGCAAGAAAGCGGAGCCCGAGCCCCCAGCGCCACCGCCTCCCCCGCCGCCGGTTGAGGAGCCTCCGCCGCCAGAGCCGGTTCCGCCGCCACCGGCGCCGCCGGTTGAACCCGAGTACGTTTCGCCCTGGTCCGAGGACATCGTGGAGGCGAACCGGCAGGTCCACGAGAAGGGTCTCCTGGGCGACGTCTACTTCGAGTTCGACAAGGCGACACTGACCGACATGACGCGTTCCCAGCTCAGCAAGAACGCCGACTTCCTGAAGACCAGGGACGGTGAAGACCTCGTGATCACGATCGAGGGCCATTGCGACGAGCGGGGCACGAACGACTACAACCTGGCCCTCGGCGACCGCAGGTCCAACGCCGCACGCGACTATCTCCTGTCGCTGGGCGTTTCAGGCGATCGTCTCAAGACGATCAGCTACGGCGAGGAGCGCCCGCAGTGCGAGGACTCGAACGACGACTGCTGGCAGTTGAACCGTCGCGCCTATTTCCGGGTCACCGACTTCAGTTGATCCAGGTCGGCGCCTCAGGCGCCGGCCGGTCGCTGCGCTTGCGCCGCAAGACGCCTCGTCGATAGCCGCGGTTCAGAGGATGCGGCGGTCAGAAGCTCGACCATCCGTCAACCGCAAGGGGCGGACGTGTTCGCTGGTTGTCGCCGGTTCGGTTTCGGCCCTGCTGGCGGTGGCCTGCGCCTCCTCGTCTACGCAGTTGACCGACCTGGAGACCAGTCTCGACGCTGTTGAACTGCGGTTGGAGGAACTCCGATTGCAGACGCCGACGCGCCAGGATCTGGCCACGGTCGTTCAGGCGCTTGAGCGCCAGGTCGACAGCGATGTAACAGCGAACGCGGATACGAAGGAGGATCTGCGCCAGATCCTCTCCGATCTCGAAGCGCTGCGAACCCTGATCCAGGAGCAGCGCCAGATCCTCAACGCTTCGGTGGAAAACCTCGAGCAGACGAGCACGGATGTAGCCCTGATCCAAGGGCGGCTCGAACGCCAGGAGGCGTACCTTGTGGCCCTCGATCAGTTGCAGGAAGCCAGCCGGCCCGCGCCCGCGGTGGAGACTGTTGATCCGAAGGCCCTCTACGGCGCCGCCTACCAGGACTACTCCGAGGCGAGGTACGAGCGGGCAATCACCGGCTTTCGCCGCTACCTCGAGACCTTTCCGGATGGCGTCGATGCGGGCAGTGCCCAGTACTGGCTCGGCGAGTCTCACCTGGGCGAGGGGCGATACCGGGCAGCGATCGAAGAGCTCGGCCTGGTCCGGGAGCGCTACCCGGAGAGCGACAAGGTCGCGAGTTCCATGCTCAAGATCGGGGTCGCTCGGACCGAGCTAGGCGAGCGCGAGCTCGCGATCGAGATGTTCCTGCAGGTTCGAGGCAGCTATCCCGATAGCGACGAGGCCATCCTGGCGCTCCAGCAACTCGACAACCTGGGCGCCGAACAGTAGACTGCGCCGCCGGCGGCACCGCCTCCCGGGCCGCATTGGATGACGTACAGGTGTGAGGTGAGAGAAACGATATGGCGAACAGCAAACAGGCAGAGAAGCGCATCCGGCAGTCGCGAGTCCGAACGGAGCGCAACCGCGCCGCGATGTCGAAGCTCCGTTCCTCGGTCAAGGTGCTCCGCACGGCCGCCGACACCGACGTTGAGCGTGCCCGGGAGTTGCTTCCCGGCACGCTGAGCCTGATCGACGTCACGGCGCGCAAGGGCGTGATCCATGCGAATGCCGCCGCCCGCCGGAAGTCGAGGCTTACCCGGTTCGTGAATCGTCGTACCGAGGCTGCGGCCGCGTCGGAAGCAACTTCCGAGTGACGTAGGCCAGGTAGATCCTCTTCCGGGCGGCCCTCAGACGCCCTTCCGGGCGGCCCTCAGAAGCCCTCGAGGAGATCCGTCACCATCGTGTCGGCGAACCGTTCCGCACTGTCTTCGATGGCGATGTTCTCGCGGTCGAAGAAGTCGCTGTCCGCGCTATCGACCTCGTAGCTCTCCTTGAACTGGTAGCGGTCGTTCGCCCAGATCACCTCCCCTTCTTCGCCGCCGGGCGGCTTGACGCTGCGGCGGAAGGAGACATCGGCGACGATTGTCAGTTCGTACTCCTGGGCGCGCCCGTCGTTCGTGAAGGTGATCGGCGCGACCCGGAAGGCTGTGACGGCGCCGCGAATCACAGCATCCGACTCCGCTTCGGTCGAGACAAGTTCGAACCGGCGACGGGTCACGAGCTCGTCCGCGATCGCCTGGGTCAGGAACTGCTCGACCTCCGCCCGGGCGGTTCGATTCTCGAACGGCTGCAGGAACACCAGTTGCACGTCGTCAGGGATGTTGGACGCCTTGCCAACGAGGGCGTAGCCGCAGCCGGCCAGAATCAGCACCGGCAGCAGCGCCGCTGCCTCGCGAAGCGGCTTCGAACGAGCGCTCTGCATGGGTGTCAGCGTAGCAGTCCGGGGCCCCGGTTCTCCCGGGCGCGGGGGGCTTCGCCAGGGGGAGTCAGCGGTTCGAATCGAGGTCCAGGGTCGTGCGCAGCGCGTCGAGGATCCCGTTGACGAAACGGCCCGACTGCTCGGAACCGAACTTCTTGGCGAGTTCGATCGCCTCGTCGATCACCACCACCGCGGGCACGTCGGACTGGAAGCGCATCTCGTAGACCGCCAGACGCAGAACGTTGCGGTCGACCACCGGCATCCGCTCCAGTCGCCAGTTGTCCGCCTGGTCCGCGACCAGACGATCGATCGACTCCTGGTGGGCGAGACTACCCTCCACCAGCGTGCGGGCATAGTCGAGCGCCAGCTCCGAGGCCTGCGCGCTGGCGCTCGCGTCCGCGGTCTCGGCGCGGAATGCGTGAAGGTCGAACTCCCTGAACAGTTGAGAGGGTTCCGCGTCCCCCAGTTCCCGCTGGTAGAGCATCTGCAGCGCCATCTCGCGCGCCTGACGGCGTTTGCCGCCCGCGCGTCGAGGACGATCGCCGCTCGGCGGAATCACGTCTTCCGCCGATGACGCTGCGCCGGCCCTGGTCACGACCTGAGCGACCTCAGCAGATTTTCCATTTCGAGCGCTGCTTCGGCGGCCTCTTCGCCCTTGTTTCCCGCCCTGCCCCCGGCGCGCGCCGCGGCCTGCTCCGCGTTGTTGCAGGTCAGGACGCCGAATCCGACCGGGATTCCGGTTCGCGCCGTGACTCCGGCGCATCCGGCCGCGCACTCGTTGCAGATCATGTCGAAGTGTGGCGTCTCACCCCGGATCACGGCGCCGAGCGCCACCAGCGCATCGACCCTACCGCTGGCGGCCAGGGCATCGAGAGCCGCCGGTATTTCCCAGGCGCCTGGAACTCGGAGAAGCAGAAGGTCTTCGGCCCTGGCCCCGTGGTCCAGCAGGACTTGACGGGCGCCTTCGACCAGGCGGTCGACGATGCTGCCGTTGAAGCGCGCCGCCACCAGGCCGAACCTGACGCCAGCCGCATCGGAGGCGGTCTTCATGTCCGGAATGGCCGCTGACCGGGCGTTACAGGGCGGGAGAAATCGTCAAATGGTCGGGACGGCGAGATTCGAACTCGCGACCCCCTGAACCCCATTCAGGTACGCTACCAGACTGCGCCACGTCCCGACCGAAGGGCATTCTCTATTGGATCTCGGCGCTTGGCAACCGGCGCCGCATGAGCGCGCGCTCAATCGTCGTCGATGCCCATCTCGGGCTTGAGTTCCGCCGCAAGCTGGCGCGCCTGCGAAACGAGCGCGGCTACCCCACCCTCGAGCCTCTCGACCCGGCGGGTCAAAGCTCCTATCTCGCCGACATCGGAGGCCTCCTTCATGGCCGCCGGAGAACTCTCCAGCGCATCCTCCGCCTCCGGTTCCTTCCCGTCGGCTGGTTCCGTTCCCTCATCGTCCCAGTGCCCTTCCTCCGCCGGCAGCTCAATCTCCGCCGGCTCTTCGCCGCCGTTGGCCTGCGTCTCGGTCGCCATCAGCGGACGTCCTCGGACGCCGCCCTCCTCGAGTTCGGCGGCGAGCTTCTTCTTGGCGCTGGCGATCGTGTAGCCCTCGTCGTACAGAAGCTCCTTGATCCGGCGGATGGTCTCCAGGTCCTCAGCGTCATAGTCCCGACGACTGCCCGCGCTCTTCTTCGAGGCGAGAACCGGGAACTCGGTGTGCCAGTAGCGCAGAACGTAGGGCTGGATGTCCAGCACCCTGCACACATCGGCGATCTTGTACTGCTGCTTGGAGGGAATGGCCGGTCTCCCGCCTGGTTCGCAGGTGGACCCCGGGCCCGGCCAAAACGGCGGCAACCCGGATCTTTGGAGTCAAGGAAACGGGTTGCAGATTATACGAAACCTCGTGACGGCGGCGCCGGGGCGGCCGGATCCGGCTCAGCCCGGCCCCGGTCCGGCTCCGCGTCGCCGCGCCGCTCCCGGACCACGATGCGAAGCGGAACGCCTTCGAGATCGAACGCTCTTCGGAGTTGGTTCTCGAGGTACTTCCGGTAGGTGTGCCCGCGTTTCAGGCGCCGGTTCGCGAACAGCAGAAACGCAGGTGGTGTCCCCTGTACCTGGGCGCCGTAGTAGAACCGCCACGGTCTGCCCCGATCCGCCGGCGGCTGGTGACGGGCCACGATCCGGTGCACCACCCGGTTCAGTTCGGCGGTCGGCACCCGCAGCCGGTGGCGCTCACGGACCCTGTCGAGAGCGGGGAGGATGCCGGCCACGCCCCGTCCCGTCAGGGCGGAGACGTTGACGCGGGGCGGCTTGGCGAACGCCTGCGCCAAGCGCTCCCAGCTCGCTTCGAGCCGCTCCCGACTCTCGCTCTCCAGGAGATCCCACTTGTTGCAAGCGATGACGGCCGAGCGTCCGGCCTGCCAGGCCGCATCGGCAATGGCCAGATCACCGGTTGTGATCCCTTGGCTCACATCGACCAGGAGGACCACCAGTTCGGCACGCTCGATCTGTCTCTTGGCCAGCATCACGGCCAGTTCCTCCGGAACGTCCTGGACCTGGGAACGGCGCCTGATGCCGGCCGTATCCACGAGGAGGTAGTCCGGGCCTTCCGCTCGTTGCAGCAGGCTGTCGATCGGATCTCTCGTCGTTCCGGCAGTCGGCGACACGAGCGTCCGTTCCTTGCCCAGCAGCCGGTTGATCAACGAGGACTTGCCCACGTTCGGCCGACCCACGACCGCGACTCCCGAGGCCTCGGGTTCGAGCGCCGGCGCCGCACAGGCAAGGTTCCCGGCAACCTCTTCGTGCAGCGATCCAAGGCCCGCGCCATGTTCCGCGGACACGAGAACGAGTCCGTCGGCGCCCAGGGCGTAGAACTCCTGGTATCCCTCCTGTGCCGCCCGGGTATCCGACTTGTTGACCGCAATGACGATCGGCCGGCCGTAGCCCCGAAGCCGCTCCATGACCTGCTCGTCGGCCGCAGCCAACCCTTCCCTGCCGTCGACTACGAGCAGCAGCAGGTCGCTCTCCTCGACCGCGAACTCGACCTGGGCGTTCAACCCCAGGGGATCGTCGCCCGGCACCAGGCCTCCGGTGTCGATCAACTCGACGACGCCGCGACCCTCCAGATCAAAGCGGCCGACCAGACGGTCCCGGGTCACGCCCGGCGTTCCGTGGACGATCGCCTGACGGCGGCCGATCAGCCGATTGAAGAGTGTCGACTTGCCGACATTGGGGCGACCGACGATCGCGATCGCGGCTGGCACGAGAGGGAGATCCGCGTTATGACTCGAACTGATACTCGATCCGGCGGTCGATGACCATCCAACCCTCGTCGCGGCGCTTGAACTGGTACCGCACACGGTAACGATCGGTAGCCGACGCGAGTTGTTGCTCGGTGCCGCTGGCGAGGGACTGGATGTCCCAGATCTCGAGGGTCGTCACTGCCGCGTTGGAGTAACGCCACACATTGACCCGCTCGATCTCAAAGCTCTTGAGCGTTGGCCGCAGCGTACGGCTCTCTCCCATCTCCAGCTCGTAGACCCGCCTTCTGATCGTCTCGACCTCCTTGGGGACGGCGCCCGAAGCCAGCGCTTCGAAGTCCCCCGTCGCGTAGGCCGCGCCCAGCTTCGGCAGGTAGTCCGTGAGCACGGCCTCGATTGCCAGCCGATCCTCCTCCTTCGCCCCGTCCGGCCCCGTCTCGCCGCAACCGGTCAGGCCTGCCACACACGCCATGGCGAGAAGCACTGGAAGCGCGGCGCGCACGGTGCCGCCGGCGAGGACCACACAGCGGTGAGGTGATCTGCTCATGGAGCAAGCCTAGCAGTCCGATGTACACTCCCGTCTCGGCCTATGGGTCGTCGCGAAAGCGGCGGAGCCTATGGGTCGCCGCGAAAGCGGCGGAGCCTATGAGAGCCATTGCGAAAGTGGCGGAATTGGTAGACGCGCAAGATTCAGGATCTTGTGGTAGCAATACCGTGGGGGTTCGAGTCCCCCCTTTCGCACCAGATCCCGTCTAGCAGCCAGCGATGTAGAAGGCCAGGGCGGTGTCGCCGTAGCGCCTCTCGCCAGTGAGCCCGAGTCGGCCTGCATTCGCGGGCGGGGGGCGCCGGCTTGAGTGTTCCAGGACAGCTTCTCCGCCGGGTGCAATCAACCCGGCAACCGCGACCAGCAGGTTGTCGAGCCCGAGCGCGTCGTACGGCGGGTCGATGAAGGCCAGGTCGAAGGCGACCTCACCCCGTGTGGCGCCACCCAGATGCTCGGGAAGCCGCGCTCGGACCAGACGCAGCCCCTCGGCGCCCAGGCGCTCCCGGCTCCCCTCCATGCACTCCAGGGCGCCGCGGTCCCAGTCGATGGCCAGGGCCGAGCCGGCGCCCCGGGACAACGCCTCCAGCGAGACGCAACCGGAGCCCGCGTAGAGTTCCAGGAAGCGGCAGCAGAGGGTGCGATCGCCCCAGTGGGAGAACAGGGCTTCGCGCACCCGGGCCTGGGTGGGACGAATGCCCGCCGGGGTCGCGAGACGGCGGCCGCGCCACCGGCCGCCCAACAACTTCACTCCACCCGAGCGAACTGCCGAACCGCCCCTGCGAGGGCTCATCCGTCGCTTGGAGTCGAAGCCGACGGATGTCTGTAGGCCACCCGGCCGCCTACGATCGTGTAGACGACCTCGGTACCTGGAATCTCCTCCTCGGGCACGGTCATGATGTCGCGGGAAAGAACAGTTACGTCCGCGAACTTTCCGACCTCCAGGCTGCCCTTCTGATCCTCCTCGAAGGCCGAGTAGGCCGCGTCGAGTGTGTACGAACGGAGCGCCTCCTCCCGGGTCATCCGCTGGTGCGGTTCGAAGACCTCGCCGTTCGCCATCCGGCGGCTGACCGCGGCATGGAAGGACGCGATCGGGTCGACGTCCTCCACCGGGGCGTCCGTGCCGTTTGTCACCACGGCGCCGGAGTCGATCAGCTTCCGCCACACGTAGGCGCCCTCCGCCGCCCGTTCCTCCCCGAGCCGGTCGGGCACCCAGGGTCCATCGGACGTGCAGTGAACGGCCTGCATCGAGGCGATCACGCCGAGACCGGCAAAGCGCGGAACATCGTCCGGGTGCAGGTGCTGGGCATGTTCGATCCGCCAGCGTTGGTCCCGGTCGCCGGCGAGAGCCACTTCGAACAGGTCGAGCGTCTCCCGGTTCGCCCGGTCGCCGATGGCGTGGACGCAGAGTTGGACGTCGTGCTCCCGCGCCAGTCGTGCCGTCTCCTCCAGGGCCTCAAGGCTCGTCGTGTTCAGTCCGCTGGATTGCGGCAGATCCGCGTAGGGCGCAAGCAGCCAGGCGCCGTGTGACCCCAAGGCGCCGTCGATGGACCGCTTGATGGCCCGTACGGTCAGAAAACCGTCGCCACGGTCGATCATTCGGTACCGGCCCAGAGACTCGGCCAGGGACTCGTTGCCCTCCCCCACCATCACCCATAGACGGAGAGGAAGCGACCCTTCGTCCGCCATCTGTCGATAGACGTCGATCAGCTCGAAACTCGAACCGGCATCCTGAAAGCTCGTGATGCCCTTGGCGAGACATTCCTCGGCCGCGATGCCCACGACGCGACGGACGTGGTTCCACTCCAGCGTCTCGTCGCGCAGGCCCGTCACCAGGGTCTCCGCCGTTTCTCTGAGGGCGCCCGTCGGTTGTCCCGCCGCGTCGCGCACGATCTCGCCTCCGTCCGGGTCCGGGGTCGCCGCGTCGATGCCGGCGAGCGCCATGGCGCGCGCGTTCACGAAGGCCATATGGCCGCTGGCGTGCGTCAGCAGCACGGGATTCTCGGGGGACGCCGCGCTCAGGCTGGCATGAACAGGCAATCCCTGCACATTCGCAACAGGCGGTTCCGACCACTTCGATTGATGCCAGCCCCGCCCGAGGATCCAGGTTCCCGGTGGAGTTCCCTCGACCGCCGCCGCCACCTGGGCGACGATCTGGTCCCAGGAAGACGCGGACTCGAGCGCCAACTGAAGCTTCGCCTCGCCGAGACCCCAGAAGTGCCCGTGCCCCTCGATCAGCCCCGGCACCGCCAGGCGACCCTCCAGGTCGAGCACTTCCGTATCCGGACCGATCCAGCTCCTGGCCCCATCCTCGGCGCCGACGAAGACGATGCGGCCATCGACCGCGGCCAGGGCCTCCGCCTCGGCGGGTGTGCGTTCGGTGTCTTCGCTCAGGGTGACCAGCCGGCCACCCAGGAGAACAAGGTCCGCCGCCCGCCCTGTCTCGTCACCACAACCCGCAAGGAGGAATCCCGCCACCGCCGCGAGAGGTGCGGCGTATCTCGCGCGGCCGGGCCGGTAGATCATCCCGCCGGAATGCGCAGCGTTTGCCCGACGACGATCAGGTTGCCGCGCAGCCCGTTGGCGTTGCGGATCCTGGCCGCGGAGGTTCGGAACGTGCGCGCCAAGTGGCTCAGGGTGTCGCCCCGCCGGACCCGGTAGAACACCTCCTCACCGTCCAGCGGAATCACCAGGCGCTGCCCGGCGTGAATCAGCTCGGGACGCCGCAGGTTGTTCGCCGCTGCCAGAACCTTGACCGAGGTGCCGTACTGCTTGGCGATCCGGTGCAGAGATTCGCCCCTGCTGACCACGTGGACCGTGTCCCTGGGCGCCTGCCCCTGGTTGCTCGCCGCCTGGGACGTCGAAGCCGTCGCAGCCTGCGCCGGTCCCTTCGTCTCAGACGGCTCGAGCGCGGCCCGGCGGACCGGCTGAGGCGCCGGGCGCCCCGCCCCGCGCTGCGGAATTCGCAGCCGCTGGCCGATGTAGATGCGGTCCGCCCTCGGCAGGCGATTCGCGCGCTGGAGCTCCGCCACGCTGGAGCCGAATCGGCGCGCGATCCCACCCAACGTGTCGCCCCGGCGCACCCGGTACCCGAACGCGGCCTGACGGTCGGCCTTGCGATCCGGCGGCAGTTCGGCATACGCCTGTTCGAACTGTTCGCCCATGCCATGCGGCACCCGAAGCGGGTAGCGCGGCGGCACCAGGAGAGAGCCGGCCAGCACGGTCCGGTCCAGCGCGGGATTGAGCTCCGCCAACCGGTCCATCTCCACGCCGGTCGCCGCGGCCAGATCGGTCAAGGCCACGTACCGATCCCGGTCCACGACATCGAATCGGATCTCGGGGAACGGTTCGACGTTCGGGAAGTGACGCTCGCGCTCGACGTAGGAGATCACCGCGGCGACGAACTCGGCGTAGAAGTTGCGCGAGGCGAAGCCGAACGTCCGCGATTTGTACTTCTCCACCACCACCGCGATATCCCGTGTCCCCAGCCGGCGCACGGCCCGCGCCATACCGCCGGCGCCGTGGTTGTAGGCGGTCAACGCCAGGGGCCAGGCCTCGAGCGACTCGTAGTCCTGCCGCAGCTTGCGTGCCGCGCCGCCGGCGGCGAGGAGCACGTCCGAGCGCGCGTCGACCGCCTCGTCCATATGCAGGAAGAACCGGCCGGTTGAGGCGGTGAACTGCCACGCACCGGAAGCTCCGACCTTCGAGCGTGCCCGGTAGTTGAACATCGACTCCACGAACGGCAGGCAGCGGAGCTCCCTCGGCAGACCGTACTCCACGAGCGTGCGCTCGATGCCGGGCATGAACATGCCCGAGATCTCGATCGCCTCCTCGAAACGGTTCCGCAGCCCCCGCTGGGAGCGGACCATTCCCGCGGCCCGCCGGTACTTGGATCTGCCGCCCTCCACATGCTCCATCTGGGTCGGTATGGACCGCAAGTCCGCCGGCAGGTTCATCACCGGTCGTCCCCCCGCAAGATCACGGAGGGCCTTGGAGACGCGGCTCATCTCGGCTCGGACGCGCCTGATCCGGGCGCGGTCGATCTGCAGTTCCGACGCGCCCTGGATGCGCAGGTCGCTCATGTTGACGACGCTGTAGATGACCTCCAGGTGCCTCTCGTCGTGGAGGACGACCTGGTCGCTCGTGTAGGTCGTGAACACCTTCTGCCAGAACTCGACCGCCGCTTCCAGGCTCTCCGGCACCGGGAAGAGCGTCGGGTCGATCGCGGGGTGGTACCGCCCCTGGGCCTGGGCCGCGGGCGCCGCGAGGGTCATCAGGGCGCCGCAGACCAGCGCAGGGATCCAGCAGAGAGCGCTACCAGGAGATTTCTTCATGAGAGCCGTATCTTACTGGGAAACAACGACTTTGTAGCACTCTGGAGTAACGCCCGGGAGTCTCTCCCGGGGTTGCGGCGAAAGCCTAGTAGCGGTAGTCGTCCCGCTTGTACGGGCCATCGACGGGGATGCCGATGTACTCCGCCTGCTCCTCGGTCAACCTGGTCAGACGCACGCTCAGGTGCTCGAGATGGAGACGGGCGACTTCCTCGTCGAGATGCCGCGGCAGCAGGGTCACTTTCCGTTCTCTGTCCTCGCTGCCGCGATGCAGGTCGATCTGGGCCAGTACCTGGTTGGCGAACGACGTCGACATGACGAAGCTGGGGTGTCCGGTCGCGCAACCGAGGTTCAGCAGCCGCCCCTCGGCCAGGATCAGCAGACTGCGCCCGTCCGGGAAGATCCACTCGTCGACCTGGTCCTTGATCTTGCGGCTGCGGATGCCCGGAGTCCGTCTCAGGCCGGCGATGTCGATCTCGTTGTCGAAGTGGCCGATATTGCCGACCACCGCCTTGTCCTTCATCCGGGTCATGAGTTCCGCCGTGATCACGGACCGGTTCCCGGTGCAGGTGACGAAGATGTCGGCGGTCTCCACCACGTCCTCGAGACGCGCAACCTGGTATCCCTCCATCGCGGCCTGCAGCGCGCAGATCGGGTCGATCTCGGTGACGATGACCCGGCAACCCTGACCGCGCAGGGACTGGGCGCAGCCCTTGCCGACCTCACCGTAGCCGCAGACGACGGCCGACTTGCCGCCGATCATCAGGTCCGTGGCCCGGTTGATGCCGTCGATCAGGGAGTGACGGCAGCCGTACACGTTGTCGAACTTGGACTTGGTCACCGAGTCGTTCACGTTGACGGCCGGGCACAGCAGCGCGCCCTCTTCCTGCAGCTCGTAGAGACGGTGAACGCCGGTCGTCGTCTCCTCGCTGATTCCCTTCAGGCCCTCGGCCAGGCGGGTGAAGTAGTTCCCGTCCCAGGCGCGGACGCGGTGGATCAACTCGAGGATGACGCCCCATTCCTCGGGTTCCGTGTCGGGGTCGAAGTCGGGCACGGCGCCCTGCCGCTCGTACTCCACGCCCCGGTGGATGAGCAGCGTGGCGTCGCCCCCGTCGTCGACGATCAGACTCGGGCCGCTCTCGTTCGGCCAGTCCAGAGCGCGCAGCGTGCACCACCAGTATTCGGGCAGCGTCTCGCCCTTCCAGGCGAACACGGACACGCCCTTCGGGTCCGCCGCGGTACCGCCCTGCTCCGGTCTGCCGACAACCACCGCCGCGGCCGCCTCGTCCTGGGTCGAGAAGATGTTGCAGGACGCCCAGCGCACCTCGGCGCCGAGGTCGACCAGGGTCTCGATCAGCACGGCCGTCTGCACCGTCATGTGCAGACTGCCGGTGATCCGCGCGCCGGCGAGCGGCTGCTCCGACCGGTGGCGCCGGCGAAGCTCCATCAGGCCCGGCATCTCGTGCTCGGCGAGTTCGATCTGCATCCGGCCGGCGTCGGCGAGGGACAGGTCGGCGACGGAAAAGTCCAGGCCGCTCCGTGCCTGGAACAGCTCCGATGCGGTCGTCCGCGTCAACCCGTCGGCCACCGGGCCGGACTCGATCCGTCTATCTGCAAGCGTCATTGTTTCTGTGTCTCCCTGAGGGCGCGACCGCATTCGGTCCGTTCATTCGCAATGGTGAGGGGCAAGGCCGCAACGGCGACTTCAACTCTCGGCGCGGTCCATCCTCAGGCCTGAGGGGCGGCACTGTCAACCGCCGTCCCCGTTCAGCCCGACCGCCGCCGCCAGCAGTTCGTATGAGCGCACACGGGCCTCGAAACTGGGACAGATCGTCAGGACGACGAGTTCTCCGACTCCCAGCCGCGCGGCGAGTTCCTCCGCCCGGGGCCGCACGGTGTCCGGCGATCCGATCAGGGTACGGGCCTGCATTCTCTCCACGACCGTCCGATCCCGCTCCGTGAACTCGTAGGCTTCGGCCTCCTCCAGGCTCGGAAAGGGACCCGGCTGCCCCTGGGTCAGCCGGATCCACCACAGAAAGCGACTGAGTGACTGCCGGCGCGCCTCCCCATCCGTCTCGGCGACCATCGCGCTGACGCCCACACTGGCCCGCGGTTCGGGGTGGCGCTCTGACGGCCGATACTCGTTGCGGTAGAGGTCGAGGGCGGCTTCCGCGTCCCCGGGCTGTATGAAGTGGGCGAAGCTGTACGGACAACCGAACCAGGCGGCGAAACGAGCCGAGCCGAGGCTCGAACCGAGCAGCCAGACCTCCGGTTGCGTGTCGCCCTGCGGCATGGCGCGCACGCCGTTCAGACGGCTGTCGTGGTGCTCCCGTCCCAGGTACCCGAGCAGATCGGCGACCTGCTCCGGGTAGTGCTGGACTCCCAGGCGGCCCGGTCCATGGGCGAGAACCCGGGCGGTAAGCCGATCCGATCCGGGCGCCCGGCCAATCCCCAGGTCGATGCGTCCGGGGTACAGGGTCTCCAGCATCCGGAAGACCTCGGCCACCTTCAACGCGCTGTAGTGGCTCAGCATGACGCCGCCGGAACCCACCCGCATCCGCCTCGTCGCGGCAGCGACCTGCCCGATCAGCGCTTCGGGCGCGGCGCAGGCCAGGGACTCCGAGTTGTGATGCTCCGCCAACCAGTAGCGGCGATAGCCCATCCTGTCCGTGGCGCGCGCCAGCTCAACGGCTTCGCGCACCGCGTCTGCCGCGTTGCAGCCGCTCCTGATCGGGCACTGATCGAGGACACTCAGCGCCAGCGAGGGCGAAGAGTCGTCTGCCGGCACTCAGTAACCCTCGGAGCGCCGGAAGCGCTCCACTACCCTGCCGTTCTCGCGCTCGGCCCGCTGCAGCAACCGGGGCGCCCACTCCTTGCGCTGTTCGTCGACGATCGAGGGATCGTAGCGATCGACCATTGAACCGAACTGGCTGATGTGCGCCGCGGCGGCGTGGGCCTTCTTCTCCGCCGTGTCCGTGATGTCGACGGTGTAGTTCGGGTTCGCGCTGTAGTAGAAGAACACGAGCGGCACGCTCCAGGCCTCGAAGCCCTCCGCCTCGAGCTCCGGGAAATACAGCCGCCATCGGGCCGCCCGGATCGCGTCGACGGTGATGATCGCCCCCGAACGGTGGTCCGATTTGTGGTACTGCTCATAGGGCGAACCCGGATCGACGGAGAACAGGGCGTGAGGCTTGAAGCGCCGGATCTCGCGCGCCACCTGCCGCGTCAACTCGCGCCGGTCGACGTACTCGAGCATGCCGTCGTCATGGCCCAGCCAGTGGATGTTCTCCTTCGGGATTCCGAGGATGCGGCAGGCTTCCTCTTCCTCGGCCCGGCGGATCGCCTTTAGCCGGTCCTTCGTCATCTCCGGATCGCGGGAACCGGCGTTGTCGGTCGTGTAGATCACGACCTGGATGTCGTTCTCGTTTGCTGCCAGGAGCGCCAGCGTGCCGCCCGAAGTGAAGGTCTCGTCGTCCGGATGCGGAGTAACGACCAGGACGCGCCGCCCGGACCACTCCTCGATCCGGTCCGACCCCGTGTACTCGGGCTCGGGGCGGAATATCTGGGCGTCCGTCGGAGCAGCCGCGAGGCCGACGCCAAGGCAGACGGTCAGGAACGTCCCCGCCGCGGCAGGGAGCACCTGATTCGTGGCGCTCAAGCCCGCCCTTAACATCGCGCCAGTATAGTGAAGGCATGGCTTCCCACCGCCGCGCGTTTCTGCTGGCGGCCTTCTTCGTAGCGGTTCCAGCGGTGGCCGCCTCTCAAGTGCCCGCACAGCAGCCGGAGAGCCCGGACTCGCCGGCGGCGACGGTCGTCGACCAGGTGACAGTCAATGTCGTGAACATCGACGTTCACGTGACGAACCGCCGGGGAGAACCGATAGCGGATCTCACGGCCGCCGACTTCGAGGTCTACGAGGAAGGCGAGCAGGTGGAAGTCACGAACTTCCTGAGCGCTGCGACGCGTCACGGCCTCGAGTGGACCGAGGGAGACGAACTGGAAGAGCTGACCGACGCCGAGGCCCCCCTGATGGTGGCGCTCTATGTCGACCGCTACCGAACCACTCACGGCAACCTGCTCCGCATCGACGGTGACCTGGCGTCCTTCCTGAGCGGTCGCGGCGATCAGAGCCGCGGTATCCGGTTTCTTCTCGCTACGGCCGACCCGGAGCTGAACATTCGCGTGCCGTTCACGACCGATCCGCGAGAACTCCTCGGCGCCCTGGAGGAACTCCGTTCGGAACCGCGCTCTCCCGCCCATGACGACCAGTTGCTACGGGGGCAGATCGTCCGTGAGGTGCGCCGCGGCTACGAGGCGTGCGCTCAGCCGACGGCAAGCCCCCTTGCTCCCGGCTGCGTGCCCTGCGTGGACCTGTGGCCCAACTTTCTCGGCTCGGCGAACCACTACGCCGCCGAGATGCAGTCCCGGAGTGCGGTTTCGGCTTCCGCTCTCGCCGAGCTGATCACGGCTCTCGGCGGCTTGCCGGGGCCGAAAGCGCTGATCTATGTCAGTGACGGCCTGCCTCAGCGGCCGGGGGCAGAGCTGTACCACTACCTGGGCGAGGTATGCCCCGAACGGCAGTCGGAAACCGACGCACTGGAGCGCGAATGGGATGACACGACGCGATTCAATCGCCTCAGCGCGTTCAGCAACGCGAACCGGGTCACCATCTATCCGGTCGACGCCGGCGGCATTCGCGCATCCTCTTCGGTGGACCCGAGTCTCTCGGGCCCGATCGGCGCCGCGGACGGCGGCGGCGCCGGAGGCCTGCTCCTTTCCACCGTTCTCGTTCCCAGTAACCAGAACGATCGGCTCAGGGTTGACAACCTGCAGGCGACCCTGAGCCTGCTGGCCGATGAGACCGGCGGCCGGGCCGTGTTCAACCAGGCGCACCCGGCAGCGTCCTTGGAGGAAATCGCCGCCGACTTCGGTTCCTACTACTCGCTGGGCTACGCCGCACTGCCCGAGCGCCGCCACCCCATCAGGCAGATCGATGTCCGGCTGAAACAACCCGGGAAGGGTTGGCGGTTGCGCTACCGCCGTTCCTACATCCTGAAGTCCGAGGAGCAGCGGCTGGCTGACCGGTTGTTTGCCGCCCTGAAGCTCAACGAGCAGAGCAATCCCCTGGCCATCGACGTGACGTTCGGTGAGATGGAGGCGGCGGTCGGTTCAAAGCAGTTCACGCTGCCGGTGGAGGTCCACGTGCCGTTCTCCGAAGTGACTCTCCTGCCCGGTCCGTCCGGCCGGGCGCCGTAAGGATCTTCCTGGTGGCCGAGAACGCGGACGGCGACCGCACGCCGATGCGCCAGAAGACGCTTACCCTGAGCGAGGCTCAACTGCCGCCGCCGGATGGGAACGCTGTCGTGGTCGTGAACGTCGATCTGCCACCGGGGGAGTTCGCGGTCGCGGTCGGCGTCCGGGACGAGGCGTCCGGTCGCGGCAGTTTCCTGGTCAGGGACATCGTGCTTCCCTGAGATCCTGGGTCCTGCCGGCGGTCCTTTACTCCCCCGGCCCTGCCCGGAACGCCTCGACGTCCTCGGCGCTGGTGAGCACGTCCAGACCGG
Source organism: Candidatus Multivorans sp. (assembly GCA_965216125.1). GTDB lineage: Bacteria > Acidobacteriota > Thermoanaerobaculia > Multivoradales > Multivoraceae > Multivorans. The sequence continues at coordinate 4,215,928 of OZ244152.1, read as the reverse complement.
TGTAGATCGGGTCGCCGACCGTGCCGCCGCCCACGAGCTCCAGCAGGACCTCCATCGACTGGTAGCCCATCGCGTACGGCCGCTGCCCCACCTGGCCGTGACTCAGCCCCTCGGCCAGCAGGTCCAACTGCATCGGCAGGACATCGGCGCCGATGATCACCAGATCGTTCGATTCGATCCGCTCCCGGTACGGCGCCACCGCCTGCCGGTACGCGTGGTCGACGAACTGCGGGAAGCCGCCGGTGATCGAGAAGACGTCGAGGTCGGGCTCGGAGGCCAGCACGTCGGCCAACTGCTGCACCGCGAGCGGAAAGTCGTCGTTCGTGTAGAGCGGACACGCCGCCGCCTCGGTCCAACCGTTCTCGCCCTCGAGCCGAGCGCCGGGGGCCGTGCTCGATTCGACCCCTGCGAGGGTGTCCCGGAGCCCCTGCATCCGCTCGTTGTGGTTCATCGCCGCGGCGCCGCCGGACTGGATGCAGATGGCGCCCCCGTTCGGTTTCAGCTCCAGCAGCAGCTTGGCCTGCTCGACGCCCATGGCGCGGTTCTGGGTTCCGACGTAGGTCCTGCGCAACCCGGCGTCCTCGGCCAGCAGGTCGGAATCCCAGGTGATCACGGGGATGCCGACCTCCTTTGCCCGCACGAGCGCCCGCGCCATCGCGGTCGCGTTCGACGGCGACACCGCGATGCCGTCCACGCGCCGCGTGATCAGGTCCTCGACCACCTGGATCTGGTCCGCCTCCGTGTGTTCGCTCGGCCCGATGTACAGGCACTCGACGCCGCCGAGGTCGGCGGCAGCCTGCATGCAACCGTCGCGGGCGAAGTCGAAGAACGGGTTGTTCATCGCCTTCGGCACCAGGGCGAACGTGTAGCCGGTGGCCTCCTGAGCACAACCTCCGACCGAGAACGCCAGGGCCAGGACCAACACGCCCGGGAGACATGCCTGGGCTGCGTGGCGCCCGCTCTTCGACCTCATCCTCAAACTCACTTGCAACTCCATTCCAGCCGGAACTCCTTACCGTCGGGCAAACCAGCACCAGGATTCAGCCGCCGGCCTGACCCGCCCGCCTCACTCGTTCGACGAGCATAGCGACGACGATCGATCCTCCGACGAACGCCCCCTGCCAGTACGGGTCCACACCGAGCAGGAGCAGGCTGTTGCGAATCAGCTCGATCAGCGCCGCTCCGGCCACGGCGCCGAGTGCGCCGCCCTCCCCGCCCATCAGGTTGGCGCCGCCGATCACCGCGGAGGCGATGACGCGCAGTTCGTAGTGCTCGCCCAGGGCGTTCGTGACCGCCCCCAGCCACCCGATCATCAGGATTGCCGACACCCCCGCGAGCAGGGAGCTCAGGACATAGACCGTGAGTTTGACCCGGGCCACCGGCACCCCCGCCAGCCGGGTCGAATCCTCGTTGCCGCCGACCGCCAGGACGTGACGCGCCAGCCGGCTGTATCGGAACCACGCCGCGGCGGAGAGCGCGGCCGCCAGGAGCAGCCAGACCGGGTTCGCGAGCCCAAGGAAGCGGCCGCCGCCGAGGGCGAGCAGCAGATCTTCGTCGGGCCCGAAGTCATGAACCATCTTGTTGTTCGAAATGACCAGCGCCAGCGACCGCGCGATGCTGAGCATGCCCAGCGTGACCACGAAGGGCGACAGCCGGAGATAACCCACGAGCGCGCCGTTGACCAGGCCGCACAGCAGCGCGCACCCGAGCCCGGCCGCCGCGGCCAGAACCAGGGGCTGACCGGACGCCAGGACCAGGCCCGTCACTACCCCGGCAAGCCCCATGACCGACCCGACGGACAGATCGATCCCGCCGGTCGCGATCACCGCCGTCTGGCCTAGCGCGATCAGTCCGATGAAGGCGAAGTTGCGGCTGACGTTGAAGATGTTGTCGGCGCTCGCGAACGGATCGGAGACGAGGCTCATCGCACCGGCCAGGGCGGCAACCGTCAGCATCACCCAGAGCGACTGGGGCTGCGAACGCAGAAGCTTCCTCACGCGGCTTCGATCGCGCCTGTAATCAGGGCCGTGACCTCCTCGGGAGACGACTTGGCCCTAGCCTTGTCGGCCACCTTCCGCCCCCGCCGGAGCACGACGACGCGGTCCGCCACCGCGAAGACGTCCGACATCCGGTGAGAGATCAGCAGCACGGAGACGCCCTGGTCGCGCAGGCTGCGGATCAACTCCAGCACTTCGGCGATCTGCCGCACGCTGATCGCCGCGGTCGGTTCGTCGAGCAGCATGAGCCGGGGTGCGCTCAGGCGGGCCCGGGCGATCGCAACCGCCTGCCGCTGCCCGCCCGACATCCTCCGCACGAGGTCGTCCGGCCGCGTGTCGGAACCGAGTTCCTCGAATAGTTCAGCCGACCTCCGCCTCATTCCGGCGTGGTCCAGCACCGGCAGGATCCCGAACAGCCTGCGGCTCAGCTCGCGGCCCAGGAACACGTTCGCTGCCGCCGAAAGGTTGTCGCACAGGGCGAGGTCCTGGTACACGGCCTCGATCCCGTGCTCCCGAGCCGACAGCGGCGAGAGTGCGACCGCCCGTCGATCCCAGCGGATCTCCCCCGACGTCGGCGCGAAGTTCCCCGCGACGATCTTGAGCAGGGTCGACTTGCCGGCCCCGTTGTCGCCCATCAGTCCGACGACCTCGCCGGGAATGAGCTCCAGATCGACGGCCTGGAGCGCCTCGACGGCGCCGAACCGCATGCCGACCGATTGGAGTTGAAGCATCGCTGGCAGGGCGCGCCTAGCCGCCGAAGCGACCGAAGTAGCCCGGCCCCTGGGTCCAGACGTACCAGGCCATGAAAACGGTCAGGAAGACGGTCACGCCGACCATCAACCCCCACAACAACCACCCGCGGACACCATCCGCGCGGTCCGCTCCCAGATAGCCGCGCTTGCGCTGCAGAATGACGAAGCCGATGTACGCGGCGGGCAGGAACAAGCCGCAGACGATGTTCGTCGGCACCGCCAACCACACCGCGATGTCGCCCCAGAACACGGGTCCGAGGACCCCGGGGGCGGGCAGCAGCATCGCCAGCCGGTGCTTCCGTCCGCCGAACCGCCAGCCCATGAGTTCGCAGGCCACGAAGCCGGTCGCCAGCATGTGCAGGGTGATCGTGGACAGCGCCATGCCGAGTACGCCCAGGTCGAAGACGACCCGGCCGACCGCCGGGCCGGCGACCGCGGCCAACGACTTCGCGGCTTCGACCGGGCCCAGCCGTATGCCGTCGTAGGCGGGATCGAGGTGGATCGTGTTCGCTGCCGCGATGACCATCAAGCTCGCGGCAAGCACATAGGGGACGAAGGTGCCGGTCCAGAGGTCGAACCTCGCCAGCGAGCGGTGTTCCCGCGACCAGCCGCGGGCCAGCAGCGAGTACGGATACAGGAACACCATGTTGATGCCGACCGCCGCCGACAGGCCGCTCAGGATCACCGTGACGCCGAGCACGCCGTTGCGCTCGCCGGGCACCGCGAAGCCGACGAAACCGCGGAAGAGCGCTCCCCAGTCCGAGATGCCGGTCCGCGCAACGACCCACGCGAAGCAGAGGACGATTCCCCACACCATGTACCGCAGCAGGCGCTCGTAGACGCGGATGAGCTCCGGCCGGCGCCCGTAGAGCGACGAGACGAGGACTGCCCAGAGGAGAACCAGGAAGCCCAGAAGCGGCGCCGGCAACCCCTCGACACCCGCGGCCGCCCCGAGGTCGACCAGCACGGCAGACGCCAGCGCGTACTGCGGGAAGTGCCAGACGATCGATGCAATCAAGGCCCCAACGGCCCAACTCCAGGCCAGCGGCGCCCCGGCAAACCGCCGCATGGCCTCGAACGGCCGCAGCCCCGTGGACAGTGTCTGGTGGGCCACCGCGGACAGCATGACCATGCCCAGCAGCATGGCGAGGGGCGCCACCCAGAGGAGTTCGTAGCCGAACACCGCGCCCGCGAACAGGGCGGAAGCCGCGGTGCCGCTGCCGAGCGTCATCGCGCTCTGCATGTAGCCGGGACCGATCAGCCCGGCGAAGGTGCGCCACCGCGTCTTTCGAGGGGCTGCCTCGAGATCGGTCAGACGTTGCCGCTCCTCGGCAAGGGCCGCCGGATCAGGGGGATGCGCCATGCGCAGACCGACCTGCAGGTCGGCCCGCTCGGCAGCAGACAGAGCTTCCGGCATCTCGGCTAGGCTACTCCACCGCTATGGGTTGGAGACCAACGACGGCGGTGGCCCTGATTGTCCTGGCGGCCGCCGCGAACCCGCTCTCCGCCCAGCGCGGCGACCGCGAGGGCCACGTCATGGATCCGGTGTGGCGCCGGTTCGAGGTGCCCGAGGCGCCGCCGCTGGCGCCGCCCGAAGCGATGGCGACGCTCCGCGTGGCCCCCGGCTTCCGGGTCGAACTCGTCGCCGCCGAGCCCCTGGTCGAGGATCCGGTGGCCATCGCCTGGGACGAGCGGGGCCTGCTCTACGTGGTCGAGATGCGCGGCTTCATGCCGACCGTCGACGGCGAGGGCGAACAGGAGGCGGTCGGCCGGGTCGTCGTGCTCGAAGACGCCGACCATGACGGCGCGATGGACCGCAGCGGGATCTACCTGGAGGGCCTGGTCAACCCGCGGGCGATCGCGGCGGTCTCGGGCGGCATCCTGATCGGCGAGCCGCCCAACCTCTGGCTGTGCAAGAGCGAGGCGGCGGCCGGCGGGCTGCCCCGCTGCGCGAGCCGTGAACGCGTGCTCGACTACGGGGACGCCGATCCCGATCTGCTCGAGCACACCGAGAACGGTCTGCTATGGGCGCTCGACAACTGGATCTACAACGCGAAGTCCGATCGCAGGTTCCGGCTTCGGCGGAGCTCCGACGGCGTCTCCGTCGATGTCGATCCGACGCTGTTCCGCGGCCAGTGGGGCATCGCCCAGGATGACTACGGCCGCCTTTACTACAACACGAACTCGCGCTATCTGTTCGCGGACCTGATCCCGGCCGACTACGCGTTGCTCGACCCCGCGCATCAGCCCCGCGGCGGCGGGCACGGCGCCAGCGAACGGTTGGTACTGGACGAAAGCGTCCATTCGATCCGGGTCAACCCCGGCATCAACCGCGGCTACGTCAACAACATGCTGCGCGAGGACGGCCGGCTGGCGGTGACCACCTCGGTCAGCGGCCTGACCGTATATCGGGGCGATCAGTTCCCGGCGACCTGGCGCGGCGACGTCTTCGTGCCCGAGCCCGCCGGCAACGTCGTGGCCCACTTCGACCTCGCGCCCGGTCCGGTCGAGAACGGCGTCCCGACCCTGGTCGCGGAGCACCGGCTCTACGGCGATCCGGACTGGGTGGAACGAGAGTTCCTCGCGTCGACCGACGAGCGTTTCCGGCCCGTGGACGCGAAGGTCGGGCCCGACGGCGCACTGTACGTGATCGACATGTACCGCGGCATCCTGCAGCACGTGAGGTACGTGACCACCTACCTGCGCGGGTACATCCTCGAACACGGGCTCGACCGTCCGATCGGCATGGGCCGTATCTACCGGGTGGTCTGGGAGGGCGGAGGCGAAGAGCCCGCTCCGATCCGCAGGGATTCGCCCCGGCTCTCGACTACGACCGAACGGATCGCTGCCCTCGCCCATCGCAACGGCTGGCACCGCGATACCGGCCAACATTTGCTGGTCGAGGGCGAACTCGACGACGCGAGCCGCAGATCGCTACGCGAACTCGCCCGCTCCGGCGACAAATCCCTGGCGCGCATCCACGCGCTGTGGACGCTGCACGGCCGTGGCGATCTGGACGCCGCCACGGCGCTCGCCGCGGTCCGGGAGCGCGAGCCCTGGCTTGTCGTCCACGGTCTGCGCGCGGGTGAGGAATTGCTCGTCTCGAGCCGCGCAGGCCAGGCCGCGATCGCCGAACTGCTCGACTCTTCGTCACCCCAGGTCCGCACGCAGGCGCTTCTGACTCTCGGCGCCGCGGCCCGCGAAGAGCCGTGGGCCAAGAGCGCCCTGGCAGAACGAATGGCCCGGCGGCCCGACGATCCGCTCCACCTGCAGGTCGCTTTGGCCGCCAACCTCCAGGGCAACGGCGGCGTTGGACGTTCAGAGGCCCCCGCTCCGGCACCCGCGGCGCCGGCGCTGACCGCCGACGAGGCCACTCAGTTCAACAGCGGCCGGCGCCACTACCGGGCCTGCAGCTCCTGCCACAACGACGACGGTCGAGGTCAGGAAGGCCTGGGGCCAAGCCTCGTCGACTCACCATGGGTCCTCGGCTCGCCCGAGCGCCTTGCCGCCCTCGTCCTCCTCGGGATCGAAGGCCCGATCGAGGTCCACGGCGAGACCTGGGACGACATGATGCCCGGCTTCGCTGCCGATCCCCGGCTCCCGGACGCTGCGATCGCCGCGCTACTGACCTATGTGCGGCGAAGCTGGGGCAACGCAGGCGCTCCGGTGCCCACGGAGACGGTGACTCGGGTTCGCGAGGCGACGGCGGAGCGCAGGGACCCCTGGACCGCGGCGGAACTCGAGGCGGCCTTCGACTAGCTGCTAGGCATCGGCCTCGTGGCGGTGAACGTCGAGCAGCAGGTAGAGCGCTGGAATCACGACCAGCGTCAGCAGCGTCGACGTCAACAAACCCCCGACCACCGTCAGCGCCATGGGCGTTCGCAGTTCGGCGCCCTCCCCGAGTCCCAAAGCCATCGGCAGCAGGCCCAGCACAGTCGTCGAGGTCGTCATCAGGATCGGCCGCAGCCGCACCAGGCAGGCCTCGCGCAGGGCCTCGACCTTGGCCTTGCCGGCCCGCCGCAGGCGGTTCGTGTAGTCGATCAGGATGATCGCGTTGTTCACCACGATCCCGGCGAGCAGAATGCCTCCGATCAGCACGACGATGCTGACCGGCGTCCGGGTCAGGTAGAGAATGCCGACCGCGCCGATGATCGAGAACGGCACCGCGAACAGGATGACGAAGGGGTGCAGCAGCGATTCGAACTGCGACGCCATGACCAGGTACACCATGAACACGGCAAGCAGGATCGCCAGCCTCATGCTGTCGAAGGACTGCTCCATTTCCTGGCGCTGACCGCCGATTGTGTAGTCGAATCCGACCGGGAACCGTGTCGTTTCGAGGATCGCCAGGATGTCCTCCGAAGCGCCTCCCAGGTCGCGGCCGACCAGGTTCGCCGTGATCACCGAGACGCGGCTGCTGTCCGCGCGCCGGATCTCGGCCGGCCCCTCCGTCTCGATCACCTCGGCCACCGCCGACAGGGGTAGCGGCACAGCGCCGCCCTGGCGGACGTTGAGGTTGCGCAGGTCACGGACCGAGTCCCGGAAGTCCTCGCCGGTGCGCATCCGGACCTCGATGTTGCGGTCCTCCCGCGTGATGTCGGTGGCGATATCGCCCTGCACCTTCGAACGGATCACCGCGCCGAGCTGGGCGACGGTGTAGTTCAGAGCCGCCAGCCGCTCGCGGTCGAAGATGATCTGCAGTTCGGGGTTGCCGCCCTCGGTGGACGCCTTGACGTCGGCGAGCCCTTCGACGACCCGCATCCGCCCGGCCACCTGGTCGGTCAGAACCCGCAGCAGTTCCAGGTTGTGGCCGCGGATCTGCACTTCGACCGGGGTCCGGAAGCTGAAGTACGTCGGCCGGCCGAAACGGTACTTGAGCCCCCCGTCTCCCGTCGTCGGCGACGCGCTCGCGCCCGCCAGCGGCGCCGGGCCGGCAACCGGCGTCAAGCCGCCGCCGTAGGTGGCGTTCTGCGCATCGATCTCGTCCCGGATCAGGTTCATGAGCCGCTCTTCGCGCTCAATGTCGATCGGCGGTTCCAGGGTCACGTGGACCTGGCCGATGTTCTCCCGTCTTTCGCCCGCGGCGCCTCCCTGTTCATTCGACGTGCCGACCACCGTGTAGACCGACTGCACGCCCGGCAGCTCGCTGGCGAAACGGTCGATGGCCTGAAGCCGCTTGTCCGTGACTTCCAGCCGGCTGCCGGGAGGGAGTTCCGCGTCGACGTAGAACTCGCCTTGAATGAGCTCCGGCACCAGCTCGCTGCCGAGCGACCGGACCATCTGCAGGCTTCCCCCCAGGAGTCCGATCGCGAGCAGGAGCACCAGCACCGGGTGCCTCAGGCTCCAATCCAGGACACCCGTGTAGACCGTCGTGACCCCGCGGAGCAGTGCGTCGAAGGTAGCGAGGAAGGGACGCAGCAGCCATGACATGACCGCCCCGACGCCGCGGAACACGTACTTGACGCCCAACGCGAGTTGCAGGCCCACGAAGAAGAACACCGAGGACACAAAGCGCGTCACCGCGTTGGGACGGCCGATTGGTTCAACGGTCGCCGCGCCCAAACCATCGGAAAGGAACTTGCGCGAGGCGAGCATCGGAATCACGGTCAGCGCGACGCCCAGGGAGACCAGCAGCGAGAAGGTGACGGTCAGCGCCTGATCGCCGAACAACTGACCCGCTACGCCTTCCACGAACACGATCGGCACGAACACGCAGACGGTGGTGATCGTGCTCGCGATGACTGCCCGGCCTACCTCGGATGCCCCTTCCCGGGCCGCTTCGACCACACCGGCGCCCTGTTCGCGCCGTCTCTGAATCGCTTCCAGGACGACGATCGAGTTGTCGAGCAGCAGGCCGATGCCGAGCGTGATGCCGCCCAGCGACATGATGTTGAGCGACACGCCGGACACGTACATGAGGAAGAACGTCGCGACCACCGACACCGGAATGGAAATGCCGATGATCAGAGTCTTCGGGGCACTGCGGAGGAACAGGAAGAGGATGATGATCGCCAGGCCGCCGCCGATCAGCGCCGTCTCGATCACAGCCCGGACGGACTCCCGGATGTACCGCGACTGGTCCGTGATGAGCGAGAGTTGGAGCCCCTGGTCGATCTCGCCGAGGTCCGCCTCCAATTCCGCCATGACGTCCAGGACACCGGCGGCCACGGTCACGGTGTTCGTGCCGCCCTCCTTGTAGACCGCGATCTCGACACTCTCCTTGCCGTCGATGCGGGTGATCACCTCGCGTTCGCGGCTGCCCCGGTAGACCCGGGCGATGTCCCCCAAACGCACGATGGCGCCCTGGGAGCGGTCGATGACGACCTCGCGCATCTCCTCGGGCCGCAGCAGTTCGTTGATCGTCCGCACCAGGTATTCAGTCTGGCCGTCGCGCAGCCGGCCACCGGTCAGATTCACGTTCTCCTGGGCCAGCCGGTTCATGACCTGGTTCATCGTCAGGCCGATGCCGGTCAGCCGCCGTTCGTCGATCTCGACCTGGATTTCCTCTTCGAGACCGCCGCTGACGACAACCGCAGCGACCCCTTCGAGCCGCTCGATCCGGCGGCTCAGATCCTCTTCCCCAAGCAACCGCAGGCCGATCAGGTCGCTGCCCTCGCCGCCGGTCAGCCCCAGGCGGACGATCGGATCGAGCGACGGGTCGTACCGCAACAGGATCGGCTGCTCGGCGTCCGTCGGCAGCCGGACCTGATCGAGCCGCTCCCGAACGTCCAGCGACGCGAAGTCCATGTTCGTGCCCCAGGCGAACTCGAGCGTCACCTCGCTGGTGTCCGCGCGGGAGCTGGAGATCACGCGATTCACACCGTTCACCACACCCACCGCATCCTCGACCGGGCGCGTGATCAGGGTTTCGATCTCGGCCGGCGCCGTACCCTCGTACTCGGTCCGCACCGTGACCGACGGGTAGGTGATGTCCGGCAGCAGGTCGACGGCCAGGTCCCGAAACGCGACGCCGCCGAACACGACCGCGGCCACGGCGAAGATGAACACCGTGACCGGCCGCCTGGTGGCGAATGAAACGATCCGCATGAAGCGCTCCTGCTCTTACGGCCGGCGTCAGCCCTGGGGCCGCGTCGGCGGCCGCCCGGGTGGGAACTGGCCGCTCTTCATCCGCTCGATCGCCTGGTCGATCTGCTCGTCGCTCATCCCGCGCTCCTTCATCCGGGAGCGCATCATCTCGATGCGTTCGGGCGTCATCTGGCTAGGGTCGAAACCGCCCGGCGCAGCCGGAGAAGGCTGGGGCGGCGCCTTCGGTTCTTCCCGCCCGACGACCTGCACCGGCGTTTGATCGGAGAGGCCGTCCTGGCCGATGACCACCACCTGTTCGCCGGCTTCGACGCCCGCAAGCACCTCGAGAGCGTCGCTTTCTTCGAAGCCGAGCCGGAGTTCCCGGCGCTCGGCCATCGGTCCGCCCTCGGCGGCCTCGTTGACGACGTACACCGTGTCGGCGACGCTCTCGAGCACGAGAGCCTGCTTCGGGATGACGACCGCGTCCTCGTGCAGATCGGTCTGCACGTAGACGCTCGCGAACATGCCCGGACGGAGCAGGTTTCGACCTTCGATCGCGAGGGTCACCTTGACGGTACCGGTGGCCGCATCGACGATCGGACTGATCCGCAGCACCCGGGCCGGAAAACGCTCACCCGGGAACGCCTCCACGGTCAGGTATGAGGGCTGACCCAGGCTCAGTCGCGGCAGGTCCTTTTCCGGAAGCTGGATCGGACAGAGCAGCGGATCGAAATCCGAGATGCGGAACAGTCGGGCGTTGGCGCCGACATGCTCCGCGTTCCTGACTACGCGCTCGATGATCAGGCCATCGAACGGCGCGCGGATGACCGTGTAGTCGAGGAGGATCTCGGTGCCCACGATCTGTGCCGCCGCGCCGTCGAAGCTCGATCTCGCCTGGTCGTAGGCCTCCTGGCTGATCACCTCTTCGCGGTACGAGTCCTGGGCCCGGTTCCAGGTCAGTTCGGCCTCGGCCAGGTTGACCCGGGCAATGCCGAGCTGCGCCTGGATTTCCGCCGCGTCGATTCGCGCCAGCACCTGTCCGGCGCGCACGAAGTCCCCCTCCTCGACGTTTAGTTCGACGATTGGACCCGTCGTCCGGGCCACGATGTCGACCTCGTTCTCGGCCGCGAGAGAGCCGTTCGTTTCCAGGTAGTCCGCAATCTGTCGCCGGATGGCCGGCGCCACCTTGACCCAAATCGCCGCACTGCCTCCCGGTGGCCCACCAAGACCCGGGAACCCTGCGCCGCCGGGGAAACCGCCAGGCCCCCGGCCGCCGCCGGGACCGCCGCGGCCACCCGGCGCCCCGGCTCTTTCGCCGTTTCCGGCCGCGGGAGTGTCCGCGTTCGAGCGATCGCAAGCGACGCCGACGACCACGAAAACCAGGGCCAGCAGGGCGGCGGCCGCTTTGCGCGCCACGCCCCCTTCGACGACGTACTTCATGCCGTTGCACTCCTCCGCCCGCCGAACGCCGTCTGCAGGATTCGTTTGCCGAACTCGGTGAAGTCGTCCACCAGCGAGTAGATCGTCGGCGTGACCAGGAGAGTCAGGAAGGTCGATGTTGTCAGGCCACCAAGGATCACCAGCCCGACCGGCGCCCACATGGAGGCCCGCCCTTCCGGCTGGCCGAAGACCTCGGGCAGGAAGAAGGGGGCGACCATGGGCGAGAGGCCGAGGATCGTGGTCACCGCGGTCAGCAGGATGGGCCGCAGCCGGTGCTTGCCGCCGAGAATGATCGCCTCCGTACGGGTGAGCCCCTCGCGGCGCAGCCGGTTGATGTGGTCGACCAGAACGATCGCGTTGTTGACGACGATGCCGGCCAGGATCAGGAGTCCCATGTATGCGGTTTCAGACCTTGGCTGTCCCGCCAGAGCCATGATCACTCCCACGCCGATGAACGCAAACGGGATAGAGAGCATGATCGTGAAGGGCTGCAGCCAGTTCTCGAACAGCGCCGCCATGATCATGAAGATCAGCAGGCCCGCCAGCGCGATGGCCCAGTAGGCGTTCTGCTCTTCCTCCTGGGCTTCCCTGAAGTAGCGCCCGAAGCTCAGGTCGTAGCCGGGCGGCAACGGCATCGTGGCGAGCATGGTCTGGACCGGGCGCTGCAGCATGTAGGCCGGCGTGTTGCCGGTCGTGTTCGCTTCGATCTCGATCTTCGACCGTCGGTTCTCGCGCCGGATCGAATTCGCCCCCTCCGTGATCTCGAACGAGGCCAGACTGGAGACGGGCAGCGGCACCCGACCTCCCTCCCCTTGCCCGTCGTCCACGAACACGGACAGCTTGCGGAGCTGGTCCAGGGTCTGCCGATCCTCTTCCCGGTACTGCATGACCATGCCGACTTCCCGTTCCCGCGTCTTGAAGTAGGCCAGGGAGCGGCTCGACAGGGCCCCGTTCACGGTCATCGCGACCGCCTGACTCGAAAGACCGCCCTGCAGCGCGCGTTCCCGGTTCACCATGACGCGAACCTCGTCGTCCCCGCTCTCCAGGGAGTTGTCCACGTCGGTCAGGAAGGGAATCTGCTCGAGTCTCTGCTCGATCTGGGGAACGAGGAGCTTGATGATGTCCAGATCATCTCCGACCAGGTCCATCTCGATGCCGGAGCTCCCCATGCCGTGCGGCCCGAACTGGGTCCGGGACAGCTTGTACGTGACGCCGGCCCGGACCGGTAGCGCCTCACGGATCCGGTCCTGGATCTCGTCCGTGGTCAGCTTCGCCTTCTCCTCCGGAGTCAGGTAGACCTCGAACCGGTTGCCGCCGCCGTAGCCGCGGCTCCTGCCGCCACCGCGGCCGATCGAGTGCGCGATGTCGGCGATCTCCCACTCGTCCCTCTTCGAGTCCAGCAGGTCGTAGATCTGACCGTAAAGCTCCAGCCGTTCGTCTATGCCCATCCGCCTCGGCGCATCGACGAAGATCGTCGCCTGCCGGCCCTGGGACGGCCTCTGGTAGCTGCGCTCGATGCTGTCGAAGAGCTGCCAGGAACCAACCAGCATCAAGGCGATCACGCCCGTGAACAGAATCCGGTGACGGAGGGTGAAACGGATCGTCGTGCCGTAGAGCTCGATCACGCGGTCCAGCAGCTTGAACCGGCGCTTCGTCTCGGACCGCAGAAGCAGCGCCGCGATCATCGGCACCACGGTCAGGGCCACGATCAGGGAGGCGACCATGACCAGACAGACGGTGGTCCCGATGTCCCCCATGAACCGGGTGAAACTCCCGGGCCCACCGGAGCTGCCGGTGAGGAAGATGAGTGGCAGAAAGACGCACATCGTCGTCGCCGTGGAGGCGATGATCGGCATCGCCACGTCGCTGGCGCCGCACAGGGCGGCCGTCTTGGCATCCGCGCCGAGTTCCTGGCGATGGCGGAAGATGGACTCGATGACCACGATCGAGTTGTCGAGCAGCATGCCGATCGCCAGCATCAACCCCATCAGGCTCATCACGTTCAGGGTGATGTCGGTCAACGCGGCCTGCCGCCCCAGATACATGATCACGAAGGTCGTCACCAGCGAGAGCGGCACTGCCATCGCGACCAGGAGCGTGGTGCGGAACTTGCGCAGGAAGAGGAACATGAAGACGATCGCCAGACCGCCGCCGATGATGCCGCTGCGACCAAGCTCGGTCAGGCCCTGACGCACGTCGATGGACGTGTCGTGGAAGGCCCGCATTTGCAGACCTGCTCCTTCCGGCGTCGCCTTGATCGCCTCGATCTCGGCCTTGACCCGGTTCACGACCTCCAGGAGGTTCGCGCCCGAGCTCTTGTTGACGCTGAAGCTGACCGCCTCGTCGCCGTTCACGAACGAGTAGTCGTCCTTGTCGGGATAGCCGAACTTGACCTCGGCCACGTCCCGAACCCTCAGCCCCCCGCTCGTGATCGGCAGGTTGGCGATCTCGGACGGGGTCTTGAATTCGCCGATCGTGCGTACGAGAAGCCGGCGACTGCCTTCACGGAGATAGCCGCCGGAGACGTTCACGTGATTCTCCCGGAGCGTCTGAACCAGATCGCGCACGTCGATTCGGTGGGCCGCAAGCCGGCCGGGGACCGTCTCGATGCGGAGTTCCCGCTGCCGGCCGCCGTGGGACTCAGCCTGGGCCACTCCTTCCAGGCGCTGAATCCGGGGCAGGATCACGTCCTGGACGAAGTCGTTCAACTGGTCGGCCGGCCAGGGCGCACTGATCGAAGCCCGAAGAACCGGAATGTCCGTACTCTCGAAGCGACGGATGAAGACGTCCTCGAGGTCGTCCGGCAACTCGGCGCGCGCTCTGTCGACGCGGTCCCGGACATCGACCGCGGCCAGCTCCATGTTGGTGCCTTCCTGGAACTCGATGTCGATCGAGGCCGAACTCGATCGTGCCGAAGAACGGAGTTCCGTGACTCCGTTGATCGTCCCCAGGTAGTCCTCGAGCGGCAGGACGATCGACCGCTGCACTTCCTCGGGCGACGACGACGGGTACGGCGCGTAGACCGAGATGTTCGACGACTGGAACATGGGCAGGAACTCGAGCGGCAGCCGGTTCAGGGACAGCCAGCCCATGACGAGCACGCCCAGGGTCGCCATGAACATCGTCACCCGCCGCTCGACCGCGAAGCGGATCATCGGGTGGACGTGGCGGTGGCCCTCGGCTTCGTCCGGCGTCGGCGTCTCGCCCACGACATCGGGCGGCGTCAGGTCCTGCTGATCCGTTTCTTTCTCCGAAGTCATCAGCGGCAGCCTCCGGATTCCGTTCCGTCACCCGGACGAGCGCCGCGGCGACGGCCGCCATGGTGGCGGCCCCGCTCAGCGAGTTCCCTCCTCCAGTCCTCGAAGCGCGCCGCCTGCTCGGGCTGCAGCATCTCGCTCACGTTTCGGTGGAACTCCTCCTGCATGGCGCAGAAGTCATCCCGCGCTGTCACCCAGTAGCGCCGACTCCGCACCATCGCCGTTTCCATGATCGCCTGCAGCGCCTCGGTCTGCCCGGAATCGAGCTCCAGGCGGTGCGCCAGGCGGTCGGTGGCCCGGGTGCTGTGTTCGCGGCGCAGGTCCGGCGGCGGCGCCTCGGTCTCCGGCGCCCGGCCGGGATCCGCGGCGGCCGCGGCCACGCTCTCCTCCCAGGCCTGACAATCGAAATGGAACATCGGCGGGCGGGTAGCGTGAGCCTGCGAGCCGACCGTCCCCTTGGGCTCGCCTGCGCCGCGCTCCCTCAGGAACCGGTCGGCGAGCAGCCCGGCGCTCACTCCCAGCACCAGCACCGACCCGAGGGCCAGCCACATCCACAGGCGGAACCGTGGGGCGCCCATCACCGCGTCCCCAGGGGATCGTAGAGCACCGCGAGGAGTTCGTACCCCTCGTCGTCGGCTAGCACGACGGTCGCCACGCCAGCCTCCTCCAGGCCGGCCGCGAACGGATCGTCGTACTCCGCAACCGGCGGCGCCGGCGCTTCAGCTTGAGGTGATTCGAAGCCCACGGCGAACGCGATGGCCGCCAGGGCCGCGAGCGCTCCCGCCGGCGCCAGACGAAGCGCCAGCAGGCGCCAGGCGGCGCTCTGCGTGCCCTGGTCGATCCAGGCGTCGCGCCGGGCGCGGAACGCCGCCAGGAATCCCGGCGCCGGCGGCGGCACGGAGCACTCCTCCCGCAATGCCTCGAGCGCCGCTTCCAGCCGCTCCTCCATGGCTTTGGGCCGCTTCCCTGCGGCTTCAGGCCGTCCCGTTCTCTCGTCGACTTGCATCGCTTCTCCTCTCCAACCGTCCGAGCATTCGCTACTCGAGCCGACGCCGCAACTGGCGCCGGCCCCGGTGCACCCGGATCTGCGCCGTACCGATCGGGCAACCCAGCAGTTCCGCAATCTCCACGTACTTCATGCCCACAACGTCCTTGAGTACCACCGCCGTACGCTGGCTCTTCGGGAGTTCCGCCAGAGCCCGGACCAGGGCCCGGCGCAGGAGCCGCGACTCGACCCTCGACTCGGCGCCCGCCGCCGGCAGTTCGGCAAGCGCCTCTTCGCCCACGTTGCGGTCCAGCCGCCGTCCCCAGCGGGACTTGCGCCGCAGCTCGTCGTGAGCCCGGTTGATCGCGATCCGGTAGAGCCAACTCTTGAAGGCCGCGTGCTCGTCCAACCGGTCGAGCTTCCTGAAGGCCAGCAGGAACGCATCCTGCGCCACGTCCTCAGCGACCTCCCAGTCCTGCACGTAGCCGTAGACCAGCTTGCGCAGGGGCGTCTCGTAGCGCTCAACGAGGGTTTCGAACGCATCCTGGTCGCCGGCCGCGGCGCGGCGAGCGAGTTGAGCGTCCTCGGGGCTGTCGGCCGGTCCACTGGCCGACTCCCCGACACGCGGTTTCTGTGCTGGCAAGCCATGATCCTCTGGGTCCAAGGACGACCCGCCTACAGGCCTTGTTTCGTTCATCTCGGCCCGCCGCCGGCGCGCCTGCGCCGCAGCAGGCGGTCGAGGTAGCGCAGGCCTTCATTCCGGGCCTGGAAGTCGCCGTTCAACTGGGCCTGGTAGCAGCGCTCGACGAGGGTGCCGATGGCCGGGCCCGGCGCCATGCCACGGGCGATCAGATCGCGGCCCCGCACCATCGGCGCCGGCGCCTGATCCCGGATTCGCAGGGCCTCGGCGCGGGCCAGCAGCCAGTCGCAGTCGCAGCACTCGACAGGCTTCAGCGGGGGACGCCCGAGGGTGTCCGCGCGCGCCACCCGCACGAGACGGTCGATCCGCTTCACCCGGTCAGCGAGACGGCGAACGGCCGCGTCGCCGGCGCCGCCCAGGTAGAGCTGGCGCGGCTTCAGGTGATCGACCACCAGGCGCACCACATCGTCCACGAGGCGAGTCTGTTTCGTCAGCCGGGCGAGGAACGTGCGGGTCGGTCCCTCGCCCGCTGCCTCGTGTCCCCGCGACCGTACCCGACCGTCCACGAAGCGCGTGGTCGCCGGCTTGCCCAGGTCGTGGCAGAGGCAGGCGAGCCCCACCACCAGGTCCTCTTCCTCGTCACCGAGGCGTTCCCTGGCGAAGGCGTCGAGAACGTGTCCGGTGTGAATCCAGACGTCGCCTTCAGGGTGCCACTCCGGGTCCTGCTCGCAGCCCACAAGAGCTTCCAGTTCGGGATACGCCCGCAGCCACCCCACCGTTTGCAGGAACCGGAGTCCGCGTCCGATCTCGACGCCGCCAAGGAGCATCTTGCGCCATTCCTCGAACACTCGCTCGACGCTCAGGTCGCTCCAGTCGATCCCGGAGCAGAGAGCTTCCGTCTCCGGGTCGGGCTCGAGTTCCAGGCGGGCGATGAACTGCATGCCACGCAGCACCCGTAGCGGGTCCTCCGCGAAGCGGTGCGAGGCATGGCGGAGCCGCCGCCGATCCAGGTCCGCCCGTCCGTTCAGCGGGTCATCGATCCGGCCGGTCAGGGGGTCGTACGAGATCGCGTTGATCGTGAAGTCCCGGCGCTCGGCCGCGGCCGCAACACTCATGTCCGGATCCACGTCGACGACGAAGTCCCGGTGACGCTTCCCCACCTTCCGTTCCCGCCGCGGCAGGGCGATATCGATCGGATGGCGCCGCAGTTTGGCGACGGAGAATGCCCGCCCCACCTGGTCGACCTGCAGGCCGAGACCTCTCAGCACCCGGTGCAGGGCTTCGGGTGTGAGCCGGAACGCCTCCAGGTCGAATTCGCGAAACTCGCGGCCGAGCAGCGCGTCCCGAACGCAGCCTCCGACCAGGCGCATTGAACCGCCTCCCGCCGCCGCGGCCCGGCAGATGTCCAGCACCCTCGGCCAGGCCGGATTGCGCTCGAAGGCTGAGCCAGGATCCCGAACCACGGCTCTGGTATTCTATGGCCCGCTTCCGGCGGCTAGACATCCGCCGGCAATCTGAGCGGCTGAAGGAGAACGCCATGAAGTCGATTCGCGAATCGTGGACCATGGGAGGGGGGCGGCGCGGTCTCGTGCTTGGGGCGTTCGTTGCCGGTCTTTCCCTGGTTGTGGCTGGGCCTGTCGCGGCCCAGCTACCGGGCACCGTATACGGGCAGATCTTCGACGCCACGACCGGCGAAACGCTTGAAGACGTCGCGATCATCTTCACCGATCCGGAATCGCCGGACTTCCGCGCAGAGCACCTGTCCGGCAACAACGGCCGCTTCCGGATCATGCTCAAGAACGTCGTCAAGCACGAACGGTCGGGCTTCAGCGTCGAGTTGAAGAAGGAAGGCTATGTCACGCGGCGCGTCGGCAATGTCCGGATTCCCGCTCGCCAGGAGACGAGGCTCAGCCAGCTTTCGGGAGGCGGGGACTGGAACCTGACCTCGATCGATGCCGCCCAGCAGGCCCAGGGGGCCCTGGGTGGCGATCTCGGGGCAGCGCCGGAAATCGACCTTGAAGCGCAGGCGCGCGGCGGCGCGATCAAGCTCTACAACCAGGGCAGCAACGCCCTGAACTCCGGCGACTACGACACCGCCGAACTCCTGTTCGTGAACGCTCTCGAGAAGAAGGCCGACCTGACCTCCGCCATGGGCGGACTCGCCCGCGTCTACTCGCATCGTGGCGACCATGTGCGCGCGGTGGAGTACGCCGAAAAGGTGGTCGAGGCGGGCGAGGATCGCGAGAACATGAACCAGATCCTGTACGCCGGCTACAACGCTTTGGGCATGGAGGACAAGGCAGAAGCCGCGCTCGCGTCGCTCCAGGCCGCGGACCCCGAGAAGGCAGCCAAGAACGTCTACAACGAGGCCGCGGACCTCTACAACGCCGGCAACATCGCAGAGGCCAGGGCAAAGCTGGAGCAGGTCGTGGCGTCGAATCCGAGCCACCCCGAAGCGCTCAGCATGCTCGGCCTGTGCTACGCCGCCCTCTCAGAGAACGACAAGGCGCTGGAGACCTTCGAGAAGTTCCTGAGCGTGGCGCCCGACCACCCCGAGGCGGCCACCGCCCAGGCCATGGTCGACTACTTCAAGTCGCTGTAGTCGTTGCGCATTCGGCCGCTCGCGGCTGTCCTGTCCGCGGGCCTGCTGCTACCCGTCCTTCCCGCCGGGGCCCAGGACGAACTTGATCTTTCGCGGATCATGGCCCACCCGGACTGGCTCGGGCGCCAGCCGGAGGATCCGTACTGGAGCAGTGATGGCGGCAGCGTGTACTTCCTGCGCAAGCGGGAAGGTGAAGAGGCCCGCGATCTCTACCGGGTCGATCTCGAGAACCGGCAGACGAGCCTCGTCGCCGACGGCGAACGCGGCGCCGCGGATGCCCCCGGCGGCAACTGGGACCGCGCGAGACGGCGCCGCGCCTTCGTCAGGGCGGGCGACATCTTCGTGCGCGATCTGGGCGCGGACGGCGGCCTGACCCAGCTCACCCGTACCGCCGCGGACGAGAGCTCGCCCTTCTTCACCGTCACCGGAGATGTCGCGTTTCGCCGCGGCGGCGCCTGGCTCGTGCGCGATGGGGGCTCGGGCCTGGTGTGGCAGCCGTTCGATGTTCGCGCGGAAGAGGATCCCGACGCCGCCCGCGCGAAGAAGGACCTGGAGGCCGGCTACCTGGAGCGCCAGCAGCCGCGCCTGCTCGAGATTGTCCGGCTGCGGCGGGAGCGCGACGAACGGCGGACCGAGGTGTCCAGGGAGCGTCAGGCCGCCGACTCCAGCCGCACGGGCCTGCCTCACTACCTCGGCAAGGAGGTCGAGGCTGCGGGCGCCTATCTTTCTCCATCGCTGGACCACGTGGTCCTGCGGCAGCGACCCCGCGAGCGGGAGGAGGGGCTCCAGGACAAGATGCCGAACTACGTGACCCGCAGCGGTCTGGTCGAGCTCGAGGAGGTCCGCATGAAGGTCGGCGCCGCCGAGCCGACCGGGGAGTCCCTGGTGCTGCTTCGTCGTGGCGACCCTGAGCCGATCGTCCTGGACGTCTCGGTTCTCCCCGGCATCGCCGACGATCCCCTGGCGGCCCTGCGCGCGGCGGCTCAGGGGCGGAAGCGTCAGCGTGAGGCCGCGGCGAAGCAGGACGAAGCCGGTTCCGAAGACGATGAGAAGGAGGCCGAGCCGAAACCGCGCACTGTGCGCTTTGGCCCCGTGTCGTTCAACCGCGCGGGCACGCGGGCGGTCGTCCAGGCCTACTCCACCGACAACAAGGATCGCTGGATCGCCGCGATCGACCTGGAACACGGGGCGCTACGCCCGCTGCACCGGATCACCGATCCGGCCTGGATCAACTACGCCTTCCGCGACCTCGACTGGATGCCGGACGACGAGACGGTCTTCTTCCTGTCAGAGGAGATCGGCTACTCCCACCTGACCTTCATGGACAGCGCGACCGGCGAGCGCGTGCAGGTCACCGAAGGTCCGTTCGTGGTCCGCTCGCCCCAGGTGTCCGCGGATGGAGAGTTTCTCTACTTCGAAGCGAACCGCGGCCACCCCGGCGTCTTCGAGGTCTACCGCACGGACACGTCCAGGGCCGGCGCCGGCGAGATCGAGCAGATCACGAACCTCGGCGGCCTGAACTCCTTCCGTCTCTCGCCCGACGATCGCCAGATCCTGATCGTTCATTCGACCGCCACCCGGCCGCCGGAACTGTGGCGCCAGGACGCCGCTCCGGGCAGCGACCCGGTCCGCCTGACCGACACCGTGTCGCCGGAGTTCCTGGGCATCGACTGGGAGGCGCCGCGGTTCGTCGAAGTTCCGTCAACCCACGTGGATCGCCCGATTCACGCCCGGCTCTACCAGCCCTCCGAATCCGTCGCCGTCGTCCGGCCCGCCGTCGTCTTCGTGCACGGCGCGGGCTACCTGCAGAATGCCCACCAGGGCTGGTCCTCCTACTTCCGCGAGTTCATGTTCCACACCCTGCTCACCCGCCGCGGCTACGTGGTCCTGGACATGGACTACCGCGCCTCCGCCGGCTACGGGCGCGACTGGCGTACCGCGATCTACCGCCAGATGGGAACGCCGGAGCTCGAAGACCTGGCCGACGGCATCGACTACCTGGTCGCCGAGCACGGCGTCGACCGGCAGCGGATCGGTGTCTACGGCGGCTCCTACGGGGGCTTCGTCACCTTCATGGCGATGTTTCGCCGCCCCGAACTGTTCGCGGCCGGCGCCGCGCTGCGTCCGGTCACCGACTGGGCCCACTACAACCACGGCTACACCTCGAACATCCTGAACACCCCGGAACTCGACCCGGAGGCCTACGAGCGCAGTTCGCCCATCGAGTTCGCCGAGGGCCTCCAGAAGCCGCTCCTGATCTGCACCGGCATGCTGGACGACAACGTCCTCTTCCAGGACTCCATCCGGCTCGTCCAGCGCCTCATCGAGCTCGGCAAGGAAGACTGGGAACTCGCCGTCTACCCCGCCGAAGCCCACGGCTTCGTCGAACCCTCGAGCTGGCTCGACGAGTACCGCCGCGTTCTCAAGTTGTTCGAGACGCACCTGAAGAACTAGCTGCCAGTCAGGCCGGCGCTACGCGCCAGATGCGGGCAGGATGCCCGCGTTCCCAGGTCTTGCAGGCTCAGCTCCCGCGGAGCGCCGGCAGCAGCTCCTCTCGTGTTACCCGGCGAACCGCGGCCAGGCTGGCCAGGGTTCCGGCGGCCATCACCAGAAGCAGCGTCAGGGCGAGGGAAGGCCACGGCACGAGTGCGTGTCCGCCGAGCAGGTGAGGGCTTACCGCGACCAGCGCCGACGCGGCGCCGACCGCGACCCCCGCGGTCAGGACCAGGCCGTTCTCCGCCACGACGAGCCAGGCCAGGGCCCGCCGCCAGAATCCGATCGCTTGCAGGGTGGCGAGTTCGCCACGGCGTTCGAGCAGGTTCCTCAGCAGGACGACCGCCAGTCCCAGCGTGCCGAGCAGGAGGCCGAGTCCGCCCAGGGTCTGGAACGTGCCGAGGTAGGTGTTCTCCACCGCCTGGAAGGCCTGCAACCGTTGGGCCGTGGGGACCGCATCGAAGCCGAAGCCGCCAAGCGTTCGCTCGAGCTCCTGCACCGTGCGATCCTGCTCCCCCGGTGGAGTCCGCAACAGGAAGTACGAGGCGCCCGTCCGGCTCGGGAAGTGCCTGGCCAGGTTCGCTTCCGAGATCACGAGTTCGCTCTGGAACACGCTCTTGCGAAGGAGCCCGACCAGCCGCAGTTCGACCGTCTCGCCGCGTTCGGTCTCGATTTCGATCCCCTGCCCAACGCCCGAGTGCAGGATCCACATGACCGAGTTGAAGTCCCCGATCGCGGGAATGACTCCCGGGCCGAGATCCTGCTCCAGCAGCTTCCATGGCTCTTCCCCGGCGCCATCGACGAGTGACTGGAAGCGGAAGCCGCCGCGCTCGATCAGTTCCGGCGGCGCCCCGAGCAGCCGCGGACGCTCCGGCTGGAACAGGTTCAGGCAACTGATGTCGTCCCCGGGCACGGTGCGAAATGCGACGACCTCGCTCTGTCCGATGAGCTTGGAGGCGTCCTCCCCGAAACCCAACTCGTAGCGCCCATCCACAGTGGTCAGGTCCGCGAGAATCGAAACGTCCGCCTCGGCGACCAGGTCGAAGCCCCCCGCGCCCGAGTCCAGGTCCCGTGTTTCCTCGCCGAAGCGCAGGCCGTAGGCGCCCACGGCCACGATGACGAACGACGCGCTGGCCACCAGAGCCGCGCAGAGCAGGCTCCGTCCCGGATTGAGAGACGCGTTGGCCGCCGCCATCCGCGAACCGGCGCGCAACGACCAGCTTTCGAGCGGCGCCGCGGGGCGCCGCCGCAGCCAGAGAGTGAAGCCCGCCAGCCCGGCGATCAGGAGGCAGGCCCCGCCGCCGAAGAACAGGTAGGCCGCAATGGACGCCGGAGACGCCGCCGAGCCGCCGAGCAGCACCGCGGCCAGACCGCCGCCCACAATCGCGGTCCAGCGCGCGCGCCGAGCCGGCGTCGCCGCGGCAGTTGGCCGGTCGGCCGTCTCGCCGCGCAGCAGCCGGATCGGCGAAACACCGGCAAGCCGACCCACCGCGCCCCGGATCGTAAACAGCACGACCAGAACGGACGCCGCGCCGCCCATGGCCAGCGTCAGGGGCTCGACGTGCAGATAGAGGTAGCTCGAGCCGACCGCGGATCGCCACAGGGTGCGCAGCGCGGCCATCATCGCGCCGGCATACAGCACCGCGCCCCCCAGGCCGAGGAGGACGCCGACGCCCCCCAGCAATGCTCCCTCGATGAGAAAGCGGCGCCGGACCCGCACAACACCGTATCCGAGGGCCAGCAGCAGACCCATTTCGTTCGCGCGGCTCTCCGTCCCCAGGCGGAAGAACAGCCCCACCAGCAGCGCCGCCGACACGATGAGAAACAGGCTGAAGCCCACGAAGAGGCCGCCGAAGTCCGTGGCGCCCGAGGCGCCGCGCAGACCCGTGGCCTTGACCGGTTCGACCGCAAGGCCCGCGGCGTGGAGGGCGATCCTGTCCGGCAGCTCCGCCTCGAGCGTCGCCCGCAGTTGCTCGGGCGTGACGCCCTCCGGTGGCAGCAGCCGCAGCGAGGTCAGAAGACCGAAACGGCTCGACCAGAGCTCGGCGCCGTAGTCGAGACCGACGAACAGCTTGGGGGTGGCGCGGTACTCGTCCCAGTAGGCTTCGTCCAGATCCCGGATCCGGCTCAGGTCGACCGGGAAGGTCGGGTCCCAGTCGCTCATGTTGTCGGCGTCGGCGACCCCCGGAAAATCGGGCGTCAGCGTCCGGTCGGCGCCCCAGCCCGTCATCTCGACCACGCCCGCCACCGTGGTCCAGGCGGTCCGCTCGAACAACTGCTCCCGGTCGCCAAGCTGGAAGTAGTCGATCGCCAGGCGGTCGCCCGTTCCGACCGACAGATCGTCCGCCAGGAACGAGTTGATCAGGACTTCGCCCGGTTCCAACGCCGGGACTGGGCGACCGTCCGTCAGTCGCAGGGCCCCCAGTTCACCTGCTCGCGCCACATCCAGCGCCGCGATCGTCGAGTAGGGGGCGGCGGCGCCGCTCTCGGCAGCCGACCGGTTGGCTAGGTAGCTCGAGACCCCGATCGTCTCGGCGCCGCGCTCCGATGCCGCGGCCTCGACCTCCCCGGCCAACTCGGCGCCGAGGATGATCTGGGATGTCACAACAAGCAGATGCCCGTCCGCCGCCTCGAGCCTCAGTCCGAAGTCCGCCACCTCGGCGTGGCTGCGGACGAGGCGCTCGACATCGGCCGCCGCGGCCTCCGGATCGGCCCCTGCCCCGGTACCGCCATCCGCCCGCTCCCCGATCAGCAGCGAGTTCACGAGGTTGCGCCGGTCAAGCTCCCGCTGCAGGTCGCGCAGGCGGAGATAGGCGACGAGAGGCTGGCTCTGGTGCGGAGCGAGCTGGAAGCGGCCCGGCCCTTCGTCCTCCAGCACCGAGACCACACTCAACCGGACGCTCTCCAACTGGTCCGCGGGGTCCTTCTCGCCCATCAGGCTGGCCCGCGGCGCTTCGCTCGGCCGCTCCATGTAGAGCACCACGGAGTCGCCCGGCTCGACGGCGAGAGCCGAGGCGAGCGACCGGTTGATCGCCAGCGACGCGAACAGTTGACCTTCCCGCCGGGACAGGTCGAGGGCTTCCTCCATGCCCGGGAAGAAGGCGGCGAAGCCGTCGTCGATGCCCTGGACGCCGACCCGGGCCGCGCGCCGGCCGCTGTCCGGCGCCATCACGCTGCCCTGCATCAGAATCGCCGCCGACACCGGTCCGTAGCGTGCGGCAAACCCGGCATCGTCCATCAGTTCGTCCCGCAACCGCTCGCGGAAGAAGCCCGCGCCGAGCAGCACGTGATCGATGCCGCCGAGACGGTCCAGGGTCAGGTCGCGCAGGCTGCCGCGGACCGAGTCACCCACCATCAGGGCGCCGGTGAGCACGGACGCGGCCACCGCCGCGGTCAGCACCACGGCGACGTTCGAGCGCCAGTAGTGCCGCAGACTGGGCAGGGATCCACCTGATCTCGCCGCATCCATGGACTCAGCCTCCGGCCGACGGCCCCGGCGGCGCCTCGCCGAGCAGTCCGCCCCGCAACTCGACTCGTCGCGGCAGACGCGCCGCCAGTTCCAGGCTATGGGTGACGACGATGAGGGCGCTGTCGCCCTCGGCGTGGAGTTCGAGCAGCAGGTCCGCCACCGCCTCGGCGGTCTCGGCGTCCAGGTTGCCGGTCGGCTCGTCGCACAGGAGAAGGTTGGGCCGGTTGATCAGCGCGCGCACGATGGCGGCACGCTGCCGCTCTCCGCCGGACAACTGCGCCGGCCGGTGGTCGACCCGCGCGCCGAGGCCGACGGCCTGGAGCAGGCGCCGGGCCCGCTCCTCCGCACCGCCTCCACCGTCTCCGGCAGCCACGGTGGGAAGCAGCACGTTCTGCAGCATCGTGTACTGCGGCAGCAGGTAGTGATCCTGGAACACGAGGCCCACGCGGCGGCTGCGAAACGCCGCCAGTTCGCGCTCAGGCAGGTCGTGGGCCGCCTCGCCGCCGATCCGGATGCTGCCGGAGGTCGGCGCCTCCAGGGTCGCGGCGAGGTGCAGGAGAGTGCTCTTGCCACTGCCGGAGGGCCCGGTCACGGCCAGTGCCTCTCCCGCACCGAGGATCAAGGAAATTCCGCGCAGAACCTCGACGACGCCGGCCTCCGTGTCGTAGGTCTTCGTGACGGAATCGAAGTGGAGCGCGTCAGGCATGGTGGGACCGATGCTACCGGGTCTCGGGACCAGCCTCCGCCGCCCGTCGACTCAGTCCCCGGCGGTACGACGCGAGGGTGTCGGAAGCCATCTGTTGGGCCGTGTAGTGCCGCCGCACGCCCTGGACGCCGGAGCGTCCGAGCTGCTCCCTCCGGTCGGCGTCCCCGGCCAGCTCCTCCACCGCGGACGCGAGCGCCGGAACGTCGCCGGCGGGAACCAACGTACCGCCCCCGGTCATCTCGAGCATCTCGGGAAAGGCGCCGTGGTCGGGTAGCACGGTGGGCACGCCGTTCGCCATCGCCTCGAGCGCCGGCAGCCCCTTCGCCTCCCGGTAGACCGTCGGCAGCACGAGCACGTGCAGACTGTGGAGGAGATCGATCTTCTCCCGGCGATCGACCTCGCCGAGCCACTCGAAGTGCGGCGCCAGGCCCCAGTCGGCGATCCGCCGGCGCTGGAGTTCGAAGTAGGTCCGATCACGGCCGCCCAGGTAACCCGCGGCGCGGAAGCGGACCCGGCCGGGACCCATACGATCGCTCAGTTCCTTGAACGCCTCGGCCGCGAGATGAAATCCCTTTTCGGGGCACATCCGCGCCAGGTAGCCCATGATCAGAGGCGACTCCTTCGGTTCCGCGGTCCGGTTTCCGTGTCCCTCGAGGTCGATACCCAGACGAGCGACATCGATGCGGGACGGCGGGAGCTGGAGCAGGTCGGTCATGGTCGCCGCGTAGTAGTTGTTCGGGGCGACAAGCACGTCGACCTCGCGCACCCGGCGCCGCATTTCGGCGAGAACCTGCGATCTGTGCGGCTCCTCGAGATCCTCGAGGAAGATGTCCTCCCCCTGGAGGCCGCAGACGATGAGCGCCTGGGGCAGCACTTCGCGGAGGTGGTGGACCATCCCCAGGAGCATGGAATTCGTCAGATGAACGACCTCGGGCTGGAACTCGCCGGCGAGCCACTTCGCCAGACCCTTGAGCTCCGCCAGTTGGCGGCCCGCCTCCCCCCGCACCATGGAGAGAGCCAGTTCGCCCAACTGGCGGGCATCGGTCGCTCCGACCGAACGGGTCAACCTAGCCAGGAGACGCGGGTTGTCGAGCAGTCGCCGCAGACCCGCGGGCGCCCGGCTCCAGAGCGGCAGTTTCTGCTCCAGGTAGATGTTGACGGCGCCGTAGAAGACCCGGCCGTAGCTGACGTTCTTCTCGTCGGTCCGCAGCGGCGTGTAGATCGGCAGCAGGAGCGCGTGGTGGCCCTGCTGCTGGAACGCGCGCACCAGGGCATTGTCGTGGATGCAGCTCCCGCAGATCATGCCGCCGGCGCCCGCCGCCAGATAGGCGATGCGTAGCGGTTGGTCAGCGCCGTTCACGGGATAAAGCGTGCCACCCGTTCCGGTCCGGGCGGCTTGCTGAACAGGGAACCGAGGACCATCGCGACGATCGAGCCGGCGAAGATGACCGCCACCGGCATCACGCCGGCGCCGCCCACGCTGTAGTCCGGCTGACCGAACCCGCGAACGAAGAACCAGGACCAGAGAACGATCACGGTGACGATCGCGGCGGCCGCGCCCGCGGCCGTGCTGCGCCGCCAGTAGAGCGCCGCGACGACGACGGGCAACAGCGAGGCGAAGCCGGTGAACGACCACACCGAGAGGGCGAAGATGCTCCGCTCGGCGACCAGGGAGAGGAGAAAGACGGCCGTCACCACACCGACCACGAACAGCCGGCCCAGCAGGACCTGGCGGGACTCGCTGAGTTGGCCGCCCAAGCGGTAGTGCCGAACGATGTCCTGCGTGAACATCGTGCCCAGCGACAGCGACTGGGAGTCGAGCGACGACATGATCGCCGCGAAGACCCCGGCGCCAAGCAGCCCGGCGAGAACGTCAGGTGCGTAGAGGGTGATCATCTGGACCAGGACCGAATTGGACGCCGGCCCCTCGAGGCCCGGGAAGTGGATGTTCCCGAACACGCCGAGCAGCACGCTCGGGATCCACACCACGACGATACACACCGGGTAGAGCACGACCGGAGCCTTGAAGGTCGCAGCGCTCCGCGCGGAAAGCCAGTGCGAGAAGATGTGCGGGAACGTCCCCACCGACAGTGGGATCAAGGTGTAGGTCAGGAGCTTCAGGGGATGGATCGCGTCCCCGCGCACCAGGAGTTCCGGGCGACTCTCCAGTACCCGGTCGAGTGCCGCTCCCACGCCGCCCAGTCTGGTCACGATGAGAATCGCCGTCACCGCCCCCAGGAGCATGAACATCGCGGTCTGGAACGTGTTCACCCAGGCGGTTCCGCGCAGACCGCCGCTCGTCACGTAGCCGACCACGACGCCCGAGATCAGCAGACTCCCCAGCCACGACGGCGCCGCGCCGTCGGTGATCTGCTGCAGCGTGATGCCGCCGCCCATCACGCCGATCAGCAGATAGGGGGCAAGCAGCAGGACGAGCACGACGAACAGCAGCAGACCGACCGCGTCCGAGCCCCAGCGGGCGCGCACGAACTGCACCTGGGTCAGGAGCCCCAGGCGGCTGCCGACCGCCCAGACCCGGGTACCGACGAAGAAGAACACGAGCGGCACCATCAACGCCGACGACGACGCCATCAGGGCGAACACGCCGATACCCACGCGGTACGACTCCGCCGAGGCGCCGAGCAGGGCGAACGACGTCATGTGGGTGCCGAACAGCGTCATCAGGAGCACGAACGGACCGATCGTCCGTCCCGCAACGAAGAAGTCCTCACCCGTCGCGGCCAGTCGCCGGCTGCTCCACACACCGATCAGGAGCACGGCCATCAGGTAGCCGAGAATGATGGTCAGCGTCATCCGGAGCGCTCCAGAGACGCCGTCGCGTCCTCTCCGCCGCCGCCCGCAACGTCCCCCGGGCCTGCGCCCGTCGCCAGGCGATCGAGTTCGGCGGCCGGCCAGGCGCTTCGCACCAGCCACCACATGGTCAGAACCACCGCAGCCGAGAAGAGGAGGTGGTAGGTCAGTCCGACCGGCAGGCCGAGGAACCGGCTGCCGTCATTCCAGAACCAGAGGTCGTTGTGGAGGACGTACAGGACCGGCAGCGCCGCGTACGCCAGCCGCCGAACCGCCGTCGCCGCCATGGACTCCACCGGCCTCCGGGTCAGGGCGCGGATGCGGACACGGCCATCTCATTCGCCGCCGGAGCGGCCTTGCCGCCCCCGGCGGCCGCGAACGCCGCCATGTCCTCGAACATCGATGTGAAGTCCAACTCGAACACGTCGCCGATCAGAATGCGGGTCACCTTGCTCTGGTGCTGCGGATACAGCCGCAGGAAGGAACCGACACTGAAGTTCGTGTCGTAGAACACGTTGACCAACTGCCGGACGGCTTCGACACCCCTCATCAGGAGCGGCTGGAAGCCCCCGAGTCGCGCCGCCGATACGTCTCCGGCTGCAATCGCCTCGATCGAGGCCTCGGCGGCCAGTTCTCCCGACTTGAGCGCCAGGAACACGCCGGAAGAGTACACGGGGTCGATGAAGGAGAACGCGTCGCCGATCGCGATCCAACCGTCGCCCGCCATCTTCTCGTTGCGGTAGGAGAAGTCCTTCATCACGGCCACCGGCCGGCACTGGTGCGCGGGAGCGATGCGTCGCTCGATCTCGGCGCAGCGGGAGACTTCCTCGAAGAAGATCTCGTGCGGTCTGGCCTCGCGGTTGCGGATCAGGCTGTCCAAAGGCCCCACCACCCCGACGCTGACCACGTCGCCGGCCAGCGGGATGTACCAGAACCAGCACTCGCCGGTCTCCGTGTGCAGGATCAGGGTGGCGCCCTCGTCCTTGCCCTCGTCACGGATCGCGCCGCGGAAGTGGGTGTAGATCGAGGCGTGCCGTAAACCGTAGTCCACCCGGCCCAGGTCAAGCCGGCGCGACAGCATCGCGCTCTGACCGGTGGCGTCGATCACCACCCGGCTGCGCAACTCCACCGAACCGCCGTTGCCCGCGGGCGTAGCCCGCACGCCGACAGCCCGGCCATCCTCGAACAGAACATCCCGGACGTTGACCCCGCGGTGAGTCTCGGCGCCCTGCTCGGCCGCCGTCTCCATCAGCAGTTGATCGAACTCCGACCGGCGCACCTGCCAGGTGCGGGCGCTGTCTTCGCCGGGGCGCTCCTTCTCGAAGTAGAACGGCATCGACGCCTTGCCGGTCCTGGTGAAGAACTGAACCGAGTGCTTCTCTACGAAGGGGCTGTGCTGCATGTGCTCGAGCGCCCCCATCTTCTCGAACACTCCGTGCGTGTCCGGCATCAGCGACTCGCCGATCTTGAAGGTTGGCACAGGCTCCCGCTCGAGCAGAAGCGTGCGCAGGCCGCCGCGGGCGGCGATCGCGGCAGCGGCGGCGCCGCCGGGACCTGCGCCGATCACGATCAGGTCGTAGGAACTTGCTCGGAACACCGCTCGGAGTTTAGGCCAAAGAACGGACGAACGACCACAGGCAACCTTCTCAAGCCTCTGAACGTAGTGTGGTTTGTTGTAGCCTGAACGTTCTTCATTCGACCGGCGGAGGCGCATAGCCGAGCCGCCCGCCCACCAACTCCAGAGGTAGCATCCCGATGCGCTCCACGCCCTCATTCATCCCCGTTTCCTGTCTGCTGATGCTGGTAGCGGCAGCCGGCACCGCGCAGGAACCCGGCGACCCCGATTCCACCGTCGTGGACGAAATCACGGTCACCGCGCAGCGCATCGAGGAGGCCGTGCAGGACGTGCCGATCTCGATCGTCACCCGTACGGGCGAGGAGCTCGAGCAGCAGGCGATAGGCGACGTGCAGGCGCTGGCCGAAGCCGCGCCCGGCGTCGTTGTTTCGGGCCAGAGCCCGACCAGCGGCGAGGTCGCCATCTACATCCGCGGCATCGGCTCGAGCACACTCGGCATCGGCGCCGAGCCGACGGTCGGCTACTACGTGGACGGCGTCTACATGCCGCGTCCGCAGGCGGCGGTGAACCCGTTTCTCGACCTGGAACGAATCGAGATCCTGCGCGGCCCTCAAGGCACGCTTTGGGGACGGAACTCGACCGCCGGAGCGGTGAACGTCGTCACCCGGGCGCCGCAGGCCGAGTTCCATGGCCGGCTCTTCACGTCGCTCTCCGAATTCGACTCGAGCGAGCCGGCCGAGGGACGCCGCTACGGTTTGTCGCTCACCGGTCCGGTGTCGAGCAAGGTCTGGGCCCGTTTCACCGCCGCCACGGCCCAGGTCGAGGACCCCACCTACAACGACTTCCTGAACGCCGGGGCCGACAACTTCGACGGCGTAACGCTCCGGGGCGCGCTCACCTTCCTGCCCTCCGACTCCCTGACCTTCACGATCCGGGCCGACAGCACGGACGACGACGCGCACGCGAACTTCCCCTTCAAGCCGTTCGACGTGTCCCCCTACAGCACGGTGGGGACCCTGAACCGGTTCTACGGCTACTCCGAGCCGGACGATGTCCATCGCATCTCCGTCGACACCGCCTCGGTGTCTCCCTACGAAGAGACCGGTTTCTCGCTGAACGTGAACAAGGCGATGAGCGGCGGCACGAGCTTCACCTCGATCAGCAGTTGGCGCGAGTTCGATTCGATGCGCGACGCGGACATCGACGGTTCGCCTCATGCCTTCGTCACCACCGCCGGCACCTTCGAGTCCCAGTGGTGGTCGCAGGAATTCCAGCTCCACGGCGCCAACGAGCGCGCCAACTGGGTGGCCGGAGCGTACGCCTTCGGCGAGGAGAGCCGGACGCAGGTCAACAGCGTCACCGACACGGCGCTGCTTGGCGTCTGGCTTTTTGCCAACAGTCCGCAGACCTTCCTGTTCGACCCGACGAACTTCTGTTCACTCGGCTTCCTGGCGCCCACGTTCCTGTGCGGGCCGGACTACTACAACGCCGTGGCGCCGTTCGTCGGCTTGCCCGTGCCGGGAAACCCCCAGCCGCTTCCGTTCGAGACGAACCTCGACAGCTCCCTGTACGCGGCCTATGGCCAGGTCGACTGGATGCTCAGCGACCGCGTGACCCTGACCACCGGCGCCCGGTACACGGCCGACGAGAAGGACCACCACCAGGCCGCGCTCAACTTCCAGACCTTCATGCCGGAGATCCTTCCCCTCAGCGACAGTTGGAGCGCCCTGACCCCCAAGCTGGGGCTCGAGTTCCGGCCCCGGGACAACGTGATGCTCTACGGCGCGGCGACCGCCGGTTACAAGAGCGGCGGCTACAACTCGATCTCCCTCCAGCCGGCCTTCGACGAGGAGACCGTGACCAGCTACGAGATAGGCATCAAGTCCTCCGTCGCCAACCGCAAGGTACGGATCAACGCGTCCGCCTTCCACTACGACTACGACGACCTCCAGGTGGCCGTGCTCTATCCCGATCGCTCGGTGGTCGAGAACGCGGCCACCGCCCGCATTCGCGGCCTCGACTTCGAACTCTCGGCGCGACCGAACCCGCGGTTCGCGTTCGATCTCTCGCTCGAACTCCTCGACGACGAGTTCGTCGATTTCACGTCGCTCGATCCCGTGCTCCAGGCGCAGTTCGTGGAACAACTGCTTGCCGCCGGACTGATCGATCCGTCCCAGGTGCTCCTTGGCGGCGGCGGCGCGCTTCCGATTCCCCCTACCGACCTGTCCGGCAACGGACTGCCGCGGGCGCCCGATCTCTCCGCCACAGCGTCGCTGAGCTACACGTTCGACCTCGGCAGCAGCGGTTCCCTGACCGCACGCGGCGAGTACCAGTACACGGACGACATCGCCTTCGATTCCTTCGAGCGCTTCGTCCAGCCCTCCTACAACCTGCTCCACGCCCAATTGCGTTGGACCTCAGGTCAGGGCCGCCTGTTCCTGGCCGCCTACGCCCGCAACCTCGGCGACGAGGAGTACAGACTCAGCCAGTTCTTCGTGAGCTACACCGGGTCGCTGGCGGTCTGGGCGCCGCCGGCTGAGGTCGGCCTGCAGTTCGGCATCGACTTCTAGGAGTCAGCGCTGCGTCCGCGCAGCGCTGACTTGCAGGGAACTGGTCGCCGACTGGGTGCGCGGGTCTTCTGACCCGCTGCCGCCGGAGGCGGCCAGAAAAACGTGCCGGCCGCTAGGCCGGCTCCGCTTTGGCGGCCAGTTCCATGCGAGCTTGCGGCGCTAGGTGTAGCGCGCGCCCCGGTACTGCTCGTCGTAGAACCGCGGCAGGAGCTGGTCGACGCGCAGCAGCCCGCCTTCGCTGAGTTCGATCCGTTCCGGTCCCACCGTGGCCAGCCCCTGTTCGGTCAGGCTGCGGAAGGCGTCCGCATAGTCCAGGGCGATGTCGACCCCGAACTTCCGCTCGAACGCGGCCCGCTCCAACCAGCCGCGCTTCAATTGCAGGATGAGCTCTCGGGTCAGACGCTCCCGGGGGGTCACGGCGAGCGCCCTGCGGGTGGCCAGACCGCCATCGTCGATGGCCGCCAGGTAGTCGTCCCAGCGGTCATGGTTCTGCAGATGGACGCCGCCCATGTGGCCGAACGATGAGACCCCGATCGGGATCATGTCGGCGCCGCTCCACACTTCGCGGGCATAGACGAACTTGCAGCCCCGGTCCCGGCGCATCATCGTGTAGGCGCTCCAGCGCTCGAAGCCGGCCCGCTCGAACTGCTCGAAGGCGTAGGCGTGCCACTCCCGCTTCGTGGCCCAGTCGGCGAACGCGGGCACGTCGGCCTCGCCGCGAAGTTTGGCCTTCGAGTACACCGTGTTGAAGGGCAACTCCATCTGGTAGACGGTGATCGAGTCCGGGTCGTACTCGATCGTCAGCTCGACGGTTCGCTTCCAGGTGTCCCAGGTTTCGCCGACCATGCCGGCGATCAGGTCGACGTTCAACTGCCGGAAGTTCTGCGCGCGGATCCAGTCCCGGACCCGGTAGATCTCCTTCGACACGTGGGCGCGGCCGTTCTCCTCCAGGATCCGGTCGTCGAAGTTCTCCACGCCAAGGCTCAACCGGGTGACGCCGATGCTCCGGATCGCCTCCAGCTTGGACTGGGTCAGCGTCCCCGGCTCGCACTCGAACGCCACCTCCTCGGCGCCGTCCCACGGCATCACTCCCTGCAGTCGCTCGGCCAGCGGAATCAACTGCTTGGCGGCGATGTAGGACGGTGTGCCGCCGCCGAAGTAGACGAAGTCGAGCTTCCGGCCCCGGATGGCGGCGCGCTCGGCGTAGCGCTCCAGTTCAACGCCGAGGGCGTCCAGGTAGCGTCCGATCTGCTCGTGATTCTTGTCGATGTAGACGCGGAAGTAGCAGAACTTGCAGCGCTTGCGGCAAAACGGGATGTGGATGTAGAGACCCAGGGACGTGCCGGGCGCCGGCTCCCCGTCGAGTGCCGCAGCCGCTTCGCCCACCGCGGCCCCCTCCCAGGCCGAGTACGGCGGGTAGTTCGACACGAAGACCGAGCCGATGTCCGTCGCCGCGAGATCGAGCAGGCCGGTCGCCGGCTCCGCAATCACAGCACTGCCTTCACTGATGCTTGTCATCTGGCCTGGTCCCTGGACCCGAAGCAGTACAGAACGCCGTCCAGGCTGCCGATCACGAGGCGCTCCGAGGCCACCGCCGGTGAGGCAGTGATCGCCGAACCCGTGTCGTACTCCCAGACCGGTTCCCCGGTCGCCTTGTCCAGCGCATGCACCAGGCCCCGCTTCGAACCCAGGAACACGCGGTCGCCCACGATCACCGGCGAGGAGTCGAGCCGGGCGCCGCTGTTCCACTGCCACTTCCGCTCACCGGTCGCGGGGTCCAGAGCATGCACGATCTTGTCGCGGCCGCCGATCACCACGATCTCGTCATCCGCGGCCGCCGACCCGTAGTACGGGAACTTGCGGACCTCGTGCTCGTAGCCCCAGATCACCTGCCGGCGTTCCAGGTCGATGCCCAGCACTTCGTTCTCGAACGTCCCGACGTAGGCAAGTCCATCGACCACCGCCGGGCTCGAGGCCGCCTGCCCTCGGAGGTCGATCTTGTGGACCGTCTCGCCGGTCTCGATGTCGATCAGCCACATGAAGCCGTCGCAACCGGAGACCGTGGTCAGCCCGTCGGCGACCGCCGGCGTGCCGTGGACGTAGCCTTCCGTCTCCACCTGCCACACCTTCTCGCCGCTGTCCCGGTCCAGGCAGTAGAGCGAGTTGTCGTAGGAGCCGACGAGCAGCCGGTCGCCGTGCAGCGACACGCCGGCGTAGATCTCGCCGAGCGTCTCGAACTTCCACCGCTCTTCGCCGCTCTTGGCGTCCAGGGCGTGAACGAAGCCGTACTCGTCGCCGACGTAGACGACGTCGTCGAAGACCGAGAGGGGCGCCTTGATCGGCGTTCCCGCGTCGAAGCGCCAGAGTTCCCTTCCCTCGGCCAGGGTTACGGCGTAGACCCGGCCCTCGTAGTCGCCGAAGAAGACGACGCCGCCTACGATCGCGGCCGTACTCTCGATCTCGCTCTCGGTATCGAAGGTCCAGAGCAGCTTCGGGTCCTCCGGCAGGGTCGTTCCGGCCACACCCGTACCCAGCAGATTGCCGCGAAACACCGGCCAGGCATCGGCGGCGGGCCTGAGCAACGCGTTCTGGGTCCCAGGTTCCTGGTCCTCCCCGTCGGCGGCCGCACCAACTCCTACAGCAGCCAGCCCGCCGAGCAACAACAACGCGGCCAGAATCAAGTTCCCGCCCAGGCGCGCAGACACGGGCGCGCCTGGTGTGCGCTGCCGGCGACCTCGAAGGTGGACGATTTCAAACATGGCAGGTGCGAGGACAGGGGCTTTGAGGTTCAGGCTTTGGACTAGTGCGATGCCGCACGCCTCAGAATGCCGCCTGGTAGAGGTTCAGCATATCGGAGGTGGTGACCGCGCGCGGATTGAACTGAGCCGTCCACTGCTCTGACGCCTGCGATGCCAGGAGTTCGAGATCACCTTCGCTGACACCCAGGTCCCGCAGCCGGCCGGCTACGCCCGCGCGGCCGCGGAGACCGGCCCAGGAATCGGCAAGCCGCGCGCTCGCGGGTCCATCGCCTTCGTCCTCCTGCCCGTCGAGTAGCCGAACGAGCCCCATGTAGCCCGTGTCGCCGGTCTCGCCGTTGAAGCGGACGACGTGATCCAGCACGACGGCCACGGCGACGCCGTGGGTGATGTCGTAGCGCGCCGTCAGCGGATTCGCCAGGCCGTGGGCCGCGCCCAGCATCGACGCCTCGATCGCGGCGCCAGCCAGGTGTGCGCCGAGCAGCATCTCGCCCCACAAATCGTTGACTTCCGACTCCAACCCCGAAGCCGTCCCAGTCGACGTCGAATTCGTCGCCGCGCCTTGGTTCGCCCCCTGGGCCGCGGCGACGACCTCGAATCCGCGCAGCAGACGCCGGAAACCCTCCGAGGAGAACATCCGGGAGTACGGATTCGCGGCGGTGGCAACGAAACTCTCCATGGCATGGGAAAACGCGTCGAGCCCCGCGGCCGCCATGACCTGGGGAGGAGCGGTGCGCGCCAGTTCCGGATCGAGGATCGTCGCCAGGAACCGGGCCTTCGGGTCGCCGCAGGCCATCTTGCGATGGTCGTCCTCGCGCGAGATGACGGCAAACGACTGCGCCTCACTGCCGGTGCCCGCGGTGCACGGCACGCCGATCGAGGGGAGCATCGGTCTGGTGGCCTTTCCGAAGCCCCAGTAGTCCTCCATCCGGCCGCCGTTCGTCAAGACGAAGTTCGCGCCCTTGGCGCAGTCCATCGCCGAACCGCCCCCCAGGCCGACCAGGAACGTGGCTTGGTGGGCCCGCGCGGCACCGGCCGCGGCGGCGACGTGGCGCTCATCGGGATTCTCTTCGACACCGTTGAAGACGGCGACTTCCAGACCGGCGCGCCGCAACGAAGCGGATGCGCGGTGGACATGACCCGCCGCGGCTACACCCGGGTCCGTGACCACCAGCACGCGACCGCCGCCAAGTTCCTGGACGAGGTCGCCGATGAGGTCGATCACTCCCGCACCGAAGACAACCCGACCCGGCGCCGTGTCGACGCTCCAGGAGTTCTTCGTGTCGAGCGGTCGCTGCCCTCGCTTGATTCCCACGAGCGCCTCGGCGCGGCCCCCTACTTCGATCCGATCGCGAACACGTCGGAGCGGGTGGCGACGTAGATCCGGCCGTCCTCGGCAACCGGCGTCGTGTACACCGCCGAGCCCATGTTCTGCTCCGCGATCACCTTCTCTTCGCGACCCGCCTCGAGCACGACGATGTCCCCGTCCTCGTCGCCGAGGTAGACCTTGCCGTCCGCTACGAATGGCGACCCCCACACCGCGGCGAACGTGTCGTGGGTCCAGAGGTGTTCGCCGGTGTCGACATCCAACACGTAGAGGAATCCGCTCAGATCGGTGATGTAGAGCAGACCGTCGGCGATCGCCACGGTCGAGATCGTGCGGTTGAACTCCTCGCCGCCGAAGTGCCAGAAGACCGCACTGTCGGTCACGTCGCCTTCGACGTTCGCGTCCAGGGCGTAGAGGTGGCCCGGACCCTCACCGTGCTCGGGGTCCTGACCGACGCCGAGATAGAAGCGGTTGTTGTAGAAGACCGGTGTCGAGATGACGTTGTTGCGGGTGCCGGCGCCGCCCAACTGCCAGACCGAGTCCTTGGGGTTCAGGTCGAACTTCCACAGCAGCTTGCCGGTCGCCGGCTCATAGGTGTAGAGCCAGCCGTCGCCACCTGGGAAGGTGATCTGCGGCTGGCCGTCGACGACGCCGTAGGCCGGGTTCGACCACGAGCCGTGCAGGACCGCATCGCTGCTGTCGATGCTCTCCCAGACCAGTTCACCGGTGTTCTTGTTGATCGCGATGAAGGTCGGCGACGCCGGCGAGGGGAGGTTGATGTGCCCCTCGTCGACGCCGGCGCCAGTGACCGTGAAGAGCAGGTCGCCGACGACCAGGGGCGAACCGGCGGCCAGGTTGTGTGGGAACACGTCGAGTTCGCCGATCATGTCGTACTCCCACACGATGTCGGCGTCGAGTTCCTCTCTGTAGTCCTCGTCCGTCATGCCGTCGTTCTTGCCGTCGCGGAAGCCGTCCACATCCACGGCCACGACCGTGGCGCGGTTCGAGATGTAGTAGACGCGTTCGTCGTCGACGTACGGCGTGGAGCACACACCCTGCAACGGCCAGTCGTTGACCCGGCCGGCGCCGAGCTTGTCGTGGGTCGCCTGCCAAAGGAGGCTGCCCGTCGCTTTGTCGAGGGCTATGACGACTCCCTTGTCGCCCTCGATGCCTTGACGGCGAAGACCCTCGTTGTTCGTTCCGACGAACACTCGGCCGCCGTGGATCACCGGACCGGCATAGGTCTGCGAGCCGACCTTGGCCCGCCACAGGATGTTGTTGCCGCTGCGTACGTCCCACTCGATCGGGAGGTTCTTGGCGTCGGAGACCATGTTGCGCGAGGGCGTGTTGCCGAACATCGCCGGCGGCTCCGGATCCGCCGCCGCGATCGGCGCCGATGCCGTGCCCGCGAGAAGAAGCGCCGGGAGAAGAAAGAGTCGAGACTTCATGGTGATCCAGTCCGTAGGTCGAATGAGCGTGTGGGAATGCCGCCGCCGAAGGGCCGCCACGGTATCAAAGGGTCCGAAGAGCGTAGAGCGTGCCGCTGGTTGCCAGGTACAGGACCGAACCTTCGGCCGCCGGCGACGCGTATACCGCCTGCGGCATCACGTTCTCGGCAAGCACTTCGAGTGTCCTGCCGCTGCGCAGAACGACTACATCGCCCTCCGTGTCGGCCACGTAGACCTTGCCGTCGGCCACCAGGGGCGAACTCCAGAACGCCGCCAGGGCGTCGTAGACCCAGAGCTTCTCGCCGGTATCCGCGTCGAGCGCGAACAGGAAACCGTTCAGGTCCGCCGCGTAGACGACGCCGCCGGCAACCGCCACGGTAGCGATCGCGCGTCCGAAGTCCGGGTCCTCGAACTTCCAGCGCACACCGGTCCCGGTGACGTCGCCGCTGCCGCCGGCGTCGATGGCCCACAGCACGCCCGGTCGAAGGGAAACCTCGGGATCGCGCCCCATCGCGATGTACACGGTGTCTTCGTCCAGTACGGGCGTGGCGACGAACGCGTGCCCGGCTTCGAGCAGCCCGGCGCCCTCTGTCTCCCTGACCGCGGAGTTGCCGTCGAACCGCCACAGCGCCTCGCCGGTCGCAGGTTCGAACGCGTACAACCGGCCGTCACCGCCCGGGAAGATCACCTGATCCCGCCCGTCCATCCGGCCGTGGGCAGGGCTTCCCCACTGTCCGTCGATCAAGCCCGCTCCGGGGCCGGCGTCACTCCACACGAGGCGGCCGGTCGACCGCTCCACCGCGACGAAGCTGGGTGCGCCTGGAGCGGGCGCCTGCCCGTCGTCCGTGACCCCGTTGCTGGTCGCCGCGAACACGACTTCGCCCAGGGCAAGGGGCGTCGAGGCGGCCATGTGCTTCGGGAACACGCCCCACTCGGCCACCATGTCCAGGGACCAGGCGGCGTCGCCCGCCAGGTCCACCGCCGCGAGCTGGCCCCGGTTGGAGACGTAGTAGAGGCGCTCGCCGTCGAAGGCCGGTGTCGAGCAGACGCCCTGCAGCGGCCAGTCGTTCGCCTCCCCGGTCTCCAGCTTTTCGTGGGTGATCTGCCAGCGGAAGCTGCCGTCGTGGCGGTCAAACGCCATCAGGACACCCCGATCGCCGGTCGCATCCGGGTCGCGCGGTCGCTCGTTGTTCGTTCCCACGACCACCAGATCGCCGGCGATCGTGGGGCCTCCGTAGGTGATCGTTCCGAGTTCGGCCGACCAGAGAACGCCCTCCCCCGAAGCGACATCCCAGGAGACAGGGAGATTCTCGGCCTCTGCCACGCGGTTACGCCCGGGGTTCGGGTCGTCGGCGCCGAGAGCCGGCGAGGCCGCCAGTGCGACGCCGAAGAAGAAGACGCTCGTCCAGGCAGCGAGCAGCCGGGCGCCCAGGAACCGGATCAGGCGTCCCTCAACCGCGGCGTGATCACGCCCAGCTCAACCGACGTTTCCACTACGGCCTGGATCGTGTCCTCCACCGGTCGGATGGTGGCGCCCAGGACCGACGTGGCCTTCCGGCAGTGGTTGACGGTCTTCGGCCGGGGCGGCCCGCCGCCCTCCGGAACCGCGGGCTCGCCAACGACGAAGGATGGGAAGGCCTCGCGGATGATGTCGGCGACCCCGGTACCGAAACGCAGCGCCGAACGGCCGCCGCTGCCGTGCAGGAGGTAGCGGCTGCCGCCGTTGGTGACCCGGTGGTCGATCTCCGACTCCGCCGCCAGGCGTTCCGCCTTCACCAGATCCCGCACGTCGATGATGTTGTAGTACATGTCGTACGGCGTCGGCCAGGACGGTTCCAGGCCCGCGGCCAGACGGCCGATCTGCTCGATCCACTGGCCGACCTGGGCCTTGAACAGGATG
Source organism: Candidatus Multivorans sp. (assembly GCA_965216125.1). Classification (GTDB taxonomy): domain Bacteria; phylum Acidobacteriota; class Thermoanaerobaculia; order Multivoradales; family Multivoraceae; genus Multivorans. The sequence continues at coordinate 4,176,173 of OZ244152.1, read as the reverse complement.
GGCCCGCAGATCATCGCCGGGTTCATCGTGACCACGTCCCAGCGACCGCCGCTGTCGTCCGCGGCCTCGTTCAGCAACCGCTCCGTGTCCACCTTGCTGCGGGCATACGCGTTCCGGGGCAGCTCCCAGACCTCCGGCTCGAAGTTGTCGGAAGCCCAGTTCGTCTCGGTCCACGCGTAGCCCGCAGGCATCGGCGGCGCTCCCAGGCCCGAGACCGCCGCGAGGGAGCTCGTGTAGACCACGCGCTTCACGCTGCCGCTCCGGTTGACCGCGTCGATCACGTTCCGCGTGCCGGCCATGCCGCCCTCGTAGACGTCCGTCGCGACATCGCCCGAACCGAGCGGCTGGGACTTGCCGTCGGCCGAGTTGCCGAGGACCGCGGCGACGTGAAACACAGCCGAGCAACCGGCGAACGTCTGGTCGTAGGACCCCGGCACGAACAGGTCGCAACCGTCCACGATCTCGACGTTCGGTAGCCGGCTCAGGTACTGCACGCAGTCCCGGCCGCGCCAGGACGCCGCGTCGCGCAGGCACGCTCGTACCTGGTAGCCGTGAATCACGAGTTCGCGAACCATGTGGCCGCCGGTGAAACCGGAGCAACCGGTGACGACGACAGGCCCGTCGTGGGGAGAAATGGCGGTCATGACGAGGTGGCCTCCCTGAGATCTACGTCCTTCCGGGATCTATTGGGCCGGTTCCAGTTCGTGCGACACCATCCAGTTGACGCCGAAACGGTCGGTGCACATCCCGAAGTAGGAGCTCCAGAACGTCTCCTCCATCGGCATCGCCGCCACGCCACCCTCCGACAGCCCGGCATGGAGCACGTCGGCGTGCTCCCGGCTCTCCGCCGCGACCGAAATCGAGAAGTTGTTGCCGACCTGATGCGGCGGCCCGAAGTGCGGGCTGCTGTCGCTCCCCATGAGCACGCTGTCCAGGACCGGAAGGGAGACGTGCATGACGCGATCCTTCTCGTCCTCTCCCACCCCCATGTCGTCCGGCCCTTCGCCGAAGGTCGTGAAGACCTGGTATTCGCCGCCGAAAACGGAGCGGTAGAACTCGAACGCTTCCCGGCAGTTGCCGTCGAAGGTCAGGTAGGTGCTGAGTGCCATGGAGAATCTCCTGTAGACGAAGTGCGCGGGAATCGGGCCCGGCGTTTCCTTCGCGGTCGCGGGGCGGCGCGGAGTCTACGTCAAGCTCGGCCTCCGGGAGCAGATCGAGAAGGCCCCGCCGGCTGCATCCGGCTACTCGGAAGATCTCGTCATCGCGCCAGGCAGCCGCTCCAGACGGCCAAGCCACTCACTGAAGTGCGGGCATTCCGAGCGCATGGCTTCAAGTCCGATGGCCCGGGCCGCGAGTAGACCCTGGCGCACCTTCGAGTAGCCAGGGACAAGAGAACCGATGCGCTTGGACGGCGCCGTGACGTTCGAGTCGTTGATTTCCTCCGGACCCGAGAACTGGTCCCGAATCTCCTGGAAACGCGGCGCCAGCGTCGGCCGACCGATCGCCTCCGCGAAGGACCCGCAATCACTGAACAGTAGCGCCTCGAACTCGTGCATCATCACGAACGGGACGAACCGCGACGAGACGAAGGCAGCCCCCATGGCAGCTGCGACTTCACCACGAACCGCTGTCTCGACCAGGACAGGTCGCTCGGAGAATGGCGCCGACGCCGCCTGCCGCCGTTCGGGCCAGCCGTGGCGCTCGGACCGCGGCAACCCGTAGTAGTCCACCATCGTCGTCACGCTGAGCTGACGATCCTCCTTCAGGTGTCTCACGAGGTCGCCGCGTGCTTCCAGCCAGCCGACGATACCGCCGCGCCGCGCCCGTGCCTTGCGGTGCCCGAGCAGTCGCGCCGAAACCGAGACGCCGTGAGCGGCAAGGTGAGGGCGGAGCAACTCGTTGACGAAAGTCTCTTCGGTCGGTCCCTCCACATGGGCCAGCAACCGTTTCACGCAGTATGACTTCCGCCGGCTATCTCGGGGGCGGGTCGCCCGCCGAGCTCGTTCTTCTCCCAGAGTTCTCCGAGGCTGTACTCCTCCAACCACACGCTCAGACTCTCGGCGCACAGTCTTCGGACCGTCGTGGCACCCTCGCGACGGTCCATCACCAGGACCTCCTCCGGCTCGAAGTGATCGAGAAGCAGGGGTGATTGGGTCGCCACGATGAGCTGCGACTCGACCGAAGCCTCCCTGAGCATGGCCGCCAGGAGCGTGACGGCATATGGGTGCAGACCCAGTTCCGGCTCGTCGATCAGGATCACCTTGGGCCGCATCTCGACGGGCTGCAGGAGCAGCGTCGCAAGCGCCATGAACCGCAGGGTGCCGTCCGACAGCGAGGAAGCGCCAAAGTGGGCTTCCGAGCGACGATGCCGCCACTCGAGTTGGATCGTGTCGGGGTTCAGCGACCGCGGCGCGAGAACGAAATCATCGAAGAAGGGGGCCGCCAACTGGACCGTGCGGCGGATCTGGACATAGGCGCTCTTGTGCCTCACCTGAAGGAGGTACAGGAACGCGGCGAGATTGGCGCCGTCGGGCCGTAGATGCCGGTTGTCGTCCAGGCTCGGCGCCGTCTTCATGGGCGAAGCCCGACCCGTGTCGGCGAAATGATAGGCCCGCCAACGCTCCAGCCTTGGACGAAGGAACTCAACCGCCGGCGCGAGACCCGGCGCGGGCTCGAACTGTTCGGCGAAGTTCGCCGGCAAGCTGTCGGTCTCGATCTGCAGATGGGCAAGGAGAGTGTTCTCGGCGGCGTGCCGAAGGAGAAGCGTGAAATCGGCCTGTCCGTCCTTGAAGTTGACCTTGAAGCGGATGCGCCGGGTCACTTTGGGGCCGTAGTGCAACAGGCGGTCTGCGCCGGCCGCCTGCCCTACATGAAAGGAGATCTGCCGAGCGCTGCACGCCTTCGCGAGCAATTCGAAGGCGGCCAGGAAGTTCGACTTCCCTGAACCGTTGGCGCCGATCAGGACGTTCAGCGGGCCGAGTTCCAGCCGCTCCAGGCACTGAAAGCTCTTGAACCCCTCGATCGTGAGGTTGCTGATCGCCACCATGACCACGACAGCCTACAACCGAGAGCCTTCGGCGCGCCTCACGCCAGATCTTCCAGGAACTCCGAGGCCGGGGCGACTCCGCTGACGAGCAGCCGGTCGCGCGCCCGAGTGCAGGCTACGTAGAGCAAGTGCCGTTCCGTGTTGTAGACGTCCTCCAAGTCGGCCTCGTCCGCGACGTTCTCGATCCTGGCTTGCAGCGGCAGCACTTCGTCGTCGCATGCCATGACGGCGACGGCCCGGAACTCCAGTCCCTTGGCCCGGTGCATGGTGCCGATCGCGACCCGAGGCGTGTCCGAGCCGTTCGGTGCGTCGGAACGCTTCCCCATCGCTGCTGCCTCGCGCGTGCCCAGCTCGGTCGCCTGGAGCCCAGCCTTCTCTACCGCTTGGAGAGCCCTTGCGATCTGGCTCGACGAGCGAACGAAGAGCCCGATGGCGCCATGGTCGGAAGCGGTATCCGCGGCCTCGCCGGCTTCCTCTGACAAGCCACGAAGCCAGTCACCGATCGTCGCAATCTCCTCTGCCTCCGATTCAAGAACTCGAATCTCGGGCGCTGGACCGTTGAACACGGACACCGTACGGCGCCGATCCTCCTCAATGCCGTCGACGTCCGCGATCTTGGGCGGTAGCAGCCGGTCAGCCTGCGAGCGAATCTGGTGCGAGGTGCGGTAGTTCACCCGCAGTGTGTGAGACCGCCCCCGAACGTCGACCCCGAGCTTCCGCCAGGAAAACGGAGCACGGAAGATCCGCTGCCCCAAGTCCCCGGCAAAGAACAGGCTGTTGGGCCGATCCTCGCTGAGCGCTGCCAGGAACCGAAGTTCGGCAACGCTTACGTCCTGGGCCTCGTCGATCACGTAGCAGTCGAAGGGAGACCGCGGCGCCTGGTTGAAGTGGTCCTCCAGCCGCCCGAACATGGCGGCCGTGGTCAAGAGTTCTTGACGTTCCAGTTCGCCGCGTACCTTGGCGAAGATGCTCCAGAGCACCCTCCGGCGGGCTTCTGCAAGCCGGGTCCGACGACCGAGGCGGGGCACGGCCCGGTACTCGTCCCAGTTCCTCAACTGCCAGGCATCGACCACGCCGTTCCATTCCGCCCACAGGAAGCGGTGGGAGAAGCCGTGATCAGGCACTTCTGCTCCCGCCCGGACCAGCAGTTCGCGCTGCTGCTCTTCGGTGACCCGTTTGAGGGCAGCGATGTTCAGTTCATAGAGCCGCTGGGCCAGGCCGCCCATGGACTGGACCTCGACCCGTTCGCCCAAACGAGGCCGGTTGCCGATCAGTAGCCGCAACCGCCGCTGCAGGGAGTCGGCAAGAGGCTGCGAGAACGTAGCCAGCAGGACGCGTGCATCGGGATCCGACTCAGCCAAGTGCACAGCGCGGTGCAACCCCACGATCGTCTTGCCCGTGCCAGCCGATCCCGCGACCCGGGCCGGTCCGCCGTAGTCCCGTTCCACCAACGTCCTCTGCGCTGGGTGGAGGAAGACCGTCCACTGCTCCCAAGGAGCTTCCAGCGCACGTTCCAGCTCCTCGCGATCGGCCATGATGCGAAAGCGGCGCTCGGCATCGGGGTGGTTGAACTCGTCCGCATCGGGTGGGAGCGGCGCCGGAACCTGCGGCGTTCCCCCGGTTGCCAACTCGAGCAGTGCCTCCCCCGCTTCTGCCGGCAGGTGATCGGCCAACTCGAGCAGCGTGTCTTCGGTGGCCGACCTGGCTTCTTCGAGCCAGTCCCCGGGCACGCCGAAGCCAAGCAGCTCGTCATCCGTCTTGTCGGCGAAAAGAAGTTGCTCGGCAGCCAGCTCTGCCGGACCGGCCGCGGAAGCCGCCTCACCGGCCGTTTCCGTTTCAGCATCACCTGAGACCGCCGCAACCCCAGCCGGTCGAGCCGCTGCCGGTTCGCCACTCCCGTCCCACGGTGGCGCTGCGAAACGTGGCCCTTCGACCTCCCGCACGACCTCCCGAATCTCGACCAACTGCGCCGCACCCGTCCGCGGGTGCCGTTCCAGCCGTCGCCGCTCGGCCCAACGGTAAGCCGGATCGTGGTGATCGACGTAGCAGATCAGGAAGCTGTTTGCTGTCCGATGGACGATGACCCGCAGATCGCGACCCGCACGCACGGACCAGAAGTTCCGGTCGCGCGCCGAGTCCACGCGGTGCAGCTTCAGACCTGGCCGCGAGGGGTCGACCTGCAAGTCGAAGACGGTCGTCTTCACCGCCTTCTGCTCGTCGACGCGAAGCCGAGCCAAGCTGCTGGTGAAGGTCTCTGCGATCCGGAACTCCACAGCGCCGCGTAGCCTATGGGAGGTGGGGCAACACTGGCGAGGCTCCATCTCGGCGACGCCGCTGTGGCAGGATTCTCGTCGTGGACCTCAACGAAGCAGACCGGAACGGCATACCCGAGACTCTCCTGAAGCGCCCCTCGTACAGCGCTCCCGAGGTCGGGCAACTTGTTGGCGTGGCGCCCGCGCGTGTCCGACGCTGGCTTCGCGGGTATCAGTACGCACGGGCGGACGGCACGCGGCATCAGCCAGCACTCGTTCCCCGGGACAACGGACCGGGCACACCCTATGCCTCCTTTCTGGAACTCGTGGATCTTCTGTTCGTCAAGCGGTTCCTGGACGCGGGTGTCGCCCTCCGCACGCTGCGCAGGGCGCTTGAGGAGGCCACCGAAATTCTGGACGTCTCCCACTTCGCCGGCCAACGGTTCTTCACCGACGGCCGAAAGGTGTACTTGGAAGTCCGCGATGATGGCGACGCCCTTCTCCAACTCATCTCCGGAGGTCAATGGACGATCGCGCCGATCATCCGGTCCTTGGCGGAACGCATCGACTTCGACGACGTGACCGGGGCCGCGTGCCGCTGGTACCCCCGCGGCAAGGAAGGGCGGGTTGTGCTGGACCCGGCCATGTCCTTCGGCCGGCCGACACTCATCGGCCACAGCGTAGCCACATCCAACATTCTCGACTTCTACCGAGCCGAAGGCGAGAGCGTTCAGGCAGCCTGCGATTGGTGGGGCCTGCGCCGCGAGGAGGTAGAGGCCGCAGTGGCCTTCGAGCGCAGTATCGCCGCGTGACCTTCCTGATCGACGAGAACCTGGGCCAGCCGCTGGCCCGCGGCATGAAAGCGTTTGGCGAAGACGTGGTGCACCTGAGGGACTACTTCCCGCCTGGCACGTCCGACGAAGTGGTTCTTGCGAAGCTCGGTGGGGACGGCTGGTTCCTCCTCGGCGGCTACCCTCTTCAGGTCGTCGATCAACGCCTTGGGGTGGACCTTCTCCTGGATGAACAGCGGCGGCGCGTGGACCTGAAGTTCTTCGTCGTACTTCTTGCCGCGCCAGACGAGCTGCGGGTCAAGGTCGCGGTTCCGCCGCTCGATGGCGGAACGAATCGGGGTCTGTTCCTCCGCCGACATCACGGACTGGTGCTCGGCCGACGGCAGGTTCGGACGCTTCGCCTCCTCGTGACGAAAGGACTCGACCCGCTTGGGCGCCTTGGATCTGCGCTTCCTCGCCACCGTCAGCGCTCGGCGTCCGATGCCGTCGGCGAACCACCCGTCGCTCCGGCAAGGCTGGCGTCGCCCGCGTGCTCAGGAAGTTCTTGCGCCGGCACCCGCCTGCGCTGCCGCTCCACCCCGGCCACCGGGTTGTTCGACGCCTGCTCGTAGAGGTACTCCGGGGCGAGATCGGCGCCGGTCGGCCACACGATGGTGTTCAACTCACGCTCAAGCCGGAACTGCTTGAAGAGGGAGACATTCTGCAGAGGTTCGAACACGCCGCGCCATCGCCGGTTCCGCATGTTCAGCACCCCCGCGCACCCGTCCTCGAACTCCAGGCGAATGCGATGACCGCCCAACCAGGTCGCCTGCATGAGATCCGGCGTTACTGGATCACCCCAAGCCATCGGTCCGCTCCAACGCCTCCTCCCGTCGGGCGCGTCTCCAGTGATTGTCGCAGGTCATCGTGATCACGATACCGAAGACCCTGCTTGTCTCGCCCATGACGTCATCCGACCTCTGCTTCGAGTAGATCCCGCAGCGCTGTCCGAAGCGGCGGCATGTCCTTCGCGACGGTCCGCCAGACGATCCCGGAGTCGACCCCTGGATAGCCGTGAATCAGCCGATTCCTCGTCGCCAGGATTTCCCGCCACGGGACCTTGAGGTGCCGGGCGCGAACCGCCTCGGGAACGTTGTGGGCTCGCAGCACCTCCAGCACGTCGTTGCGCCTCATCCGCGAACCGCCCGCGCGAATACGGGCCGTCAGTGCTTGGACGTCGACCGTGTCTCTTGGCGCTCCTGTTGCGGCCCCCGCTCCTGCGACCACGTTCGACTCCGCAGCCATGCCTCGTAGTCTGCCACCAATCGGGCCCCCTTCGGACGGGATCACTAACCGAAACTCCAGGAAGCGCCGCTCGGTCCCGGGCGTCCGGGGGTCGCGCTGGATCTCGCCTGTCGTCTCGTGCAGGGCGTTTCCGCGGAGCGTGGAGGAGTGCCCCGAACCGCTCAAAGGCGATCGACGAGTTCGTCGATGGACTCCTGGTACCTCTCCAGCGACGTGCTGTTGAGCTGCGTGTCCTCCCCGTCGAGATCGTACTTGCCGGCCCTCAGACTCTGGATGGGCGCCCCGAGGTGGGAAGCGACGATCGCCACCGTATGCGCGTCGGGAATCTCGATGAACATGTCGTCGCCCGGATCGCGGGAGAAGCTGTCCGGCAGGAACTCGCTCTGCCGTTCCACGCGCTCTCGGATGAGTGCGAACATCTTGGCGAACGCCTTCGCGGACTTCTGCCGGTACGTCGTCGACCGGTTCATGGCGACAAGATGAAGCCGCGGCAGCGTCATCGAGAAGAGCTTTGCCTTGGCGCTGAAGCTCGCGTCCCTGTACTCGGGCGGCACGCCGTGCCCGTAGACCAGTTGGCCGACATTGTCGATTGCCCGAGCCGAGGAGCCGTCAGCAGTGCAGGGAACGATCAACCGGTCCGCGGCCAGAATCGCCTGCTCCGTGTAGGAGGAAAAGCTCGGGTTGCAGTCGATGAAGAAGGTACACTCACCAAAATGCGTCGTCGCGGCGTTCTGGAGGTCGATCACCCACGAGTGGACACTGCGCCAGGCACCCGCCGGGATGTCCTGCACGGCGATGTTGTTGATCGTCTGCACCTGCAGTTCCAGCGACGGGTCGCCGGCCACCAGGTGGAGATTCCGGGGCGCGCGGGCGTTGGAATCGCGAACCCGAACCAGAAAACTCGTCTCCGTTCCGGTCGACCGGTGCGGCTGCAGGATGCGCTGGTGGTAGTAGCCGCCGATCGTCTGCGCGGTCGGCAGCTTGGTCAAGAGGCGCTGCAGTTCGACGCCCCCGCCACCGTTGCCGCCCAGGAGAATCTCGCTGACGTTCGCCTGCGGGCACATGTCGATCACTACAACTGTCGTCGCCGGATGCCGCAGCGCATACTGGCAGGCCGACGCGAAGCAGAGGAACGTCTTGCCGACGCCCCCCTTGTTGTTCCAGAAGGCGTGCTTCATTGTGCGGCAGCCTCGACTCTCGGGCGGAGCGGCAGTCTACCAGCTATCAGCAGCGGGCCGCATGCGCGAGCGTCGCCGCCTGTCGTTCATTCGGCGGTGTCCTCGATGGTACGCCCTACGCCGCCGGCGCCACGCCGGCCGCGTGAAGCTGGTTCCGGTGGGCCGGTACGGGTCGAGCACGGCAAGTACCGGCCGATCCTCCTTCCGGCTCCGAACGATGGCGGCGTGGATCTTCTCGCAGGCCATGTCGGCCAACTGCCGGTACATGAGTTGCGCCGGAAGCGTGCCGCCCTTGCACTCCAGGTGGGAATCGAGCCAACAACGGGTGACTCACTTCAGTTTGCCGAACAGGCCGTAGTTGAACTCCCCGTCAGGTAGCCCTCGACGCGGGGGAACCGGATCTCCGCTTGATCGCGGTCCGGGCTGATGGCCCGCACGGCGATCGTCGGCTTCACCACCGGCGGCGGCGCCGGAACGGGCTCGGCGGTGAAGTCGAAGGGCACACCGAAGCCGTCGGCATACTCGACATCGAAGAGGCCGTCCTCGTTCAGTTCGTAGGACTGCCGCCGCAGGGCTCGACCGATGACCTGCTCGCACAGGAGTCAGCCCCTACCCGGTCCCCCGTGCGGTCCATCTCTTCTCGGCGAAAGCGCTCGATCTCGTCGGCGGCGGCAATGCGGAACGCCTTGTCCAGTCCCTCTCCCGACTCGAGCTGAACGCTGTCGATCAAGAGCGTGCGCGGCCGCGGCAGCGGGTTGTCGTAATCGTCGAAGTTGCGGAAGAGTTCGAGCCGCCCCGGCACGATGTCACTGGACCCGTCGTCATGCTTGCGTTCGTAGCCGGAGATGTAGTCGTAGAGCAGCTTCGAGGTCGACGTGTTGTTGCAGACCACGATGAAGCACGGCGGACTCACGATGTCCGCCTCGCCCCACGCCTCGAACACCTTCTTGTAGTGGCCGTAGAGCGCGTCCAGCGCGTTCTGAAGCGGCAGCGGCAGGCTCTGGGGGTCGAGGCCTGCCGCCCGGGCAGTCCGGCGGCCCTTGGGCATCTTCTTGCCGATGTGCTTCCAGAGTTCCCGGTACATCGGCACGTCGGCGCTCGGCAAGTCGTCCGACACGGGAACGCGCGGAAGCTTGACGATGCCGCTCTCGATCGCGTCCATCAACGAGAAGTCGCTCATCGTCCACGGGAACAGCGTGCCCTCGGCGTACCCCGAACCGCGCAGGAAGAAGGGCGTAGCCGACAGATCGAAGACGCGGCTGAGGCCCAGGCGCCGGTGGACGCCTTCCAGGCCGGAGATCCACGCTCGAGCCGCTTCGCTGTTCGCTTTCGCTTCACCCAAGTCGTCGCCCGCGGGCTTCAGCTCGTCGGGATCGCCGGGCTTCTCCCGGTAGCAGTGGTGCGCCTCGTCGTTGAAGACGACGATGTTCTTCATCCCCATCAACCCGGGCAGGACCCGCTGGAGCATCTGCCCCTCTGTCTCCAGCGTTTCAAGATCTTCTCCGCCGCGGCCGCGAAGCAAGGATCGGGCGCCCTTGGACAGGGCCATCCGCTCGCGCCGCTGGAACGCATGGAAGTTCGTGATCACGATCTTCGCCCGGTCGACATCGGACACCATGTCCGAGGGAACCAGGCCGCGTCGCCGGTAGTAGTTGTCGGGGTCGTTCGGCTGGAGGACCCGGAGACGGTCCTGGATCGTCAGCCCGGGCGCCACGATCAGGAAGGCCCGGGAGAAGTGGGGGCTGTTCGGCCGCCGCACGGCGTTTATGGTCTGCCACGCGATCAACATGGCCATGACCATCGTCTTGCCGGCGCCCGTTGCGAGTTTGAGGGCCAATCGCGGGAGGTGTCTCAGTTGAGCCCTTTCGCCGAAAACCGCCGCATCGGTTGCCCGATGCGGCGGTTGAAGTTGGCCGAGTAGGCGCCCTCAATACCAGCAGCCAGCCGCCTCCATGTCGTCGATGACATCCAAGACGAGGCGGGCACCACGGATGCAGGCGTCGTAGTAGCCGGCACCGCACGCTGCGATCCCGACGTCAAGAGACGCGTCTAGCAGAGCGTCCCGTCGTCGCACGTCACCCCCTGTGAGAACACTGGAACGGCGACAGCCACAACAACGGTGAGAACGAGAAGAACCAGAGCAACGTGTCCGAGCCGCCTCATTGCTTCGGCCTCTCGGTGCCATACAGGAGGCTCCGGTCCCGGAGTTCCCCTGCTGCGTCGTGCAGTCGGCTCAAGCGCTTGGAGAGCTCAGCCTGCTTCTCTTGTGCCCGATTGAGCCACCAGTAGATCTGGACAATCTCGTCGTCGTTGGCGTCAAGGACTTGCTTCATGACCTCTTGGCGCGCATCCCAGGGCTCCATGTCGCGCATTTCCTCAGCCTCCGCGATCATCGCCCTCAGGTTCGAGACGAAGTCGACCTTGTGGCCTGGCTCGCCCCGATCCTCCATCAACTCGGCGACTCGAGCGAGTCGCTCGTCCGGTGTTGCCGGTGGCACCGGCGGTGGTTCCTCCTGTGCCGCGGCCAAGAGCGCTACCGCGGCCACTAGGACGGCCAACGCCATCAAGGCGAGAGAGATCCTCTTCCTCATGCTTACCTCCTTGGGTAGTGGTTTCGAAGACTGAGTATAGCGGCGGCCCGTGAGCCCCTCGCTCGACCGCCGACATGGCGTTCGTCGCTGTAGCGCTCGTCGTGTCGAAGCACCGCCCAGGCGATCCGCGCCAGCTTGTTGGCCACGGCCACCGTGGCGACATTCGCCCCCCGGCGCCGTTTGACGTCCAATGCCCATTCCTTGAGCCTCGTCCGCTCGCCCTTGTGAGCCGTGCGCAGGACTGCCCGCGCACCGTGGATCAGAAGCGCCCGCAGGTAACGGTCCCCGCGTTTGCTGATTCCCCGCAGCACCGTTCGACCGCCGGTAGATACCTGACGAGGCACCAGCCCGATAAACGTCGACATCTGACGGCCGCTGCTGAAGGCCCAGCCCGAGCCCACCGACGCCACCAGCGCCGTCGACACCATCGGACCGATCCCCGGGATCGACATCAAACGCTCGCACAGTGGGTTCTCCTTCGACTCCCGCACAAGCATCGCCGTCAGGTCCGCCACCTGCTCGTCGACCTGCATCAGCGCCTGGTGCTGCATGCACAAGAGAGCCCGAAAGTCACCCGGCAGGGCCCGCTCCGGATCCGTAGCGATCGCAGGCACCTCCCGCATCACCACCGCCAAGCCCTGAGGCAGCACGATCCCGTACTCGCCCAGAAAACCACGCAACTGGTTCGCCAACCGCGTGCGCACACCCACCATCGTCTCTCGACTCCGTTGAATCTGCTGCAAGGCCCGACGCTCCTTCGTCTTGTACGGCACGAAACGCATCGTCGGACGAGCCACCGCCTCGCAAATCGCCTCCGCGTCGTGGTAGTCGCTCTTGTTCGACCTCACGTACGCACGCTGGCCCATCTGAGGCCCTAAAAGGTGCGGGGCGGACCATCCCATTACCCAGTCGCGGACCTTACCGCGGCGCCAGCTCCCGGATCGTCTGCCGCAGATCGTCGCCCGGGTGCTGGAGGGCCAGGGCCGGCGTATGAACACCTGCTTCGATGTACTCCTGGATCCGCTCGCGGCACTTGCCGGGCGAACCGATGATGAAGATGTCGTGAAGCGCCTCTTCCGGGATCACTTCGACCGCCTTCTTGCGGTCGCCGGCGGCCCAGGCGTCCCACATCGGTCCGAGCAGCTCGCGGCGGCCGAGCCAGTCGTGGAAGGCGGCGTATACCGGCACGTTCAGGTAGGCGGCCATGCCGCGGCGGCCGACGTAGTCGATGATCGCCTTGTCCTCGGTCGGCAGGACGAAAATCCGCGCCGCGATCTCCTTGCCGGGCCCGCCCTCGTGGACGTAGGGAACGACGGTCTTCACGTCGCCGGGCGACAGCCAGTTCAGGATCGCGCCGTCGCCCTCGCGGCCGGCCATGCGGAGCATGCCCTTGCGCAGGGCAGCGACCAGGATCGGCGGGCACTCCGCGAGCGGTCTGCCCATGCGGAAGCCGCGCACGTTGAAGGTGTCGAACTCCTCGTCGATGCGGTCGCCCGTGAGCGCCTTCTTGAGGAATCGCACCATGTCGCGGGTCTTGTAGTACGGCCGCTCGAAGGGGATGTCGTTCCAGTTCTCGACGATCACGTTGGACGAGGTGCCGATTCCCATGACGAAGCGCCCCGGCGCCGCTTCAGCCATTGCACCCACGGTCTGGGCCATCACCGCCGGACCGCGAGTGTAGGCGGGGATGATCGCGATCCCGAGTCGGGCCGTCGGCGCCCAGATCGACGCCTGGACGAGCGGCGTGAAGCCGTCGGCGCCGTTCGACTCGGAGGACCAGAAGTCCGTGTAGCCGAGATCCACCATCTCCTTGATCAGGTCTTCCTGCTCCGCCAGGGGCAGGCTGAATGGGATCGTCATTCCGTATCGCTGCATGGTCTGAGGCTCTCCCCTGTCGCGGCCGGGCGCCGCGGTTGGCTGAAACTGTGGGCCTGAGGCGACCGGGATTGTACGGCAGACGTCTCCTATACTGACCGGCCTCGACTCCGCGCCACCCACCGGCGCCGCTCACCGGGGCGCGCGCCCCGGCCTCATTGAAGGGAGACACGGACCATGGGACCACTCGACGGCTACCGCATTCTCGAGATCGCCGGCATCGGGCCCGGCCCCTTCTGCGCCATGGTGCTGTCCGACCTGGGCGCCGAGGTGGTGCGGATCGACCGGCGGGCATACGCCGGCCGGGGCTCGAAGTTCGACGTCCTGAACCGGGGCCGCCGTTCGTTGGCGATGGACCTGAAGCGCCCCGAAGCGATTGCAGCCGTCCTCGACCTGGTGGAACAGGCGGACGGTCTGATCGAGGGCTTCCGCCCTGGGGTCATGGAGCGGCTCGGTCTCGGACCGGACGTCTGCCTGGAGCGGAACCCGAAGCTCGTCTTCGGGCGCATGACCGGCTGGGGGCAGAACGGCACGATCGCCCACGCCGCCGGCCACGACATCAACTACATCGCGCTCTCGGGCGTGTTGCACTCGATCGGCAACGCCGGCTGCAAGCCGGTGCCGCCGCTCAACCTGGTCGGCGACTTCGGCGGCGGCGGCATGCTGCTCGCCCTGGGCGTCGTCGCCGGTCTGCTGGAGGCCCAGAAGTCGGGCAAGGGGCAAGTCGTGGACGCCGCGATGACCGACGGTTCGGCGCTGTTGCTGGCCGCTGTGGTCGGCATGCACGGTTCCGGCGTATGGAACGACGAGCGCGGCTCGAACATGCTCGATAGCGGGGCCCACTTCTACGACACGTACGAGTGCTCTGACGGCAAGTACGTCTCGGTCGGCTCACTCGAGCCGCAGTTCTACGCGCTGCTGCGCGAGAAGGCGGAGCTTACCGGCAGCGAGTGGGACGACCACATTGTGAACCGCGACCGCTGGCCCGAACTCTCCGCCAGGCTCGCCGAGGTGTTCCGCACCAAGACGCGCGAGGAGTGGTGCGAGATCATGGAGGGCAGCGATGTCTGTTTCGCTCCCGTTCTCAGCATCGACGAGGCGGTCGCTCACCCGCACAACCGGGCGCGCCGGACCTTCGTCGAGGTCGAAGGCGTGCCTCAGCCGGCGCCTGCGCCGCGCTTCAGCCGTACCACGGTCGCGGTCCAGGGGCCGCCGCCCAAGGCCGGCGAACACACCGACGCGGTGCTGGCCGACTGGGGCTTCAGCGACCAGCAGATCAACGCGATGCGCTCCGCCGGGGCGATTTGAGGAGATGACCATGACGCGCAACGCTCAATTCGTTCTCGCCCTCCTCGCGGCTGCACTGCTGCTCTCCAGTTGCGGCGGCGCCGAGGCGGTCACCGACGCCGGCCCCGCCCCAGGCGACATCCTGAAGCAGTACGTCGACACCCCCGACCCGGCCTACGACTGGACCCTCGTGAACAGCCGGCCCGGCGACGGCTACACCCTCCACACGATCGAGATGACGAGCCAGACCTGGCTCACCGAGGCCGAGGTCGACCGGCCGCTGTGGACCCACTGGCTGATGGTGGTGGAACCGGATGAAATCAAGAGCGACGCGGCCTTCCTCTACATCTCGGGTGGCCGGAACGGCGACGACCCGCCGGAGCAGGCGAACCCGCTGATGCTCCAACCGGCTCTCGCCACCGGCTCGTTCACGGCCGAACTGCGGATGGTGCCGAACCAGCCGCTGAACTTCGTCGGCGACGACTTCGGGGAGCGCCGCGAGGACCAGTTGATCGCCTACGGTTGGGACAAGTTCCTGCGGGGCGAGGACGCGATCTGGCTGGCGCGGCTGCCGATGACCAAGGCCGCGGTGCGGGCGATGGACACGATGACGGCGTTCGCGGCGTCCGAGGACGGCGGAGAGAACGAAGTGAATCGGTTCGTCGTCGCCGGCGGCTCGAAGCGAGGCTGGACCACCTGGACCACGGCGATCGTCGACAAGCGGGTGGTCGCGATCGCGCCGATCGTCATCGACATGCTGAACCTGGAACCCTCCTTCGTCCACCACTGGCAGGCCTACGGCTTCTGGGCGCCGGCGGTCGGCGACTACGTGCGCGAGGGGATCATGGACTGGTTCGACGATCCCCGTTACCTCGAACTCCAGCAGATCGTCGAGCCCTACCAGCACCGCGAGAAGCTCGATCTGCCGAAGTACCTGATCAACGCCACCGGCGACCAGTTCTTCCTCCCCGACAGTTCCCAGTTCTACTTCGACGACCTGATCGGTGAGAAGCACCTGCGCTACGTGCCGAACACCGAGCATTCGCTCGGCGGCAGCGACGCCGCAGTCGGCTTCCTCGCCTTCTACCAGGCGCTGCTCGAAGGCGTCGAACGCCCGGACGTCGACTGGTCCCTCTCCTCCACCGACGACGGCGCCGCGATCACGGCCTCGGTCGCGAACGGCGCCGAGCCGAGCGAGGTGCTGCTCTGGCAGGCCTCGAACCCGGAGGCACGGGACTTCCGGGTCGACACGATCGGCCGTGCCTGGACCAGCACCGCGGTCGACGCCACCGACGGCCAGTGGATCGGCGCCGTCGACTCCCCCGCGACCGGCTGGAGCGCCTTCTTCCTCGAGTTCACGTTCCCGGGGCCGGGCGAAGCGCCGTTCAAGTTCTCGACCGAGATCGAAGTGGTGCCGGAGGACCTGCCCTTCGGCTGGCCGCCGGAGGGGGCTGGGGAGTAGTCGATGGCGCAGAACTGGGCCCAGGAGCGGAGACTCAAGAACCGGGACGGCGGTAGCATGGGTCGGAGCGACGACCGACCGGGCCCGCACGTAGCACAAGAACTCTTGCAATAAAGGTAAGTATTCTTCATATACTCCCCGGGATGCGCAAGGTCATCATCTCGTGGATAGGTACCGCAGACCTGCGTGCACCGGAAGAGCACGCCGAGGTCGGAGTCGGGCCGGTCGCCCAAGCGCTTGAGGCGCGCCGCTTCGACGAGGCCTATCTGCTAACCAACCACGCCGCCGCCACGGTCCGCAAGTATCTGGGCTGGCTGGAAGCCCGCGAGCCTGAGGTTCAGATTCGCGTCTTCCGTGAAGCGCTTTCCGGCCCCACGGAGTTTGGCGAAATCTACGCAGCCGCCGTCCGGACCTGCGACGAGGCAATCGGAAACCCTCTGGCCGAGACGTCACTCACGTTCCACCTGAGCCCCGGGACACCCGCAATGGCGGCGGTCTGGATCATTCTGGCCAAGACACGGTTTCCTGCCGAACTCATCGAGTCCTCGCGCCAGTTCGGCGTACGGACGGCGTCCGTCCCCTTCGACATGACGGCGGACTTCCTCCCCGATCTGTTACGCCAACCCGACCGCGAGCTCGAACGACTCGCGGCCGGTCTTCCCCCGGACGCCCCGGAGTTCGACCAGATCCTCCACAAGGGCCCGGCCATGCAGCGGATCGTCCTGCGGGCCCGGCGAGTGGCGCCCCGTTCGGTACCGGTTCTGATTGAAGGCGAGACAGGCACCGGCAAGGAGCTGCTAGCGAGGGCGATTCACCGCGCCAGCCCGCGGCGGGACCGGCCGTTCGTCGCCGTCAACTGCGGCGCCCTGGCGCCCGAACTCGTGGAATCCGAACTCTTCGGGCACGAGCGGGGCGCCTTCACAGGCGCCGCTGTCCGGCGCGACGGCCACTTCGTAACCGCCAACGGCGGCACGCTCTTTCTCGACGAAGTTGGCGAACTCCCCAAACCCGCTCAGGTGAAGCTCCTTCGCGTACTGCAGGAGGGCGAGGTCCTGCCGGTCGGCAGTTCGCGATCGCGCGAGATCGACGTGCGGACGATCGCGGCGACAAACCGCTCGCTTCCGTCCGAGGTGGGCGCCCGGCGCTTTCGGGAGGATCTCTTCTACCGCTTGGCTGTAGCTGTGCTTCGCCTGCCGCCGCTGCGGGAACGCCCGGAAGATCTGACACTGCTGATCGACCGGCTCCTTGATCGAGTCAACCGAGAGAGCGAGGGACAGCCCGGATTTGTACAGAAGAAACTCTCTGTTGACGCAAAAAAACTCATGCTCGGGCACCCATGGCCCGGCAACGTGCGCGAACTCCAGAACACACTTCGACGAGCCGCCCTATGGACGACCGAAGACACGCTGACGGCCGAGGACGTCCGGGAAGCCCTACTCCCGATCGCGGCTAGTGAAGCACCGGAAACCGTGCTGGGCCGCCCTCTCAGCGAAGGCATCGATCTGCAGGCGCTCATCGCCGAGGTAGCGCGGCACTACCTGTCGCGTGCCCTTGAAGAAACTGGCGGAAACAAGACTGAGGCAGCCAGGCTCGTGGGCCTCCCCAGCTACCAGACGCTCACCAACTGGATGAAACGGTATGGTCTGACGCAGTGATGGCACGGCGCTTGCCCCATACGCTTCCCCGATGCCCGAGGAAGGACCAGTGACCCAACGCGAGACCGAGGCCGACTCCCGGATCGCGATCAAGCCTGGCGTCGCTACTCTGCCAAGAGCAGCCGGACACCGAAGGCCAGCGCCTCTCATCGAGATCCACCGCGTGTGCTGGGCAGGGAGCAGGCGGGAGATCCTGGACTATCGACAAGCGGAGTTGAACTTCCGGAGCCAACTCGCCCCATCCTTGAGGTCCGCCGGCTTGAGCGCCACGGTCTTCCTCTCGGACGACTTCCACGACCGCTACCTGATCACCAATTTGGCCGGCGTACCATGCCGCCTGTAACCGACGACCTCCTCGACCGCATGGTCCGCGCCATCGTCGACGAAGTCGATCCGGACCAGGTCATCCTGTTCGGTTCCCGCGCTCGCGGCGAGGCACGGGACACGTCGGACATCGACCTGCTCGTGATCGAGGCGGAACCCTTCGGACCCGGGAGGAGCAGGCACAAGGAGATGAACCGGCTCTATCGGGCGCTGAGGGAGTTCCGGCCGCCGACGGACGTGCTCGTCTTCTCCCGGGCGGATGTCGAGTACTGGCGGGACTCGCTGAACCATGTCCTGGCGCGGGCGCTGCGGGAGGGGAAGGTGCTCTATGAGCGACCCTAAGTGCGCGCGGATGATGCTCGATTCGGCCGAAAAGGACCTGCGGTCTCTGCGGCTTCTGGAAGACGAGGGGCCGGAGGAGTCGTTCGGCTTCCACCTGCAGCAAGCCGGGGAGAAAGCGCTCAAGGCATGGATCGCGATCCTGGGCGGACTGTACGAATTGACCCACAGTCTTGAGACGCTGCTGGAACAACTCGACCAGTGCGGCGCCGATGCGCCTGACGTCGACCGTTTCCGCGGCATCGCCGGCTTCACGCCCTACGCGGTGGAGTTCCGCTATCAGGGGGTCGACGAGGATACGGAACCGATCGACCGGGAGGCCGCTATCGTCCTGGTCGGCGACCTGCTGAACCACGTCGGCGCCAAACTCGGAGACTGGGAAGAGTAGCCGCCATCCCGGCTGACGGCCCGCAAGCGTCAGCGCAGCAGCAGCCGAAGAAGTTCCTCTTCGCTGGCGCAGGCGTTGGCCGCCTCGACCAGCTCCGCATCGGACACGCCGGCCAGTCCGGCGAGCCGCTTGGCCAGCTCGGGGCTCGCGGGGACGCCGCGCGCTTCGAGAATCGCCGCCACCATGCCGGCGCGGCTCGAGGCGAGAACCTCCGCGCGCTCGGCGGCCAACCACGGATCGTCGTCCGGGCCGGTTCCCTCCGACTCGCCGAGCGTCCGGCCGACGCGGCGAAGCACGTTCAGGGTTTCTCGGGACACGGGCTGCTCGTTCAGGGCCCGGTGGATCTCCTTGGCCGTCCAACCCGGGAACGCCCGGCTGGCCGCCCTCTCCCGGAAGCGTCCCTCCTCCCTTGCGTGAATCGTCAAGGCGGACGGCCGCGACTTCGGGCGGCCGGGTGAACGCACATCGGGAACGTCCACCCAGACCTCGGGGAAGCCCCACGCCTCGTACAACCGCAACTTGCCCCTCCGGACATCCGTCGAGTAGTCGACCTCCAGCACGACGTCGGGCCGCGCCTCGCCGTCCACGTCGACCGCCGGTTCCTCCGCGACCGGCGTCGTCAGCGGGTGCAGGTACACGACCTGGTCCGCCTGCATCAGGGCCTCCCGAGCGCCGCTTGCGTCGAAACGGACCAGTTCGCAGGCGCCGAACGTCTCTATCGGCGAGCCCCGCGACGCCGCGATCCGCTCCGCCAACCGGGCAAGCCGCTGCGACGGTTGTTCGTGCCAGGTGGTCACCGGCTCGCGCAGGACCATCGCGGTCTCGGTACGCGCCTCCCAGTACTCCAGACGGCCCTCGTGGTGCTCGATCTCGTCTTTCGGGATGTGCACCGCCCGGCAACCGGGGAAGACGGTCGGAGCAAGCGGGGCTTCCACCGGGTCGAGGCCTTCGCGTTGCAACGCGGAACGGGCTGTCTGCACGGGCTCGGCCATGGCCGAGATTCTACTCCCCGCGACAGGCCGCCGAGAAGGGCTTCAAGGCGTGGATCGCCATTCCCGGTGGGCTCTACGAGCTGAACCGCAACGCCGGCGGGGCTGATTCCGGCCGCGCTGAACCCGTCGCGCCTCGGGGAAAGCCCGCAGCGGTTGAACGATCAACCCGGTGCTCTCGCCCCCCGAGTCTTGCCGATCGTCACCGCCTTCTCCAGCCGGGCCACTTTCCCCCGGGACTCGTTCCCGGCGCCGCCGCGCCGTTGCGTCACGTGATCGATGTCGAGTCCGTAGCCGTCGATCGTTCGGTGAAGGTGCTTTCGGCATTCCTTCAAGCGCGGCGGGGAGCATCCGGTCCGGTGTCACGATCTTCGGACGGTCGCCGATGGCGTGGGCCGCGGCAGCGGCACGTACAGCCGACCGCCCACGCAGTAGGTGCCGGGGCGGTCCACCGAGCCCAGCAGCTCTTCCAGGCGCGCGTGCCCGGCGCCGTACTCGATGCCTTCAATCCCCATGGAACCCGGTCGCCTGTCGTCAGCGTTCCGGCAGATCGAGCCTGATTGCCTCGAGCAGCCGCGGCACGTAGTTGCGGAAGCGCCGGTCGAGTTCATCAAACACGTTCGGCAACGTGGCAAGGCGGTTTCGCCACTCCTGGGCCTGAGCGCTTTCATCGCCAAGGACTGCCGGGTCGAGGTAGTCCAGCGCGTTGAGCGCCAGCAGCGCGTCGAAGAAGTCGTTCTCGGCGATCGAGGCCGAGGCGAGCAGCAATTCGACCACCGGCTCCCGGTCCGCCTCTTCACCGAAGCGGCCCAGCGCCTCGGCGGCGTAGATTTGGACGGGCGCCGACGCGTCCCGTAGCGCGGCGCGGAGTTCGGCGAGGGCGGACCGCACGGCCGGCTCGCCGCGAGCACGGAGCCCCATCGCGGCCCAGGCACGGACGGCGGAGTCGGGGTCGCCGAGCAGCCTTCTCAGGTGCTCCGCCGCCGCCTCGTCCCACGCTGACCGGTCGGAGGCCAGCTCCGCCGCTGCCAGCACCCGCTCGACCTGGTAGCCGCCCTGGCCGTAGGCCCAGGGCACGGCGTCCATAGCCGCCGCGCGCCGGTGCATTTCGCCTTCGGGCAGGAAGCCGAGGTCGCGGATCGTGAGGAGTTGCCTGCGCAGGGCGCCGGCCAGGCGTTCCCGGTCGGCCGCATGCTCGGACGAGGACGCCAGGTTGTTCACCAGGTCCGGGTCGTTCTCGAGATCGTAGAGCTCTTCGCTCGGCTTCTCTCGCCAGAACGCCGACTGGGCCTCGTTGAGCTTTCCCTCCTGGAAGAGGCGGAGCCAGACTTGGGTAGTCGGCGTCTCCATCTGGTACGAAAGTCGCTGCCCGTACGGCCGATCGATCACGAAGTTCCGGGCGTAGACGTAGCGCTTGTCCCGCACGCTGCGCACCAGGTCGTAGCGCTCGTCCATCCGGTCGGAGAACCCGAAAATCACGTCGTTCGGCGCCGCCTCGTGGGCGCCGAGGAAGGCCCGGCCCTGGAAGTGAGCGGGCGGCTCGATGCCGGCAAGGCTGAGCATCGTGGGCGCGAAGTCGATGAATCCGACCAGGCGGTCCGTGCTGCCGCCGGGTTCGTAGTCCGCCGGCGCCAGGCGGCGGTACTTCTCCGGAATCGAGACGATCAACGGCACGCCGAGTCCGGTCTCAAGAGCGGCGCGTTTGCCGCGCGGCAGACCGGGGCCGTGGTCGCCCCAGTAGAAGACGATCGTGTCGTCGAGCAGACCCGCCGCCTCCAGCTCGGCCAGGCTCTCCCCCGCCATGCGGTCCATCTCGGTCAGCTTGTCGTAGTACTGCGCCCAGTCCTGCCGCACCTCGGGTGTGTCCGGGTGGTAGGCCGGAACCCTCACCCCGGCCGCATCGTGGACCGGCGTGTGCGGCCGCAGCCGGATCTGACTCTCATGGGTCACGGTGAAGTTGAACACGGCGAAGAAGGGAACGCCCTCCGGCCGGTTCCGCCAGTGCGCCTCGCGGGACGTTTCGTGCCACACGGAGCCCTCACCGCCGGGCTTCTCGAGGTTGTAGTCCTGCTTCGAGTTGTTCGTCGTGTAGTAGCCGGCCTCGCGGAGCAGCTCGGGGAAGAACCGGAAGCCCTCCGGCAGCCGCGACTCGCTCCGCATGTGGTGGGCGCCGGTCGAGACCGGGTAGAGGCCGCTGATGATCGTGGTGCGGGCCGGAGCGCACACGGGCGCGGTCGACCAGGCGTTGCGGTAGATCAGGCCGCGGGCGGCGAGCGCGTCGAGGTTCGGTGTGGTGGCGTAGTCGTCGCCGTAGGCGCCCAGGTGGGGCCCGTTGTCCTCGCTCGACACCCAGAGGATGTTCGGGGGCGGCAGGTCGGCTGGTGGTTGCGCGGCTGCGGGCGCAGCCAGGAGCAGGACCGCCAGAAGTCGCACCAGATGCGGGCAGGATGCCCGCGTCCCCAGGGATCCTCGCCGTCTCACTACACCACCCGCTCGGCACGGAACGCCTCGATCTCGTCGCCGCTGTAGCCGAGGTCGCCGAGCAGCTCATCCGTATGCTCCCCGAGCGTCGGCGCGCGGTGACGGATCGTGGCCGGCGTCCCGGTGAGCCGCACCGACGGCCGGGCCACCGGCGCCGGCCGCGGCATGCCTGGATAGTCCAGCTCGACGAAGGACTCGACCTCGGCGATGTGGGGGTCATCCAGCGTTTCCTGCATCGAGTAGGCAGGCGCCGAGGGAATCATCGCCGCGTTCAGCGTCTCGACCGCGTCGGCCGTGGAGCGCGAGGCGCACCAGGCGTTCATCCGTTCACCGATCGGCCCGGCGTTGTCGCCGCGCGCGAGGTCGTCGGCGAAGCGCGGATCGTGCAGCCAATCGATTCCGTCGCCGTCGCCTCCCACACCGCCGTCCTCGGTCATCAGGTCCACCCAGCGCTTGAACAGCGGTTCGCCGATCACCGAGCAGAGCAACCAGCCGTCGCCGGTCCGGTAGAGATCGGATGGCGCCGACGTCTGGCCCCGATTGCCCGTCGGCTGACGGTCCCGCTCGATCACCGCCTGCTCGATCAGGTTGCTGTTGCCCATCATCAGCGCGGTCTGCAGCAAGGCGCCTTCGACCATCTGACCCTCGCCGGTCTGCTGCCGTGCCATCAGCGCCGCCAGCGTGCCGTAGGCGCAGGACAGCGCGGTGCCGAAATCGACGAAGGGGGCCGCCGCGCGCCGCGGACGGTCGGGATCGCCGGTCATGTAGGCGATCCCGGACATGACCTGGCCGATGCCGTCGAAGCCGACACGGTCGCTGTAACGGCCGCCCCGACCGTAGGCCGAGACCGTGGTCAGGATGATGTCCTCCTTCACTTCGCGCAGGCTGTCCAGGTCGAGCCCCATCGCGTGCAGCGTCGCCGGCGGCAGATTCGCGACCACCACGTCGGCGGTCGCCACCAGGCGGCGCACGACCTCGCGCCCGGCGGGCTTCATCGGGTTCAGCGTCAGCGAGCGCTTGTTCCGGTTCATCTGCAGGAACATCCCGCCCTCGCCGGTCGGCGTGACCGGGGCGATGAAGCGGTCCTCGCTGCCCCGGACCTTCTCGATACGGATCACGTCCGCGCCGAGATCCCCGAGCAGGGCGGCGCAGAACGGGCCGGCGATGTAGCGGCCGAAGTCCAGAACACGAATCCCGGCAAGCACCTGGTGCATCGTTTCTCCTTTGAGCGCCGGGATCGTAGCAAGGCGCAACTGCTGCGAGGCCCCGTTTCAAGCCGCCCGCTCTTCTATACTCGCGCGCCACCCTCGAACCACCTGCCTGGAGACACTGAATGAAGGTTGACGGCGGACTCCCCACCGATCTGCGCGAAGTCCCGGCCCGCATCCGGGAACTCGAAGATGCCGGCTTCGCGGCGGCCATGACCGCGGAGACGGCGCACGACCCGTTCTTCCCGCTGCTGCTCGCCGCGGAACACAGCGAGCGGATCGAGCTGATGACCTCGATCGCAGTCGCCTTCGCGCGCAGCCCGATGACCCTGGCGAATGTTGGCCACGACCTGAACGCCTACTCGAAGGGGCGCTTCATTCTCGGCCTGGGATCCCAGATCCGTCCCCACATCACGAAGCGCTTCAGCATGCCCTAGTCGAGCCCCGCCAAGCGGATGAAGGAGATGATCCTGGCAATGCGGGCGATCTGGGACAACTGGTACGACGGGGAGCGCTTGCGTTTCCAGGGCGAGTTCTACTCCCACACCCTGATGACGCCGATGTTCACGCCGACGAACACCGAGTACGGTCCGCCCAAGGTCTTCCTGGCCGCGGTCGGGCCACTGATGACGGAGGTCGCGGGCGAGGTGGCGGACGGCCTGATCGTTCACCCGTTCACCACCCGGTCCTACATGCGCGACACCACCCTGCCGGCGATCGAGCGCGGTCTGGCCGCGGCCGGACGCGACCGCGCCGACTTCCAGATCAGCTACCCCGGCTTCATCGTCTCCGGTCAGGACGAGAAGACCTTCGAGGAGACGAAGCGGGCGGTCAAGAAGCAGATCTCCTTCTACGGCTCGACTCCCGCCTACCGTCCGGTGCTCGAATCGGGGGGCTGGGGCGACCTGCAGCTCGAACTCAACCGGATGTCCAAGCAGGGGCAGTGGGACGAAATGGGCCTTCTCATCACCGACGAGATGCTCGACGCCTTCGCGGTGGTCGGCGAGCCGGACGGCATCGCCTCGGCGGTCCTCGCCCGCTACGGCGACGTCGTCGACCGGATCAATCCCACCTTGCGCTTTCTCGACGACCGTACCCAACGCGACGTGATCGCCGCCCTGTCGGCGAACTGAATCGCAGCCACCGCCCGAACGACACGCTCAAGGAGTTGCACGCCATGAAGGAACTCATCTTCCACCGGCTGTTCATTCCGGCCCTCAAGTACCAGGCCAACGAGGAGTCGATCATCGACGGCGGCTACAGCGCGACCTTCGGGGAGCACGCCGAGCGCACGATGCGCCTGTGCACCGCGCTCAGCGGCGAGCTGGGCGTCGGCCGGACCGACCGCTTCGCGGTCATGGCGCTCAACAACCACCAGTACGTCGAGCTGTACCACGCCGCCTACCTCGGCGCCGGCGTGATCAATCCGCTCAACCTGCGCCTGGCGGGCAAGGAGCTCGACTACATCGTCCGCGATTCGGGCACCGAGGTCGCGTTCGTGGACAAGACCTTCGCCCCGGCCTTCGCCCAGGCGATGGCCCTTGCCGGCGACGACTGCACGATCCGGCACACGGTGCTGATCGACGGCCCCGGCGACGACACGGACGCGCCCTGCGACTTCCGCTACGAGGACCTGATCGCGGGCAGCGAGCCCGTGCTGCCGGACGAGCCGGAGGAGACCGATCCGGTGGTGCTGATGTACACCGGCGGCACGACCGGCCTGCCCAAGGGCGTCCTCTGCAATCAGCGCGCGGAGATCCTGAACACGTACCACGCGGTGATGCGGTTTCCCCAGCTCTCCGAAGGCACGGCCCTGCTGCAGACGCCGATCTTCCACGCCGCCTCCATGGTGGGCGTCATCGCGACCCAGACCTTTGGCGGCAAGATGGTCCTGATGCCGATGTTCGACCCGGGCAGAGCGATCGCGTTGATCGAGAAGTACCAGGTGACCACGACGACCATGGTGCCGACCATGATCCACATGATGATGAGCCACCCCGACTTCGCGCCCGAGAAGCTCGCGTCGGTCCGCAACCTGGCCTACGGCGCTTCGCCGATGCCGGCGGCCCTGCTCGACCGGCTGCTGACGCTGTTCCCGGAGATGGAGATCGGGCAGGGCTACGGCATGACCGAGAGTTCATCGCTTCTGACCGTGCTCGACGCCGAGGACCACAAGGCTGGCGGCGACCGTCTGCGCTCGGTCGGGCGCGCGGTGCCCGGCGTCGTCCTACAGGTCCAGGACGAGGACGGCGACGAACTGCCGGGCGGTGAGGTCGGCGAGGTCTGCGCCCGCGGCGGCAACTACATGACCGAGTACTGGAACAAGCCCGAGGCCACCGAAGAGGCGTTCCAGGACGGCTGGTACCACACCGGCGATGCCGGCTACCTCGACGAAGAGGGCTATCTGTTCCTGGTCGACCGGGTCAAGGACATGATCGTCTCCGGCGGCGAGAACGTCTACTCGGCGGAGGTGGAGAGCGCGATCTCGACCCACCCCGCGGTCGGCCAGGTGGCCGTGATCGGCATTCCGCACGACGTCTGGGGCGAACAGGTCCACGCGATCGTCGTGCCGAAGGAAGGCGCCGAAGTCGACGAGAACACGGAAGCCTCGATCATCAGCCATGCCCGCGAGTCGATCGCCGGCTACAAGGCGCCGAAGTCCGTCGAGTTCCGGGCCGAACCTCTGCCCCTATCGGGCGCGATGAAGGTCCTCAAGCGTGAACTGCGCGCCCCCTACTGGGAGGGCAAGGAGCGCGGCATCAACTGAGCCGCGGCGTCAACTGGATGCGCCGGCGGCCCGCTACTTCACGCCTGCGCACAGCCACTTGATCGGCTTGAACAGGAGCAGGAACACGACGCCTGCGACGGCCGCGATCAGAGCCACGGTCCGGAACAGCTCGGCCGGCGGCAACGACTCGATGTAGCCCGCGATGCGGCCGGCAATCAGGTTGCCGAGCGCCGCGCCCATGAACCAGGTGCCCATCATCTGGGACACGAGGCGATCCGGCGCCAGCTTGGTCATGCTCGAGAGTCCCACCGGGCTCAGGCACAGCTCGCCGACGGTGTGGAAGAAGTAGGTCACGACGAGCCATCCCATCGCCGCCTGACCGCCCCCCTCCTGGGTCAGCGAGGCGCCCCAGGACAGGACCAGGAAGCCGACTCCCAGCAGGATCAGGCCGGCGCCGAACTTGACCGGTATGGACGGGTTGCGGTCGCCGAGCCACACCCAGAGCCCGCCCATGACCGGCGCCAGGACGATGATGAAGAACGGGTTGATCGCCTGTAGCGAACCGATCGTCAGCTCGAGTCCGAACAGGTCGCGGTCCACGTAGTCGCGCGTGAACAGGTTGAGCGACGACGAGGCCTGCTCGAAGCCCGACCAGAACAGCGCCGCGCCGACAAACAGCGCCGCGCAGGCGCCGATCCGCCGCCTCTCTATCCGGTCCTTGCAGACGAAGCCGATCACGTAGGCGAAGTAGGCAGCCGCCAGCACGACGACGATCACGCCGGTGGCGTCGGCGAAGCCCAGCAGGGTGATCGGCGCGGCGCCGCTCGCCCCGAGCCACCACAGCACAAGGGCGAGCACGGCGAGGCAACCCGTGCCCGCGATCAGATTCCGCTTGGCGCCCGCCACCTGCACCGGATCCGCGGCCGGGCCGCGTGCATCGCCGGCGCCCTCGAGGTACTTCTGCCCCTTCACGTAGGCAATGATGGCCGCGGTCATGCCGACGCCGGCGGCGCCGAATCCGAGGTGCCAGTCGACCTTCTCGCCCAGCCAGGAGCAGACCAGAGGTCCCAGCATCGCGCCGATGTTGATCCCCGAGTAGAAGATCGAGAACCCGGCGTCGCGGCGCGCAGCCGCGTCGTTGGCATAGAGGTCGCCGACCACCGCCGAGACGTTCGGCTTCAGCAGCCCGGTGCCGACCACGACCAGGAACAGGCCCAGGAAGAAGGCGAACATGGACGGCACGGCCAGCGTGTAGTGGCCGAGCGCGATGATGATCCCGCCCCACAGCACGGCCTTCTTCTGACCCATGATGCGGTCGGCGATCCAGCCGCCCGGAAGCGCCAGGGCGTAGACACCGAACGTGTAGAGCCCCAGCACGATGGTTGCGGTCTCCGTTTCGAAGCCGAGGCCGCCGGTGGCGATGTCGGTCATGTAGAGCACCAGCAGCGCCCGCATGCCGTAGTAGCTGAAGCGTTCCCAGAGTTCCGTGAAGAAGAGGGTCGAAAGCCCCCGCGGATGACCGAACCACTGTGCCGTCGATGTCGTCATGAGGAAGATTGTGTCACTTCGGTTCAGGCTTCCCCGCTGCCGCCACGATCCGAAGCAAAGCGGCGCCGTAACGCTTGACCGTGGCCGGACCGACGCCGGGGATCGTGAGCAGTTCGTCCCGGTTTTCGGGTCTCGCCGCGGCGAGGGCGATCAGTGCGCGGTTCTGGAGCACCGTATACGCCGGCCACCGCTTCTTTCTCGCCTCCTCCACCCGCCATTCCCGCAGGCTCTCGACCAGGGCCGGGTCGACGTCGGTATCCGCGATCTCCACCGCCATGGCGGCCTTGCGCTTCCGGCGCGCCTTCGGCTCATCCGGCGGATCGTCCGGCAGCAACACCTGCCCCGCCAGGTCGATACCCCGGCGGCGGCCGCTCGGCGTCAGCCCGGCGCGCTGGTACCGGATCGTCTCGCCGTCCTTCTGGAACGAATCGTCCTCCACGAACACAACGCGCGCCTGCCCCAGCGCGCCGAGAAGATCCTCGAACCCGCCGCGGTCGTACGAGCCATGGACGGCCCTGAACTCCTGGAACAGCCGGCCCGTACCCTGACCCTCGCGGCGGCGAAGCAACGACACCACGGTTTCCATCGCCTGCACCTCCTCGGGCAGCGGCGCACGGAACCGGCGCACCAGGCAGTCGTCCGGCCGGCAGACATCGCATACGCCGCAGAGCGCGCCGCTGTCCGCCTGGTCGCCGAAGTGCCGCACCAGGCGCAGCATCCGGCAGCCCCGGTGGTCGGCGAAGCGGGTCATCTCGTCGATCTGGTCCAGACGGTGCTGGCGCTGGACCCGGTAGGACCGAATCCACGAGTCGCCGCCGCGGCGCACGCGGTATCCACTGCCGATCACCGCGCCGCCGTGGATGCGGAGCTGATCCAGAGCGGCTTCGAACACCTCCTTGTCGAAGCGGCGCCCGCGCTGCAGATCGGCCTGGTCGCGCGGCTCGTCCGACAGCGCGTCGTACAGCTCCTTGAGGTAGCCGATCTCCGGATAGGAGAGCTTGTGCAGGAACTCCTGGGTGCGGCGGTCGGCCCAGGAGTACAGGAGCAGCGTCCGGGCCGGCTCGCCGTCGCGGCCGGCGCGGCCGATCTCCTGGTAGTAGCCCTCCACCGTCGCCGGCATCGCGGTGTGGACCACGGTGCGGATGTTCGGCTTGTCGATCCCCATCCCGAAGGCGGTGGTGGCGACCACGACTTCGATTTCGCCGTCGAGAAACGCGGCCTGCGCCTCGTCCCGCTCCGCCGTCGGCAGCCCCGCGTGGTACGCGGCGGCGGGAAACTTGTCGGCCAGCCGACCAGCGAGAGCCTCCGTCTCCTTGCGTGTCGGCGCGTACACGATGGCAGGCCGCCGCTCACTCTCCCCCAACACCTCGGAAACCACCGCGGCTCGCGCCCCGGGCCGCTTCTGCACCACCTCCACTGCCAGGTTGTCGCGCCGGAACCCGTAGATGTAGCGCTCGTCCCCCTGCAGGTCGAGCTGCGCCGCGATGTCGTCCTGGATGCGCGGCGTCGCGGTCGCCGTCAGGGCCAGCACCGGCGCCGGCCGGAGGCGCGGAAGACGTTGCCCCAGAAGCCGGTAGTCGGGACGGAAATCATGCCCCCACTGGGAGATGCAGTGCGCTTCGTCGACCGCGATCAGGGCCGGCCGGCAACGCTCGAGGAACTCGATGAAGCCGGGGACGCCGAGGCGCTCCGGAGCGATGAACAGGAAGTCGAGTTCGCCGTCGCGGTACAGGCGACAGGCCTCGCGCGACTCGTGGCGCGGCCGTCCCGAGTGGATGCGCTCGGCGCGCAGGCCGATCTGCCGGAGCTTCGCGGTCTGATCCTCCATGAGGGCGATCAGCGGCGAAAACACCAGGGTCGGGCCGCCTCGGATCAGGCCCGGAAGTTGGTAGCAGAGCGACTTGCCGGCGCCGGTCGGCATGACGACGAGGCCGTCGGTCCCCTCCGCGGTGCGGAGACACACTTCCTCCTGGTGAGGCCTGAAACCCGAGTGGCCGAAGACGCTTCCCAGCCGTCCTTTCAGATCAAGAGCCGTTGCCACGACGTCACGAATCCTCCTAGGATGAGCCTCCGTCTGACAACGACTCCCCTCCAGGAGGCTTTTGCCAATGACCCGACCCTACCGAATCTTCGGCGCCGAACTGTCGCCCTACTCGATGAAGGTGCGCTCGTACTTCCGCTACAAGGGAATCCCGCACGAGTGGCTGCGCCGCGGCCCGGCGACCCAGGACGAGTTCAAGCGCTACGCCAAGCTGCCCCTGGTGCCGCTCGTCATCACGCCGGACGACCGGGGCATGCAGGACTCGACGCCGATCCTGGAGGCGATGGAGGCTGAGTACCCGGCGCCGTCGATCCACCCCGACGACCCCACCGCGGCCTTCGTCTCCGTGCTGCTCGAGGAGTGGGGCGACGAGTGGGGCAACAAGTGGATGTTCCACTACCGCTGGGCCCGCCCCGTGGACCAGGAGTCCGGCGCCCGGCGCCTCGCCCAGAGCAGGAACCCCGACGCCGATGAGGGGACGCTGAAGGCGATGACCGCCCAGGTCAAGGAGCGGATGGTCCCCCGTGTCTGGTTCGTCGGCTCCAACGAACAGACAGCGCCCCAGATCGAGCAGTCGTTCCTCGACACGGTCGACCTGATCGAGGCCCACCTCGACGGCCGCGACTACCTGTTCGGCGGGCGGCCCGCGTTCGGCGACTTCGGGGTCGGCTTCCAGATGCACCAGGCATGGACCGATCCGACACCCGGCGCTCTGCTCGAAGAGCGGGCGCCTCGTACCGTCGCCTGGGTCAAGCGCGTGGTGGACCCGACGGCGAACGGCGAGTTCGAGGACTGGGAATCGCTGGCGCCGACGCTGATGCCCCTGCTCGAGCAGCAGGTCGGCGGCATCTTCCTGCCCTGGAGCGTCGCCAACGCCAAGGCGATCGCCGGCGGTCAGGACGAGTTCTCGGTCGGACTCGCGAGCGGGACCTGGACCCAGAAGCCGCAGAAGTACCACGCCCGGTCTCTGGCCGCCCTGCGCCGCAAGTACGGGGAACTCTCCGATCGGGCGCAGATCGACGCGGTGCTGGAATCGACCGGCTGCCTGCAGTGGCTAGCCCCCTGACCGGGAGCCTTAGTCGCTGGCCCTGCCGCGCGACCGGCGCCGCCAGAACTTCTCCATCGCCTGTTTCGGTTCGCCGGTCCCATAGGCGGCCCTGAACGCGGCGACGCCGGCTTCTACAGCCTGGTCCAGCGGCAGGTTGAGCCAACGGCCGATCAACTGCTTCTGAAGCGAAAGAGCGGCTGGGCTGTGTCGCAACAACCGCTCGACCTTGGCGTTCACCGCCGCCTCCAGGTCCTCGGCGGCTACGACATCGCCCACAAGCCCGATGCGTGCCGCCTCGGCGGCGTCGATCGGATCGCCCAGGAACAGGAGTTCCCGGGCGCGGCCGAGGCCGACAAGGCCCGGCAGCAGCGCCGCCTCGATCACCGACGGCAGACCGACGTGCGGTTCCGGCATGCCGAAGATCGCGTCGTCGGCGGCGACCGACAGGTCGCACGAGACCAGGAGTTCCAGGCCCGCGCCGAGGGCCGCGCCGCGGACTTCGGCGATCACCGGCGCGGGATGCTCGCGGATGGCGAGGAACGCCTCGTGCAGTCCGCGGATGAAACGTTCGGCGCCGACGGCGTCGAGACCCTCCATCTCGCGGATGTCGGCGCCGCCGCAGAACACCCCGTCGCCGCCGATGACCAGCACGCGAGGGTTGGCGGCGGCAGACTCGCGGACCGCGTCGCGCAGCTCCACGGTTGTAGCGGAATCGAGCGCGTTCGCCCTGAAACGCCTGTTGAGGGTGAGCCGCGCCACCTCGCCTTCGGCTTCGAGTCGTATGTTCGACATCGCTCCGGGGATCGTACTGCGCCGAAGCTCCTTCCCCGCTTCGAAGCGTCTACCGACCCGGCGCGGCGCCGGTCGCACCAACCAGCCCAGCGGGCTGGTCTGATACAAGAATGCCGCGGATCATGGCTGACCGAGCGAGGATGAGGAACGGCGCCGTCCGGCGGTCCATCGCCGGCTGGACGGGAGCGGCCCTGCTCGGCGCGATGCTGCCGAG
Organism: Candidatus Multivorans sp.; assembly: GCA_965216125.1. GTDB lineage: Bacteria > Acidobacteriota > Thermoanaerobaculia > Multivoradales > Multivoraceae > Multivorans. Next base: position 4,144,652 of record OZ244152.1, on the reverse strand, counting down.
CGGCGCGACCGCTGGTTCCCAGAGCGGCAGCGATCCCGAGATGCGCGCGGCCTGGACCGCCGCGGGCGAAGTCATCGAAGCAGTGGAGTCGAGCCGGCGGGAGATGCGTCGAGCCGCCTTCGGTGACGAAACGACCACCCGGAACTGGTCTCCGTCGCCATCCACGGACGCCCGATTCGAGGCCGACTTCCGGCCCGCCTCAGACGACACGGCGACCCTCATCTTCGATGCCTCGCCCGGGCGCCCGGTCCGGCTCGCCATCGTTCCGGGCGGCGCCGACATCGCACCCGTGACGAAGACCCTGGACACGACTGCCGAGGAGCTGAGCCCATTGATCGCCGAGCTCCGCCGCCTCGCACTGCTCCGACCCCAGGCGTCCCTGGGCCGGATCGTCCGGCTCGGCGACGAGTTGGGCCGCAAGCTGCTCGCTCCCGCCGCCGACCAGTTGCGCGGGACCTCGCGGGTGGTGCTGCTGGCCAACGGTCCCCTGGTCGAACTCCCCTTCGGGGCTATCCGGGCGCCCAGGTCCATCGATCCCCAGGGACGGTTCCTGGTCGAGACCAGGGAGCTGTGCCGGTTGACTCCGGGCGAGGTCCGCCTTCAGACAGCAACTGAAGGTGAACGCCGGCAACAACCGCCGGTGGCTGCCGCCATCGCCGACGCCGTGTACCGGCCGCCGACGCGCCCGCTCGGCGCTTCGATGAGCGATGGGGGCATCTCCTGGCGCCGACACGCCGCTCGCCGAAACCAGTCCCACACCCTCCAGGAGCTGGCCCTGACGAATGTAACCGCGTTCGGCCACGCGGCCACTCCTGCTGCACTCTGGGAGCTGAGCGCCGGTCACCGAATTGAGGCCCTCCATCTCGCAATTGAAGCGATCGTCGACGCCGAAGAACCCGCTGCCTCGGCACTGTTGCTCTCGCCGAGCCGCTACGACCAACAGGCACTTCGAGTCTCGGTCCGCGACCTCGCCTCGGATCTGGAGCTCGGTCGAGATCCCGTCGTCGTGCTCTCCGGTCTCGACACCGGCGGCGCCGGCCTGGGGCCGAGTCCCTTCGTCGACGCGTTCGCCGCCGCCGGCGCCACTCTTGTCGTCAGCTCGCTATGGCCGGTCGTCGACGAAACGGCAACCAGGCTGTTCGAGGTCTTCTACCGGCGCCTCGCACTCGGCACACCGCCCTCCACCGCACTCCGCGAGGCCCAGTTGACACTCCTCGCGGGGCCGCTCCGATTCGACCAGGGGGAAGGTCTTGAGCCCACGGAGTTCGATGCCTCCCACCCCTTCTACTGGGCCGGATACGGAGTGCATCAACGCTCAGCCGTGGCATGTAGCCGATCCGCCGCGTTGAATTGAGCTCGACGCGAGAGTTCCTCGCCACCCAGCAACTTGACACGATGAAGGCATGACTGCATAGTCGTGCAGTCATGCCTTCATCCCAACTCACTATCCGCAACGTGGACCCGGACCTCGCACGACGACTGCGCGCCATCAGCGCGGAGCGAGGAGAGAGCCTGAACGCCACCGTCCTCCAAGTGCTTCGCGAAGCTGTGGGACCGGACGCCCGTCGAGCCCAGCTTCTCCGCTACGCCACGTGGACCGAAGACGACGCCGAGGAGTTCAACGCTGCGCTGGCCGAACAACGGGTGGTCGACCGGCGGCTCTGGGAATGACGACCGCGGCCGCGACGTGACGGAGCGGGTCACCCCGGGCGCCAGCAGCGGGACACCGGCGTCGATCGAGCGACTTGTCCTCGACACCAGCGCCTACTCGCACTTCCGCAAGGGACACCCTCAGGTAGTCGCCAGCCTCACGGCTGCCGTCCAGGTTTCCGTTCCGGTCATCGTTCTCGGAGAGCTCGAAGCGGCTTTCGAGCGCGGTAGCCGGGCCGCGGAGAATCGCCGCGTGCTCGCCGAGTTTCTGGCCTTACCCTTCGTCGGCGTGCTCAACGTGACGCCTGAAACCGTTCGCCACTACGCCCGCGTCTTCGTCTCGCTTCGTGCTGCCGGTACGCCGATTCCCTTGAACGATGTCTGGATCGCAGCCACCACGCTCGAGTGTCACGGCCACCTGCTGACATCCGACCGGGACTACCTGCGCGTCCCTTCGCTCGAGTCCACCCTGATAGAGACTCCCTGAACCAGGGTCCGCCGCTCCTGTTCGCCGCAACTCCGTCACTGCAGCTACACCGGGGATAAGATCGCGCGCCATGTTCGGACGAACGGAACGCAACCCACCACGCACCGCCGCAGCGCTATGCACACTGCTCGTAGGCGTCACCGTCTGGTCTTGCGGCGACTCCTCGTCGCGGACCGGAACCGTCGTCTACGACGACCCCGTTGCCGCCCTGCTGGCGTCGCCGATGGAAGAACTCATCGAGCACAATGCCAGGATCGAGCTGACCGCCGCGCAGGAAGAGATCAAGCGGGCCGCGCTCACTGCGATTCCGGCTCCCTGCTGCAGCGATCGCACGGCATACACGTGCTGCTGCCCCTGCAACCTGGCCCGGGCCTGGTGGGGGCTCTCGAAGGTCCTGATCACCGAACACGACCAGAGCGCGGCAGAAGTGCAGGCGACCGTCGAGCAGTGGATTCACGACCTCCGCCCCAAGGGGTTTGCCGGCGACTCCTGCTACACGGGGCGCTGCTCGACGGCCGCGAGACACGATGGCTGCTCGGGTATGGACCCGAACCGCATCGTCAGTTGACGCGCCAGGAGGGCGCTGCGACTCAGAAGCCGCGCAGTTCGGCGAAGCGCTGGCGGTGGAAGGCGGCGTCGCCGAAGGCGAACTCGAGCGCCCGCGCGCGCTTCATGAACAGGCCGATGTCGTGCTCGTCGGTCATGCCGATGCCGCCATGCATCTGCAGGGCCTCGTTCGTGACCAGGATGAGCGCGTCGGAGCACCGCGCCTTCGCGTTGGACACCTGGAGCCCCGCGTCGCCGTGGCCGGAATCGAGCGCTCGCGCTGCCGCCATGACCGTCGACCGGGAGAGCTCGATCTCGATGAACATCTTCGCGGTCCTGTGCTTGAGCGCCTGGAAACTTCCGATCAGGACGCCGAACTGGCTGCGCGACTTCAGATACTCGATCGTGCGCTCAAAGGCCTCCGTCATCAGACCGAGCATCTCGCCGCAGAGCGCCACCGTGGCCCGATCGACCGCGCGCTGGAGCGGCGCCGAGCCGCCGCCGATCTCGCCCAGGACATCGCCGGCCCCAATGCTTGCGCCGTCCAGCCGGACGATCGCCGCGTTGCGGGAATCAACCCGCTTCTGAGGCAGCACCTGGAGGCCGTCCGCACCCGCCGGCGCCAGGAACAACGTCGGATCTTCGTCGTCGCCGACTCTCGCCGGGACCAGAAAACCGTCCGCGCCGACGCCGCCGACCACCTGGATCTTCTCGCCGAACAGGGACCAACCCCCACCGTTCGCCCGCGCCTGCGTGTCGACCCGGTCGAGACGGTAGCGGCCACCCGGTTCCAGCAGGGCCGGCGCCAGCCGCTTTCCGCCATCGATCAGGGGACGCAGCCACTCCGCTTGTTGCCCGGCGCTTCCAGCCTCGGCCACCACGCCACCGGCCAGCACGACAGCCGACACGTACGGCTCCGGCGCCAGGCCGCGGCCCATCGCCTCCGTGATCAACACCGTTTCGGCCATGCCCATGCCGAGACCTCCGTGGTCCTCGGCGAAGGGAATGCCGAGCCAGCCGAGATCGGCCATCTCGGCCCACACATCGGGACTGTAGGCGAGTTCGGCGCCCTCGTCGCGGAGTCGCCGCTGGCGGTCTACGCCGCCGTGCTTCTGCACCAGCTCGGCCGCGGTGCGGGCGAGCATGTTCTGGGGAGCGGTGAGAACCAGAGTAGTCATCAGTCCGGCAGTCCCAGCACGCGCTTCGCGATGATGTTCAATTGAATCTCCGAGGTGCCGCCCTCGATGCTGTTCGCCCGGGAACGGAGCCAGGTCCGGGTCTGGTTCAACTCCGCCGGCTCGAAGCCCTCGCCTGCCCAGCCCAGTGCCTGCGGGCCGCGGATCGACAGCATCAGTTCCTCCCGGCGCATGTTCAGTTCCGTGCCGTAGTACTTGAACATCGAACTCTCCGGGCCGGGCTTGTGACCCGCTTCGAGACCGTCGCTGTGGCGCTTGACCGTCAAGCCGTACGACATGGCGTCCATCTCGCACTGGATGACGCGTTCGCGTAGCGCCGGGTCGTCGATCCGCCCCACCTCGTCGACGCCCACGTAGTCGCGCGCCAGATCCTGCAACGACGTGCGAGCGCCGCCACGCCCCATGCCGCCGATCGAACTGCGCTCGTGACCGAGCAAGGCCTTCGCCACCGTCCAGCCGCCGTTCACCTCACCGACGACCTGGTGCACCGGCGCCCGCACGTTGTGGAAGAACGTCTCACAGAAGGGCGAGGCGCCGCTGATCAGGCGAATCGGCCGCGCCTCTACCCCAGGGGACTCCATGTCGACCAGGAGAAAGGTGATGCCGCGCTGCTTCTTCACGTCCGGGTCGGTGCGCACGAGCATGAAGATCCAGTCCGCCTGGTCGGCGCCGGAGGTCCATATCTTCTGGCCGTTGATCACGTAGAAGTCGCCGTCGCGAACCGCCGAGGTCGCCAGGGATGCCAGATCCGAACCCGCGTTCGGTTCCGAGTATCCCTGGCACCAGCGGATCTCGCCGCGCGCGATCCTGGGCAGGTGCTCGGCTCTCTGGGCCTCCGTGCCGTGGTCGAGAAGCGTCGGACCGATCATGCTGTAGCCGAAACCGGTCAGCGGCATCGGCAGGGCGAGACGCGCGAACTCCTCGTGCAGCACGAGCGCCTCGTCGCGCGAGAGTCCGGCGCCGCCGTACTGCTCCGGCCACGCCGGCGCCGAAAAGCCGCGCTCGGCCGCGGCGAGCAGCCAGTCCCGGCTCTCCGGGTAGATGAACGGCGCCTTGCGGCCGCCGGACGCCCAGGCGTTCGGGTCGGACGCCTTGCCACGCAGCGCCTCAGGCGCGTTGGCCTCCACCCAGGCGCGGGCCTCCTCTCGGAAGGCGGACAGATCATTCATGCGGTTACCTCAGCAGGTTGAACCCGGGTGGCGGGATCCGCGCCACCCGTGAACCAGTCCGTGCGCCGTCAGCGGGCGCACGGATGGCACGGCGCGCATTCTGGCACGATACGGCGCCGACCGCGGGGACCGGTGCGACGATAGACTCCCGCTCCGCCGCGTCCCGACCCCGCGCCGCCCAGAAACCGTACCAATGACGACCCTCACTGAGGCGGTCGCCCGCCGCCGGACGTTCGCCATCATCTCCCACCCGGACGCGGGCAAGACGACGCTGACCGAGAAGCTGCTGCTCTTCGCCGGGGCGATCCAGCTCGCCGGCGCGGTGAAGGCACGCGGCGAGGCGCGCCGGGCCCACTCGGACTGGATGAAGGTCGAGCGTGAGCGCGGCATCTCGGTGAGCGCCTCGGTGATGACGTTCGAGTACGCGGGCAACCGGTTCAACCTGCTCGATACCCCGGGTCACGAGGACTTCAGCGAAGACACCTTCCGGACACTGACCGCGGTCGACTCTGCCGTCATGGTGCTCGACGCCGCCAAGGGCATCGAGTTGCAGACCCGGAAGCTGTTCGAGGTCTGCCGTCTGCGCGACGTGCCGATCACGACCTTCATCAACAAGCTCGACCGCGACGTGCGCGACCCATTCGATCTCCTGGACGAGATCGCCGACACGCTGCAACTGGAGGTCTCGCCGGTGAGCTGGCCGGTCGGCATGGGCCGGAGCTTCCAGGGCTGCTACGACCTGGTCCGCGATCATCTGGTGCTGCTCAAGAGCGGGCCCAGGGGGCGGAGGGGCGCCGAACGGATCGTGCCGGGCCTGCACAGCCCCGAGATCGAACAGGCGATCGGACACGGACCGGCGGCCAAGCTGCGCGAGGAAGTCGAGATGGTGCGCGAGCTTTGCCCTCCGTTCGCCGCCGGCCCCTTCCTTGAGGGGAACCGGACGCCCGTCTACTTCGGCAGCGCCCTGCGCAGCTTCGGCGTGGGGGCGCTACTCGACGGGCTGAGCCGGCACGCGCCCTCGCCGAGACCCCAACAGGCCGCCGAACGTACGGTGGCGCCCGACGAGGAGCCGGTCACCGCCTTCGTGTTCAAGATCCAGGCGAACATGGACCCGAAGCACCGCGACCGGATCGCCTTCGTGCGCCTGTGTTCCGGCCGCTTCTTCCGCGGCATCAAGATGTTCCACACGCGCACCGGACGCACACTGAACGTCCACAACCCGGTGCTCTTCCTCGCCCGCGAACGAGAGCTCGCCGAGGAGGCCTGGCCCGGCGACATCATCGGCATTCCGAACCACGGCAACCTCCGCATCGGCGACGCCTTGACCGCCGGCGAACCCCTTCGGTTCGTCGGCGTACCGAGCTTCGCCCCGGACCTCCTCCGCCGCGTCCGGCCGGAGGATCCGCTGCGCGCCAAGCACCTCGGCCGCGCGCTGCTGCAACTGGCGGAAGAGGGTGTGGCGCAGGTCTTCCGAACCCGCAACGGCAACGAGTGGATCGTCGGCGTCGCCGGCGCGCTGCAGTTCGACGTCCTCGCCGACCGCATTCGCACGGAGTACGAGGTGCCGGTGCGGTTCGAATCGACCACGATGTCCCTGGCGCGCTGGATCGAGTCCGACGACGAGCGAACGGTGCGGGACTTCGTGCGTCGCAACGAAGCGAAGATCGCGCACGACCACAACGGCGCGCCGCTGTTTCTGGCAGCCAACCGCTACTGGCTCGACCGCGCGGCCGAGAACGCCCCGGAGGTCCGCTTCCTGGCGACCCGGGAACAGGCGGTGTAACAGGGGCCGCTCAGAACAGTTCGCGCACTCTCTCCTTCAACTCCGCCAGCCGCTCCGCGGCCTCGCCCAACGGCGCCGGCCAGATCACCCGCCGCTCCTCCAGCAGCCGGTCAAGGCGATGCCAGAGTTCGGCGTTCTTGACCTGCCCGCCGCCCTTCGTGCGCCACCGGTTCCGCTTCCAGGAGTGGATCCACAGGGAGGCTCCCCGGCGGAGGTAGTCATTGCCGGTGTAGACGGCCGCGGCCTGTCCTTCGGGCAAAGCGGTGAGCAAATCGAGAACGCACGTGAGCTCCAGGCGGTTCGGGGTCGTCTCCGAAGCGCGGCCTGTTCGCTGTTCCGAGCCGTCCGGCATCTCGATCTCCGCCGCCCACACGCCGCGACCGTCGACGCAGCGAACCTTCAGGAAGATGTGCGCGCTGCCGGCTGGAACCTCCACCTCGGAATCGGGTTCCGCGCCGGCGCCGCCCCCTCGAGCCGCGATCTCGGCGCTCGCCAGGGCATCGACCCGCTCGTTCCACTCGTTCCCGGCATGGCCCTTGACCCACTGCCAGTGGACGCGGTGACGCTTGTTCAGACCCTCCAGGCGCCGCCACAGATCGACGTTCTTGACCGCCCCGCCGTCGCGCCGGCGCCAGTTCAGGGCGCGCCACCGAGCCAGCCACGATGTGATCCCCTGCCGAACGTACTGGGAGTCCGTGTAGAGGTCGACCGCGCTCGGTTCGGACAGATCGGCGAGCGCGGAGATCGCCGCCTGGAGTTCCATGCGGTTGTTCGTGGTGCTCGGTGCACCACCCGCGAGTTCACGCGGCCCCCTGCCCGGCGCCAGGATCACGGCCGCCCAGCCGCCCGGGCCGGGGTTGGGGCTGGCCCCGCCATCGGTGTAGATGACAAGGGTCTGCCGGGCGGCAGGCTGGGTGCTCACGACGGCGCGAATGTAACAGTCCGAGGAGCTCGGAAGGCGGCTGATTCGGCTCGAGGGGTCTCTTCGAGCCCCATGTGGGAGCTTCGCCATAAACTACGCCCGAGTCATGTTGTTTCCGGGTCCAGCGACCGCCCTCACCCTCGCCGTCGCCGCTGCCACCGCGGTACCGGCATGGAGCCAGACCGAGGCCGATCCCTTCGATGGGCTTGAGTTCCGCCTCGTCGGGCCCAGCCGCGGCGGCCGGGTGACCGCGGTAGCCGGTCATACGTCCCACCCGTACACCTTCTACATGGGATCGACCGGCGGCGGCGTCTGGCGCACCACGAACGCCGGCCGCTCGTGGCAGAACCTGACCGACGGCGACTTCGGGGCGGGCTCGGTCGGCGCCGTGGCGGTTGCGCCGAGCGACCCGAACGTGGTCTACGTCGGCACCGGCTCGGCCTGCCCGCGCGGCAACGTGTCGATCGGGGACGGCATGTACCGCTCGACCGACGCCGGCGCCTCCTGGCAGCACATCGGCCTGGAGCGGGCGGGCGCGATCAGCCGTATCCGGATCCATCCCGGCGACCCGAACCGCCTCTGGGTGGCGGTACTCGGGCAGATCTTCGGCGGCAGCCCGGAGCGCGGCGTCTACCGCTCGACCGACGGCGGCGACACCTGGGAGCAGGTGCTCTACATATCGGACGACGCCGGCATGGCCGACCTGGAGCTCGACCCGTTCAATCCGCGGGTGCTCTACGCCGCCGCCTGGCGCGTCGAGCGCAAGCCCTGGACCCTGATCGACGGCAGCGACGAGGGCGGCCTCTTCCGCTCCACCGATGGCGGCGACACCTGGGACCGCCTCGAAGGCGGCCTGCCGTCGGGCGTGCTGGGCCGGATCGGCGTCTCCGCCTCGCCGGCGCGGCGCGGCCGGCTGTGGACGATCATCACGGCAGCGGACGGCCGCGGCGGCATCTTCCGCTCCGAGGACCACGGCGACTCCTGGAAGAAGGTGAGCGACGAGCCCGAACTGCTCACCCGCGGCTGGTACTACAGCCACATCTACGCCGATCCCGCCGACCCGAACACGGTCTGGGGCGCCAACGTCCGCTTCTTCCACTCGGTTGACGGCGGCGCCAACTGGGAGCGCGTGGCCACGCCCCACGGCGACAACCACGACATCTGGATCAACCCCGAACAGCCCCACATCATGGTGCAGGCGAACGACGGCGGCGCCAACGTCAGCCTCGACGGCGGCCGCTCCTGGTCGACCCAGAACAACCAGCCGACCGCCGAGTTCTACCGGGTTACCGTTGACAACCAGTTTCCGTACCGCATCTACGGCGCCCAGCAGGACAACAGCACGATCTCGGTGCCGTCGCGCCCGATGTCGCAACTGACCGCGACCCAGCACTGGCACTCGGTCGCCGGCGCGGAGAGCGGCCACATCGCCGTCCATCCCGAGCAGCCGCACCTGGTCTACTCGGGCAACTATCTCGGCCGTATCGACCGCTACGACCACCGCAGCGGCACCGCCCGCAACATGATCCTCTACCCCGAGATGCAGGACGGAACGGCCCCCCGCGACCTGCGCTACCGCTTCCAGTGGAACGCGCCGATCCTGATCTCGCGGCACGATCCGGACGTCGTCTACCACACCTCGAACTACGTGCACCGCACCCGCGACGGCGGCTGGACATGGGAGACGATCTCCCCGGACCTGACCACGGACGACGACGAGAAGCAGGGCATGCCGGGAGGTCCGGTCCAGCACGACCACACCGGCGTCGAGGTCTACAACACGATCTTCGCGCTTGCGGAATCGCCTCAGAGTGCAGGCGAGATCTGGGCCGGCAGCGACGACGGGCGCGTTCACGTGAGCCGGGACAGCGGTTCCACCTGGATCGACATCACGCCTGAAGGAATGCCCGTCGACGGCACGGTGAATTCGATCGACGTGTCACACCACGATCCGGCACGCGTCTACGTCGCGGCCTACCGCTACCGACTGAATGACTACGCCCCTTACGTCTTCCGCACCGACGACGGCGGCGCCACCTGGACCACCGCCACGACGGGACTGCCCGAAAACCACTTCGTCCGCGTCGTGCGTGAGGATCCCGGGGCTGACGGCCTGCTCTTCGCCGGCACCGAGTTCGGCCTCTACGCCTCGTTCGACCGCGGCCGCTCCTGGCAGTCCTTCCAGTTGAACCTGCCGCGGACCCCGGTCACCGACCTGGCTTTCCACCACAGCGTCGGCAACCCGGACCTCGTCCTGGCGACCCAGGGGCGGAGCTTCTGGGTGCTTGACGACCTCGGCGCGGTCCGGGAGCTCGCCCGCGAACAGGCGGCCGGCGGCGGCCGCGACACCCCGCGGCTGTTTGCGCCCGAGCCGACCGTGCGCGTCGACCGGCCGGGGGGCGGCGACGGCTTCGTGAACGGCGCCTCGATCTGGTTCGACCTTCCCGAAGAACCGGAGGGCCGGGTCGAACTGACGATCACACCCGAAGGCAGCGAGCGCGTGCTGCGCCGGTTCGTCGCCCTCCCGGAGGCGGATGCCCAAGAGGACGGGGACCAGGACGACGAGCGGCCGCGGGTCGAGTCCTTCGAGGCCGAGGCGGGCCTGAATCGAGTCGTCTGGGATCTGAAGGGCCAGGCCCCCCACCTGGTCGAGGGCGCCATCATGTCCCTGTCCTACACCGGCGGCCCCTTCCTGCCGCCGGGGACCTACCGGGCAACGCTCGAGGTCGGCAGCGCGGAACCCTCCTCCGACGAGGAGACCTGGAGCGACGGCCGCACCTTCGAGGTCGTCGCGGACCCCCGGCTCGCCGACGTCACACAGGCCGACCTCGAGGAGCAGTACACCATGCTCGACGAGCTGTCCGCGCGGTTGACGGCGGTCCATGACGCAATCGCAGGTCTGCGCAGCGTCCGGGAGCAGGCCGAGACCCTCGGTGGCCGCCTCGACGCCACCGGGGCCGGCGAACTGAAACCCTCCACAGTGGAAGTCGCGGAGGGTGCCAACGAACTGAACGATCGGCTCGTCCAGGCCCGAAGTCGCGTATCCCAGGATGCGCTGAACTTCCCGCCGAGGATCGACAACCAGTACGCCTACCTCTACACTCACGTCTTCGGCAACACCGCCCGGCCGACCGCCGGCGCGCGACGCCGCTTCGAAGACCTTGAAGCGGAGTTGCTGCCGATCCTCGAAGCGGTGGACGAGTTGACCGGTCCCCGCCTCGAGGAGCTGAACCGGCGGGCAAGGGAACTGGAAGTACCGGCCGTCCAGCCCCCTACGAGCCGCGAAGCAGACCGAGTGCCCGCACCACCGTAACCGTCATGCACCGAATCCCCCTCCGGCGCGGCGCCGTCGCGCTGGCCGCCGTGCTTGCGGCCCAGGGCGGCGCCGAGGCTGCGCAGCAGGCGCCCCGCAGCGACCGGCCGCAGCTCCGCGCCCATCGGCTACAGCAGCAGCCAGTCATCGACGGCGATGTGCTCGGCGAGGCGCTGTGGCAGCAGGTCGATGCCGCCACCGGTTTTCAACAGACGGAGCCGTTCGAAGGCCAGCCGGCTTCCGAGCGAACGGAGGTCCGGATCGCCTTCGACGACACCAACCTGTACATCGCCGCTGTCTGCTTCGACAGCGAGGCCTCGACGCTGGTCATCTCCGACAGCCGGCGCGACGCTTCTCTCAGAGACGAGGACAGCTTTCGCTTCATTCTCGACACCTACCGCGACGGGCAGAACGCGTTCATGTTCGGCACCAACGTCGGCGGCATCCAGTATGACGGCCAGGTGACCAACGAGGGTTCCGGCAGCGGCGGCTCGTTCTCCGGCGGCTCCTCTTCGGGCGCCAACCTGGACTGGGACACCTCCTGGACCGTCAGGACCCGCGTCGGCGACTTCGGATGGAGCGCCGAGATGGCGATTCCCTTCCGCAACCTCCGCTTCGACTCCGGCGCCGGGTCCTGGGGCGTCAACTTCGAGCGCAACATCCGGCGCAAGAACGAGACCGCGTACTGGGCGCACCTCGCCCGGCAGCACCGTCTGTACCGGGTGTCCGAGGCCGGCACGCTGGTCGGTCTGGTCACGCCCCGCCAGCGCAACCTCCAGTTGACCCCTTATGCCGTGTCCTCGACTCGCGACGACGGCGTCACCGACCGCCGCTCCGAGTGGGACGGCGGCATGGACGTGAAGTACGGCATCACCCCGAGCCTCACGCTCGATGTGACCCTGAACACGGACTTCGCGCAGGTCGAGGCCGACGATCAGCAGGTCAACCTCGACCGTTTCAGCCTCTTCTTCCCCGAAAAGAGGCCCTTCTTCCTGGAGAACGCGGGCCAGTTCCGGGTCGGCGGCCGGAGTTCCTTCCGCGGCGGGGTGGAACTCTTCTTCAGCCGGCGGATCGGCCTCGCCGGCGGCCAGCCGGTCCCCATCCTGGGTGGGGTCCGACTCTCCGGCAAGGCGGGCGGCCTGAACGTCGGCTTCCTGAACATGCAGACCGACGATCTCGGCGAGATTCACGGCAACAACTTCAGCGTCGCGCGGGTAAGCCGCGAGTACCGCAACCGGAGCCGGGCCGGCGTGCTCGTCGTCAACCGCCAGGGTACGGGCGCCCTGGCGCCCGACGGCGACTTCAACCGCACCTACGCGGTCGACGGGCAGATCGGGCTCGGCGACTACACCGAGCTCACCGGCTGGGCGGCCCAGACCGAGACGCCGGGCCTCACCGGCCGCGACCACGGTTTCGGCCTCGGCAGTTCCTACAGCTCGCCGTTCTGGCGCTGGCGAGCCGGCTACGCGGAGATAGGCGAGGACTTCAATCCGGAGGTCGGTTTCCTCAGCCGCTCCGGCTACCGGCAGCTCAACGGCTACGTTCGGCGTCAATTCCGGCCCGCCGGCGAGGGTCGTGTCAAGGAGTTCGGGCCCCGCGTCTACTACGACAGCTTCTGGGACTTCGACGGTTTTCACCAGACCCAGCGTTACTCCATCGGCGGCGAGGTCGAGTTCCGTAGCGGCGCACAGATCAGTTTCTCCGGAGGCGGCCGCTACGAGGGTCTGGTCGATTCTTTTCTGATTCGCGAAGGCGTCGAGATCGAGGCCGGCAGGTACGACGACTACGGCATCTTCCTGTTCATGAACACGAACCGCGGGCGCGCCGTCAGTCTGTTCGCAATGGTCCAGGCCGGCGGTTTCTTTGGCGGCGACCAGCTTGCCATCAATCCCGCGCTGAGCATCCGTCTCGGCGACTATCTGACTTCGGAGATCAGTTGGTCCTACAACGACATCGAAGTCGCCGGCGGCGCGTTCAAGGCCAACCTCGGCCGTCTTCGCGTCACCTACGCCTTCAGCACGAGGCTGCTGATCCAGGCTCTGGTCCAGTACAACGACACGACGGACAGAGTGTCGACGAACCTGCGCTTCAGTTGGCTGAACGAGGCGAACAGGGGCCTCTTCCTGGTCTACAACGAGATCTCCGAGTTCGGGCTACTGGGCCGGGAGGAACCCGATCGGAGCTTGATCGTGAAGTACAACCGCATCTTCGATGTGTTCCGCTAGCCAGTGACGGTCCCGAGGCTCGCCAGCCCCCACCGGCCCGGCCGGAGCCTCGTCATGGCCCGCCGGGGCATGGTGGCGACCTCCCATCCGCAGGCCACTCTGGCGGGCCTCGACATGCTGCGGGCCGGCGGCTCGGCAATCGACGGCGCGGTCGCCGCGGCGGCGATGCTCGCGGTGGTAGAACCGATGATGACGGGCATCGGCGGCGACGCCTTCCTGCTCTACTACCGGGCCCATCCGGAAGGCGGCCCGGGCGAGCTGCTGGGCCTCAACGGCAGCGGCCGCTCGCCCGCGGGGTTGGCGCGCGATGCCCTCGTCGGCGACGCGATCGAACCCGACTCGTGGCCGGCGGTCACCGTGCCCGGCGCGGTCGATCTCTGGCAGACCGCGCACGAGCGGTTCGGCCGCCTGCGCTTTGCCGATCTGATCGGCCCGGCGATCGAGACCGCCGAACAGGGCTTCCCCGTCAGTGAGCGGGTGCAGGGCATGTGGCGCTCCTGCGCGGACAGGTTGCGCCGCGACCAGGCGGCGGCGACGCACTATCTCCCGGACGGCGACGCGCCGGAACTCGGCGCCCTCTTCCGGTCCCCCGCACTCGCGCGCTCGCTGCGTCGCATCGCGCGGGACGGGCGGGACGCCTTCTACCGTGGTCCGATCGCGGAGGAGATTGTCCGCTACGCCACTGATACCGGCGGCTTCCTCCAGCTCGAGGACTTCGAGCGCCACAGCTCGACCTGGGTTCAGCCGATCGCTACCCGCTACCGCGGTCGCGAGGTTGCGCAGTTGCCGCCGAACGGCCAGGGCCTGGGTGTCCTGCTCATGCTCAACCTGCTCGAGAACTTCGATCTGGCCGCAATGGACCCGGGAGGCGTCGAGCACACCCACCTGCTGGTCGAAGCCAAGAAGCTGGCCTACGCCGACCTCCACGCTCACGTCGGCGATCCGGACGGCCATCCTCTGAGCACCGGCCGCGGCGTGCCGCTGCGCGAGCTGCTGGACAAGGGCTACGCCCGGGAGCGGAGTCGGCGGATCGACCCCCACCGCGCGGCATCGATCGTCGGGGCGGGCGAGATCCCCACCGGCGGAGGTCGCGTCGGTTCGGACACCGTCTACCTTGCGGTCGTCGACGGCGACGGCAATGCGGCCTCCTTCATCAACTCCCTGTTCGCGCCCTTCGGCTCAGCGATCGTCGGCGGAGACACCGGCATCCTGCTGCACAACCGGGGCGCCGGCTTCACTTTGGAGGCCGGACACGCCAACGAGTACCGGCCCGGCAAGCGTCCCTTCCACACGATCATCCCCGGCATGGTCCTGAACGCAGGGAGACTGGAACTTTGCTACGGCGTGATGGGCGGGCCGTTTCAACCCCAAGGGCACGTCCAGCTCCTGACCAACCACTACGACCACGGCGTTTCCCTGCAGGCGGCGATCGACCGGCCGCGCTGGCGTCACACCCAGGGTCTCGACGTGCTGTGCGAGCGCGGCATGGAAGCGCCGACCGTCGCCGGATTGGAGCGACTCGGCCACCACGTGCAGGATGCCGGCGGCGCCGAGTTCGGCGGCGCCCAGGCGATCGGCGTCGACCGCCACGGCACGCTTTTCGGCGCCTCGGATCCCCGCAAGGACGGGGCTGCGCTGGGTTTCTGATCGAGGTCTTCCGCGCATCGGACATCGAGAAGCCGAAATCGGACATCGAGAAGCCGGGAGCGGACGAATCAGCGCGTGACCCTTGCGCTTACGCCGGTCCTTGGTTCTAGTATGACCTGCAAGTCACTCGCCACGGCGGTAGCCAAGCGCCCCGAACCTGAGCGCTACCCAGCCGGGAAAGGAATAGGGCACGGGCCCAATCCGTTCACACTGGTTGGATAGACGGCCCGCGGGATGCGAAACAAACCGGCATTGATCAGACGCCGGCAGGGCACCCCCACATGGGTGTGGTGGACGGCAAACAAGGACGCGGCGTGGGCCCTGTACGAGCTCCGATCCGACCCGGCCTGGGATGTGGTCGGGCTGATTGCCGCGGTCAGTCGATTCGACGGGCGAGGCGCCTGCCACGGCGTGCGGAGGGAACTGCTGGAGGAACAGGCGGAGGCAGCCGGACTGCCCCTGCTAGTGGTCGAGTGCGCGGCCCGCGGAGGATCCTTCAGCGTTTGCGATTCGGATCTGGAGTCCGCCTTCCGAGAGCTTCGTCGCTTCGGAACGGAGGCGGTAGCCTTTGGCGACCTCGTTCCCCGGCTCGAGGACCGTCCGCCAGTTCTCCTGGCGAGCACCGGCCTGAAGGCAGCCTTTCCACTCGCGGGACGGGATCCCAGACAGCACGTCGAGACCATGTTCGCGGCCGGTCTCTCGGCTTGGGTATACGCCGTTGAGAAGGCGCAGGTCCCTGCGACCCTCGTGGGGCGCAGGTTCGACGAGACCTTTCTGACCGATCTGCCGGCTCACGTGAACCCCAGCGGCGAGAACAGCGAGTTCCACACCTTCGCGGAGTGGGCGCCCGGCTGGAGCCGCCGCGTCAGGGTCGTTCCGAGAATGTCGATGGAGTGCTACGGCTCCGCCTACGTCGACCTCCGCCCGCTCGGCCCTGGATCGGGCCCGAGCACGACCTACAGGGACTCTTCCGCGTCGCCCGATGGTCCATACGACCCGTTCCACTACTTCGAGCGTCTGGCGCGCGTTCGCCGCCATGTCGACGAGCACATCGCCGAGGACCTGACTGTCGACTCGGTCGCCGCCGTTGCCGCATTGGCGCCTTCGAGCTTTGGCCGCTACTTCCGGCAGCGTGTGGGCCTGACCTTTCGCTCCTGGCTTGCCCGCCACCGCGTAGAGAGCGCCTGCCTCATGCTCCGGGAGTCCGACGTTCCCGTGGGGCAGGTCGGGCGCGCGCTGGGATTCCAATGCGACCGGAGCTTCAGGCGTGCGTTCCGCGCCACCGTAGGCTGCAGTCCCTCGGCCTACCGGAAGAGGCTGATCCCCGGCGCGTCGACCAAGGCGGCAAGGGACTCCTGACGCCGCCCGGCATGGGCCGGGAACGGCCGCTCAGGCGGCGGACATGCCAAACTGGCGTTGATGGACGACTCCCCAGTGGCGCCAGGCCCGGAAACTGCGGACCGGACCGTCGAGCTACGCATTGTCCAGTCGATGGCGGACATCCCGCGACAGAGCTGGGACGGCCTCCTCGAGCCCGGTGACCGGCCCTTCCTGTCCTGGACCTTCCTGGAGGCGCTTGAGCGTACGGGCTGCGCTGCCGCCGAACGGGGGTGGCTTCCGTTTCACCTGACCGCCTGGACCTCGGAGAACACGCTGCTCGCGGCCGCTCCCGCCTACATCAAGAACGATGGCATGGGTGATTTCTCCCGCGACTGGGCCTTCGGCGACGCGGTCCGTGCCGCGGGCGGCCGCTTCTATCCGAAACTCGTGGTCGGCGTGCCCTTCTCTCCTGTAACCGGGCGCCGCATCCTCGCTTCAGACGGTATCGATCCGGCGCTTGCCGCGCGGATGCTGGTACAGCTTGCCGCCAACACCGCCCGCGAAGTCGGGGTCGCCTCCGTCCACGTGCTCTACCACGCCGCGACGGAGGTCGATGCTCTCGCCGGGGCCGGGCTCGCCCAGCGCGTCATGGTCCAGTACCACTGGCGCAACTACGACTACCGGACTCCGGAAGACTGGCTGGCCAAACTGCGCTCCAAGCGCCGCACACAATGCCGGCGCGAACGCGGCGAGCCGGGGAGACAGGAGATCGTCATCAGGACCGTTCGCGGGGCCGAGATCGCGGCCGATCCGCAACGCTGGGCCGAAACCGCGTTCGAGCTCTACGGCACCACCTGCGACCGGTACATGTGGGGCGGCCGGTATCTGAGCCGCGAGTTCTTCCACGAGCTCTTCGCGCGGCTGGGCGACGAAATCGAGCTGGTGATCGCAGAGCGCCGGGACCGGGTCATCGCGGGCGCCATCAACCTGCGCTCCGACACCCACCTCTACGGCCGCTACTGGGGTTGCCACGAGCATCACCGCTTCCTGCACTTCAATGTCTGCCTCTACCACTCGATCGACGAGTGCATCGAACGCGGCGTCCAGGTCTTCGAGGGCGGCGCAGGCGGCGAACACAAGATCAGCCGGGGTTTCGAGCCGGCGCCCGTCTACAGCTCCCACCTGTTCATGGACGAGAAGCTCAACGCCCTGCTCGCCGCCGCTCTGGAGCGGGACGCCGCCCGCCACCTGCAGGGCATCGAGGCCTGGCGCCGCAACCGGCCCCGGCTCGGCTGACCGCTACCCGGCTCTACCAGCGGATGGTCGCGTCGGCCGAGACCCGGTGGTCGGGCGCCCTGTCTCCGCCAACACTGCCCAGGTTCTCGCGACGGGTTGCCACTACGTTGATCGTGAGGTCGAGCCGTCCCGGTTGGGAAAGGAGGGCCCTGTAACCAAGGCTGTAGTCCATGGAGAGTGGGCTCATCGTCAGACCCAGCGACGGAGCGCCGGTTCCGCCCAAGAACGGCAGGCCGTACTCCGCACGGAGGTCGAGCCGTTCCTGGGCGCCGAAACCACCCTGGGAGAGGCCGGTCACCCGGTCGCCCGACCACAGCGCTTCCACGCCGCTGGAAGCGGACGAGCCCCAGGACGGCGTCAGACTCAAGAGCAGGCCTCGGTCGGAAGAGGGGTTCAGGTCGTAGCTCACGCTGCCGGACAGGCCCCAGTCCTCGAACCCCTTCTGCTCGTGGGCGACGAGGCTACGACCGCTGATGTCCATCGACAGCCCGCCGCGCTGGAAGGTCAAGCCACCGCCCACGTCGACGCCCAGGCCCGACTCCGCGTCCCCGCCATCCTGGCGCACGCCAATCTCAACCCGCGGCTCCAGAGAAGCCGAATCCCCGAGCGACCGCCGATAGGTTCCCTCCAACGCGAGACGTAGACGATCCACGTCCGCCTCCGCGTACGGCAACTCGGTCGTCTTCTCGGAGGTCGCCTGCATGTAGAGAGCGTCGGTCTTGAGGTCCAGGTTCAGGCCGTTCGACCGCGAGAGCAGACCAGCTCTCAGCCCGACGGCAGCCATGCTCATGTCCATGTCCGTGCCGACCGTGTCCCGACTCCCCGGGTTGAGAGTCAAGTCGCCCGTGCTATGTCCCAGCACGCCCCACACCGACAGTCGATCAGAAACCCTGTAGCTCACGTGGGGGAAGAGGCCCGTCACCGCCGAACGAATCCGAGTCTGGGACCCTTCCATGTCCAGACGTCCTTCGCCGACGTTCCGCGACAGCAGGACACCGTAGAACCACGGGCCCTGCTCATAGTCGGCGCCCACGTTCATGGCAGCGATGTTCCCGCTCAGGCTGACCTGATCATCGGCGCCTCGCAGGTACGAGTACGAGCCCGAACCCCAGAGCGTGAAGTGTCCCCGATCGGGCACTTCCTTCCCATAGCTGAAGGAGGTTCTCGAGAGCACGTTCTGGGCTTGGGAGAGCCCGTACCCGGCGCCGAGCGGTTGCTGCCCGAACAGTCCTTGCTGACCCGCACCGAGGCCACCCAGCCCAGCCGGACCGGGAATGCCGGGAGACGTCATTCCGGGCATGCCCGGCAACATCATCGTGGGAACGCCCTGGCCTCCCAGACCCTGGCCCCCCGAATAGGCGGCGCCGAAGGCACCCTGACCTGCCGGCCAGGACTGTGGCTGTCCGGAAGATTGCGTCCCGGCCGATCCGCTCACGTCGTAGCCCGCGACCGTGACTCTCAGGCCGTTTCCGCCGCGGTCCTGCCGCCGGCGCTCGATGACTTCAAGGACCATCTCCGCCACATTGCGACCGAAACGAGCCAGCCAGGCCTGCGGCAGCGGATCCTCGTCGAGCGCGATCGTCAATGTCGTCCCGGCCACCGCGAGAGCTTCGGTCACGCCGTCGACGTTCAGTGTTTCGGCGACCTCGAGGACGCCGTCGTCAACCGGTGTGAGCCCGAATGTCGCCGTACCCGAGGTCTCGCCGGCCGCGATCACCAACGGGAAGTCGGCTACCGGTGCGAAGTCACGCGGGGATGCCGTGTCCGCCCGCACGCTGACGATCACCGTCGTGGGCATCGTCCGGGCCGCCTCATCCAGCGTCCCCGTCACCGTCACGGTCGTGGCGCCCGCATTCTCTTCGACCACATCTGGATTCACCGACAACGCCACTATCGTCGATTCGACGTCATCCTCGGTCACGCTGACTGCCACAGCCTCCGCCGTCTCCGAATCGTAGTCGGCGCCGGACACGATGTGTGCCACCTTCGCCACGTCGTTTTCGGCATCCGGGTCGTGCGCGGCCGTAACGGTGACCGTCTGAGCCATCGACCAGTTCGACGCGATGAATGTGAGTACCGAAGGCGCAACGGTTACGTCCTCGCTGCCGTCCAGGATCGAGGTCACCACCACCGGTCCCGCCGGCTCTGCCAGAAGGACGACCGTGTACTCCGCACTAGCCCCTTCGTCGACGCTCAGTTCCGTCGGCGTCACCTCCACACCGCGGGTGTCATCGTCCCGGATCGTCAACGCGACGCCGGTCACCTCGAGAACCTCGCTCGTGCCACTGACGGTGAGGGTTTCGTTCGGTTCGTCCAAGCCGTCGTTCATCGGCGTCAAGGTGAACGTTGCCGTCCCCTCCGTCTCGCCCGCCGCGATCGTCAACGTGAAGTCCCCGACCGACTCGAAGTCGTTCACCGACGCGGTGTTACCGGACACCGAGAGCGTCACCGGTGTGGCAACCGCCCGCGGCGCTTCATCGAGCGTTCCAGTCACCGTCACTCTCCTGGTACCCGCGTCCTCCGCGATGGTGGCGGGATCGAGTGACAGGGCCACCGACGTGGACGCCACCTCGTCCTCTGCCACAGTCACCGCCACCTCGCCCGCGACCAACGAACCGTAGTCGCCGCCCGAGGCCGTGTGCGTCACCGTCGCCACATCCTCGTCGGCGTCCACATCGTGCGCCGCCGCGACGGTGAACGACTGCTCCACGTCCCAGTCGCCAGGCGTGAACGTCAGCGCCGACGGCGACACGGTCAGGTCGGGGCTGCCGCTCACAGCCGGCGCCACCGTTACCGGCGCCATGGGCTCAGACAGGAGGGCCACCGTGTAGCCGGAATTGCCGCCCTCTGCCACCGTCAGCGCGGCCGGTCGCGCCTCGACGCCCCGCGCGTCGTCGTCCTGGATCATCAACGATGCCCCTTCGATCGTGAGATCGGGAGACACGCCGTCAATCGCCACCGCTTCGTCCTCCTCGTCGACGCGGTCGTCAACCGGCTTGAAGGTGAACGTCGCCGTCCCCTCCGTCTCGCCCGCCGCGATCGTCAACGTGAAGTCCGGGACCGGCTCGAAGTCGTTTGCCGACGCTGTGCCGCCTGACACCGAGAGCGTCACCGTGGTGAAGACCATCCGGGGTGCTTCATCGAGTGTTCCGGTGACCGTCACTCCAACAGCATCTCCGTCCTCCCCGATCATCGCGGGATCAAACGACAGCGCCACCGAAGTCGATGCCACCTCGTCCTCGGTCACTGTCAGCGAGACGTCGTCCGCGACAACCGAACCGTAGTCGCCACCCGAGACCGCATGCGTCACCGTCGCCACATCCTCTTCGGCGTCGGCATCATGCGCCGCCGAGACCGTGACCGACTGCTCCACGTTCCAGTTGCCAGGCCCAAACGTCAGTGCGGACGGCAACACCGTCAGGTCGGGGTTGCCGTCAACTTCCGGCACGACCGTGACCGTCGCCGTGGGCTCCGACGTGAGGGCCACCGTATAGCCCGAGCTGCCGCCCTCTTCCACCGTCACCGCGGCAGGATTCACCTCGACGCCCCGGGTGTCGTCGTCCTCGATCGTCAGCGACGCATCCGCGATGGCGAAGCCCAGCGCCACGCCGACAATGGCGACCTCTTCATCCTCCTCGTCGATGTCGTCGTCCACCGGCCTGAACGTGAAGGTCGTCGTGCCCTCGGTCTCGTTTGCCGGGATCGTCAACTCGATGTTCTTCCTCGGCGCAAAATCGTCTGTAGATGCGCCGCCAGCCGACACCGACAGCGACAGCGACACGGTGATCGCCACCGGTGCGGGATAACCGTCCAGTTCCGCCGTGACGGTCACGGCCTTCCGGCCCGCGTCTTCACTGATCCTCGACGGCCGGACGGTGAGCGCCACCGCAGCCGGCGGGTTCCCGACAACCGTCGGTGGCGGAGGATCGGAGTCATCACCGTCATCCTCCGGCGGCACAGGGGGCACGGTCGTCCCATCTTCGGTCACACTTACCCCCACATCGGACGCCGGCACCGAGTCGTAGTCGGCCCCCGACACCGCGTGCGACACCATGGCTATCACCGAGTCCGCCGGCGTGTCGCTGTCACCTTCCACGAACACCGTCATCGTCTGCGCCGTCGACCAGGTCGTCGCCGTGAACGTCAACGTCGGCGGCAAGCAGGTCACGTCTTCTCTCCCATTGACGGTCGAAGTCACTGTGACCGGACCCGACGGCGCGGTGAGAAGAACGACCGTGTATGTCGTGCTTCCCCCCTTGGGCACCGTCAACACCGTCGGATGCACGCTGATGCCACGCGTGTCGTCGTCGAGAATTGTCACCGAAGTCGAGACCACAGTGACTCCTTCGGCGGCGCCGTTCACGGTGACGGACTCCGCCGTCTCTTCCAAACTGTCATCGACCGGGGTCAGCACGAATGTCGCCGTACCGAATGCCGCTCCCGCGTCGATCGTCAGTGCGAAGTCCGAGACCGGCGCGAAGTCACCCGCGGACGCCGTGCCCGGCGACACCGATACCGACAGCGTGGTGGCTGCTGGCATCGGGCTGCCGCCTACCGTAGCCGTCACCGTCACGCTCGTATCGCCGGCGGACTCGGACACCGTCGCCGGACTCACGGAGAACACGACCGGCCCGTCTCTCCTGTCGTCTCCCTCCAGGACCGTCACCGACACATCGTCGGCTGGTGTTGAACCATAGTCGGCGCCCGAGACGCTATGCGCCACCGTGTGCTTTCCGGCTGCCACCGCCGTCACCGTCACCGTTTGCGCGACGGACCACGTCGCAGCGGTGAACGTCAGTTCTGCCGGCTCGAGCCTCACGCCTGCAACTCCGCTCACGCTTGAAGCCACCGTCACCTGGCCCGTCGGCTGGGAAAGCAGCACCACCGTGTAGATCGAGTCGTCGCCCTCAGAGACCGCCACCGAGGTCGGACTCACCTCGACTCCCCGGGTGTCGTCGTCCTCGATCGTCACCGTCGTCGGGTTGACGGTGAGACCCTGGGTGTTGCCGTCGACCGTGACCGTCTCGTCTTCCTCGTCGACATCGTCAGCCGTCGGCGTGAACTGGAACGTCGCCTCACCCGATGTTTCCCCGGCGTCGATCGTGAGCGTGAAGTCGGTCACCCCGCCAAAGTCGCTCGAAGAGGCCGTGCCCGCCGACACCGAGACCGTCACCGTCTGCGCCGACTCCAGGGCCGCGTTGCTCAACGTCCCCGTCACCGTCACCGTCGTGGCGCCCGCGCTCTCGGACACGCTCGACGGCGCCACGGTCAGCGTCACCGCGGTTGAAGCCGTCTCGTTCTCCGACACCGTCACCGACACATCCGACGCCGTCTCCGACGCGTAGTCCCCGCCCAACACCGTGTGCGACACCGTCGCCGTGTCGGTCTCCGCGTCCTCGTCCTCCGCCGCCTCGACGGTCACCGTCTGCGCCGTCGACCAGGTCGTCGAGCTGAACGTCAACGCCGGCGGAGATACGGTCACGTCCTGGCTCCCGTTCCTGCTCGCCGTCACCGTCACCTGGCTTGTCGGCTGCGACTGCAGCACCACCGTGTAGGTCGAGCTGCCGCCCTCGGCGGGGGTCACCGAGGTCGGGCTCACGCCCACGCCCCGCGTGTCGTCGTCCGCGATCGTCAAGGTCGCGTCGGTGACCGTCAACCCTTCGGTACTGCCGCCAACCGTCACCGTCTCGTCTTCCTCGTCGACGTCGTCGGCCGTCGGCGTGAACTGGAACGTCGCCTCGTCCGAAGTCTCGCCCGCGTCGATCGTGAGCGTGAAGTCGGTCACTCCGCCAAAGTCGCTCGAAGAGGCCGTGCCCGCCGACACCGACACCGTCACCGTCTGCGCGGACTCCAGGGCGGCGTTGCTCAACGTTCCCGTCACGGTCACCGTCGTTGCGCCCGCGCTCTCGGACACGCTCGACGGCGCCACGGTCAGCGTCACCGCCGTTGACGCCGTCTCGTTCTCCGACACCGTCACCGACACATCATCAGCCGTCTCCGAGCTGTAGTCCGCCCCCGCCACCGTGTGCGACACCGTCGCCGTGTCGGTCTCCGCGTCCTCGTCCTCCGCCGCTTCGACGGTCACAGTCTGCGCCGTCGACCAGGTCGTCGACGTGAACGTCAGCGCCGGCGGAGACACCGTCACGTCGGTACTTCCGGTCTTGCTCGGCGTCACCGTGACCGGACCCGTCGGTTGTGACTGCAGCACCACCGTGTAGGTCGAGCTGCCGCCCTCGGTGGGGGTCACCGAGGTCGGGCTCACGCCCACGCCCCGCGTGTCGTCGTCCGCGATCGTCAAGGTCGCGTCGGTGACCGTCAACCCTTCGGTACTGCCGCCAACCGTCACCGTCTCGTCTTCCTCGTCGACGTCGTCGGCCGTCGGCGTGAACTGGAACGTCGCCTCGTCCGAAGTCTCGCCCGCGTCGATCGTGAGCGTGAAGTCGGTCACCCCGCCAAAGTCGCTCGAAGACGCCGTGCTCGCCGACACCGAGACCGTCACCGTCTGCGCCGACTCCAGGGCCGCGTTGCTCAACGTTCCCGTCACCGTCACCGTCGTTGCGCCCGCGCTCTCGGACACGCTCGACGGCGCCACGGTCAGCGTCACCGCCGTTGACGCCGTCTCGTTCTCCGACACCGTCACCGACACATCATCAGCCGTCTCCGAGCTGTAGTCCGCCCCCGCCACCGTGTGCGACACCGTCGCCGTGTCGGTCTCCGCATCTTCGTCCTCCGCCGCCTCGACGGTCACAGTCTGCGCCGTCGACCAGGTCGTCGAGCTGAACGTCAGCGCCGGCGGAGACACCGTCACGTCGGCACTCCCGGTGCTGCTCGGCGTCACCGTCACCTGCCCCGTCGGCTGTGACTGCAGCACCACCGTGTAGCTCGAGCTGCCGCCCTCGGTGGGGGTCACCGAGGTCGGGCTCACGCCCACGCCCCGCGTGTCGTCGTCCGCGATCGTCAAGGTCGCGTCGGTGACCGTCAACCCTTCGGTACTGCCGCCAACCGTCACCGTCTCGTCTTCCTCGTCGACATCGTCGGCCGTCGGCGTGAACTGGAACGTCGCCTCACCCGATGTTTCCCCGGCGTCGATCGTGAGCGTGAAGTCGGTCACCCCGCCAAAGTCGCTCGAAGACGCCGTGCTCGCCGACACCGAGACCGTCACCGTCTGCGCCGACTCCAGGGCCGCGTTGCTCAACGTTCCCGTCACCGTCACCGTCGTGGCGCCGGCGCTCTCGGACACGCTCGACGGCGCCACGGTCAGCGTCACCGCCGTTGACGCCGTCTCGTTCTCCGACACCGTCACCGACACATCATCAGCCGTCTCCGAGCTGTAGTCCGCCCCCGCCACCGTGTGCGACACCGTCGCCGTGTCGGTCTCCGCATCCGCGTCCTCCGCCGCCTCGACGGTCACAGTCTGCGCCGTCGACCAGGTCGTCGACGTGAACGTCAACGCCGGCGGAGACACCGTCACGTCGGTACTTCCGGTCTTGCTCGGCGTCACCGTCACCTGCCCCGTCGGCTGGGACTGCAAGACCACCGTGTAGGTCGAGCTGCCGCCCTCAGGGACAGCGACCGATGTCGGCAGCACGCCCACGCCCCGCGTGTCGTCGTCCGCGATCGTCAAGGTCGCGTCGGTGACCGTCAACCCTTCGGTACTGCCGCCAACCGTGACCGTCTCGTCTTCCTCGTCGACATCGTCGGCCGCCGGCGTGAACTGGAACGTCGCCTCGTCCGAAGTCTCGCCCGCATCGATCGTGAGCGTGAAGTCGGTCACCCCGCCAAAGTCGCTCGAAGACGCCGTGCTCGCCGACACCGAGACCGTCACCGTCTGCGCCGACTCCAGGGCCGCGTTGCTCAACGTTCCCGTCACCGTCACCGTCGTGGCGCCGGCGCTCTCGGACACGCTCGACGGCGCCACGGTCAGCGTCACCGCCGTTGACGCCGTCTCGTTCTCCGACACCGTCACCGACACATCATCAGCCGTCTCCGAGCTGTAGTCCGCCCCCGCCACCGTGTGCGACACCGTCGCCGTGTCGGTCTCCGCATCTTCGTCCTCCGCCGCCTCGACGGTCACAGTCTGCGCCGTCGACCAGGTCGTCGAGCTGAACGTCAACGCCGGCGGAGACACCGTCGCGTCGGTACTTCCGGTCTTGCTCGGCGTCACCGTCACCTGCCCCGTCGGCTGTGACTGCAGCACCACCGTGTAGCTCGAGCTGCCGCCCTCAGAGACCGTGACCGAGGTCGGGCTCACCTGGACCCCGCGCGTGTCGTCGTCCGCGATCGTCAAGCTTGCCGAAGTAACCGTGAGACCCTGGGTACTGCCGCCGACTGTGACCGTCTCGCCGTCCTCGTCGACGTCGTCGTCCGCCGGCGTCAACTGGAACGTCGACTCGCCCGAGGTGGCCCCGGTGGCGATTGTCAGGGTGAAGTCCGACACCGCCCCAAAGTCGCTCGCAGACGCCGTGCCCGCCGACACCGACACCGTCACCGTCTGCGCGGACTCCAGGGCGGCGTTGCTCAACGTTCCCGTCACCGTCACCGTCGTGGCGCCGGCGCTCTCGGACACGCTCGACGGCGCCACGGTCAGCGTCACCGCCGTTGACGCCGTCTCGTCGTCCCCCACCGGCAGGCTCCCGCTTTCCAACACCATCACCAATACCGGGGACACCGTTTCGGAGCCGTAATCGCCGCCCGACACGACATGCGAGATCGTCGCACGGTCGCCTTCCGCGTCTTCGTCCTCTGCCGCCTCGACCGTCACCGTCTGTGCCGCCAACCACGTCGTCGACGTGAAGGTCAGTGCCGCCGGAGACACCGTCACGTCCTCGCTCCCGCTCACGCTCGGCGTCACCGTCACCTGGCCCGTCGGCGCGGACTGCAGCACCACCGTGTAGCTCGCGCTACCCCCCTCTCTGGGATTCACCAGGGACGGACTCACCTGGACCCCGCGCGTGTCGTCGTCCGCGATCGTCAACGTCCCGCCGGTGACCGTCAACCCTTGGGTACTGCCGTCGACCGTGACCGTCTCGCCGTCCTCGTCGACGTAGTCGTCCGCCGGCGTCAACTGGAACGTCGCCTCGCCCGAGGTCGCCCCGGTGGCGATTGTCAGGGTGAAGTCCGACACCGCCCCGAAGTCGCTCGAAGACGCCGTACCCGCCGATACCGTCACCGACACCGTCGTCGCCGACGTCAGGGCCGCGTGATTCAGCGTCCCCGTCACCGTCACCGTCGTGGCGCTCGCGCTCTCCGACACGGTCGACGGCGCCACGGACAAAGTCACCGCGGTCGAAGCCGTCTCGTTCTCCGACACGGTGACCGACACGCTCGCCGCCGTCTCCGAGCTGTAGTCCGCTCCCGCCACGGTGTGCGACACCGTCGCCGTGTCGGTTTCCGCATCCGCGTCCTCCGCCGCCTCGACCGTCACCGTTTGCGCGGTCGACCAGGTCGTCGAGCTGAACGTCAACGCCGGCGGAGACACCGTCACGTCGGTACTCCCCGTCTTGCTCGGCGTCACCGTCACCGACCCCGTCGGCTGGGATTGCAGCACCACCGTGTAGGTCGAGCTACCGCCCTCAGAGACCGTGACCGATGTCGGACTCACCTGGACCCCGCTCGTGTCGTCGTCCGCGATCGTCAAGCTTGCCGAAGTAACCGTGAGACCCTGGGTACTGCCGCCGACTGTGACCGTCTCGCCGTCCTCGTCGACGTCGTCGTCCGCCGGCGTCAACTGGAACGTCGCCTCGCCCGAGGTCGCCCCGGTGGCGATTGTCAGGGTGAAGTCCGACACCGCCCCGAAGTCGCTCGAAGACGCCGTACCCGCCGATACCGTCACCGACACCGTCGTCGCCGACGTCAGGGCCGCGTGATTCAGCGTCCCCGTCACCGTCACCGTCGTGGCGCTCGCGCTCTCCGACACGGTCGACGGCGCCACGGACAGCGTCACCGCGGTCGAGGCGTCTCGTTCTCCGACACGGTGACCGACACATGGACGCCGGGACCGACGCGTAGTCGCTGTGCGACACCGTCGCCGTGTCGGTTTCCGCATCCGCGTCCTCCGCCGCCTCGACGGTCACCGTCGCGGTCGACCAGGTCGTCGAGCTGAACGTCAACGCCGGCGGAGACACCGTCACGTCGGTACTCCCGGTCGCCGTGCGGCTGGCGTCACCGATGTCGGGCCACGTCCACGCCGCGCGTGTCTGTCGTCCTCGATCGTCAGCGTCGCCGGGTTCACGGTGAGGCCCTGGGTACTACCGCCGACCGTGACCGTCCCGCTGTCCTCGTCGATGTCGTTGGGTGCCGGCGTCAGCAGGAACGTCGCCTCGCCCGACGTAGCCCCGGCCACGATCGTCAGCGCGAAGTCCGACACCGTGGCGAAGTCGCTCGAAGCCGCCGTACCCGCCGACACCGACACCGTCACCGTTTGCGCCGACACCAAGGCCGCGTGATTCAGCGTCCCCGTCACCGTCACCGTCGTGGCGCCGGCACTCTCCGACACGCTCGACGGCGCCACCGACAGCGTCACCGCGGTCGAGGTCGTCTCGTTCTCCGACACGGTCACTGACACATCGGACGCCGTCTCCGAACCGTAGTCGGCCCCTGCGACGGTGTGCGACACCGTCGCCGTGTCGGTTTCCGCATCCGCGTCCTCCGCGGCCTCGACGGTCACCGTCTGTGCCGTCGACCAGGTCGTCGAGGTGAACGTCAGCGCCGGCGGAGACACCGTCACGTCGGTACTGCCGGTCCTGCTCGGAGTCACCGTCACCTGACCCGTCGGCTGGGACTCCAGCGCCACCGTGTAGCTCGAACCGCCGCCCTCAGGGGCCGTGACCGATGTCGGGCTCACCTGGACCCCGCGCGTGTCGTCGTCCGCGATCGTCAACGTCCCGCCGGTGACCGTCAGATCTTCGGTACTGCCGCCGACCGTGACCGTTTCGTTTTCCTCGTCGACGTCGTCGTCCGCCGGCGTCAACTGGAACGTCGCCTCACCCGAGGTCGCCCCGGTGGCGATCGTCAGGGTGAAGTCCGACACCGCCCCGAAGTCGCTCGAAGACGCCGTGCCGGCCGACACCGAGACCGTCACCGTCTTCGCCGACGTCAGGGCCGCGTGATTCAGCGTCCCCGTCACCGTCACCGTCGTGGCGCCGGCACTCTCCGACACGCTCGACGGCGCCACGGACAGCGTCACCGCGGTCGAGGTCGTCTCGTTCTCCGACACGGTCACCGACACATCATCAGCCGTCTCCGAGCTGTAGTCCGCCCCTGCGACAGTGTGCGACACCGTCGCCGTGTCGGTTTCCGCATCCGCGTCCTCCGCGGCCTCGACGGTCACCGTTTGCGCGGTCGACCAGGTCGTCGAGCTGAAGGTCAACGTCGGCGGAGACACCGTCACGTCGGTACTGCCGGTCCTGCTCGGAGTCACCGTCACCTGACCCGTCGGCTGGGACTCCAGCGCCACCGTGTAGCTCGAACCGCCGCCCTCAGCGGCCGTGACCGATGTCGGACTCACCTGGACCCCGCGCGTGTCGTCGTCCGCGATCGTCAACGTCCCGCCGGTGACCGTCAGATCTTCGGTACTGCCGCCGACCGTGACCGTTTCGTTTTCCTCGTCGACGTCGTCGTCCGCCGGCGTCAACTGGAACGTCGCCTCACCCGAGGTCGCCCCGGTGGCGATCGTCAGGGTGAAGTCCGACACCGCCCCGAAGTCGCTCGAAGACGCCGTGCCGGCCGACACCGAGACCGTCACCGTCTTCGCCGACGTCAGGGCCGCGTGATTCAGCGTCCCCGTCACCGTCACCGTCGTGGCGCCGCCACTCTCCGACACGCTCGACGGCGCCACGGTCAGCGTCACCGCCGTTGACGCCGTCTCGTTCTCCGACACCGTCACCGACACATCATCAGCCGTCTCCGAACCGTAGTCGGCCCCTGCGACGGTGTGCGACACTGTCGCCGTGTCGGTTTCCGCATCCGCGTCCTCCGCGGCCTCGACGGTCACCGTTTGCGCGGTCGACCAGGTCGTCGAGCTGAAGGTCAACGTCGGCGGAGTCACCGTCACGTCGGTACTGCCGGTCCTGCTCGGAGTCACCGTCACCTGACCCGTCGGCTGGGACTCCAGCGCCACCGTGTAGCTCGAACCGCCGCCCTCAGGGGCCGTGACCGATGTCGGACTCACCTGGACCCCGCGCGTGTCGTCGTCCGCGATCGTCAAGCTTGCCGAAGTAACCGTGAGACCCTGGGTACTGCCGCCGATTGTGACCGTCTCGCCGTCCTCGTCGACGTCGTCGTCCGCCGGCGTCAACTGGAACGTCGCCTCACCCGAGGTCGCCCCGGTGGCGATCGTCAGGGTGAAGTCCGACACCGCCCCGAAGTCGCTCGAAGACGCCGTGCCGGCCGACACCGAGACCGTCACCGTCTGCGCCGACTCCAGGGCCGCGTGGTTCAGTGTCCCCGTCACCGTCACCGTCGTGGCGCCGCCACTCTCCGACACGCTCGACGGCGCCACGGACAGCGTCACCGCGGTCGAAGCCGTCTCGTTGTCAGACACGGTGACCGTCACATCGGACGCCGGGACCGACGCGTAGTCCGCCCCCGCCACCGTGTGCGACACCGTCGCCGTGTCGTTGACCGCATCCGCGTCCTCCGCCGCCTCGACGGTCACCGTCTGTGCCGTCGACCAGGTCGTCGCAGTGAACGTCAACGCCGGCGGAGACACCGTCACGTCGGTACTCCCGGTCCTGCTCGGAGTCACCGGCACCTGCCCCGTCGGCTGGGACTGCAAGACCACCGTGTAGCTCGAACCGCCGCCCTCAGGAACCGTGACCGATGTCGGACTCACCTGGACCCCGCGCGTGTCGTCGTCCGCGATCGTCAACGTCCCGCCGGTGACCGTCAACCCTTGAGTACTGCCGCCGACCGTGACCGTCTCGTCTTCCTCGTCGACATCGTCGGCCGCCGGCGTGAACTGGAACGTCGCCTCGCCCGACGTAGCCCCGGTGGCGATTGTCAGGGTGAAGTCCGACACGGCCCCGAAGTCGCTCGAAGACGCGGTGCCCGCCGACACCGACACCGACACCGTCGTCGCCGACGTCAGGGCCGCGTGATTCAGCGTCCCCGTTACCGTCACCGTCGTGGCGCCGGCGCTCTCCGACACGCTCGACGGCGCCACGGACAGCGTCACCGCGGTCGAAGCCGTCTCGTTCTCCGACACGGTGACCGACACGCTCGCCGCCATCTCCGAGCTGTAGTCCGCTCCCGCCACGGTGTGCGACACCGTCGCCGTGTCGGTTTCCGCATCCGCGTCCTCGGCCGCCTCGACTGTCACCGTCTGTGCCGTTGACCAGGTCGTCGCCGTGAACGTCAACGCCGGCGGAGACACCGTCACGTCGGTACTTCCGGTCTTGCTCGGCGTCACCGTGACCGGACCCGTCGGCTGTGACTCGAGCGCCACCGTGTAGGTCGAGCTGCCGCCCTCCGCCGGGGCCAACGTCGTCGAACTCAGGTCCACGCCCCGCGTGTCGTCGTCGTCGATCGTCAAGGTCACCGAATTAACGGTGAGACCCTGGGTACTGCCGCCGACTGTGACCGTCTCGCCGGCCTCGTCGATGTCGTCGTCCGCCGGCGTGAACTGGAACGTCGCCTCGCCCGAGGTGGCCCCAGCGCCGATGGTCAGGGTGAAGTCCGACACCGCCCCGAAGTCGCTCGAAGACGCCGTACCCGCCGACACCGACACCGACACCGTCTTCGCCGACGTCAGGGGCGCGTGATTCAACGTCCCCGTCACCGTCATCGTGGTGGCGCTCGCGCTCTCCGACACGGTCGACGGGGACACGGACAAAGTCACCGCGGTCGAAACGTTCTCGTTCTCCGACACGGTGACCAAGACGTTCGCCGCCGTCTCCGAGGTGTAGTCCGCGCCCGACACCGTGTGCGACACAGTCGCAGTGTCGGTTTCCGCATCCGCGTCCTCCGCCGCCTCGACGGTCACCGTCTGCGCGGTCGACCAGGTCGTCGAGCTGAACGTCAGCGCCGGCGGAG
The DNA here is from genome assembly GCA_965216125.1 of Candidatus Multivorans sp. Lineage (GTDB taxonomy): Bacteria > Acidobacteriota > Thermoanaerobaculia > Multivoradales > Multivoraceae > Multivorans. Next base: position 4,113,067 of record OZ244152.1, on the reverse strand, counting down.
ACACCGTCACGTCGGTACTCCCGGTCCTGCTCGGAGTCACCGTCACCGGCCCCGTCGGCTGTGACTGCAGAGCCACCGTGTAGGTCGAGCTGCCGCCCTCAGAGACCGTGACCGATGTCCGACTCACCTGGACCCCGCGCGTGTCGTCGTCCGCGATCGTAAAGCTTGCCGAAGTAACCGTGAGGCCCTGGGTACTGCCGCCGACCGTGACCGTCTCGCCGTTCTCGTCGACGTCGTCGGCCGCCGGCGTCAGCAGGAACGTCGCCTCGCCCGACATAGCCCCAGCCACGATCGTCAGCGCGAAGTCCGGCACCGTGGCGAAGTCGCTCGAAGACGCCGTACCCGCCGACACCGACACCGTCACCGTTTGCGCCGACACCAGGGGCGCGTGATTCAGCGTCCCCGTCACCGTCACCGTCGTGGCGCCGGCGCTCTCCGACACGCTCGACGGCGCCACCGACAGCGTCACCGCGGTCGAAGCCGTCTCGTTCTCCGACACGGTGACCGACACGCTCGCCGCCGTCTCCGAGCTGTAGTCCGCGCCCGACACTGTGTGCGACACCGTCGCAGTGTCGGTTTCCGCATCCGCGTCCTCCGCCGCCTCGACCGTCACCGTCTGTGCGGTCGACCAGGTCGTCGAGGTGAAGGTCAACGCCGGTGGAGACACCGTCACGTCCTCGCTCCCGGTCTTGCTCGGAGTCACCGTCACCTGACCCGTCGGCTGTGACGTCAGCACCACCGTGTAGTTCCAGCTGCCGCCCTCGGCTGGCGTCACCGATGTCGGGCTCACGTCCACGCCGCGCGTGTCGTCGTCCGCGATCGTCAACGTCGCCGCAGCAACGGTGAGGCCCTGGGTGCTGCCGCCAACCGTGACCGTCTCGCCGTCCTCGTCGACGTCGTCGTCCGCCGGCGTCAGCAGGAACGTCGCCTCACCCGAGGTCGCCCCGGTGGCAATCGTCAGGGTGAAGTCCGACACCGCCCCGAAGTCACTCGCAGACGCCGTGCCGGCCGACACCGAGACCGTCACCGTCTTCGCCGACGTCAGGGCCGCCTGATTCAGCGTTCCCGTCACCGTCACCGTCGTGGCGCCGGCACTCTCCGACACGCTCGACGGCGCCACCGACAGCGTCACCGCGGTCGAAGCCGTCTCGTTCTCCGACACGGTGACCGACACGCTCGCCGCCGTCTCCGACGCGTAGTCCGCGCCCGACACTGTGTGCGACACCGTCGCCGTGTCGGTTTCCGCATCCGCGTCCTCCGCCGCCTCGACGGTCACCGTCTGCGCGGTCGACCAGGTCGTCGAGCTGAACGTCAACGCCGGTGGAGACACCGTCACGTCGGTACTCCCCGTGCTGCTCGGCGTCACGGTCACCTGGCCTGTCGGTTGTGACGTCAGCACCACGGTGTAGGTCGAGCTGCCGCCCTCGGCCGGCGTCAACGATGTCGGGCTCACGTCCACGCCGCGCGTGTCGTCGTCCGCGATCGTGAAGGTCGCCGAAGCAACGGTGAGGCCCTGGGTGCTGCCGCCGACCGTGACCATCTCGCCGTCCTCGTCGACGTCGTCGTCCGCCGGCGTCAGCAGGAACGTCGCCTCGCCCGAGGTCGCCCCGGTGGCAATCGTCAGGGTGAAGTCCGACACCGCCCCGAAGTCACTCGCAGACGCCGTGCCGGCCGACACCGAGACCGTCACCGTCTTTGCCGACGTCAGGGCTGTGTGGTTCAACGTCCCCGTCACCGTCACCGTCGTGGCGCCGGCGCTCTCGGACACGCTCGACGGCGCCACCGACAGCGTCACCGCGCTCGAAACGGTCTCGTTCTCCGACACGGTGACCGTCACATCGCCGGCCGCCACCGACGCGTAGTCCGCCCCCGCCACCGTGTGCGAGACCGTCGCCGTGTCGGTTTCCGCGTCATCGTCCTCCGCCGCCTCGACCGTCACCGTCTGTGCCGTCGACCAGGTCGTCGAGCTGAAGGTCAACGCCGGCGGAGACACCGTCACGTCGGTACTCCCGGTCCTGCTCGGAGTCACCGTCACCTGACCCGTCGGCTGGGACTCCAGCGCCACCGTGTAGCTCGAACCGCCGCCCTCAGCGGCCGTGACCGATGTCGGACTCACCTGGACCCCGCGCGTGTCGTCGTCCGCGATCGTCAACGTCCCGCCGGTGACCGTCAGATCTTCGGTACTGCCGCCGACCGTGACCGTTTCGTTTTCCTCGTCGACGTCGTCGTCCGCCGGCGTCAACTGGAACGTCGCCTCACCCGAGGTCGCCCCGGTGGCGATCGTCAGGGTGAAGTCCGACACCGCCCCGAAGTCGCTCGAAGACGCCGTGCCGGCCGACACCGAGACCGTCACCGTCTTCGCCGACGTCAGGGCCGCGTGATTCAGCGTCCCCGTCACCGTCACCGTCGTGGCGCCGCCACTCTCCGACACGCTCGACGGCGCCACGGACAGCGTCACTGCGGTCGAAGCCGTCTCGTTGTCAGACACGGTGACCGTCACATCGGACGCCGGGACCGACGCGTAGTCCGCCCCCGCCACCGTGTGCGACACCGTCGCCGTGTCGTTGACCGCATCCGCGTCCTCCGCCGCCTCGACCGTCACCGTCTGTGCCGTCGACCAGGTCGTCGAGGTGAACGTCAGCGCCGGCGGAGACACCGTCACGTCGGTACTTCCCGTCTTGCTCGGCGTCACCGTCACCTGCCCCGTCGGCTGGGACTGCAAGACCACCGTGTAGGTCGAGCTGCCGCCCTCCGCCGGGGCCAACGTCGTCGAACTCAGGTCCACGCCCCGCGTATCGTCGTCCGCGATCGTCAACGTCGCCGCAGCAACGGTGAGGCCCTGGGTGCTGCCGCCGACCGTCACCGTCTCGTCGTCCTCGTCGACGTCGTCGTCCGCCGGCGTCAACTGGAACGTCGCCTCGCCCGAGGTCGCCCCGGCGCCGATCGTCAGCGCGAAGTCCGACACCGCCCCGAAGTCGCTCGAAGACGCCGTACCCGTCGACACCGACACGGTGACCGTCTGCGCCGAGGTCAGGGCTGTGTAGTCCAAAGTCCCCGTCACCGTCACCGTCGTGGCGCCGGCGCTCTCGGACACGCTCGACGGCGCCGCCGACAGCGTCACCGCGGTCGAAGCCGTCTCGTTGTCAGACACCGTGACCGACACATCATCAGTCGTCTCCGAACCGTAGTCGGCCCCTGCGACGGTGTGCGACACCGTCGCCGTGTCGGTTTCCGCGTCGTCGTCTTCCGCCGCCTCGACCGTCACCGTCTGTGCCGTCGACCAGGTCGTCGAGCTGAACGTCAACGCCGGCGGAGACACCGTCACGTCGGTACTCCCGGTCCTGCTCGGAGTCACCGTCACCTGCCCCGTCGGCTGGGACTGCAAGACCACCGTGTAGGTCGAGCTGCCGCCCTCCGCCGGGGTCAACGATGTCGGGCTCACCTGGACCCCTCGCGTGTCGTCGTCCTCGATCGTCAACGTCGCGTCGCTGACCGTCAGATCTTCGGTACTGCCGCCGACCGTGACCGTCTCGCCGTCCTCGTCGACATCGTCGTCCGCCGGCGTCAACTGGAACGTCGCCTCACCGGAGGTCGCCCCGGCGCCGATCGTCAGGGTGAAGTCCGACACCGCCCCGAAGTCGCTTGAAGACGCCGTGCCCGCCGACACCGTCACCGTCACCGTCTTCGCCGACGTCAGGGGCGCCTGGTTCAACGTCCCCGTCACCGTCAACACCGTGGCGCCGCCACTCTCCGACACGCTCGACGGCGCCACCGACAGCGTCACCGCAGTCGACGCGATCTCGTTCTCCGACACGGTCACCGACACATCCGACGCCGTCTCCGAACCGTAGTCGGCTCCCGCCACTGTGTGCGACACCGTCGCCGTGTCGGTTTCCGCATCCGCGTCCTCCGCCGCCTCGACGGTCACCGTCTGTGCCGTCGACCAGGTCGTCGCAGTGAACGTCAACGCCGGCGGAGACACCGTCACGTCGGTACTGCCGGTCCTGCTCGGAGTCACCGTCACCTGACCCGTCGGCTGGGACTCGAGCGCCACCGTGTAGGTCGAGCTGCCGCCCTCCGCCGGGGTCAACGTCGTCGGACTCAGGTCCACTCCCCGCGTGTCGTCGTCCGCGATCGTCAACGTCCCGCCGGTGACCGTCAGACCTTCGGTAGTGGCGCCGATCGTGACCGTCTCGCCGTCCTCGTCGACATCGTCGTCCGCCGGCGTCAACTGGAACGTCGCCTCGCCCGAGGTCTCCCCGGCGCCGATCGTCAGGGTGAAGTCCGAGACCGCCCCGAAGTCGCTTGAAGACGCCGTGCCCGCCGACACCGACACCGTCACCGTCTGCGCCGACGTCAACGGAGTGTGGTCCAACGTCCCCGTCACCGTCACCGTCGTGGCGCCGGCGCTCTCGGACACGCTCGACGGCGCCACCGTCAGGGTCACCGCCGTAGATGCCGTCTCGTTCTCCGACACGGTCACCGACACATCCGACGCCGTCTCCGAACCGTAGTCGGCCCCCGCCACCGTGTGCGACACCGTCGCCGTGTCGGTTTCCGCGTCGTCGTCCTCCGCCGCCTCGACCGTCACCGTTTGCGCGGTCGACCAGGTCGTCGAGGTGAAGGTCAACGCCGGCGGAGACACCGTCACGTCCTCGCTCCCGGCCCTGCTCGGCGTCACCGTCACCTGACCCGTCGGCTGGGACTCCAGCACCACCGTGTAGGTCGAGCTGCCGCCCTCCGCCGGGGTCAACGTCGTCGAACTCAGGTCCACTCCCCGCGTGTCGTCGTCCGCGATCGTCAAGGTCGCGTCGGTCACCGTCAGACCTTCGGTAGTGGCGCCGATCGTGACCGTCTCGCCGTCCTCGTCGACATCGTCGTCCGCCGGCGTCAACTGGAACGTCGCCTCGCCCGAGGTCTCCCCGGCGCCGATCGTCAGGGTGAAGTCCGAGACCGCCCCGAAGTCGCTTGAAGACGCCGTGCCCGCCGACACCGACACCGTCACCGTCTGCGCCGACACCAGGGGCGCCTGGTTCAACGTCCCCGTCACCGTCACCGTCGTGGCGCCGGCGCTCTCGGACACGCTCGACGGCGCCGCCGACAGCGTCACCGCGGTCGAGGCCGTCTCGTTCTCGGACACGCTGACCGACACATCATCAGCCGTCTCCGATGCGTAATCCGCACCCGCCACCGTGTGCGCCACCGTCGCCGTATCGTTGACCGCATCCGCGTCCTCCGCCGCCTCGACCGTCACCGTCTGTGCCGTCGACCAGGTCGTCGAAGTGAACGTGAGCGCCGGCGGAGACACCGTCACGTCCTCGCTCCCGGTCTTGCTCGGAGTCACCGTCACCTCACCCGTCGGCTGGGACTCGAGCGCCACCGTGTAGGTCGAGCTGCCGCCCTCCGCCGGGGTCAACGAGGTCGGAGCCACCTGCACGCCCCGCGTGTCGTCGTCCGCTATCGTCAAAGTCGCGTCGGTCACCGTCAGACCTTCGGTAGTGCCGCCGACCGTGACCGTCTCGTCGTCCTCGTCGACATCGTCGTCCGCCGGCGTCAACTGGAACGTCGCCTCGCCCGAGGTCGCCCCGGCGCCGATCGTCAGCGCGAAGTCCGACACCGCCCCGAAGTCACTCGAAGACGCCGTACCCGTCGACACCGACACGGTGACCGTCTGCGCCGAGGTCAGGGCTGTGTAGTCCAAAGTCCCCGTCACCGTCACCGTCGTGGCGCCGGCGCTCTCGGACACGCTCGACGGCGCCACCGACAGCGTCACCGCGGTCGAAGCCGTCTCGTTGTCAGACACCGTGACCGACACATCATCAGTCGTCTCCGAACCGTAGTCGGCCCCTGCGACGGTGTGCGACACCGTCGCCGTGTCGGTTTCCGCGTCGTCGTCTTCCGCCGCCTCGACCGTCACCGTCTGTGCCGTCGACCAGGTCGTCGAGCTGAACGTCAACGCCGGCGGAGACACCGTCACGTCGGTACTCCCGGTCCTGCTCGGAGTCACCGTCACCTGCCCCGTCGGCTGGGACTGCAAGACCACCGTGTAGGTCGAGCTGCCGCCCTCCGCCGGGGTCAACGATGTCGGGCTCACCTGGACCCCTCGCGTGTCGTCGTCCTCGATCGTCAACGTCGCGTCGCTGACCGTCAGATCTTCGGTACTGCCGCCGACCGTGACCGTCTCGCCGTCCTCGTCGACATCGTCGTCCGCCGGCGTCAACTGGAACGTCGCCTCACCGGAGGTCGCCCCGGCGCCGATCGTCAGGGTGAAGTCCGACACCGCCCCGAAGTCGCTTGAAGACGCCGTGCCCGCCGACACCGACACCGTCACCGTCTGCGCCGACGTCAACGGAGTGTGGTCCAACGTCCCCGTCACCGTCACCGTCGTGGCGCCGGCGCTCTCGGACACGCTCGACGGCGCCACCGACAGCGTCACCGCGGTCGAGGCCGTCTCGTTGTCCGTCACCGTGACCGACACATCATCAGCCGTCTCCGAACCGTAGTCCGCCCCCGCCACCGTGTGCGAGACCGTCGCCGTGTCGGTTTCCGCATCCGCGTCCTCCGCCGCCTCGACCGTCACCGTCTGTGCCGTCGACCAGGTCGTCGCAGTGAACGTCAACGCCGGTGGAGACACCGTCACGTCGGTACTCCCGGTCCGGTTCGGGGTCACCGTCACCTGCCCTGTCGGCTGGGACTGCAAGACTACCGTGTAGGTCGAGCTGCCGCCCTCCGCCGGGGTCAACGTCGTCGGACTCAGGTCCACGCCCCGCGTGTCGTCGTCCGCGATCGTCAGCGTGCCGTCGGTGACCGTCAGATCTTCAGTACTGCCGCCGATCGTGACCGTCTCGTCTTCCTCGTCGACGTCGTCGTCCGACGGCGTCAACTGGAACGTCGCCTCGCCCGACGTCGCCCCAGCCACGATCGTCAGGGTGAAGTCCGAGACCGCCCCGAAGTCGCTTGAAGACGCCGTGCCCGCCGACACCGACACCGTCACCGTCTGCGCCGGCGCCAGGGGCGCGTGGTTCAACGTCCCCGTCACCGTCACCGTCGTGGCCCCGGCGCTCTCGGACACGCTTGACGGCGCCGCGGACAGCGTCACCGCGGTCGAAGCCGTCTCGTTGTCCGACACGGTGACCGTCACGTCGTCGGCCGTCACCGACGCGTAGTCCGCCCCCGCCACCGTGTGCGACACCGTCGCGGTGTCGTTGACCGCATCCGCGTCCTCGGCCGCCTCGACCGTCACCGTTTGCGCGGTCGACCAGGTCGTCGCAGTGAACGTCAACGCCGGCGGAGACACCGTCACGTCGGTACTGCCGGTCCTGCTCGGAGTCACCGTCACCTGACCCGTCGGCTGGGACTCGAGCGCCACCGTGTAGGTCGAGCTGCCACCCTCCGCCGGGGCCGACGTGGTCGAACTCAGGTCCACTCCCCGCGTGTCGTCGTCCTCGATCGTCAACGTCGCGTCGCTGACCGTCAGACCTCCGGTACTGCCGCCGACCGTGACCGTCTCGCCGTCCTCGTCGACATCGTCGTCCGCCGGCGTCAACTCGAACGTCGCCTCGCCCGAACTCTCGCCGGCCTCGATTGTCAGAGAGAAGTCCGACACCGCACCGAAGTCGCTCGAAGACCCTGTGCCCGCCGACACCGACACCGTCACCGTCTTTGCCGATGTCAACGGAGTGTGGTCCAACGTCCCCGTCACCGTCACCGTCGTGGCGCCGGCGCCCTCCGACACCACAGCCGGATCCACCGACAGGGTCACGGCCGTGGATGCCGTCTCGTTCTCCGTCACCGTCACCGTCACATCGTCTGCAGTCTCCGACCCGTAATCCGCCCCCGCCACGACGTGCAACACCGTCGCCGTGTCGGTCTCCGCGTCGTCGTCCTCCGCCGCCTCGACCGTCACCGTCTGCGCCGTCGACCAGGTCGTCGAGGTGAACGTCAAGGCCGGCGGGGACACCGTGACGTCGTTGCTATCGCTCACGCTCAGCGTCACCGTGACCGGACCCGTGGGCGCCGACTGCAGAACCACTGTGTAGCTCAGGTCTCCGCCCTCGGCAACCGCCACCTCGGTGGGCGCCACCTCGACGCCGCGCGTGTCCTCGTCCCCTATGGTCAACGAAGCCTCCGTCACCGTGAGACCGTGGGCGACGCCCCCTACCGTGACCGTTTCGTCCTCCTCGTCGACATCGTCGTCCGCCGGCGTCAACTGGAACGTCGCCTTGCCCCAGGTCGCCCCGGCCCCGATCGTCAAGGCGAAGTCCGACACCGCGGAGAAGTCGTCGGCCGACGCAGTGCCCGCCGACACGGAGACCGTGACGGTTCTCGCCGACGCGAACGGCGCCTCGTCCAACGTCCCGGTCACCGTAACCGTGGTCGCGCCTGCGTCCTCGGAGACGGTGGCCGTGTCCACCGAGAGCGTCACTTCCGTCGACACCGTGTCGTCATCCACCACGATCACCACAATGTCGGACGCCAACCCGCCGTAGCCACCGCCCGACGCGAGGTGTGTCAGTACCGAGAAATCGTTATCTGCATCGTCGTCATGGCCGGCCGACACGGTCACCGTCTGCGCCTGACTCCAGTTGCCGGTGTCGAAAGTCAAGCTGGAGGAACTCAACGACAAGTCCGAGTCCGAGGCGCCGTAGATGTCGACTGTCACCGAATCCGACGGGACCGAATCCAGCGCAACTCCGTACTGGGCGGAGGTACCCTCATCCAGTTCCAACGCTACGGGCGTCACCACTACCGAGACGCTGTCGTCATCGGTCACTGTCACGACCACCTCGTCGAAATCCAGCAACCTGTACGACCCACCCGTCGAAGCGACAGGATCGAGCGTGACGACATCGTCGTTCGCATCATCATCCGATCCAGCAGTTACCGTAAACACCTTCGGATCGGACCAGTTCACAGTGGTGAACTCGTGACTGTCCGGTACCACTGTCACGTCCGTGCCGTCATCCCCATCAAAGCCAATTGTCACTGTCGAAGCCGGCTGACTCGCCAGCACGATCGAGAATGTACCACCAGTGGCAGCGCCTTCCACGATCGTCAATGCAGTCGGCGCCACCGTAGCTCCTTCGTCATTGTCGACGATCGTCAGCCTGGCAGGCCGCACCACCGTGTCCTCGTCGACACTCACGGTCACAGTCAGGTTCTCATCGTTCTCCGCGACGTTGTCGTTCACCGGTCGGAACTTGATTACTGCTGTACCCGACCGACTTCCGGCCGCGATTGCCACTTCCGGCGCCGGCGTCTGTTCCACCACCACGAAGTCGTCCGCCGTCGCCGGACTCCTCTGCACCGGATCCTGATCGCCTGCAATCACCAGGGGCCGCACCGAAAGGTCATCCGGCGCGTCCGAGTTCAACTGCACCGTTACGGTCAGGTCGGTCTCGCCGGCATTTTCAGAGACCGTGCTCGGATTCACGGATACCGTGTACTCAGGCGAATCGTTATCTCTCACTTCCACGCTCGCAGCCTCACCTCCAGACAGAATGCAGTAGTACGGTCGGGTATACCGTTCTCCCGGGTTGGGCCGGGGTACGAGAGTCAGAGTGACGTCCACATCCCCCTTCGCAATTGAATCATCCACCGTCGGCGCCCTGATCTCGAACGTTCCCGTACCCGCCGCCATATGACCCTGGGCGCCATCCGGCGTCGTCAGGTAGTCGTAATCCACTACGCCGAGGTGGTTGGAGAAGTCGAACCTGACGTATCGATAGTCGACCCGGTTGATGGGCACATGCACCGCGGATTCCGGATTCGGCGTGGTGCAGACGGGACCGGTCGAAGGTGAATAGAGAGGCGAGCCGCCAACGTCGATCGCAAACCGATCAATCCGGAAGATCGCGTCCTCTCCCTCCTCGACCGAAGTCGTTACGGCCGTCAACTTGAGCCAGTGTTCGTAGTCGTCGTCGTTATGGATCCAGGTATTTTCGACGCCGCAACCCCGTGTAGATTCGGTTCCGGGACAGATTTCTGCGAAACCGGCGCCGTCGATGACCTCATAACCCTTGCTGCCGAGGATCTCCACCGTGACCATACTGGCCGTTTCCTCAAGAGCATCATTCTGAGGAATGATCGGAAGGAGGTGGACTTCGTTGCCCTCGCCCATCACCACTCTTATGGTACGACTGCCGGGGTAGGGCGTGTGCTGGCCGTAACGCCTTGCGTCTGCCGGTTGAGCCCCATACCCGTGCGGCTGATGGATAAGCACATTGCCTGAAGGGTAAAGCGACCAGTTGGGAAGCGCTGCCTCAGTGATGCGGAGTTGGACGGGCAGTGCTGGCAAGTCCCGGTCGAGGCCGTAGTTTCGCCGGAGAACGAAGTCCTTTATGTTTGCCGATTCGGAGATCGGCCCAGTCGGTCGATCGAAGGAATAGAAACCGAGCTTCTGGAGGTCGTCGTCATCGACAATGGGAATCGGCAGGTAGGCGTAACCTGTCCGCACCACATAGTCGGCGCCAGGCTCCGTAAAGACCTCCAGTACGAAGTTCTTGACATGGAGATCATTATCCGGCACGTCGACTGCCAACTCTCCATAGGTCTGACCCGGCTCGATGTCCACGGATCCGGTCGTGAAGGTGGCGTTCCCGTGAAAGTCGCCCTTGAAGCGATACTTCACCCCGACTGTGACTGCCTGGGTTATCGGCGCCTGCGAGTTGCCTCCGTTCCACCGCGCCACCCGGATCTGTGCCTCCTGGTCCTCACGTGCGGTACTGGAGCTGAGGGCGAGTTGAACGTCCACTGCGTTCGCCAGCGCCGCCTCGTCGTCGGTGATGACGACAGTGGACGTTCCGTGAGTGGGGTCCGGCACGAAGGCGGGATTGAGAATTAGCGTGAGAGACGCACGGACTTCCCCGGCGTACTCACTCACTTCGTCGTCGTCAAGCGTGACGCAGTGCTCCATGATCGTCTCATCTGTTGCACCGGCGCGCGTCTGAAGTACCCGACCAGGCGTCTCAGGCCCGTTCAACAGAAAGTCCCCGGTCTGATCGATCGAAAGTTGGAATGAAACTCTGAAATCGACATCGGGATCCCAGACTGCGTCCGCCGAGATCTGGAAACAGAGTTCCCCCGCGGACTCCGAGATCTCTGTAATGGCCTGAATAGTGCCCTGCGAGCTGGCGATGGCAACCACCCGCAGGTAGGCTTTGTCGTCTTCCACGAGGTCGAAGTTGTACTTGGTTTCCGATCGAGTGCCGGTTGCTCCCGAGGGCGGTACGGCCGGAAGCGCGAAGTTAGCCGTCCCTCCGGCGGACATGGCCGTATCCGCATTGCCCGTGGTCAGTACCACCACAAACGACGACGTTACGTAGTAGAGGTTGTCGTCAGGAACGGTCAGAGCCACGGCCACGGATGACTGGCTGGCGGGGAACGTCAAGCTGTTGGTCGACACAGCCGGCGTGTAGCCCGTCTTCTCCACCCAGGCGCCGAAGTGGCGGCTATCGATGGTCAAGGCCTGCGACGTGTCGCCCGTGCGAGTCGCCGTGAAGCTGACCGTACCTGCCTCGGGCGCCGTAGTGGAGTTCGCGGTCAGGGTGATCAACGGCAGCTCGTCGTCGCTGACCAGCACGGTCGCACGACTCTTGTCTGCGACGATTCGGATGTCGGCGTGGTCCACGGAGACGATCTGAGCCGTGACGCTGGCGTTGACCTCGCTCTCGTCATCATCATCTAGCTGAACGCACACGGTATGGGGCGTTTCGGTCGCGGTCACGTGGAGTTCTGTGTCCTGTCCCGGCGCCAAAACGTCGCCGGTCTCGGTGATCGAGAGTTCTACCGTCATTGGGTCGGCAATGTAGCCGTTGGTCAGGGACAGCTTGAAGCAGGCGGACTCCGACTCGGTCACTCGCCCGTCGACGGCAGTGATCTTCAACCGTCCTTTGTCGTTTTCCGCGAACGGGAACCGGTAGACAGTCTGAGTCGAGTCACTGAGGTCGGAAACCGACCAGGCGGGCGGGGCGGCGGGTACTCTGTGGGCCGAAGCCCGGGCCTTGAGAACGACCTCAAGATGACGTTCCGGCAAGTAGAGGTCATCGTTCAGCACTCCGAACGTGTAGTCCTCCGTGGAACTGCCCAGCGCGAACGTGACGGCGTGCTCAGTGATTGGACCTCCGCTCGGGGGAGTGGCATTGGCCGGATACCAGTAGCTGATCTCGATGTCGTCGCCCAGAATCGTCAACGGAGCGTCAGCGTCTCCTTCCCTGCGGAACACGATTGGCCAACTCCCTTCGGGAAGCGGTACTCGAGCGATCTCGACGCTGACGACGGGCGCATCGTCGTCCTCGACCGTCACGGACGCAGTCGCGGCAGACCCAGGCTCGTAGTGGGCGTTGGTTGCACCGGTGACCTCAAGAGTGACGGTACCGTCGGCCTCGTCCTCTTCGTCATCGTCGAGCGTCAGGCAGATGTCGTAGTTGGTGTCGGTCGGGCTGATCTCCTCCCCCAGTTGTTGAACCACATGGCGAAAGCTCCTGGCCTGTGAAGCGGCGAGGTAGTCGCCGCTCTCGGTAACGGTGAGCTCGAAGTCGACGGGCAGCGCGCTGAAGTCATGAAAGACCATGGAGTCGACGCCGAGCCTGAAGCAGGCTTCACCGGTCTCGGACACCGGACTCGGTCCGGGCGCGACGGTGAGCTTTCCCTTGTCGTTGTCCGCCGCGATCAGTTGAAAGTGCGTGAACGTGGACCCACTGGCCGGCTCCGCCCCTTCCGGGGGCGGATCGGGCGTGCGGAAGGGTGCATCGGCATCCGGGTACAGCCAGACGTTCAGACGTCTTATGAAGTAACGGACATCGTCTTCCGGCACCGTGACCGAGAACGAGGTACTGGCGGCGTTCGCTCCAAAGGTGACCGGATGCCGCGTCAAGTCGCTGACCAGCGAGGGCGACGTGGATGTCCACAGGTACTTGCCGTCGATCGCCAATGGCTGCGTGATGTCGCCGTCCCGCGTGAGAGTGACTGTCACGCTCCCGGCTTCCTCCACCCTGTCGCTGTCGGGCGTCAACGTCACGAAGGGCAGATCATCGTCCTCGATGTCGACGGTAGCCGAGACCGACAGCGCCCCATGCTGAGCAGGCGCGGTCAACGTGACGGTCCCGTCCGCCTCCGCGACATCGTCGCTCACGAGGCCTACGCGGACCATGCGGGTCGTGTTGTCTGCGTCGCCCGCCTGATACGGGATGGTCAAACCCAGGGCGCCGGAAGGCAGCACGGTCGGTGTGATCGCTACCGGTTCCAGGAACGGCTGCGTGGCCGACCTGTACCGCCCCAACTGAATGTTCGGCGGCACGGCCAGGAAGTCGCCCGTTGCACTGAGTTGAACCTCGACGTTGACGGGGCCCTGACTGAGGATCTGCCTTACGGCAAACTGAAGATGGCCGTCTGCCTCCCCAACGGTGGTGCTCGTCAGGGTGCTATCGATGACGACCCTCGGTGTATCTCCCAGGTCCTGGACGAGAAAGGAAGCCGTGGCCGGCGAGCCGACCTGGTAAGGGCTGTCGCCCGGCAGAACCGTCAGCGTCCCCGCGGTACCGGCGGCATCGGGCACCGCGTCGTTGGAAGTGTCTACTTCAACGATCAGTCCGGCCATGCCTGCCGGGAACGTGACCGTTGCGGTCTCCGGTGGATCGATCGACACGAATTCGTAAGCCGCTCCTCCGCTCACTCGCCACGGAGCCAAATTGGCGTTGAACACATAGCCCACCTCGCCCAACTGGAACTTCACGTCCACCGCGGCATGGTCCGGCTCCAGGACGAGTCGGCCGCTGGAAACGAGGCCGCCGGTGCGGGTCAGGAGAACTTCGGCCGTACTCCCCTCAGTTATCGAAGCCGTTCTCGGCGTTGCGGAAACAGTGAGCGAGCTGTAGTAGTCATAGTCGTCATACATCCGTATCGAGCCGCCGCTCTGGCTGTTCTGGATCGTGTAGTTCTGTGTGCAGCTCAGGGGGCCATAGGTATCACTGATAGCAAGGGAGATAAGTACCTGCTCACTACCGAGCGCGTCCAACCCGTCCGCCTGCGTGCGAAGCGTGACGACATCATCACGTGCTCCAACAGCGAAGCGTCTCGTCACCTCCACGTATGTGCCGTGCACCGGCCTTGAAGCGGTCAAGTCCCAGATCAGCGAGTTGGTGTGAGTCGTCGCGCGGAAGCAGTACTCCAACTCGGCGGTGGTCTCGCCGTTTCGGCGGAAAGTCACCGTAGTGCTCTCGCCCTCCAGCACAGCGTCCCCAAGATTGACCCTGAGCTTAGGAGTACTCTGCGCGGACGCCTCGACACCAGCAAGGCCCGCGCCAACAAGGACCCAGATTGCTATCGACCGGCAACCCCGCGCGGAACGGTGACGTGACGTCGCGAAAGGACTCGACGCCCGGGACCGGGTGTTTCGTCGGCGTTTTCCTGCGTCTGCGCCGTCGGAGGAATCGTCTCCTCCCCCTACCGCCGACCCCGTGACCGAAGACTCGCGCCGGACCCCGCGGCACGGCATCCGCCGGCCGGCGGCACACCCACGAACCGCCGAAGCCAAGACCGCAAGACCCCTGGCTTCGCTCTGGCATCCAAGGCGCTTCTGGAGGCCATGGTGCGAACGCTCCCGCAGACGCAACGCGTCCGATCCCCCAACTTTCGGTGGGAACGGAATCGGACGTTGACAGAGAAGGTGGCTAACCGCCTTCCACCCACGGAACCGCTTCAAAATAGGGGCTCGTTCCTTCCGCGGTGACTTGCCTGCGAGGCGAAAGCCTCTCAGGGTTTTACGGATTTGGTGTAGAAGCGTACCCAAAGGGAAGCGTCAATATCGGCCAAATCCGGTTGAGAAGCGGACCAAAACGTTCTCTCTCGAAGGCAAATGGTTGCGATCCCCGCAAACTAAAGGGGCCGAGTCGTGAAGCGTCCGGCACTTGCAGGCCAACCGGGCATTTCAGCTTCCCGGTTGCCAGTACGCCGACACCCCAGACAGGTAGGGCCCTGTCCGGTCCCGGGTCCGCGCCCACCCAACCTGCCGTGGGTGGCGCCCCTCCAAGGGGACCTCGGGCCTATAATCGGAGCCGTGCCGCACTTCGACGACCATCGGCAGGGCGATAGCAAGGTCCTCACGAAGACGAAGACCCGGACCCGCCTGGCCCGGCCGCGGCTGTACAAGGTACTTCTCCACAACGACGACTTCACGCCGCGCGAGTTCGTCGTCGTGGTCCTGCAGCACGTCTTCCACCTGACCGAATCGGACGCTTCGCGCCTGATGCTCCATGTCCACAAGAACGGCGTTGGGGTGGCCGGCCTCTATCCGTTCTCGATTGCCGAGACCAAGGTCGCCGAAGTCGGCAGTCTGGCCCAGCAGGCGGAAGTCCCGCTGCTGTGCACCCTCGAGCCCGATGAGGGCGACGGCAAGGACTCCGGCGGCGGAGACGGTTCGGGCAATGACGACATCAACTGAGCGACCGGGAGGAAACCAGCCATCGCTTCCGTGCGCATGACCGAAGACTTGCGGCAGTCGCTGCGCCGCGCGATGCTGGAGGCGTCATCGCGCCGGCACGAGTACGTGACGCTCGAGCACCTGCTGCTCGCTCTGTGCAGCGACCCGGTGGGCGCACGGGTGCTGCAGGCAGTCGGCGTCCGCCTCCCCCGTCTGGTGCGGGAGGTCGAGGAGTTCCTGGACCACCAGCTCGAGACCCTGCCGCCCGCGCTGTCGGCGGAGGCCGCGGAGGAAGCGGCCGACCCCGCCGCCGGAACACAGGCAGCGGGTGACGAGGACGGCGCGGGTCGGGCTAACGGCAATCCGGAACACGCCGGAACGGAAGCGTCCGAAGATGAGCCGGCCGACGAGCAGCCCCCCAAGCAGACGATCGCGTTCTGGCGCGTGGTCGAGCGCGCCGCGATGCACGCTCACGGCGCCGGCAAGACCGAGCTGGACGCCGGCGCGGTCATCGCCTCCCTGATGCGGGAGCAGGAGTCCCATGCCGTCTACGTCCTTCGGGCCCAGGACGTTTCGCGCCTCGACATCGTTCGCTTCCTCTCCCACGGCACGGTCAAGGCGGCGCCCGGCCTCACCGCGCCGCAGTCCCCGGAGTCGGACGCGGAAGAGGGTGAGGAGGAAGAAGCCGAGGATCCTCTCCAGCGCTTCGCCTCGAACCTGAACGAGCGCGCGGCAGAAGGGTCCATCGACCCGCTCGTCGGACGCCTG
Source organism: Candidatus Multivorans sp. (assembly GCA_965216125.1). Classification (GTDB taxonomy): domain Bacteria; phylum Acidobacteriota; class Thermoanaerobaculia; order Multivoradales; family Multivoraceae; genus Multivorans. Next base: position 4,096,881 of record OZ244152.1, on the reverse strand, counting down.
GACGAGGTGCGCGTGGTGTGCGAGACGCTGGCTCGCCGGCGCAAGAACAACCCGGTCCTGGTCGGCGACCCCGGGGTAGGCAAGACCGCGATCGTCGAGGGGCTTGCGCTGGCCGTCCACGAAGGGAACGTGCCTGAACTCCTGTCCAAGGTCACGATCCATGCGCTCGACATGGGTGCGCTGCTGGCGGGTACGCGTTACCGGGGCGACTTCGAGCAGCGGCTCAAGGCGGTGATCGACCGCATCGTCGCCGAGCCCGAGCACATCCTGTTCATCGACGAGATCCACACGATCGTCGGCGCCGGCGCGGTGTCGTCGGGCTCGCTCGACGCCTCGAACATCCTGAAGCCGGGCCTCGCCTCCGGCAAGCTGCGCTGCATCGGCTCGACCACCCACGCCGAGTACAAGGGATCGTTCGATCGCGACCGCGCCCTCGCCCGCCGTTTCCAGATGATCGAGATCGACGAGCCCACGATCGAGGAGTCGGCGGAGATTCTGCGCGGCCTGCGCGGACGCTACGAAGAACACCACGAGGTGAAGTACGCGGACGAAGCTCTGGAGGCAGCCGCGGACCTCTCGGCCCGCTACCTGCTCGACCGCCGGCTGCCGGACAAGGCGATCGACCTCGTGGATCAGGCCGGCGCCTCAAACCGCCTGCGGACGAGCGACCTGCGAAAGAGCGTTCTCGATCCGGTCGACATGGAACGGGTCGTCGCCTCGATGGCGAAGATCCCCGAGAAGTCCGTCTCGAGCGACGACCGGGACGCTCTGGCGAACCTGGAAGAGGAGCTCAAGGCGGTGATCTTCGGCCAGGACGAGGCGATCCGCTCGATCTCCTCGGCGGTAAAGCTGGGCCGCGCTGGCCTGGGCGCTCTCGAGCGGCCGATCGGCAGCTTCCTGTTCTCGGGTCCCACCGGGGTCGGCAAGACGGAGCTGGCCCGCCAGCTCGCCGAGGTGCTCGGGATCGCCTTCACCCGCTTCGACATGAGCGAGTACATGGAGAAGCACACCGTCTCCCGGCTGATCGGCGCGCCGCCCGGTTATGTCGGCTTCGACCAGGGCGGAATGCTCACCGACGCCATCCGCCGCACGCCGCACACTGTGCTGCTGCTCGACGAGATCGAGAAGGCCCATCCGGACGTCTACAACATCCTGCTCCAGATCATGGACCACGCCACCCTGACCGACAACAACGGCCGCAAGGCGGATTTCCGCCACGTGATCCTGATCATGACCACGAACGCCGGCGGCCGGGAGTTGACCACCAAGCCGATGGGATTCGGCGACCGCTCCAAGCTCACTGCCGAGGCCGCCTCGAAACCGGCCGTCGAGCGGCTGTTCACGCCGGAGTTCCGCAACCGGATCGACGCCTGGGTCGTGTTCAAGGCGCTGGAGATGGATTCCGTGCGGCTGATTGTCGACAAGCTGGTGGGCGAACTCGGCGGCCAGCTCGCCGAACGCGCGATTACGGTCGAGCTAACCGACAACGCCCGGAAATGGCTCGCCGTGCATGGCTACGAGCCGGACTTCGGCGCCCGGCCGATGCGCCGCCTGATCGACGAGAAGATCAAGCGCAAGCTGGCCGACGAGATCCTGTTCGGCAAACTCGCGGACGGCGGCAAGATCGTCGTCGACGCCGGGGCAGACGCCTCCCTCAAGGACGGTCTGAAACTGAGGACCCGGCGCAGCCGGAAGCGGAAACGGCAGAAACCGAACTAGGAGCTTGCGCTGCGTCCGCGCAGCGCTGACTTGCAGGGAACTGGTCGCCGACTGGGTGCGCGGGTCTTCTGACCCGCTGCCGCCGGAGGCGGCCAGAGATACGTGCCGGCCGTCAGGCCGGCTCCGCTTCAGCGGCCAGTTCCATGCAAGACTGCGCTCACGCGCGGCAGCACCTCGGTGGCAAACCGCTCAATCGTCGTCATCAGCCGCGCATGCGGCAGCAAGCCGTTGTAGGCCCAGAAGTAGAGCCAGGTCACGGGCAGGCGCTCGCACAGGGCCACGAGCTGCCGCGTCACCGTGTCGACCGTGCCGACGAGCGCCATGCCGGCGCCAAGGAAGTCCTCGAACTCCTCCCCGGTGTCCGGGTCCAGCATGCCGCGGCTGAACCCGAAGGGCTCGAACCAGGCGGAGCCGCAGAAGGCGCCGCTCGACCTCCACAGACGCTCCGCTTCCTCGTCCGTGTCGGCGATGACCACGTCCCGCAGGACGCCGATCCCGTCACCGAGCGGCCGCCCCGACTCGCTGGCGAAGAGCTCGAACAGGGCCTGCTCCCGCTTCGGGTGAAGCGGCGGCAGGATCGCCGTGACGCCCTCCCTGGCGCACCACCTTATGCTCTCCTCGGACGCGGCGAACGGCTGGAAGATCGGCGGATGAGGCTTCTGCACCGGCTTCGGCACCACGCCGACCTGACGCAGCACACCGTCCTCCACCCCGGCGCCCCACTGCTTGGTAGCTTCGAGCGTCCACGGCGTGCCGCCCTCGGGACCGCCTGCCGGGATCTTCCAGAACCGCCCGTCGTAGTCGAGCATCGGCTCGGTCCACGCCTTCTTGACGATCCGGAAGCACTCTTCGAAGGCCGCCCGGTTCGTGCGGTCGATCTCGTCCCGCTGGTGCGGCAGCGCGCCGGAAATCCCGTGCGTCTGTTGCGCCATCACGTCGACCCAGCGCCGCTGGTAGCCGCGGGCGAAGCCCGCGTTGGCGCGGCCGCCGGTCATCCGGTCGAGCATCGCGATGTCCTCGGCGACCCTGATCGGGTTCCTCGACGGCAACACGATTCCCAACTGCCCGACCCGGATGTTCTTCGTCTGCATGCCGATGAACAGGTCGAGCAGCACCGGGTTGTTCGAGAGTTCGAAGCCCTCGATGTGGAAGTGGTGCTCGGTGAAGCTGATCGAGTCGTAGCCGAGATCGTCGGCGAGGCGGGCCTGCTCGGAGACCTCCGCCAGCATCCGGTCGTAGAGGTCGCCGCGCAGACCGGCCATACCCTTCTCGATATCGGCCCGCGAACCGATCGAAGGCAGGTAGAAGAGAGAGATCTTCAACAGAGAAGAGGGATCAGCCGCCCCGGTCGTAGCCGGGAAGCTCGCGAATCCAGATGTTGCGGAAGCGGGTCGGGTTCCGGTGGTCCTGGAGGCCGATCCAGCCGCGCGGCTCGTGGGGACGGTCGTAGACACCGACTCGGCGGTGGATCGTGCGGCCGATGTACTCCTTGCGGTGGTGGATCACGACCCCGTTGTGGATCACGGTGACGTGCGCCTTCTTGGTCAGCTCACCGTTCTCCCAGCGCGGCGACTCGAAGATGATGTCGTAGGTCTGCCAGGCGCCTGGCGCCCTGGCCGCGTTCACCATCGGCGGCGTCTGCCCGTAGATCGCACCCGCCTGGCCGTCGGCGTAGGTCCGGTTCTCGTACGAGTCGAGGATCTGGACCTCGTAGTCGCCGTAGATCATCACGCCGCTGTTGCCGCGGCCCTGGCTGTTGCTCTCGACCTCGGCGGGGCTGGCGAACTCCAGGTGGAGCTGAAAATCGCCGAACTCGTCGCGGGTGCGGATCGACCCCGTGGAAGTGACCTCCATGTACCCGTTCTCGACCTTCCACTCGGCATCTCCCCCGCCCGCCTTCTGCCACTTGGAGAGATCGGCGCCGTCGAACAGCACGACCGCGTCGACCGGAGCCGCCGCCGACTCGCTGAACGAGGCGCCGGGGGTAACCACCGGCGGCGCCGGCCGGTTCGGGTCGTGCACCTTCCAGGGCAGTCCCGGCAGCTTGGGCGTGTCGTCGTAGCCGACCGGCTGCTGCTGGGCGGCTGCGGCTGCGGTCAGCAGCAAGCCCGCGGCCACAACGGCGGACAGCGTCTGCTTCACTCGGTTTGCTGGCATTGCAGGTCTCCTCAAGCGTTCCCTCACCGCACCCGTGACGCGAGCAGCGGCTCGGACAGTTTCAACCATTTGACGACCTCCGCGCGGGTGCCGCGGGGATCGATCAGGTCGTGGACCGAGAACCCCTCGGCCCGGGGGAAGGGAGTCCGCCGCTTGGCAAACTCGGCCTCGAGTTCGGCCCGTTTCCTGTCCGGGTCCGGCGCCGCGGCGATCTCGCGCCGGAAGGCGACCGCCACGCCGCCCTCGATCGGCAGCGCGCCGCTCTCGGCCGACGGCCAGATGAGCACCCGGCCGCCCGGCCCGAAATGGGCCGCGGCGGCGACGCCGTAGGCCTTTCGGATCTGGACAGCACACCAGGGCACAGTCGACCGCACCGTCGCCGCGATCGCCTCCATGCCGTAGCGGATCGTGCCGGACGCTTCCGACTCCGAGCCGATCATGAAGCCGGGCTCGTCGACCAGGCTCAGGATCGGCAGGTGGAAGGTCTCGCACAACTCGACGAAGCGCCGGAACTTCTGCGCGCCGGCGGCATCCATCGCACCGCCAATGTGCCGGCAGTCGTTGGCGACCACGCCGACCGTGTGGCCGTCGACGCGCGCCAGACCGGTGATCTGGGACGGCCCGTACCCTGCGGTCATCTCGAAGAAGGAGTCCCGGTCGACGACCAGGGAGATCAGTTCGCGCATGTGGTAGAGGAAGCGCCGGTCGCGCGGCACGATGGATAGCAGCCGCTCCTCTCGCCGATCCGCCGGATCGCCGACCGAACGACGCGGCGGCAGCGAGTCGACGTTCGATGGCAGGTAGCCCAGGAAGCGGCGGACCTGCGCCATCGCGTCGTCCTCGTCCTCGGCCACGTTGTCGACGACACCGCTCCGCCTGTGGACCTGCCAGCCCCCCAGTTCGTCCTTCGTCTTCTTCTCGCCCAGAGCCCGCTCCACCAGCGCCGGGCCGCCGATCAGGATCTGCGCCGTGTGCCGCGTCATCACCGAGAAGTGGGACGCAACCAGACGCGCGGCCGGGAACCCAGCCACTGCGCCTACCCCGATCGAGGCCACAGGCGCCGTCCGCAGGATCTCGGCGATCGACCAGAAACGGGCCCGCGAATAGACCGGCTCGCCCATCGGCCGCGGCGGCTTCTTCGGCGCACCCTTTGCCCGACCGCCGCTGCCGCGGACGCTGCCGCCTCCGCCTTCGAGGAACCGCAGCAGGGGCAACCGGTACTTGAGGGCGAGCTCCTCCGAGTAGACGCTCTTGCGCAGACCGGCCGGCGACGGCGAGCCCCCGGCCTGGGTGAAGTCCTCCCCCGCGACGATCAGCCGCCGGCCATCGACGTTGGCAAAACCGACGACGTAGTTCGCCGGCGTGAACGCGACGACGCGGCCGTCGTCGTCCACTTCGGCCGCCCCCGCCTGCCGGCCCTCCTCGATGAAGGAGCCCGGATCGGCGACCCGCTCGACCCGCTCGCGCACGGTCAACCGGCCACGCTCGTGCTGCCGCGCCACCGCCTCCTCGCCGCCCATCGCGAGCGCCAGGCGCCGGCGCCGTTCGATCTCGTCGACCTCGGGCTGCCAGGACATGAACGGGGATTGTAGATGCTCCGCTATCCTCCGCCCGCCAGGGAGGTTCAATTGACGGCAACACGACGCAAGCTCTGTGGTTGGGGATACGAAGAGCAGGGACTTAACGCCGCCGAGGCGGACGCCTTCCGCGCCCGCACCGCGGAGCGCTTCGGTACGCCGGTCGAAGCGCAAGCGACACCGCCGCGGGTCGCCGACTTCGACCTGCGCCCGCCGCGACTGCGGCCGCCTTCCTCGCTCGCGGCCCTGTTTCGCGACGCCCCGTACGAGCGGCTTCTTCACGCATACGGCAAGTCGTTTCCCGATGCGGTGCGGATGTTCCGGCGCGAGGTGTCGGAACCCCCGGATCTCATCGCCTATCCGGAAACGACGGAGGACGTGGTCAGGCTCCTCGATTGGGCCGGCGACGCCGGCGCCGCGGTGATCCCCTTCGGCGGCGGTTCGAGCGTGGTCGGCGGCGTCGAACCGGCGGTCGGCGGCAGCTACGCCGGCGCGGTCACGATCGATCTGCTCAAGCTCGACCGGGTGCTCGAAGTCGATCGCGCCAGCCGTGCCGCGCGGATCCAGGGCGGCGCCCGCGGGCCGCAGCTCGAGGCGCAACTACGGGCACACGGGCTGACGCTCCGCCACTTCCCGCAGAGCTTCGAGCATTCGACTCTCGGAGGATGGATCGCGACCCGTTCCGGAGGACACTTCGCCAGTCTCTACACCCACATCGACGACTTCGTCGAAGCGACGACAACGGTGACGCCCCAGGGAATCATGGAGACCCGCCGGTTGCCCGGCTCTGGCGCCGGACCGTCGCCGGACCGGATGGTCATCGGTTCGGAGGGCATCCTCGGGGTGATCACCGAGGCATGGATGCGGCTTCAGGACCGCCCGACCCACCGCGCCTCGGCAGCGGTCCACTTTGCTGACTACGCCAGCGCCGCCGAAGCGGTGCGAATGCTCTCGCAGAGCGGCCTCTACCCCTCGAACTGCCGGCTGATCGACGCCGCGGAGTCCGCCGACGCCGGCGCCGGCGACGGCACGACCTCGCTTCTGGTGCTCGGATTCGAGTCCGCCGATCACCCCGTAGAGCCTTGGATGAAGCGGGCGCTCGAACTGACCGCGGACTGCGGCGGCGATCACAGCGCCTCTGCTGGCCGCTCTCACCGCGACGGGGCGGCAGGCGCCTGGCGCGACGCCTTCATCAAGGGGCCCTACTACCGCGAGGTCGGCGTGCCCCTGGGTGTGATCGGCGACACCTTCGAGACCGCCGTCACCTGGGACCGCTTCGCCGACTTCCACGCGCGGATCACCGCCCGTACCGCCGAGATCCTGGAGCAGGCGACCGGGCAACCCGGCCGCGTCACCTGCCGCTTCACCCACGTCTACCCCGACGGGCCGGCGCCCTACTTCACCTTCTCCGCCCTCGGCGACTGGGAGCGGCTGGCCGACCAGTGGCGCGAGATCAAGCTGGCCACGAACGAGGCCGTGGTCGAAGCCGGCGGCACCGTGACCCATCACCACGCCGTGGGACGCGACCACCGTCCGGCCGGCTACGACCGTCAGCGTCCCGAAGTCTTCGCGCGCGCCCTGGCCGGCGCCAAGGCAGCCGTCGACCCGGACGGCCTGATGAACCCGGGCGTGTTGATCGATCCGCGTGGCCGGGACGTCGGGGTCACCGGGGCGATGGCGCCAGCCGTGGCTTAGGCTCCCCCCGGGAGCCTAAGGCTGCCTCGATGTCCGTGCTTGTGAAGTCCCCTCCCTTGAACAGCAGGGGCTCTCCAGTATGGCGGGCCAGAGCGTACGCGCAGCAGTCGCCCAGGTTCAGGCGAGCCGGGTGATGACCCTTGCCGTAACGTTCATACGCGTCACGTGCGAGCCGAAGATGGTCGGCGGTGAACGGAACCACTTCGAACTCGGCGCGATGCAGCAAGAGGTCGAACTCCCTCGCGCCGTGAGGCCCTTTTCTGGATGTCACGACGACCGCGGCTTCCAGTGCGTTGACAGTGCTCATCAACCGTACGCCGGCTGCGGCCAGAGCCTCAGAGAATGCGTCTCTTTCCGGTTCATTGAAGAGGATGGCGAGCACCGCCGACGAATCGATAACCATCAACCGAACCCGCCGCGCTCGTCGTACCCGAGAATCTCGTCGGCCGTCCGCGTGTCGAGGTCAGGAAGTGCGGCACAACGCTCCGAGATGTCGAGAATCGCATCTCCTATTGAAGGCGCGACCTTCCGCCCGCGTGTCCGCCTTAGCGCGTCGTCGAGGGCGCCGATCACGGCCCCGGTCACGGTTGTGCCGCGTTCTCTCGCGAGTTCCTTGGCGAGCCGTTCTGCCTCGACGTTCTTGATGCTCAGTGCCACGGGATACCACCTACTACCGAGACAGGCGGATTCTACCACTCTCACCTTATGACTTCTACCCCCTCAGCCTTGCGACCAGCGCGGCTACGTGGGTGTCCGGGGCACCAAGAGTGTTGAGCGCGGTGAGCAGGTCGCGCGCGTAGTCGGCGTTGGTGCCGCTAGGGCCTGTTGCATTTACGATCTGGGACGCGATCTCGGCGAGCGGGGCCGGACCGGCGTAGTTCCGATTCCCGGGCCAACCTTGGTAGGTGAGTCCCGCGACGGTTTGCGGCGACGCCGCTGAGGGGCCCCGCCCTCTCGCGGCAGGCTCGTCCAGCTCGAGTTCGATCTCCATGCGGTCGTAGCCGCCGCGTTCGCGTATGTCGAGGTCGGCGAGGATGGCGTCGGTGTCCGCTTCGTCGAGACGATAGGCCATGCCCCAGCAGGTGTCGTCCGGCGCCGGCGCCAGCGTCACGACCCGACCAGGCCGCCAGGGCTCGCCGCGGTGGTCCGTCGACCACTGCCAGAACCGCCGGGTCCAGTCTCGAACACGGGCCGGCCGGCGCTCCACGAAAGGGATCGCCGGCCGGAAGATCAGCGAGCCGTAGCCGAAGATCCACTGCGGACGCGGTCCATTCACGGCGGTCGATTGTAGCCGGCAGTTCGCGGCGAACCACCGCGGCAGAACGAGCGGAGGCCGGCGCTTCGCGCCGGATGCGGGCAGGATGCCCGCGTGCCATCCGTGCGCCCGATGACGGGCGCACGGACTGGTTCGCGTGTGGCGCGGGTCGCGCCACACGGGTTCCCAGGTCAGATCGTTCTACCGCGCAAGCTCCTGGCGCGGCCCGCTACAATGCCGCCGCCGCCATGCGCCATCTCTTCGTCATCGATCCGATCGAGCGTCTGGATCCCGAGAAGGACACCACGATCGCGTTCCTGCGCGAAGCGGACAGCCGCGGCCATGTCCTCGCGGTGTGCACGATCGAAACCCTGGACCTCGGGCCGGACGGCCGACCGCAGGCAGAAGCCATCCCCACCCGGACCGTCGACCCCGGCGCGGGCGGCGCCTGGTACGAGGTCGGGACCGGCCGAACCGCCTTCCTGGATGAGTTCGACGTGGTCTGGATGCGCAAGGACCCGCCGTTCGACATGTCCTTCTTCTACGCCACGCACGTCCTCTCCATGGTGGCCGGCAGCACCCTGGTCGTGAACGACCCGCTGGCGCTGCGGGACGCGAACGAGAAGTTGTTCGCGCTCCGCTTCCCCGCCGTCTGCCCGCCCGCGCGGGTGTCCCGGCGCATCTCGGAGCTGGTCGCGTTCCAGGAGGAGATGGGCGGCGAGATGATCGTCAAGCCCCTCGACGGCGCCGGCGGCGAAGGCATCTTCCACCTGAAGGACGGCGACCGGAACACCAGCGCCATCCTTGAGACGGCCACCGCGCGCGAGAGCCGGTACCTCATGGCCCAGCGCTACCTGCCTGAGATCCGGCAGGGCGACAAGAGGGTGATCCTGGTCGAAGGCGAAGCGCTCGGCGCGGTGCTACGCGTTCCCGCCGAGGGGGAATCGCGGGCCAACTTCCACGTCGGCGGCCAGCCCGTCGCCACGGAGGTCGACGATCGGGACCGCGAGATCGCCGCCGCGGTCGGCCCCGAACTGGTCCGGCTCGGAATCGTCTTCGCCGGCATCGACGTAATCGGCGGCTGGCTGACCGAGGTCAACGTGACCAGCCCGACCGGCCTGCGCGAGATCGCGGACCTCGGCGGTCCACGCCTTGAGGTCGACGTGCTCGACGCGGTCGAGCGCCGGCGCGGCAACGGCTGAAGCGCCGGCATCCGCGGCAGCCGAACCCAGCGCCGGATCACCGCAGCGTGACGAACTCCTCGGCCGAAGTCGGATGGATCGCCATCGCGGCGTCGAAGTCGCTCTTCGTGGCGCCCATCTTCACCGCCACGGCGAGGCCTTGGATGATCTCGGGCGCGTCGGCGCCCAGCATGTGGGCGCCGAGGACCTTCTCGCTGGAGCGGTCAACGATCAGCTTGACCAGGGTCCGTTCCTGATTGTCGGTCAAGGTCAGCTTGAGCGGCCGGAACCGGCTGCGGTAGACATCGACCTCACCGTACCGTTCTCTCGCCTCCTCTTCCGTCAGTCCGACCGCGGCCAGGGCCGGCTGGCTGAAGACGGCGGTGGCGACGGTTTCGTGGTCCACCGGAGTCGGCTGGCCGGCGAACAGCGTGCGGGCCAGACACATCCCTTCGTGGATCGCGACCGGCGTCAGGTTGAGGCGGTCCGTCACGTCGCCGATCGCCCAGATGTTGGAAACGTTCGTGCGCGAGAACTCGTCGACCCGCACCGCGCCGTTCTCACGCAGGGCGACGCCGCAGTCCTCGAGCCCCAGCCCCAGGATCTCGGGACTGCGGCCGGTGGCGAAGAGCGCCTCGCCGCACCGCAACTCGCCGCCGCCCGTGAGCCGAAGCAGGAGACGGTCGCCGCCCGACCCGCCGACGCCGTTGCCGGACGGCCCCGGCCCGATCCAACCGATCGCCTCGACCTCGCAGCCGAACCGCAGGTCGATTCCGCGCAACCGCATCTCGTCGGCGAGATGGCGCCGAATCTCCTCGTCGAAGCCGCGCAGGAAAAGCTCGCCGCGGTAGATCAGGGTGACCTGGCACCCGAGCCCGGCCAGGATGCCGGCGAACTCGACGCCGATGTAGCCGCCCCCGACCACCGCGAAGCGCTCCGGCAGACGCTTCAGGTGAAAGGCCTCGTTCGAGGTGATGGCGTACTCGATGCCGGGGACCTGCGGCCGGTGAGGCCAGCTTCCGGTCGCCACCAGGATGTTCTTTGCGCCGACCTGGCGCCGCATCCGGTTGCCGAGATCGATCTCCACCCTGTCCGCGTCCACCAGACGCGCCCTACCCTCGAAGAGTTCCACACCTGCGCCTTCGAGCAGCCCGCGGTAGATTCCGTTCAGACGCTCGATCTCCCGGTCCTTGTTGGCGACGAGACGCGCCCAGTCGAACGCGGAAGGTCCCGTGGTCCAGCCGAATCCAGAAGCTTCGCGGTAGTGGTCGGCAAAGGCCGACGCACAGACGAGGAGCTTCTTCGGCACGCAGCCGACGTTCACGCAGGTGCCGCCCAGGTGGCGGGCCTCGGCGATTGCCACCCGCGCGCCGTAGCCGGCAGCCATCCGGGCGGCGCGCACGCCGCCCGAGCCGGCGCCGATCACGAACAGGTCGTAGTCGTAGTCCGTCATGGGCGTAACGGTAGACGAATCCGCAACGAAAACCGACCCCTGCCCGCGGAGCGCCCGTAGACTCCGACCCGATGGCCGCGGAAGGAAGCAGCTCGAGCGCAACGGGAGTGGCTTCCTGGGCGCCGCGCGCACTGGCGGGCGGCGCGCTGATGGGCTTGGCGAACCTGGTGCCCGGGATCAGCGGCGGCACGATGCTGCTCGCGGTCGGGATCTATCCCCGCTTCATCGAGGCGGTGGCGGACACGACCCGGCTGCGCTTCCGGCTGCAGCCGCTCCTGCTGCTGATCGTGGTGGCGGCATCCGGTGGGCTGGCCATCCTGCTGCTCGCCGGCACGCTGCGCGACCTCGTGATCCACCAGCACTGGATCATGTACAGCGCCTTCATCGGCCTGACCCTGGGCGGAGTACCCCTGGTGTGGCGCCTCGCGCAACCGGCCGGCCGCGCCGTTTGGGGCGGCGCCGCGGGCGGCTTCGTTGCCATGGTCCTCACCTTGCTTCCGAGCGCACCGGCCGCAGGTGGGGCCGGGGGCAGCGAACCGCTCTTGCTCGCCGTCGCCGGAGCAGCGGGCGCCGCTGCCATGATCCTGCCAGGCGTGAGCGGCGGCTACCTGCTCCTGGTCCTCGGTCAGTACGTACCGATCCTCGGCGCCGTCGAGCAACTGCTTGTCGGCCTTGGCGACGTGAACCTCGGCATCATGCTCGAAGCGGTCAGCGTATTGCTACCAGTACTCTTCGGCATCGCCGTTGGCGCTACGGTGATCAGCAACGCAGTACGGTTCGTCATGCTCCGGTTCCGGCAGGCCACCTTGGGTGTGCTCCTGGGACTGCTTCTGGGCGCCGTGGTCGGCCTCTGGCCGTTCCAGGAGCCGGTTCCGCCCGAGGTCGGCGATCTGCTGGCCGGCCAGCCGGTCACCGCCGAGTCCCTGGCGACCCTGCAGCCGGCGGACTACCCGTTCGAGACCTTTTCGCCGACCGCGATCCAGGTCGGCTCGGCGCTGGTTCTCGTGGTCGGCGGGATCCTCTTGACCTGGGTCGTCGGCCGGCTGGGCTCGGCGCCTACCGACCAGCGCGAACCCGCTTCTTAGAAGTTCGCGCTGTTACAGTCCCGCCGCCCGGCCAGTTCAACCCTTGGAGTTCCCACGAAGATGAGCACCCGACGCAAGCCCCTGCTTTCAGCAATCAACCTTCTCTTCCTGGGCGCCGTCCTGCTGCTCACGCCCGCCGGGGTCTCCGCGATGGACGGCCGCACCGTCATCCACGCCGGCGCCCTGGTCGACGTCGAAGCCGGCGAGGTTCTGGGCCAGCGCACGATTCTGATCGAGGCCGGGACGATCGCCGCGGTCGAGGAAGGCTTCGTCGACCCCGAAGAGGGCGACACCCTGATCGACCTCTCCGGGCACACCGTCCTGCCCGGTCTGATGGACATGCACGTCCACCTGACCTCGCAGCAGTCCGGCGCCGCCTCCTACCTGGAGCGCTTCCAGGAAAGCCCGGCCGACGTGACCGTCAAGGCCCTGATCTACGCGGAGAGAACCCTCCTCGCCGGCTTCACGACCGTTCGCGACCTGGGCGGCGAAACGAGCGCGATCCTCGCGGTGCGCAATGCGATCAACCGGGGCGACATGCCCGGCCCGCGGATCTTCGCCGCCACCGCATCGCTCGCCACGACCGGCGGTCACGGCGACCGGACGAACGGCATGCGGGCCGACCTGCAGGGCGATCCCGGCCCGAGGGAGGGCATCGTCAACGGCATCGAGGACGCCCGCAAGGCGGTCCGGCAGCGCTACAAGGAAGGCGCCGACCTGATCAAGATCACCGCTACCGGCGGCGTGCTCAGTCTGGCCAAGAGCGGCCAGAATCCGCAGTTCACGGAGGAGGAGATCCGGACCATCGTCGAGACCGCGAAGGACTACGGATTCATGGTCGCGGCCCACGCCCACGGCGCGGAGGGCATGAAGCGCGCCATCCGGGCCGGCGTGACGACGATCGAGCACGGCACCTACATGGACGAGGAGGCGTTCGAGCTGATGAAGCAGCACGGCGCCTACTTCGTGCCGACGATCTCGGCCGGCAACTTCGTGGCCGAGAAGGCGGCGGTTCCGGGCTACTTCCCCGAGATCATCCGGCCCAAGGCGGCGGCGATCGGTCCGGTGATCCAGGACACGTTTGCGAAGGCGCACCGCGCGGGCGTGCCCATCGCCTTCGGCACGGACTGCGGGGTCTGCCCGCACGGCAGCAACGCACAGGAGTTCCTGTTCATGGTCGAAGGGGGCATGGCGCCGATGACGGCGATCCAGTCCGCCACAACCGTTACCGCGAAGATCCTCGGCATCTGGAACGAGACGGGTTCGGTCACCGCGGGCAAGGCGGCCGATCTGATCGCCGTCGAGGGCGATCCGATCGCCGATGTCACCCAGCTCCAGGATGTCCGCTTCGTCATGCGGTCGGGGCGGGTCCACAAGTCGCCGGCCAACTGAGGGCCCGGCGGTCCGTGACGCTCCAACTCCAGGTTCTCGGCTGCGGCGACGCGTTCAGCAGCGGCGGTCGGCTGCACACCTGCTTCCTGCTCAACGGCGAGACGGATGGTGCTTCACTGCCGCCGACCCTGCTCGATTGCGGCGCGACCTCGCTGACCGCGATGAAGGGCCGCGGCATCGAGCCGGCCACTATTCGGACGATCCTCATCACCCACCTTCACGGCGATCACTTTGGTGGACTGCCGTTTCTGCTGTCGGACGCGCGCTACAGAGCACGGCGCAGCGAACCCCTCACCCTGGCGGGCCCGCCCGGTCTTGCGAAGCGGCTCGCTCAGGCGCAGGAAGCCCTCTACCCGTCCTCCACCAAGCGGAGACTCGCCTTCGAGCTCGAGATCGTGGAGCTCCACGAACGACGGCCGGCCGACATCGGCGGCCTCAGGGTGACGCCGTTCGAGGTCGTCCATCCTTCCGGAGCGCCGAGCTACGCCCTGCGGATCGAGTACGGCGGCCGCGTACTGGCCTTCTCCGGCGACACGGAGTGGACGGAGGCGTTGGTCGATGCCGCCGGCGGCGCGGACCTCTTCATCTGCGAGTGCAACTCCTACGACCGGCCGATTCCGTACCACCTGAACTACCGCGAGCTGCTAGCCCGGAAGGGCCGGCTCGACTGCCGGCGGGTGCTGCTCACGCACCTCGGTGACGACATGGTGAACCGCCACGGGCTCGAGATCGAAGCCCTTGAAGAAGGCCACATCTACGAGGTCTGACCGGGGGCGGCACGCCGAACTGCACGCCCCTCCTGACTGCTACACTCCGCGTTCCAAAAAGAGACTCGGGAGCAGCAATGAACTTCGATTTCTCGGATGCCCAGAAGGCACTGAAGCAGCAGACACGGAGCTTTTTGCGCGCCGCCTGCGACACCACCGTGCCTCGGCGCGTGCTGGAGAACACGGACGAGCCCTTCGCGCGCGATCTCTGGCAGCAGATCTGCGCCAACGAGTCGCCCGGGATCGCGATTCCCGAAGAGTACAGCGGCATCGGTTTCGGCTACCTCGAACTCTGCGTCGTCGCCGAAGAACTCGGCCGGGCCATCGCCCCCGTGCCCTTCTCCTCCTCGGTCTACCTGGCCTCCGAGGCCGTGCTCCTGGCGGGTTCGGAGGACCAGAAGCAGAGACTGCTTTCCAAGCTGGCCGCCGGTAAGGCGATCGGTACGTTCGCCTTGTCCGAGGGACCGGGTCAGGCCACGGAGGCGAACCTGCAGGCCACGCTCAAGGACGGTCGTCTGAGCGGCACGAAGATACCCGTGCCCGACGGCGATGTGGCCGATTTCTGCGTCGTCGTCGCCAGGGACGGCGACGGCACGTCGCTGGCCATCGTCGATCTCACCGGCGACGGTGTGTCCCGCCGGCAGGTGGACACGCTCGATCCCTCACGTTCCAACGCCCAGATCACCTTCGACGGCGCCGAGGCCGAGCTCCTGGGCGAGCCCGGTCAGGGCTGGGCGATCAAGGATCGCGTGTTCGATCGCGCCGCGGTGCTGTTCGCCATGGAGCAGCTCGGCGGCGCGGACGCCTGTCTGCAGATGGCGATCGGCTACGCGAAGGGCCGCTACGCCTTCGGCCGGCCGATTGGCTCCTTCCAGGCGATCAAGCACAAGCTGGCCGACATCTACATCAAGAACGAACTGGCGCGGGCGAACTGCTACTACGGCGCCTGGGCGCTTTCGACCGACGCCCCCGAACTGCCGGTGGCGGCGGCAGCGGCGCGCGTGGCGGCGATCCAGGCCTTCCACTTCGCCTCGAAGGAGAACATCCAGACCCACGGCGGCATCGGCTTTACCTGGGAGTCGGACTGCCATCTCTACTACCGCCGCGCCAAGCTGCTGGCGCTCAGCATCGGCAGCGAACGGGTATGGAAGGACCGGTTGATCTCCGGTCTGGAAGAGGAGGCCGCCTGATGGACTTCAACGACACTCCCGAACAGGCCGCATTCCGGAGCGAGGTCCGCTCCTGGCTGGCCGCCAACGCAGAACCGCGCAAGGACCGCCCCAGCGTCAGCCGCAGGCTGGACGCCGAAGAAGGGCTCATCCTCGCCAAGAAGTGGCAGAACAAGAAGGCTGAAGGCGGTTACGCCTGCCGCCACTGGCCGAGCGAGCACGGCGGCCAGGGCCGGCCGATGATCGAGACGATCATCTACGACCAGGAGGAGGGTCAGTTCGACGTGCCGACAGGCTTCTTCGGCATCGGGATCGGCATGTGCGGCCCGATCATGGCGAAGTACGCCACCGAGGAACAGCAGGCGCGGTACATCCCGCCGATGATCCGCGGCCAGGAGGTCTGGTGCCAGTTGTTCTCCGAGCCGGCGGCCGGTTCCGATGTCGCCGGGCTACGGACCCGCTGCCACCGCGACGGCGACGACTGGGTCGTCAACGGTCAGAAGGTCTGGACCTCGGGCGCCCACTACTCCGACTACGGCATCCTGGTCGCCCGCCACGACTCGTCCCTGCCCAAGCACAAGGGCTTGACCTTCTTCTTCATCGACATGAAGTCGCCCGGAATCGACGTCAAGCCGATCAAGCAGATCAACGGCGGCTCCAACTTCAACGAGGTCTTCTTCACCAACGTCCGGGTGCCGGACGCCCACCGACTCGGCGCGATCGGCGACGGCTGGCAGGTCGCGATCGCGACCCTGATGAACGAACGCCTGGCCGTCGGCGACGCGCCCCCTCCGGACTTCCGCGAGGTGATGAACCTGGCCGCGAACTGCCTGCTCGACGGCCGGCCGGCCATCGATGACTCCGCCGTGCGCGAGAAGATCGCCGACTGGTACGTCGAGTCGATGGGCATGAAGCACACCAAGGCCCGCACGCTGACTGCCCTTTCGCAGGGCAGGATCCCCGGCCCCGAGAACTCGATTGGAAAGGTCATCTCAGCCACCAAGCTGCAGGACGTGGCCTCCTTCGGCGCCGACCTGATGGACATGGGCGGCGTGATGACCGACCCCTCCCTGATGCCGGCCTCCGCCCTGTTCCAGCAGTCCTACCTCTACTCCCCCGGCCTCCGCATCGCCGGCGGCACCGACGAGATCCTGCGCAACATCATCGCCGAACGCGTCCTTGGCCTTCCCGGCGAGATCCGCGTCGACCGCGACGTTCCGTACAACGACATCCCGACGGGTCGCTGAGGCAGTCAGGTTCAACCCTCCAGAACCACCGAACCGTTTCCTACATCGACCTCAGAGAGACAACGCCTGACGAACTAGTCGAGCTCACGCTTGAGAGGATCGGAACACCAACGCGCCGCAACTACTTACCGCCGGTTCCCGATAGGCTCTTCGAGCTCCTGGAAATCGAGGACGACTCGGAGAAACAAGAAGCCGCGCATTCGCAGGCATGGTCTTTCTTGCAGGCCCTACGCCGAATGACCCCCGACGAACGAAACGCGGTACTTAGCGTGTTTCGTTTCGGATGCGATGTGGACTTGCCTGAGAACGTTCATATCAACGCCGATCTTCTCCGTCGACACACCGGAAAGTCGATAGCCACTCTGGAGCGCTTGCTTGGTGACATCCAATCGCTCGGCTTCACCTGCTCTGTCAGAAAGGCCACGGCTAGAGACCGCTGCGTCAAGGGGACCATTCTCGGGGAGTCCTACATGTTCGATCTGAGTTGGGTCGACCTACAAGGTCTCTTCCACTACCCGGAGATGGTGGTCGCCCATGAGATGGTGATGGGGGCCACCGAGAACTACTGTGAGGAACACGGAGGCGAATTTCTCGACCGCCTAGACTTTTCTCAGCTCGCTTCGGCTACAGCAACCGCGGAGAACCCAGACGCGGGGCCCTGAACGTGCCGGGGGGTTGCCCGGCCAGTGAGGCTGTTTCAGAGGAACTTCTGCAGCGACACTCCGCTCCGTTCGCGGTCTCGCGGACATAGGCTCGACTGCGTTCGCCGCTGCAGCGGAGCGGGATCTGAGTAGGACTCTCGTTGGAAACGTCGCTGCCTATCCGGTAAGGCCGTTTCGACATGGACGGGCCGCGCCATGACATCGCGACGGAGACTTCAACGCGGTTGGGCGGCCCCGTCAGCGGCCGAAAGCCCCAGCGGACCCGAGGCCCTCTAGACTCAGAGAAGACTGCTGGAGCATGAACCGCGTGCAAGGCCGCCCCGGCGTTCGAAGCTCCGGCAGGCTTACCTCAAAGTGGTAGTCTGAAGACGTCTAGGCGCTTAGGTCGCCTTTCATCTATGGATAGATGCCACGGACGAGAACTGAGACCATGGATAGTCGCCCGTCTAACGATGTAGGCCGTCGCCTGCGGGAGGAACTGCCCCACGTAACGGACGACGTGTCGATCATCGTCCGTGAGACCTTCCCGAACATCCGCTTCACGAACATCTGGGTTCAACCCGGGAAGTCTTGGTTCGGTGACGAGATCGTGGATGTCTGGGCCGTCTACGACGGTGACGTCACCGATCTCGAGAGTGTCCAGGAAGGACTGTCCTTCGGCACACGAGTTCAGCATGTTCTCTGGGACCGCGGTCTGGACGTGACGCCAAGCACCCACTTCATCACCAAGTCGGAAGCTGGAGACTGGCGCCCTGAAGGCCTCTGATCTCCTCACCTCCGCCGAGCAGCAGCTCCCCGGCGGTCAAGGACGGCCGCTACAAACTCACCTTCGCCGGGCGATGAGCACCGTCTACTACGCCCTTTTTCACTGTCTAGCGCGGAGTTGCGCAGACACTCTGGTCGGTAGCGGAGGGTCCGTTCGCAACACCGGCACTTGGCTTCGGATCTACGGAGCGCTCTCGCACGGCCAAGCCCGCGAACCCTGCCGGCAAAGCAGGGCCATGAGGCGGTTCCCGCCGGAGATCCAGAACTTCGCACAGCTCTTCACAGACCTCCAGAAGGAGCGAGTGAACGCGGACTGAGAGCTCAAAGATCACACATCGGCGAGCTTTCGCCGTTCACGTCCTGTTCAGGGAACGTTACTGAGCTTCTGCCGTCCAGTTCGGCAGAGACCGGTTTCGTCCGCCGCGGCAATGGTCCGGATACAAGCATCATCCTGGGCACTCATAGGCACCGGCGTCCCGCAACCCGGACGCCTGTGGGAACAGTTGACAGCGAAAGGGCTGCTCGAAGCGACGAGGATGCCACGCCGACGCCTTCCAGCCCGCGAGGGGATCGGAGGGGAGGGCGGGTGAGCCCGACTCCGGCCACCGCGCCGCGGCGCCGCAGCTAGCTCTCGTTGGCGAGCTTACGGAAGTACTCGTCGACGAGTTCGCGGTAGCCGGGGGGGACCTGGTCGGAGTTGCCGAGGTAGACGCGTTCGGTGTCGGCGCCGCGCAGGTCGCGCCACAGGCGGTACTCGAACTGCCGGAGCCCCTCGACGATGTCGCGGCGCAGGGACTCGAGGGCGAGGGGATCCCGGTTGAGGCCGAGCAGGTTCAAATCGCCCATCTGGCGCAGGAGCTGATCCAGGTCGGAGGTGTCCATCCGCTCGCGCCGGAGTTCGCCTCTCAGAGCCTCGAGGTCCTGCTGCCGCTGGCCGAATTCGCGTTCGGCCTGGCGCAGGTCCTCGGCGGTGAATGTGCCGGGCTGGTACCAGCCGCCGGAACTCGATCCGTACTGGTCGGGCCGACCCCCGTCCCTGGCGCCGCCCTCCCGGTTGCGAGCGCCGCCGCGCTCTGAAGCCTCGCCTGGTTGGCCACCCTCTTGGCTGCGGCCCTGCTGGTTGCCGCCCGACTGCTCGCCACCCTGCTGGCGACCCTCCTGTTCGCCCTGCCTCCCCGGACGCTGGCCGAGCCGGGCGCCGGCATCGGCCCGGTCGCGCAAGCGAGCCTCGAATGAAGACAGGTTCTCGACCAGATCCCGGGTCCGCTCCAGCATCTCATCCTGGCGATCGCCTCCCCCTTCGCCGACGCTCTCACGTGCTTCGGCGATCCGCTCGGTCACCTCGTCGATGTCCTGGCGGATCTGACCCTCGAACAGGCGCGCGAACTCCGCGTCACGGCCGGCCAGCACACCCTTCGAGTAGCGGATCTTCTCCTTCAACTGTTCGTCGCGAATGACCTCCGCGGACGCCTGCAGCTTGCGCGCCGCCTCCGGCTGTTCGTCGCGGGCGCTCTTCGTCATCCGGTTGAGCTGCGCTTCCAGACCGCCCACCTCATCGGTCAGGCGATCCTTCCTCTCCATGATCCGCTCGATCAGCTCCGTACGTTCCTGCGCCGTGAGATCGCTCCGTCGCCGGCCGTCCTCGCCTTCCCGACCTGCCAGTTCTTCGACCTGCTCCTCGATCCGGCCCTGCATCTGCGAGACGCGCTCGGCGCGCTGCTGCAGCTCCTCCATGTCCCGACCGAGTTGCTGACGGCGATTGCGGTCCAGCAGGCGGCGCGCGTCGCGCAGCTTGTCCAGGGCCGCGATCCCCTGCGCCCCGGCACTCGACCGGGAACTGGAGGCGCCGGCCTGCGAGCGCTGCATCTGCTCGACCGCCTCCCGCAACGCCTGGGTCGTCTGCTGGAGTTCCGCACGCTGCTGGTCACGCGCCAACCGTTCCAGCCGCCGCGCCAACTCCTCGGTCTCGTCGATCAGTTGCTGTTGACTGCCACCGCCGCCGCCGCCCTGCTGCTGGCGACCGCGCAGCCGGTTCTGGCGCTCGTTCTCACGCTGCTGGCGGCGGGCCAGCTCGCGCAGCTTCTGCATCAACTCGTCGACCTCGGCCTGCGCCTGCTCGGCGGCGCCGCGCTGGACCGTCTCGTACTGGTTGCGCAGCTTGTCGAGCTCCAGTTCGAACAGATCGGCGAGGTCCTCCGATAGCTGCTGGTTGCCGCCGCCGCCACCGCCGCCGCCCTGCTGGAACGAAACGGTCAGTTCGCGGAACGCCGATTCCGCCCGCTGCAGCGAGGCCAGGGCCTGCTTCTCCACCGTCATCGCCTCGTCGGGCCGCTCCGCCTCGAGTTCCCTCTGGGCGGCCGTCATCTCGGTGCCGGCCTGCTGAAGGAACTCGATGATCTGGGAGAACTCCTCGTCCTCGAGCAACTGCTGGCCGCGGTTGCCCATCCGCGTGATCAGCGAGCCGACCTGTTCCCGCAGCCGTCCCTGCATCAGAGCGATCGTGGTCAGGTTCTCGGACATCTCCTTGCCGGAGTACTCCTCCGCGTCCCTGACCAGCCGGAAGGTGGCCGAGACGATCATCTTCTGCTGCACGGACAGCGTGTTGTCGAAACCGCCGTCGCCACCCATGCCGCCGCCGCCGCCCTGTTCGGCCTGCCTGTAGTTCCGATCGAAGGGCCTGATCTCCAGGAAGTAGATGTCGCTGATCACAGGCTTCGAACGCCCGCGATCCCAGGCCTCGGCGTAGTAGGAGATCGAATCCCCTACTTGCAAGTCCATCTCCTCCAGGAAGAGCGTGTGCCCGGCGCTGACCTTCTTCATTGAGGACCGGCTGTCCAGCAAGCTCAACGTCGTTTCGTCACCGCCGTTCACCGAGTAGCGGATGCCCAGGCGACTCACTCCATAGTCGTCCTCGGCCTCGACCTCGGCAAACACCTCGTCGACCAACGTCACCTGAATGTCCCGGCCGGGATTGATGAAACGGACGATCGGCGGCTGATCGTCGAGCGCGGTGATCATGTATTCCGCCGAAGCCCGGTGCCACCGGCCCTCGTCGTCCATCAATTCGATGCGGTAGTACGTGTTGTCGCTGATCGTGTAGGCGGCCGCCAGTCTTCCGTCTCCGGAACTGAGGTCGATCGGCTCCTCGCCCTCGATCAGAAGGCGTCCTTCCGGCACCTCGAAGATCGGCAGGATGCTGAACAGGACCTCCGTGCCGTCGAGCACGGCGATGTCTCCCCCGTCCTCGACCGTCCGGTCGGACAGACCGCTGTAGTCGGGGAACCGGTACTCCAGGTCGATCTGCTCCACGTAGGGCAGGTCCTTCACCCGGATGCGGTAGATCGGCGAGCGCACGCCCGACGCGTCGACGTAGTAGTCCGTGTCCGCGCGCAGGTTCAGGGCAATGAAGTCGTGGGTGGACCGTGTGTCGCCGATCACGAGCTCGGCGTCGACCTCGATCTCGGCGTTCACGCGGTTCATGGGCCACTGCTGCCAGTCGCTCTGCGCGTTGCCGTTCGCGTCCAGTGGGCGGAGCCCGACCTCGACGC
Organism: Candidatus Multivorans sp.; assembly: GCA_965216125.1. Taxonomy (GTDB): domain Bacteria; phylum Acidobacteriota; class Thermoanaerobaculia; order Multivoradales; family Multivoraceae; genus Multivorans. The sequence continues at coordinate 4,075,209 of OZ244152.1, read as the reverse complement.
GGTCCGGATCGAAACCCAGGACCGCGGCGCTGATCAACTGGTCCGATCCACGGGCCACGGTCACGTTGCCGGGCCCCACCCGCAACTGGTAGGGATTGTCCGCCGCGGCCGCCCGCCAGGGCGCGAACAGCAGCATCGCGCCGTGCTGCAGGAAGGCGGGGCTGAGCAGGACCGCAGCCATGCCGGCGCCCGCCACTCCCGCCAGGGTTACCGAGAAGCGGCGCAGCGATCCACGCTCGATCCGGGAGGCAAAGCCGCTGTTCTCGCAGCGTTCGATCGCCTCTTCCAGGACCCGCCGCTGGAGTTCGGGAGATACCCGCTCCGTATCGCGGGGCGAGCCCTGCTGCACCGGTCCGAGTTCGACCGCACTCAGGACCGAAGCCTTGAGCGTCGGCTCGTGCTCCTCGACGTAGAGCGCCACCTGCTGCTTGGATACCTGCTGAACCAGGGGCACCACCAGCAGCCGGACGGCAAGCGCGATCAGGGCCATGTAGGTCAGCCAGCGGAAGATCTGGACCGCCCGCTCGCTGTAGAGGAAATAGTCCATGCCCCACACGGACATCGCAAACGCCGCGAATCCGGCAGCCGCCAGCAGGACGAGGCCGCGCAGGGCCACCTTCAACCGCCAGCGCGCGCGCACGCGCCGGATCACGCTCATCAGTTCGCCGTAAGTCGGGTCGTAGATGGGATCGAAGCTGGCTGCCATCACGTCTCCTCGCCGGTGGGATTCCATGCTGTCACGATCGGCGCCGCCGCGGCCCGCCGACGGTTGCCGAACACGCCCTCGGCCGCCAGAACCGCCGCCGCCGCCGCGATCAGATACCACCAGAGGCGCTGCCGCCGCTCCCGCTCCTCGGGCGTCACGGCGCTCGCGGCGTCGGCTGCTGCGTCCTCTGCCTGATCCGGTCTGATGCGGGACATGAACTCGTCGAGGTCGAGTGCGCCCAGGTCCGACTCCGACACCGGCACGTTGGCCGCCAGGGTGAGACGCTCGGCTGTCACGTCCCCCCGCACTTCGCGAAAGTCGTAGAAGCCCGGTTCTTCCACATCGAGCAGCAGATCACCTCCACCTGTGCCGAGGCGGCGCTCGCTGCCGGACGGAGCGACCGAGATGTACCCGTCACGCTCGCCTCCCGCCGGCCCGGGCAACTCGACCGAGGCGACCTCGCCGACGCGGTACCACGAACGGGGCAGCGAGTAGCCGGCCAGGTACTCGACCGAACGATGCACGAAGGGAAGGAACACCGCCTGGAGCGGCAGGGTGTTCCAGAAGGTGTCGAACGACGTGGGCAGGACGAGGACGCGCCCGGCCGCGCGGTCGCCGGCACCGGCGGCCGAGTCCTCCGAAGTCGAGGGCATCAGGTCGAGCAGAGCCGGCGAGCCGTCGTCGAAGAGGGCGATCGGAACCGCACCTTCGGGTGTCTCCAGCCAGTGGTAGCGGAAGAACGACGCCGAGGAGAAGTCGCCGCTCCGCGCCGCGGCGAAGACGGCGAAGACCGGGTGTCCGGTGTCGAACCAGGCCAGCGAGCCGGGCGTGCCGGACAGCCGGTCCACCTGCTGCTCGCTTCTGACCCCGAACTCCCCGAGCAGAGCCGAAGTCGTGTTCAGGCCGCGCTCGACCCCGAGCAGCAGGCCGCCACCCTCGCGGACGAAGCGGACTACCGCCGCGCCGGCCGCGGGGGGGAGCTGCTGCGCCGAGTCGTTGATCACGACGACGGACTTGCCTTCCAGCATCGTGGGTTGGAAACCGGAAGCCTGGACTCTGTTCACCCGCAGGAACGGACGGCGGCCGAGCGACAGCGCCTCCTCGAGGTAGCGACCGCGGCGCCGGTCACCGCCGGGCTCGATGATCAGCACACCGACCTCGTGCGCGGGAGACAGCACGAAGTGGAACTCGTTGTCGGTATCGAGAGGGTCCTCGCGGAGCCGCACCGTGCCCCGGGTCGTGCGCTCCCGCTCCAGGACCTCGGGCGCGAAATTGACCATCGTCGACGAGTCGAGAGGCAACTCCACAGCCCGGGTCTGGATGACCTCGCCGTCGAAAAGCAGGTCGACTTCCGCCCGCAGAGGCCCGGCCGCTCCATCCTCCCCGGCTGCTCCGCCAATACCCTGATAGCTGACGCGGGCCGCGATGCCGACCTGTTCCCGGTCGCCCCCTCCGGGTTCATTGGGAGACACGCGGGAGTGGTCGAGCACCACGTCGGTGACGGCGGCGTTGCCCTCGTCCTCTTCCTCCGAGCGGATATCGACGAGACGGAGCTCAACGCCCTGGGGCAACGACGCCACGTTGTCGGCCGCCCAGGACGAACGCTGGAAGTCGCTGACGATCACCAGTTCCCGCACGGCGGGGCTTGCCGCGTCCGCGAGCACCCCCCGCGCCACCTGAATCGCGGGCAGCAGAGACGTGGCGCGGGGAACGAGTTCCGCCTCCCTCGCCAGGGTCGCCAGCAGGGAACCGTCCGATGTCGGCGCACTCACCATCTCCGCCTGGTCCGAGTAGAGGATCAGGGCGCCGCGATCCCCCGCACCCAACCCATCGAACGCCGAGGCCGCCGCCGTGGTGGCCCGCTGCCACCTGCCACCGAAGCCCATGCTGAACGAGTTGTCCAGCAGCACGACGGTCAGCCGGTTGGCGGCGGCCGCGTTGGCCGCCGCGTCGCCCTGAAACAAAGGTCGTGCAAAGGCCAGCGCCAGGAGCGCCAGCGCCAGGCAGCGCAGAGCCAGAAGCAGGAGATCGCGGAGACGGCGGCGGCGAACGGAGCGATACGGCGCCCTGGAGATGAACATCAGGGATGGAAACGCGACCACCTGGCTCCGGTGACGCAGACGCATGTGGATGATCACCGGCACCGCGACCGCGGCCAGACCGAGCAGGAAGAGGGGTGCAAGCAGACCCACTTGTCACCTCGCCTTCATCGCGTACAGGCGCGCCGAGAGGTAGCTGTACAGCGCCGCGTCCAGGGGTTGCGACGTGTCGACCAGCGTGTAGTCGATGTCGGCCTCGACCAGGGAGCGCTCGAGGGTCTGCGTGTGCTCGCGAATCAAATCCAGGTACTGATCCCGCAGCACGTCGGGCATCACCGCCTGCCGTGTGCCGGTCTCCAGATCGCGCAGGTCCAGTTCGCCCTCGAAGTCGAAGCGGAGTTCCGCGGGATCGAGCAGGTGGAAAAGGATGACGTCGTTGCCCTTGTGCCGGAACCCCGCCGCCGCCTTGATCACCGTCTCCGGGTCCTCGTAGAAGTCCGAGATGAGCGCCACCATGCTCCGGCGGCGCACCGAGTTCACGACTTCGAGCAGCGGTTCGCGCAGGCTGCCTCCGCCGCCCGGCTCGATGCGGTCGATCGTGTGCAGGACGACCTGGAGGTGCTTGGCGGCGGGTGGAACGAAGTCGATGATCGCGTTGTCGAAGGTCACCAGGCCGATGCGGTCCTTCTGCTTGGACGCGAAGTAGCCCAGGCACGCCGCGAGGTAGCGCCCGTAGTCCAGCTTGGTCAGCGCCCCGGTGCCGAAGTCCATCGAGCGGGAGACGTCGAGCGCGAGCGTCAGATTGGTGTTCGTGTCCGCATCGAACTCCTTGACGTAGAAGCGGTCCGTGCGGCAGAAGAGCTTCCAGTCGACGCGGCGGATGTCGTCGCCGGGCTGGTAGGCGCGGTACTCGGCGAAGTCCATCGAGCGCCCCAGGAACGGCGAGCGGTGCAGACCGCTGATGAAGCCCTCGACCACCGTCTTGGCGAGCAGGTCCAGACTGCTGATCCGACTCAGCGTCTGAGTGTCGACGAACCGCCCGTAGCTCACGCCGTCACCGTCCGTCAGCTCATGCCGCTTGCTGTCACCGGCGCCAGCTCCAACAGACGGGAGACGATCTCGTCGGTCGTGACCCGCTCCGACTCGGCGTGGAAGTTGGTCAGGATGCGGTGCCGCATGACCGGCGCGGCCAGGGATCGGACGTCCTCGGGCGCGACGTGGTAGCGGCCATCCATCAACGCCTTTGCCTTGGCGCCGAGAACCATGAACTGGGCCGCGCGGACACTCGCACCGTACTGCACCCACTTGTTCACGAAGTCGGGCGCCTCGGGGTTGTCGGGCCGCGTCATGCGTACCAGGTGGACGGCGTATCGAAGGATCGGATCGGCGATCGGCACCCGCCGCACCAGGCGGTGGAACGCGCGCAGATCGGCGCCTGTCACGTGGGTTTCGAGCGTGAACTCGCGCACGGTCGTCGTCGCGTCGACGATCTCCATCTCCTCGTCCTCGCCCAGATGGTCGATGACGATGTTGAACATGAAGCGGTCGAGCTGGGCCTCCGGCAGCGGATAGGTCCCCTCAAGCTCGATCGGGTTCTGGGTCGCGAAGACGAAGAACGGTTCCTTGAGGTCGTAGGTCCGTCCCTGCACCGTGACCCGGTGCTCCTGCATCGCCTCGAGCAGCGCCGCCTGGGTCTTGGGCGGCGTCCGGTTGATCTCGTCCGCGAGCAAGATCTGGGCGAAGATCGGGCCCGGCATGAAGACCATCTCCCGCCTGCCCGTGTCCTGATCCTCCTGGATGATGTCGGTGCCGGTGATGTCGCTCGGCATGAGGTCGGGCGTGAACTGGATGCGACTGAACTCGAGGTCCAGGATCTCCGCCACGGTCTGGACGATCAGAGTCTTGGCCAGACCCGGAACGCCAGTCAGGATGCTGTTGCCGCCCACGAACAGGGTCATCAGGACCTGGCCCAGCACCTCCTCCTGACCGACGATCTGCTTGGCGAGCTGCGTCAGGATCTGCTCCCTGCCCACCGCCAACCGCGCCGCCAGTTCCACGTCGCTCTCGCTGGTCAAGCCCTGGGCGCTCGGTTCGGCGGCGGCCGCTTGATCCTGGGTGTCGTTCATCGAGTTCTCCATCGTTCGGGGGGTATTGAAAGGCTCCGTCGGATTCCGAGGACGCCTCAGTGAGTCATGCCGTAGATGAGGTAGTTGACGCCCAGCTTGAAACCCTTTTGGGTCACGTCCACCGGGTAGATGGCGTACTCCGACCACTCCCAGAAGTCGCCGATGTCCATGTTGTAGTTGATGGCGACCATCAGCCGCCGGGTCGGGTCGTTGTCCTCGAAGACACCGTAGATCTTGCCGTGCACCGGGTAGACGTTCGGCAGGTCGAGGTCGAAGTCGAGGTTCTCGAGACGGAAGAAGGCCCGAAAAACCGGGTGATCGATCGTCATCGGGACCAGCTCGAATCCGGGCAGCAGCCGCCCCATCTGCCGCTCGAAGTTCTCCCACTGCACGGGATAGCCGCGCACGTCGAAGAAGTCGTCGATGAGCAGGAAGCCGCCCTTGAACAGGTACGAGCGGAGGTTGGCCAGTTCCTCCTCGGTCGGGTTCCAGAATCCCGGCTCGCAGAGATAGGCCCAGGGATGCTCGAAGAGCCGCGGATCGGTCAGCTCGAGCACGTTGCCGCCGCCCGTGAACACGTCGATATGGGTCATTTCGTCGACTATGCGGGTGAAGTTCTCCTCCGCCATCGGATAGTCGTGGTTCCACTTGAGATCCAGACCCCACATGAACGGTCCGCCGCCCCAGCGGGTCGGCTCGAACTTGATCCGGGCGAAGGTGAACGCGCCCGAGTAGGGAAACGACTGCGTCTCCACCTTCGGGGCCCGCCAGAAGTCGTCGCGGGCGAACAGGGCGCCGGCGAGCGCGGCGAGCACGACGAGGGCGGCGAGTGCGCCACGGCGCCCGCTCCGGAGCCGGATCACGAGCCCTCCCCCACCAGATCGAGCAGGAGCTCCTGCGCCGGGTCGTACCCGGGCGCCACCTCGAGCGCCCGGAGCACAGTGCGGCGCGCGCGCTCGGGCTGACCGGCGTCACGTTGCGCCAGCGCCAGCTCATAGAGCGCGACCGCGCGATCGGGCGGGTCGAGCGCGACCAGGGCCCCGCGTTCGCGCACGGCGAGACCGAAGCGCTCGGAAGCTGCGGCGAGTTCGGCGAGACGGCGGTGCACATCCAGATCGTACGGCGAAATGTAGAGCGACCGCTCCAGGATCTCCGCCTGTTGCCCGTCGCGTCCGGCGTCGCCGAGCATCCCGGCAAGAGCCAGGTGCTCGTCCCAGGCCATCTCGTTGCTTGCCACCAACGTCATCAGCGCCTCGATCGCCTCCTCGTCGCGTTCCTGTTGCCGGTAGATTTCGGCCAGCAGAGTGTAGGCGTTTCCGGACCCGACGTACTCCGGGAACAGGTCGCGGCCGCGCAAAAGCGGCGCCTCCGCCTCGGCGAAGCGCTCCTCCCGGAACAGGGCGTAGCCGTAGGTCATCTGGATTCTGAAGTCGTCCGGGCGTTCCTTCGCCGCCCGCGCCAGCTCCTCGAGATTCGGCTCGCGGCGCTCGAACGGGTTCCGCGTCGGCGCGCGGGACGGTCCGCCCTCGCCGGATTCCTGCTCTTCTTCACCGGCGCTGGCCGGAGCGTCGCCAAGCGCCGCCACAGCAGAGCCGAAGCGCGCGCGCAGATGGTCGAAGAAGCGCTCGTCGAAGTCTTCGAGAGCGAGGGACATCGCCTCCTCGAACACCTCCTCCGTGCTCTTGCCGTCGCGATAGCCGGCGAGCATCGTGAGAACTGCGTCGAAGCCGTAGTTCTCCTCGATCCAGTCGCAGATCAGGGAGGCTTGAAAGTAGGACAGCAGGATCTGGTTCGGGAACTTGGGCCGGACGAAGCCGTCGTTGATCTCTGCGATGCCCAGCAGTTCGTCGTCGCGCAGCGCGGTCAGGAAGCGCACCTGCACGTCGTCGCCCCAGCCCGGCCGCGCCCGCCGCTCCTCGAAGACGGACAGACCTTCGGTCAACCAGCGCGGGATCTTCGCGTCGGTGACGAGCAGGGTGAACGTGTGGGCGATCTCGTGCCAGAGGGTGCTGCCCCAGTTGAAGTGGCCGACCTGACGCGCCGACGGCGAATCGAGAGCGAGCACCGGGCCGAAGCAGACGCCGAGGGCGCCGAGACCGGCCAGCCCTACCGTGCGAACCGAGAAGTCCGCGTGCGACGGATAGACCTCCACCCGGATCGGCGTCGGAGGCTCGAAGCGGTAGCGCTCGGAGAGCGTCGCATAGGCCTCCTCGGCCAGTTCGACCATGTAGGGGGCCAGCAGGTCCGCCTCGCGGTCGTGGATGTGGAACTCGAAGTGCTCGCTCTCGACCTTCCGGTAGTCGCCGAACGTGTCGAGCAGGTCGAGCGTGTTCTTGGTCCACACGTCGTAGGGATCGCCCGCGAAGGAGGTCTCGAGAGCGGCCCGTCCGGCCTCGATATCGCCCAGCCGGAGCAGGTTCATGCCCAGCAGTCCATAGCCGCGCCAGGACTTCGGGTCGATGCGCACGGCCTCGGCCGCGAAGTCGCGCGCCTGCGGGTAGAGCCGGTTGTTGACGCTGGCGTCGGCCAGGTCGCCGAACAGGTCCGCGTAGCGGGGGTTGTCGGCCAGCACGTTGTCGCGGATACGTGCGAAGTCCTCGCCGCGCCCCTCGAGGAACGCCGCCGCCGCCAGCACCGTCCGGGCCGTCAGCGAACCCGGGTCGACCTCCAACGCCTTCTCGGCCTCGTCCCGGGCCTCCCCGAACTGTTCCGCTCCCAGGTGGCGCCGGGCCCGGTGCACACGCGCCGGGACCAGGTTCGGATTGATCTCGAGGGCGGAGTCGAGAACTTCACGCGACCGTGGGTCGCCGTCGAACCCCATCGTCCGCGCCATCGCGAGCAACGCCTCCGGATGGCGCGGGTTCGCCCGCAACACATCGGTCAGCGACGAACGCGCCTGACTGCCGTCGTACTTCTCGAGGAACAGTTCGCCGACCAGGATGCGAGGCGCCGGCCAGGAGGGCGCCAGAGCCACCGCCTCGTCGTAGGCGCGCAGCGCGTCCTTGAACAGCTCCGGATCGTCGCGCCCCAGCAACTGGCAGGCCTGCCCCACCGCAACGAGTTCTTCGGCCGTGTCGGCGGCGCCGAGGTTGTAGGCGTCGATCATCCGGTAGAACCCCTCGGTGGCTGCCTCGATCTCGCCCCGGTCCCAGGCCAACCGCGCGAGTTCGAACGAAGCGACCAGGGCGTCCCCGCCTCCAGCCGCCTTGGCCTCTTCGAAGGAGCGTCGGGCCTCCTCGCGCTCGCCGCCAAGGAGCGCCACCCTGCCCCGGAGCACGCCCAGACCCAGAGCCGGCGCGTCGATGCCCTCGAATGCCGTAGCGGCCTCGTCGTAGCGGCCAGTCGTGGTCAGCGCCTCCACGCGCAGCCTCAACGCCCGGGCGCCGCCCGCCACATCGGCGCGCGCGTCGAGCTGCTCCAGCGCTTCGTCGTAGCGGCCGGTCAGGACCATCGACTCGATGTCGTCCAGCGACACCGGCTCGTCCTGGGCCGCGACCGCCATGGGAGACCACGCGGCTAGCGCCAGAACGACGGCCACAGGTCCAATCCACCGGCGGATGGGATCGAGCCGCTCGCTCATCGGTCCGGCGCCCCGTTCGCTGCCTCGGAACCGTCGTCTTCTCCGCCCTCCGCACCAGCCTCCCGCAACTCCCGGTCGACCAGGGCCAGTTCCACCATCAGATCCTGGAGCTCGCTCAAGTAGACCTCCTCGTCGAGCGAGTCCCGCTGCAGCCGGAGTTCGTCGATCCGGCGTTCGATCTCGCCGCGCCGCAGGGCAAGCTCCCGGCCCTCCTCGGTCATTGCTTCCGCAAGCACGTCGTCGCCTAGAAGCACGAGACTCGCAAGCCTCCCGTCGACTGGCTTCGAGGCCTCGACGCCGGCCGGTTCCAGGCTTCCTTCGCCGTCGCCGTCGTCCTCGAGGAGCGCGTGTTCGGTGCGGATCTGTCCTGCCTGCCGGTAGTAGCGCTCGACCTCGCGCTGAGCGAACTCGAAGGCCTCGAGGGCCGACGTGCGTCCGTCCTTGTTCAGATCTCCCGCGGCGCCGTCGAAGGCCTCCGCAAGGTAGCCGCCGAACAGCGCCTCGTTGCCCTGCGCGCCCGACCTGGTGGCCGTGATCACCACCCGGCCCTCCTTCGCCAGCGGCGCGATGAAGCCGCCGGACGCGGAGCTCGCGTTGATGAACACCAGGCGGCGGCCCGTCAGCGACTCGAGCGCGGCGGCGTACTGATCGGCCACGAGATCCCGTCCCGGCAGATTGAATCGCGGCGGCCCCGCCGAGCCGCTGCCATGTCCGAAGAGCACGATCCACACATCGTCGCCGGCGCGCGACCGCTTGCCGAGCGCTTCGATCTCCGCGAGCAGGTTCTCGCCCGTGGACCGGGCCCGAATCCTCTCCGGGTCGAGGTCCGGACGTTCGCCGAGGTAGACCACGTTGTCCTCGCTCAGGCCCGCCTCGAGCGCGGCTTCAAACACCCGCGTCGCCCAGGCGTGGAAGCGCTCGGTGTAGACCTGCTCGCCGCCAACCCCGGTCACCACCAGGAGGTGGCTCTCGGCGCCGAGCGGGGCCACGGCGAGCGAGTACGCGAACGCCGCGGCCAGCAGCAGCCCCATGCTCCCGCGGCGACTCACGCCATCCCCAGACGGCGCCTGACCGCCCACTCCCCGCCCAGGAAAACGACCAGCAGCAGGAACAGGATCGGCATGTCCCAAAGGTCCCGCGCCTCACGCACGGTCGTGCCTTTGCGGCTGACCGAGAGGTCCTCGACCAGGCTCTCCATCTCGTCCAGGTCGACCTGCCGGCCACCGGTCTCGCGGGCGATCCTCCGCAGCACGGAGTCCCGGCGAGCGGCGCCGAAGAGTTCCTCGTTCAGTGTGTCGACCGCGAAGCGCGACACCGCGACACCGAGCAGTTCGCCCTCCGACTGTGCGTCGACCTCGACCCGGTAGTGGCCGCGCTCACCCGCCACGAAGGCGCCGACGAACTCGCCGTCGCGCTCCACCGACCAGTCGAGCGGCACTTCGACCTCCTCGCCGGACGGCATCTCGATCGCCGCCGTGACCTGGGCGCGATTCACTTCCCGGAACGCCGCATCGCGCACCATGGCGCGCAACGTCACCTTGCTGCCGGGCTCGAACCGGTCCCGGTCCGTTTCGACCTCGACGCGATCCGGCACGTAGGACACCAGCCAACGCAGCATCTGCCGCCAGAGCCGCTCGTGGGTCTGATCCTCGAGCGGGATGTCGGCGCTCATCTGCCAGTGCCACGAGTCGTGCGGCATGAAGGCGATCGCCCGACCGCGGCCGATCCGGTGATGCGCCAGGGCAATCAGCGGTTCGCGCACCATGGGACTCTCGGCCGTCAGCAACGCTGTCGCACCGGCCTTGAGTTCGGTCGCCCGCTGGTAGGCGGAGAGTCGCGGCAAGGTCGACCAGAGCGCGTTGGACTCGGTCCGGTCGTCGCGCAGCAGCGTCGCGGGATGGGCGCGTCCCTGGGGCGTCAACTCCAGTTGCAGGTTGACGATGAGGTCCGGGCGCCCATCTCCCGGCGGTCGTTCAGAGAGCACGAGCGGCGACAGTTCGGCGATCGGCGTACCGGCGAAGCCCCCTTCCGAGAACGACCGGCGGGTCCCGAGCAGCAGCACGCCGCCACCGCGCTGAGCGGCAAAATCAACCAGCATCCGCATCTGGTCGTGGGTGAAGAAGCTCGCCTCCATGCTGCCCAGAATGATCCCCTGGTACTCGAACAGATCCTCGCGGCGGGTCGGAAAACCCTCGAAGCGCTTCGTGTTCTCGTCGAAGTTGATGCCGTAGAACTTGTTCGCCGCCTGGCGCGTCATGGACACGACGTGGAGGTTCTCGTCGAACTGAACGGCCCGACGCAGGAACTTCGACTCGTCGCGCGGTTCGCCTTCGAAGAAGAAGATCTTCTCCTTCCTGTTCGTCACCTCGACCAGGGCGATCCTCTCGTTGTTGAGAGTCAGTTCCTCCCCCGGCTGGCCGGCGACCCGAAAGCGGAACTCACGCGCCCCCTCGTCGCTGGCGGCGAACATCACCCGCGCCGTAACCGCCGAACTGCGGCGCGGAAAGGTCACCGACTCCACATTCACGATCCGTCCGTCGTCCTCGACTTCGAGGTTCACGCTGCGGCCGCCGAACCCGCTCTGACTCAAGGTGACCTCGACCTCGACGGTTGAACCCTCGAGCACCCGCCGCGGGGCGACCACCCGCGACACCTCGATGTCCTTCTCCAGACGCGGCCGCCCGAAGCCGATCGTGTGCACCGGCGTTCCGGCGGCCTTGAGCGCCAAGAGGGCGTCACCGAGCTCGGCGGGCGCTGAGTCGGCGCCGTCGGAGAGCAGGACGAGGCCCGCCAGCGGCAACCCCGCCAGTTCGTCCGAGGCCGCCGCCAGGGCCTCGCCGATGCGGCTGTCAGGCCGGGCGAACCGGAGCTGATCGACAGACTCGATCCGCTCGGCGCCGCGGCCGAAGGCGAGTTGGCGAACCTGGAACCGCTGTCCGAGGAGCTCCAGCAGCGACCCCGGCTGCCCCGACAGCGCTTCCCGGACCGCCCCGGCCCGGGTGCCATCCTCGGCGCCGTCCTCGTCCGGCATCGCCATGCTGCCCGAGTCGTCGATCAGGACGCCCACGAAGGACTCCTGCGGCACCACCGTCGACAGAACGAGGGCCGGTTGGAGCAGGCACAGGACCAGCACAGCGATCGCCAGCGACCGCAGCGTCGGCGGCAGCCAGCGGTAGCGCTCGGCGCCGCCGCTTGGGCCCGGCCGCATCCGCCGGTAGGTGAAGGCGGCGAATACGAGAGCGCCACCGGCAAGCAGCGCCGCTGCCTGCATCCAGCCCGGAGCGGCGAGCGCGAACCGGCCCTCCTCGAACAGAGACGGCCGGTACTTGAACAGGAACTCGAAGAGGCCAGCCATCAGGAACGAAGACGGGAAGGAAGAGACGCGGAGGTGGGCGGTTCAGGGGACGCGGCGGCGTCAGTGCGACATGGCGTAGACGACGAAGTTGACCCCCATCTGGTACGCGTAATGCGAGAACCGCACCGGGTACCACTCGTCTTCCGCCCACTCCCAGGCGTCGCCCAGGTCGGTGTTCCAGTTGATCACCACCATCAGGCGACCGTGGTCGTCGAAAATGCCGCGCACGTGCGGGGTGTATCCGTCCTGCTCCCAGGTCGGTCCGCCGTACCGACCCTGGCCGACGTTCGGCACCTGGAGGATCTCCTCGACATCGTAGAAACAGTGGAAGATCGGGTGGTCCAGGGGAATCTCGACGATCGGGAAGTCAGGCAGCAGGAGAGACAACTCCCGCTCCAGGTTCGCCCACTCCCAACTTCCCCAGAAATCGTCGATGACCCAGAAACCGCCGGCCAGCAGGTACCGGCGCAGAGCCTCGCGCTCATCCGGCCGCAGCATCATGTGGCCGACCTCCACCGAGTAGAGGAAGGGGAACCGGGAGAGCTTCGGGTCCGTGGCCTCCAGGGCGTGGTCGTAGTCGTAGGCGTCCAACTGGTCGAGCAGTCGTTTGACACCGGTCATGAACTGGCGGTCGGCCTTCGGGAAGTCGACCGACCAACTGCCTCCGCCCATGTAGGGTCTGCCGCTGTAGGCCAGGCGAGTGAAGTAGAACTCGCGCAACACCTCGTCCGGATGCACCGGAGGCGCCAGGTAGCGCTCAAACATCCTCATCGCCTGGGGCGGCAGGGAGTGCCGGTAGCGGGTGCGGGGGTCACGCCGATCGTCGGGGCCCCTTATCTGCGCGATCTGCGTGCCCGGCGCCGGCGCCGGCGCTCTGGCGAGCAGACCGACCCCGGCGGCCGCCACGAGGCCTGCGGCAGCAACGACCACGAATGCTGTTCGCCGAATCGGCACGGCAGGATCGTACCGCACCCCCGGGAGCGAACTCGGCCCTCCGCCGGCCCGAGCCCGAGCGCCGTCCCGGCGCCCGATCAGCGCTCGACCGCGTCCCAGACCTCGGGCAGCACTTCGAGTCCGGTCAAGGACTCGACCAGGGTGAAGATCAGGTCGTCCTCGTCCGCGCCGAGCTGTGCCGCCAGGTTGCGCATCACCTCGTCGATCGACGACACGAGCGCACTGAACCGGAACTTCCAGTTCCCCTCCTCGTTCACGAAGCGGTACTCCATCTCGTCGATGCCGCCCGCGAGCGCCGGGTCCTCCAGCGACGCCCGGGTACGGGCTGCTGCATAGGCCTCGTCGCCCTCGATCCGGACCTCGCCCACAGCGAGTTGCTCGATCGCGGCTCCATTGATCCAGCCGATCTCCATCGCCCGTCCGATCACGTCGGCCAGACCCATCCCGGTCAGCTCGGCGGCGTCGAACTGGTGCCGGAAGGCCACGATCAGGAAGCGGTCCACGAATGTCCGCTGCCTCACCTCCTCCTCGTCGCCATCCAGGACCAGCCGCTTGAGTTCCCGGTAGTAGTCGCCCGTTTCCAGGTCAACCAGGGCAGCCGCCCGCTCGCCGTCACCGGCGATCAGCGCCTCACGGTAGGCCTCGAACGTCGCCCGAACCGCGGCTTCCGCGTCGCCCGAGGCCGGGGCCGCCGGCTGAGCGGCGAGAGGCGCCGCCACCAGGACCAGCGCCGCTGCCACGACCATCGGCCGTACCGAGACGATCAAGCGATCTGGCCCTCCCGGAGCAACCGGTTGACGCCCTTGAACTGGGGATGATTCTTGTCGCGTGCAAGTTCAAAGGCAACCGATTCGTGGTTCGTGATCTGGGCGCCGGCACGGCCCATCCGCTCGAGCGCGTGGCGCCGGTACTCCTCGCCCCGCGAACTCGTGCAGTCCCAGCACACGTGGACGTCCGTGCCGCGCGAGACGAGATCGAGCACCGTCTGGACGACGCAGATGTGAGCCTCGATCCCCGCCACGACGACCTGCTGATCAGGCGGCTCGAGACCCGGTCTCGCCGCCGCCAGGGCCTCCTCGAACGCCGGCTCGCCGCAGCATCCAAAGGAGTCCTTCTCCACCCTGCGTGTGCGGCTGCCGTCCGGATCCGTTTCCTCGATCACGGCCTCGAGTTCCTCGCGGGTCGAACCCAGTCCGCGCGGGTACTGCTCGGTCACGATCACCGGCAGCTCGAACATCTGCGCCAGGCGCAGCAGCCGGGAGGCGCCGTCGATGATCATCTGGGGCCGGTGCATCAGGTCGACGAGCCGGCCCTGCATGTCGATCACGACAACGACGGCGCGCTCCTGGTCGAGTGCCGACATCGAGGCGTGGACGGATGAGGTCATGGGAACGGTCTCCGGATGTTCTTGGATCGTTGGCGACTGCGTGGGACGCGCGGCGCGGTCTACTGGATCAGATGGAGGATGCGGCGCAGAGCCTCGGTCGCTTCGGGCCCCGAGATCGCGGCCTGGGGCCGGCACTGCCCGGGCTCGGAGATCAGCCGGCAACGAAGAGCCGCCTCGCACACGGCGTCCGTGTCGTCCGCTGCCGGACCGCCGCCATCCCCGACACAGGCGGCGCCGCTGCCGATCCGGCCCGGCATGCGGAGCAGGGCGGCCAGCGCCGGGCCCCGGCGCATGTAGTCGTTGGGCGCGAACCGGCGCACCGCCGCGTCGACCGGCGCCATCAGCCCCAGGTTCAGCACCCGGGCGATCTCGCGGCTCTGGGGGTGCTCCCCGATGTCGCTGACGATCTCCGTCCTGCCGGCGGAACCGGTCCGTACACCCGCCACGAGCCAGTACGTCAGTGTCGCGAAGTCGCCGCGCAACAGGCTCGAGGCATCGAGCAGCCGCGCCACCCGGTCGGGCAGCAGCTTCGTGCGCCAGGTGAACCGGGCGGCGGTAAGGGCCGCCGCGATCTCCACGTTGTCCGGATGACGCTCCGCAAGCCGCTCGTAGAGCTCGAGGCCGGCGCGGGCGTCACCGCTCTCGACTTCGAGCGCGGCCTGACGTTGCAGCAACTCCAGCGACGTCTCGCCGGCGGCGATCAGCGTCCGCGTCGCCTCGAGTTCCTCCTCCGAGTCGCCGCGGGAGCGGGCCAGACGCCGCCGCAGATCGACAGTCACCTTGTCGTCCGGCGCCCAGGTCCGCAGTGTCTCGAGCGCCGCGCCGGCCTCTGCCAACCGCCCCGCCTCAAGCGCCGCCCCGGTCCGTTCGCCGAGTTCCGCGGTCGCTCGCGTGCCCAGGGCCGCGGCGCGGTTGGCCGCCTCCTCATCGAACTCCGCGATGCCCCGGTAGGCGCCGTAGGCGGCAACGGCATCGCCCACAAGTTCGGCCGAGCGCGCGTAGACGAGCTGGCCCGCCGTGTATTCAGGCCGACCGGCCAACGGCGCCGCGAGGAGCTCGAGCGCCCGCTCCGGCGCCCCGGCAGCCAGGTGAGCCTGGGCCAGCAACACCGTCGCCGGCAACAGTGTCGGATCGATTCCGAGCAGGGTCTCTGCACCTCTTCGCGCCGTCTCGAACTCGCCACGGTTGAGCGCCTCCCACGCGGAGGCCAGTTCGTAGCGGCTCTGCTCGGGGACGTTGTCCTCGAAACCTTCGAACGGTGGACGCAGGATCGGACCTCCCCGATAGTCCAACGGGGGCTCCGGCTGCGGCGGCTCCGGCGCCAGCGTTGAACCAGCGCAGGCCGCAAGAAGGACGGTCAGAACGGTCGCTGTGGAGCGCGGCGTCTTCACTCCGTCACCCCGTCGGTTCGGGTTCCGGCTACAGCCTCGACGATCCCCTTCAGCGCCCGCTCCACACACGATCTGCGCGAGACGTCGATCCAGCACACTTCCGTCTCGCGGCGGAACCATGTCTCCTGCCGTTTGGCGTAACGGCGAGTGGCTCGGATCGTCTCCTCCAAGGCCTGCTCCAGCGTCAACTTCCCATCCAGGTGATCGGCGAACTGCCGGTAGCCGATGGCCTGACAGGCCGGCAACTCAGTCCAGGAACGCCCATGGCAATAGCCGGCGCGTTCCCGCAGGCGCCTGACTTCGGCCAGCCAGCCACGTTCCAGCATGCGTCTGGCCCGCGCCTCGATGGCATCGTACAGAAGGGCTCTCGGCAGGGTCAAACCGACCTTGAGCGCCCGCCTGTCGAGCGCCAGTTCCCAGCCCGCGCGATGCCAGCTCGGGAGCGTGCGGCCGGTGAAGCGAACCACCTCCAGCGCTCTCAGAATCCGCTGTGTGTCGCCTGCCGAGACCGCCGCCGCGCTTTCCGCGTCGACGACCCGCAGCTCCTCGAACAGCACCTCGAGGCCCACGGAGCGCAGTTCGCTCCGCAAGCCGGCCCGCACCTCGGACGGCACCGGCGGCACCGGCGCCAGCCCCTCGAACAGGGCACGAAGGTAGAAGCCGCCGCCGCCCACCAGGATCGGGATACGTCCGCGCCCTTCGATCTCCTCCACCGCGGCGCGCGCCCGGCGCGCGAACTCCCCTGCCGAGAAGGCCTGGTGCGGTTCGAGCACGTCGACCAGATGATGCCGCACCCGGGTCCGCGCTCGTGGCCCCGGTTTGGCGGTGCCGATGTCGAAACCGCGATAGGCCTGCAGCGCGTCGGCGCTGATCAGTTCCGTCCCGACACCCTTCGCGCCGAGAGCCTGGGCAAGTTCCATCGCGAACGCGCTCTTGCCGGTCGCCGTAGGGCCGAGAACGGCTATCGCCTGCCACGGAAGTCCCCGCATGGGCGCAGGATAACGGGCTGCTACTCGACGCCCCTGCGCGGCCACGCCGCAACCTCGTACACGAGCCGCCGAGCGCCCGAGGCGTCGCGCCGGAAGCTGATCTCGATCCGGCCGTGACGATCCGTCCGCAGGACCGAGGTACCCCGACCTTCGATTCGCTCGACCACCTCAGGCGACGGATGGCCGTACGAGTTGCGTCGGCCGGCCGACATCAGCGCCAGCCGCGGCGCCACGGCGTCGAGGAACACCGCGCCGGTCGAAGTGCGGCTGCCGTGATGGGCGACCTTGAGCACGTCGCTTCGAAGCGACCTTCCCCGGCTTCGGGTCCAGCCCAGCAGCTCCCGTTCGCCAGCCAGGTCGAGGTCGCCGGTGAGCAGGACGCACGAGCGCTCGGCACAGGCGCGGACGACCAGGGACGCCGAGTTGCCGTCAGCGACCGGTTCCGGTCCCGGGTGATGGACCTCGAGCCGCCAGACGCCCACCGCCTCCCCGTAACCGCGCTCGACCAGCTCGACGCGCCCCGGGAGCCGCTCGGCCAGCTCCCGGCCACAGCCGTCCCGGATTTCCACCCGCGCCGCCCACAGACGCTCGACCCGCAGGTACCGGGAAAGTTCCAGCAGGCCCTGGCAGTGGTCCGTGTCCCCATGCGACAGGACAGCCAGGTCGATCCGGCGAACCCCTTCCGCGGCGAGGGCCTGAAGCAGCGCCGCCTCCGCGAAGTTGCCCCGGCGGAAGCCGCCGCCGTCGACCAGGATCACCGGGCCGCGGTCGCCGCTCCGGAGCAGCAGCGCCTCTCCCTGACCCACGTCCAGCATCACGAATCTTGGCGCCGGGTCGGCCGGCGCCGGCGTGCACACAAGAACCAGCGACAGCGCGTATGTGGCCCGGCGGAATCCGGAAAGGAGCGCCCAAAGCCAGATCGTCAGCGTCACCGCGGCTGCGAATCGGACGCTCACCGGCACGGCCAGCCAGTAGCCCGGAGGCAGGTCCGCAAGCCAGGCGAAGGGGAGACTCAGAGCGTCGAGCACCCCCAGGAGCCCGGCCGCCACCGGCTCGGCGACCACAGACACCAGGGGTATTGAAGCGCCGGCTGCAACGACCACCCAGAGCAGGGAAACCCCCAGCGCCAACGCGGTCCAGGGCACGAACACCAGGTTGAGCGCCGGCGCCAGCGGCGTCAGCACACCGATCCGGACGGCGGTGATCGGCAAGGTGGCAAGCTGGGCGGCGACGGTCACCGCCAAGGCGGCGGCGACGTGGCCTGCCGCTCCCCCAACCCCGCGTTGGCGCCACGACCTGAGCAGTCGCGGCGCCAACAGGAGAATCCCCGCGGTGGCCAGGAAACTGAGCTGGAAGCCGAGATCGAGGACCGCCGCCGGGTCGAAGGACAGGATCACGATCAGCGCGGCGCAGAGAGAGTTCAGCGCCTGCGGCGGCCGTTCGAGCACCAGCGCCAGGATGACGAGCAGGGCCATCACCGCGGCCCGCAGCAATGACGGCCGCGGCCCGACGAGGCAGCCGTACAGCAGGATGACCGAGGCGCCGCCGAACGCAGTCAGCCGGTTCGAGATCCCGCCGAAGAGCCACCAGAAGCCTCCCAGGATCAGTCCCACGTGGAGACCCGACACCGCGAGCAGGTGGGAGAGGCCCGCGCGACGCAGTCCCGTCTTCCAGTCCGGAGGCACGCGGCGCGCATCTCCGAACACCAGCGCCTGGGCGAGTATCGCGCCCGGCCGGTCGGTCGACGCCACCGCGTCGAGAAGCCGGTACCGTAGCCCGGTCACCGCGCGCAGAAACCGACCCGGCGCTCCGCCCGTGCCGGACACAAGCAGCCTGCTCTTCACGCTCAGCCCCCACGCTCCCGGTTCGGACACGTCCAGGTTCAGGTAGGACTGGCGGCGACTGAAGTACCCGCGCACCCGCAGGCGCCGCTCCGGCGGCGGCGGCATTCCGCCGCGCAGCCGGAGCCAGGCGCGCTCCGGACCTGAGACTCGACGGCCCGCCTGTTCGACCGCCATGACCCGCACCCTCGCTGCCCAACCGTCGTCGGCCTGCTGCCAGGCCCCAGGCCCCAGCCCGGGAACGGCGACTTCGGCAGTGACCGGCCGCGCCGGCTCAAGAGCGCCGAGCTGCTCGCGGCCGCGCCCATCAGCAACGAGCGCGACCACGAGCACTGCGGCCAGGGGCAGCAGCGGCGCCTGGACCAGCGCCGGGGTCCTCTTGGCTGACCTTTGGGGCCGCGGCCACACAGACTTAGACGAAAGGACGGGTGAGAAACCTGGTTTCCACGCTTGCGCCGGTACCTCTGCGGTGAGAAGCTAGCGTCGTCGTGGCGGCGCGGCACGGTCCCAACCCATCGCCCCGCGGCGTAGACTCTCCGTACCGAGCATGGCCCCGGACTTCGTCCACCTCCACCTCCACTCCGAGTACTCGCTGCTCGACGGGGGCAACCGGATCGGGCCCCTGGTCGACCGCATCGAGGGGCTCGGCATGGACGCCGTCGCGCTCACCGATCACGGCAATCTGTACGGCTCGGTTGCCTTCTACGAAGCCTGCCGCAAGAAGGGCATCAAGCCGATCCTGGGCATCGAGGCCTATGTAGCGCCCGACATCAAGACGGAGACTTCCGACCGCCGCTACAAGGAGAGTCAGGGCGTCGCCGACGGGGGGTTCCACCTGGTCCTGCTGGCCCGCAACGAGACGGGCTGGCGCAACCTGGTGAAGCTCTCGTCGGACAGCTTCCTCGAAGGCTTCTACTACAAGCCGCGGATGGACAAGGAGACGCTCCGGCAGTGGAACGAGGGGCTGATCGCGATCAACGGCCACCTGGGTTCCTCTCTCGCCTACCACCTGAGACGGCACCTCGAGACCGGCGCCGGCGTCCACTGGGACGATGCCCGACGAGAAGCCGAGTGGCACCGGGACACGTTCCCAGCCGACGAGCACGGCGAGCCCTGCTTCTACCTGGAACTGCAACGGCACGACACGCCCGAGCAGCACAAGGTCAACGAGCAGATCCTGCGCCTCGCCGGAGAACTCGACCTGCCCCTGGTGTGCGACAACGACTCCCACTTCCTGACCGCCGGGGACTGGGACAGCCACGACACGCTGATCTGCGTCTCGACCGGCAAGAACAAGCAGGACGAGGACCGGCTCCACTACCCGAAGGAGCTCTACGTCAAGAGTCCCGAGCAGATGGTGGACCTGTTCAGCGACCCGGAGACCGCCGGGGCGATCGAGAACACCCGCCGGATCGCCGACCGCTGCAACGTCGAGCTCGACTTCTCCGCCAACCACGCTCCTCTGGTGCGGGTCGAGCGCACGGAACCAGCGGCGCTTCCCGCTGAGACCGCGGAAGCGACACCTGGCAGCACCCTCTGGTTCGCCCGTTTCTGCGCCGGTTACCGGGTCGAGCCCCTGGCCGAGCAGCCCGGCGAGGAGGAACTGGCCGCGCTCCACGCCGACTGCGACCGGGCTCTGCGCGAACTCAGTGAGGCGGGCCTGGTCTGGCGCTACGGCGACCGGATCGAGGATGCGCACCGTCGCCGCCTCGACCACGAGCTTTCCGTGCTCGCCGGCAAGAAGATCAGCGCCTACTTCCTGATCGTCTGGGATTTCGTCAACGAGGCGCGCAAGCGCGGTATCCCGGCCACCGCCCGCGGTTCCGGCGTCGGCACCATGGTCGGCTACACCCTCGGCCTCTCGCACGCCTGCCCGGTGCTCTACGGGCTTCTGTTCGAACGCTTCACGGATCCCGATCGCAGCGAGTATCCGGACATCGATATCGACCTGTGCCAGGACGGCCGGGCCGAGATCCTCGAGTACGTCCGCGAGAAGTACGGCTACGTCGCGCAGATCGTCACCTTCGGCACGATGAAGGCGCGCGCCGCGATCCGCGATGTCGGACGGGTGCACGAGCTGCCGCTCCCCCAGGTCGACCGGATCTCGAAGCTGATCGGATCCGAGCTCGGGGTGAAGATCGACCAGGCGCTGCAGCGCGAGAGGGAGCTCAAGGGGCTCTACGACGACGACGAGCAGGTCCGGGAGGTGATCGACACCGCACGGGAACTCGAGGGGATCACCCGGCACAGCGGCGTCCACGCCGCGGGCCTCGTCATCGCGACCCAGCCGCTCGAGAACCTGGTGCCGCTCGCCACCAGCCGTACCCAGGGGTCGAAGGACGTTCTGGTGACCCAGTGGGACGGTCCCACGGTCGAGAAGATGGGCCTGCTCAAGATGGACTTCCTCGGGCTGACCACGCTGTCCATCATCGAGCGCTGCCGCCAACTCGTGCGCGAGACCCTGCCGCCGGAGGCGATCGCGGCAGCGGTCCCGGGCGCCCCCGAGGGCCGCGATCCTCTCGATCTCGACCACATCGATCTCGCCGACCCGAAGGTGCTCGACATCTTCGCCCGGGCCGACACGGCGGGCACCTTCCAGTTCGAGTCGGAGGGAATGCGGAACCTGCTGCTGCAGATGAAGCCCGACCGGCTCGAGGACCTGGTCGCCGCCAACGCCCTGTTCCGCCCCGGCCCGATGGCGCTCATCGGCACCTACTGCGACCGCAAGCACGGCCGCGAGGCCACCCCGGAGGTCCACGAGATCGTGGACCGCCACACCGCCGAAACCCACGGCGTCATGGTGTTCCAGGAACAGGTGATGCAG
Source organism: Candidatus Multivorans sp. (assembly GCA_965216125.1). Lineage (GTDB taxonomy): Bacteria > Acidobacteriota > Thermoanaerobaculia > Multivoradales > Multivoraceae > Multivorans. Next base: position 4,054,017 of record OZ244152.1, on the reverse strand, counting down.
ATCGTCCACGAGCTGGGCGACGTGCCGCTGCGGGAGGCGTACACGCTGATCAAGGCGATCAGCAAGAAGAGCCGCAAGACGATCAATGCGGCACGGCAGCGTTTCCTGTCCGGCGCCCAGGACAAGGGACTGGGCAAGGCCCAGGCAACCCAGTTGTTCAGCCTGATCGAGGAGTTCGCGGGCTACGGCTTCAACAAGTCCCACTCCGTCGGCTACACCCTGCTCGCCTACCAGACGGCCTACCTGAAGACCTACTTCCCGGTCCAGTACATGGCCGCGGTCCTCACCTACGCCGCCGACAACACGGACAAGCTGGTCCACTACGTCGACGGATGCGCCCGGGTGAAGCTCCCGGACGGTCGCAGCGGGATCGAGGTCGGCCCACCCGACATCGACCGCTCCGGAGTGCGCTTCCACGTCGTCTTCGATCCCGGCGAGGAGCACGGCAACGCCAACGGCCACATCCGCTTCGGCCTGTCCGCCGTCAAGGGCGTCGGCGAGAAGGCGGTGCGTGCGATTCTCGAGGCACGAAACGACGACGGCCCGTTCCGCAGTCTGTGGGACTTCTGCCGGCGGGTGTCGCTGCAGATCGTCAACCGCACCGCGATCGACGCCCTGATCAAGTCGGGCGCCTTCGACCTCATCCACGGCCAGGACCAACGCGCGGCAATGCTCCAGGCGCTGGAACCGGCGATCAAGGCGGGCCAACGCGCCGCGGCCGATCGGGAAAGTGGACAGGCCAGCCTGCTCTTCGGCGGCGGGGACGACGCCAAGGCGAAGGACGAAGTCGACCAGGACCTGCCGTCGGTGCCGCCCTGGAGCGCGACCGAACTCCTGGCCCACGAAAAGGAGGCGCTCGGGTTCTTCGCCACCAGCCATCCCCTCGACGATCACCGGGATCTCCTTGAGCGTTTCGGCAATGTGAATGTCGAGCAGTTGAAGGCGCTGCCGGCTGACACCGAAGTTGTCCTGGGCGCGCTGCTCGGTGGGCTCCGCACTACCCGCACTCGCAAGGGGCGCAATCCGGGCCAGAAGATGGCGATCGTTCAACTCGAGGATCGCAGCGACCGGATCGAAGGCGTCCTGTTCGCGGACGTCTACACCGAGTACGAGGCCGCGTTGGATCGCGGCGCCGTGCTGTTCTTCACCGGCCGGGTCGACCGGCGCCGCGAGGACCCGAACCTGGTCGTCAGCAAGGTGGTCGGCATCGCCGAGGTCGAGGCGAAGCTGACCCGGCGTCTCCGCATCCACCTCGACGCCACGAGCGCTACGGGCGCCGCCGGCAACGGGATTGCTCAGGATCTGGAACGCCTCCGCGAACTGCTCGACCAGAACCGCAATCGTGGCTCGAACGGCAGGCCGAACGGCGGGGTCGAAGTGGAATTCAGGATCGAACTCGACGATATGACCGTCACCGCGGGCGCCAACGGCAGCCGCGCGCCGGTCGATCAGGCGGTCAAGAGCGAGATCGACGAGCTGCTTGGTGCACGGGGCCACTGCGAGTACCTCGGTCCGGCGCCGCCCGGTCCACGGTGAGTTCGCGGCGCTCGGTCTCCCGGCGTTCCGTCGCCGTGCTGATCGCCCTGTTGGCGGTCGGTCTCTGGGGTCACTGCCGCGGCAGTTCCTACCGGAACTTCTTCCAGCACGATCCGCGCCAGGCCCACGACTACGCCCTGGAGCGCCGCGACGGCCGGACCTATGATGTCCGGCTCACCCGCCGTGGCTTCGACTGGCCGCGGGGGGCCCCAGGCGACGGGGTGACGGCGTTTCTGGAACTCCACGTCAAGACCCGGCCGTTGCTGCCGTCGCTCGGCCCTCACATCGAGTTCCGTTCCGGCAGCGGGAGCTTCACCCAGTTCTTCGCCCCGCGCTCGACCGGCCGCCGCTACCTGAACGTCTCACCCGCGGCAGGCCGCGGCCCGATCGAGATGGTCGGCCGGCAGATCGGCTGGCGAACAGGTCCGGCGCGTCTGGTCGTGTTCGCGAACCCACCGATCGACGCCTCGACCCGGGTGCTGGTGGTCGCTCCCCACCCCGATGACGCCGAGATCGCCGCCTTCGGCCTCTACGCCACCACCCTCGCCGACGTGGTCACGGTGACGGCCGGCGACTACGGCGGCAAGAACTACGGTGGGCTGTTCCCGGAAACCGGCGAGCACTACCGCATCAAGGGCCTGATACGCACCTGGGACAGCCTGACGGTGCCGTTTGTTGGCAACGTGCCGATCAACCGGGCCCGGAACCTCGGGTACTTCGACGGCACGCTGCGCACGCTCTACGAGCGGCGGCCGGCGGTCGTGCCGCCGATCCTGACGGAACTCGAAGACCCTGCACTCTTCCGTCGGGTCAACACCGAACCGCAGTTGGCCACCCGGCCCTTCGAATCCAGTTGGCCCCAACTGGTTGGCGACCTCCGCCGCGAGGTGGACTGGGTCGCCCCGGAACTGATCGCGGCGCCGAACCCGCTGCTCGACAACCACGCCGACCACCAGTACACGACGGTGGCGCTGATCGAGGCGCTCGAGGAACGCGGATGGGAGGGCGCGCTGCTGCTCTACACGAACCACCCGATACGGGCGGAGCCCTACCCGCTGGGGCCGAATGACGCGCTCGAGTCCCTGCCGCCCTGGTTCGGCAGCGAGCTTCCCTTCGGCACGGTGCTGTCGTACCCGGTCGACGAGACGACACGCCGCCTGAACTACCTGGCTCTTGAGGCGATGCACGATCTGCGGCCGTTCGAGCATCGCGTGATGGCGCCCTTCACCGAACGCGCCCGCGAGCTCGCAAAGGAGGGCCTGTGGCGCGCTCTCGGTCGCCACGACAAGCTGCCCGCCTACCTCTACGACTACCTGCGGCGCGGGCCGCGGCCGAACGAGATCTACCTGGTGCTCGACCTCGAGCAGGCGGTGAGCCTCAAGGAGCGGTTTCTGGAGATCGAACGGGTCCGGCGCACCCAGTTCCTGCGTCGCTAGCGACGCAGGAACGCGAGCAGATCGGCCATGTCAGCGGGTTCGAGGCCCGCCTCCAGCTCTTCGGGCATCATGGACAGGCCGTCGCTGCGCACTTCCCGAATCCGTTCGGCCGGCACCTCGATCAGCGTGTCCTCGGCCGCGAGCAGGACCACGGCGCCGCCGGCGCTCTCCGCCAGGAGTCCGGAGAACGCCTCGCCCTCGACCGTCTCGACGATGTAGTTCACGTAGCCCGTGTCGACCGCGGCATTCGGATCGAGAACGTCGTGCAGCAAGGTCTCCGCGCTCTTGCGGCCGATGCCGGAGAGGTCCGGGCCCGGGCCGCCGCCGCTCTCGCCGCTGCGGTGGCAGCGGGCGCAGAGATCGAGGAACAGCACCTCGCCCCGCTCCGGGTCCCCCTCGAGATCGAGCGCCGGCCGCATCGCCGCAAGGGCTTCCGGGCGGGAGATCACACCCGCGTCGTCAAAGAGGGCCGCCGCGCGCCGCCGGACATCCGGAGCGGGCGAACGCAGCAGGAAACGACGCCGCTCGAGGATGAAGTTCATCTCGCCGAGCCGGATGCGGCCGCTTTCGATCGCGTCGAGGAGCGCACCGTGGCGTCCCCTGCCCCGAATCAGGTAGCTGCCGGCATCCCTCCGCGCGACCGGTCCCAGGTAGGGCCAGCGATCGATCAGGTACCCGGTCACGGCCGCCTCCTCCGCCAGAGCCAGTTCCGCCATGGCGGCACGCTGCACCGCCGCCGGATGGCCGGCATCGAGCAGCGCACCCATTCGCTCCAGCCACGTTCCACCGGGGAGCACCGGCCCGGCGCCCGTCCCCCGGCTCTCCGGGCACAGAGCGGCGCGGTCGCCCGGGCGCCCGGACCAGAGCCGGCGGAGGCCGAAGAGAGCCAGGGCTCCCAGCCGCTCCTCCAACTGCCGGGTCGGGTCCGCGGCCCTTGCCCCTGCGCAGTCGAGCAGCGCGATCTCTTCCGCGGATACTTCGGCGGCCAGAGCGGAGCTCATGCGCCAGGCCGCCGCGGCCAGGCGATCGTCGTCCGATCGTCGCAGGCGCCGCAAGGGTCCAAGCAATCCGGCGCCGTCGATTCCAGCGTCCGCGGCGCCGGAGGCGGCCGCGGTGAGACCGGCAAGCAGCGCACGTCCCGCGCCGGCCCCTTCGGCGCCGGCCTCGGTCAGGATGCGCAGGACCGCGCGGTCGCCGACGATCTCACCCAACCGCTCCGCGGGTAGCAGCGCCGCCACCCGCTCGATCACGTCGGCGGCGCCGGCGTCGGCCGAGACGCCGGACTTGAGCAGCAGTTGCAGCGCGGACGCGGGATCCTCGGCCAGGACCGAGACCGCGGCGAGGCGCAGCCAGGGTCCATCACGCTCGACATCCACCTGCCCGGGCGTCTCCTCCCCCGGCGAAGCCGGCGTTTCTCGTGCGGGGCGCGCAATCCCGGCCACGATCGCCGGCGCCACGGCACGGCCGAAATCGGGCGCCGGGAAGGCATCCGACCCGAGCAGGACGCCGGCAGTCAGGATCGCCTGCAGCCGCACGCCGGGATCCCGGTCCCCGATCAGACCCACCACGGCACTCGCGAGCCCCGGCGCGTCCGCCACCGGAGCACCGCCGCCAAGAGACTCTTCGAGCGCCAGGACCGCGTTCCGGCGCAGCTCCGGGTGCGGGTCACGGAGAAGAGCCTCGAGCGACCCGCGGTCGAGTGCCCCGACGCCAGCCAGGGTCCACAGAGCATGGAGTCGGCCCAAGGGTGCGCCCGGTTCGGCGATGCGATCTCGCAGGGCCTGCACCAGCGCAGCCGGAGGCGCCTCTCCGTGCTCTTCGACGAGGAGCCGCTGTGCCGTCAGGCGGCGCCACCCGTTCGCATGACCCAGCGCTTCGACCAGTTCACCAGGCCGCGATCGGTCGAAGCCCGCGAAGTCCCCCGCCCAGGCCGGCAGACCGTCCGCCGGCACGACCCGGTAGATGCGTCCCCGGTCGTCTCCGTCGTAGAGGTCGAGCGCGGCCTCCATCCGATCCGGAATCCACTCCGGGTGCTCGATCACGCCGCGGTGCATGTCCAGCACGTAGAGAGCGCCGTCCGGACCCACGCGCAGGTTGACTGGCCGGAACCGTGGATCGGTCGAGGCCAGGAACTCGACGCCGGACCGCCCGCGGCCCGCCTCGGCTGCCGCGCCGTTCGTATCCACCACCGCGCGATGCACCACGTTCGCCGACGGATCGGCCACGAAGACGGCAAGGCCCTGGTCCGTCAGTCCGGCGCCGTCGAAAGCGCCGCCCCCGTACGCCGTCACCCCGCAGGCGGCCGAGAACCGGCTCGACTGTTCCGGGTGGTTGGGTCGGGTCTGCCGCGCCCCGATCGGAAACAGCTCGGCGGGACCGCCGTCCGCGTGCGCCGCCAGGCGGAGACGGGCGTTCTGCCACGACGCCGGCAGACGGCCGAGGTAGCGCCGGGGAATCACGAGTTGACTCAGGTGGTCAAGGTTGTGGGTGCCGAAGGAGCGTCCCCATGGATCGAACGTCATCCCGAACCCGCCCGCGCCGCGACCGGTCCGCTCGAAACGTCGGGACTCCGGTTCGCCCCGGAAGTCATCTCGGAAGTCGACCCGGAAGTCGTCCTGCCCGAGTTCGATGATCTCGTCGGGCGCATCCGGCCAGAACGGGCGGGCGCCGTTGCCTCCGTTGGCGCCATGGAGCCAGTTGTCCAGGCCGTAGCGGAGCGCGTTCACGTTGTGCTGCGGATTGCCCTCGGCAAAGCCGCTCAGCAGCACCTCACGTCGCTCCGCCCTGCCGTCGCCGTCCGTGTCCTCGAGGTAGACGACATCCGGCGGCGCCGCCACCAGCAGTCCGCGGCGCCACGGCAGGATCGAATCGGCCATGCCCAGATCGTCCGCGAACAGGCGCCGGGCGTCCCACCGCCCGTCGCCGTCGCGGTCCGAGAGGGCGACAATGCGTGCATGGCGCTTCATGTCCGGATAGCCCGGCAGTTCGAGCACGAACGCCCGGCCCCGTTCGTCGAAGACGAGATCGATCGGGTCGACGACGACCGGCTCGGCCGCGGCGAGCTCGAGCGCGAACGCCGGGTGGAGTTCAAAGCCCGCCGGCACTCCGTCGGGCGCCGGCGGCGCGCAGGCCGGAACCAGCACCGCCACGAGGCTGAGAACCGCGCTCAGCCACCGCGCAAGACGCGGGCCTGCAGCCCGCATCCGCCGGGCCGGGCAGCGCCGCGCATGGGCCGAACTGCCGCGCAAGCGTGCGGCGCCGCGCCTACTCGCCGCCCGAAGCCGCGGCCGCAGCGTCGTCCTCAAGCAACCGGGCGCCACGCATGATGTTCCCCATAGCGTAGTTCCCTTCGTGGCAGGCGTACTCGTAGACCCGTCCGCCGGCGTCCGGCCATGGGAACTCACCGCTCCACGCCGACTCCCACGTGTTCGGATCCTCGACGGTGAAGCTGTAGTTCAACGTGTGCTCGTCGATCCGGCTCAAGCGCTCGGTGACCTTCAGTCCCTCGCCCGCGCCGTAGGTGTACATGCCCGGCTTCTTGCCGAAGTTCTTCGTCTCGACAACCAGGGTGTCTCCGTCCCAGTGTCCGACCGAATCGCCCATGTAGCTCGTCATTCCCGCCGGCAGGTGGCTGGCGCCGATGCGGATGATGCGCGCGTCGTGGATCATCTCGGCGAGAATCATCACGTAGTCCTCGGTCTGAACCACCCGCTTCAGGTTGTTGTAGGCGGTCGGCAGCATCGGCGGGCCCGAAGTCGAGCCGAAGCCTAGAACGCAACGCTCACCCAGCGGCCGCTGCTCCATGTCGTCGTACGGGCCGGGACCGTCGTTCTCAAGCCACCAGGCGGTGCCGGTGTTCTCTCGAAACAGGGAGAAGAAGGCCATCCGCGCCTGCTGGGCCGCCGGCTTCATCTTCGGCAGCCGGCCGTTGGGCGGATCGAAGACCAGGGAGGTGCGGAACTTGCCGTCGAGCAGGATGGCGCCGCTGCCGTAGTCGAGCCAGAAGTCGTTGTAGCCGCCGACGTTGCCCGCGGCCCCGGGAGAACCGTCGCCGCCCGGAGGCGGCGCCTCGCGGGTCGGGTCGCTGGCCTCGAGCGCATCCGCCCGACGGGTGGCGACCGCGTTCGCGATCTCCTCCGCTTCTTCCGGACTCAGGTACAGGTTGTCGCTGAACTTCTCATCGCGTTCCAGGGGCGTCAGCGTGGCGATGTCGTAGGTGCCGGTGAGGTCCGGCCGGCCGCTCGCCGTGCGCGGAATGTCGCCGTCATCAGCGAGCGCCGCCGGGGCGGCGGCGAGCAGGGCCACGGCGCACAAAGCCGCGCCGAGCAGTGTGAAACACGTCCTGGTCTGGTTCGAACCCTCCATCCGAATCTCCTCTCCTCGCCGTTCCTGGCAACCGTTTCGACCACGCCGTTCAGGGGACCCCGCAACGCTTCCCGAGTGGCCACCGCCTGATCGCGCAGTGTACCGCAGCCCCCGGCCAGGGCTGCTACACTGGCGCGCTCTTCCCCTCGAATCCTGGCGCCGGTTTCCGGTCCTGAAACGAGCAGTGAAGCACGAAACCCGAGAACCTGGAGACCTCCATGATCCGTTGCACACCGTCGGCGCTTCTCCTGGCCGCCGCCGCGTTCGCCTCAGCCCCTGCCAGCGGCGCTTCCCTCGACGTCGGTGACGCGGCGCCCGACTTCACGCTGCCCAGCACCGACGGCAGCGAGGTGACCCTGTCGTCCTTCGCGGGCCAGAAGAACGTCGTCCTGGCCTTCTTCCCCAAGGCCTTCACCAGCGGGTGAACGATGGAAATGAAGGGATACCAGGCTGGTATCTCAGACTTTGTGGGCAGTGATTCGATCGTCTTCGGCATCAGCGCCGACAAGCTGGAAGACAACAAGCGATTCGCCGCGGAGCTCGAACTCGACTTCGCGCTCCTCAGCGATATCGACGCCGCGGTCATCAATCAGTACGGCGGGACGATGGAGCAGTACGCCGGCCTCGCCAAGCGCGTGACCTACGTTGTCGGCAGGGACGGCAAGATCGCCTTCATCGGCGAAGGTAGCGAGGCGATGGACCCGACTGGCGCGAAGAGCGCCTGCCAGGGGCTCGAGTAGGCGGGACGCTCAGGCCTCCGCCGCAGCAGCCGCGGCGGATTCCGGTCTCGGCTGGTACAGCTCAACCCGGTTCCCCTCAAGGTCCCGGACCCAGGCGAACAGCGCGTAGCCCTCGTCGTCCCGGCGCAGGGGTTCCACGCCTCGCTCGGCGAGGTGCTCCAGCACCGCGTCCAGGTCGCGCACCCGCAGGTTGACCATGAACGGCTGATCGCCGTACATGTCGCCCGGTTCGCGGCCCTCGTTCGGCGTCATTCGCGGCACCGGCCGCTTCGCCTTCATGATCGCGAAGGTCGTGTCCATGATCCAGTCGGCGTCGCTCGGATCGGCAGCCACGTAGCGGACGTAGAAGGCGCCGAACTCCTCACCGCCCTCGAACTCGATACCGAGGTGCTCCGTGTACCAGTCGGCGAGCCGCTTCGGATCCTCGCTGAAGACGAACGCGCCGCCAACGCCGTCGATCAGGCTCACTGGGCGCCGCCTTCCGTATCGGTCGCGTCCACCCTGAAGGCGACCTGTCTGCGCGTACTCACGGTCTGTCTGCTCACCGGATCGTGAATCGACACCACAAGGTCATGGGGTCTGCGCCGCAGGGTCAGGCTCGCGGTGTAGGGCATGACAGCGTCCGCAGCCGGCTGAGACCGCCCACGGAGATTGATGGGGATGAGCGGCATCCCAGCCTGCTGGCCGTTCCGGTCGACGACGGCGAACCGCAGTTCCAACCGGGCGAACAACTGATCGTTCCAAGGCACCAGCGGGAAGTAGCCGATCGGGACGAACACGGTCACCGGCACCCGCATCTTGCGCACGCCGGCGCGCTCGGGCGCCCCGAAGTCGACGCGCAGGACGGGTTCGCCAAGCGCCCGCTCCATGCTCGGAAACAGGAGCCGGCCCTGCGTCTCCATGTCGGCCTCGGCGCGCCGCGAGACATCGACGTAGCCCCGGCGCGAGCGCACCCGCAGGTCCGGGCGGCGGACCTCGACCCGGACGTCGTGGACCTGGTCGTTACGCCGGTACTCGGGAACGAAGCCGAGCCAGTAGTAGTTCGCGACATCGTCGCTCACCCGGCCCAGCGCCGCCAGGTTCGATCCCGCCATGTAGGCCTGACCGCCGGTGTCCCGCGCGACCTGACGGAAGTTCTGCCATAGAGTGAAATTGGAACTTCCGCTCTGCTGATCCATCGGATAGACCGTGTAGCCGAGGACGTTGGCCGTGTCGACCAGCCCGTCGAGCATCTCCCGGTCGGTGCGGAGACCGATGCCCTGGCCCTCCGGCCGGAACATACCTGTGGGCCAATCCCCGGCCAGCAGCAACAGGACCTTGCGACCTTCTGGAACGTCGAGCGCGCGCATCGTCGACGAGACCGCCGTGATCGAGAACTCCAGGTCCCGCGCCAGCGTCTCCAGGCGGGCTTCGGTGAGGGACTCCGGCACGTTCATCGTCGGGAACGGCAGGTCCCCTTCCACCGACGTCAGATCCCCACCGCCCCGGCCGCCGGGCGGCGGCGTCAGCCGACCGTCGCGCATGAACAGTTGATCGATCAACCGCGGCGAGCGCAGGGTGCCGCCGAAGCGCCGGCCACGCTCGAGTTCTTCGAGGGCGGCACGCGTCCGCTCCCGGTCGGACGTGAACGGGCTCAGAACCTCAAGCCGGCGACGGCTCTGCACGACGACCGCCACCTGATCGCGCAGACCCAGGCTCGCCAACTGGTCAGCCAACCCGCGGAGCACGGGCCGCCTGAACGTCACGTGGGTGTGATCGTCGTCGACGAATAACACGTAGTTCGTCGGCACCGACTCGCCGTCGCCGATCGCGGGCGGGGCGGCGCCGGCGCCGGCCTCGACGGCCCGGTTCTCCAGGATCTCGGTGAAGTAGTCGACATCGACTTCAAAGCCGTCTACGAAGATGCGAAAATCGTCAGGCGTCAGGCCGTGGACCCGGCTCCCCGACCGGTCCTCGACAACGACCTCCACGTTGACCACCCGAACATCGATCTCCTCGCCGAAGAGCAGATCGGCGGGAGGCGCCGAATCGGGCTGAGCCATGGCGGGCGCCGACGTCCAGGTCAACCCCAGCGCCAGGACCCAGGCGAGAAACGGCTGACGCATGTTCCCTCCTTCGCTCACGCTTCCCCTTGCTCAGGGCTCTGCTCAGAACTCGCCGTCGCTCACGGCACAACTTCGACGCGGGCGTTGGAGGTCTGGCGGGAAACCTGATCATGCACGGTGACCACGACGCTATGGGGCAGGTGGCGCATCGTCACCTCGGCATGGTACTGGAACACGGCATCCGGTTCCGGGGCGGCATCGCTCCACAGCTCCAGCGGCATCGCCGGCTGCTCGGCGCGCCAACCATCGCCGTCGATGGTCGCGAAGCGGACCTCCAAACGCTGCAGGAACCGCTCACCGTACGGTAGCGCCGCGAACATGCCGACCGGTACGTCGATGTCGATGGGCACGCTCATCATCCGCCCCCTGAGGGACTTCGAGGCGCCGACCGATACCTTCAGGACCGCGGTGGCGCGTTCGCTCTGGCTCGGGAAGAGGAGCACGCGCTGCGCTTCCATGTCCGCTTCGGCAATGCGGGACAGGTCCACGTAACCGCGGCGCGCGCGGACCTGGACTCCCGGCCGCAGGACATCGACCTCGATGTCGTGGACCCGGTCGTCCCGCCGGTACTCGGGCACGAAGCCGAGCCAGTAGTAGTTCGAGGTGTCGTCGCTCACGTAGTCCAGGGCCGTGACGTTGCTCCCCGCCATGAACGCCCTGCCGCCGGTGTCACGGGCGACGTAGCGCAGGTTCTGCCACAAGCGGGTGTTCGGTGCGCCCACCTGCTGGTCCATCGGATACACCGTGTAGCCGAGCAGGTTTGCCGTGTTGGTCAGACCGTCCAACGTCTCCAGGTCCGTCCGCAGACCCGCGCCGCGCCCGTAGGGCCGGAACTCCCCTGTCGGCCAGAATCCCGCAAGAAGGAGGAGGACCTTGCGTCCCTCCGGCGGATCGAGCGCGCGCATCGTGGCGACGACGGCATTCACCGACAGGCTCAGATCCCGTTCCAGGATCGACGCCCTTGCCTCCTGCTCGAAGGAATTGGGCCTCATGCCCTCGAAGACCAGACCGGAAGCAACGACATTGCCCGCCGCACCGAGCCCCTCGGCGACGACATCGTGGCTCGGGTACGGCGAAGCTCCGCCGTCGTCGTCGCGCCGAAATACGGCGCCCCCACCGCGGAAAAAGAGATCAGCCGCGGCGGCTCTCGATTCCTCGCTACCGAGCGGACCGCCGGCCTGGAAGTAGCCGGCGGCGCCTCCCGGCCCTCCCGTGAAGTCTCTGTGGAACCGCCCGGATCTCAGCACGCCGCCGAAGCGGTCGCCGTCGTCCAGCTCCTCCAACGCCGCGAGGGTCGCTTCCCGGTCCGTCGTGAACGGACTCAGGAGCTCCAGCCGATTGCCGCTCTGGACCACGACAGCAACCCGATCCTCTACGCCGAGACCGGCGAGCCGGTCGGCAAGGCCGCGCAGGACCGGTCGCCTGAGGGTGACCTGGGTGTGATCGTCATCGACGAAGAGCACATAGTTCGTCTTCACGACTTCGCCCGCCTCGACCGCGGGTGGCGTCTCGCCGTTTTCGCCGCTCCTGACCCGACCCATGGATACTTCCGTGAAGTAGTCGACATCGACCTCTTGACCGTCCACGAGGACGCGGAAGTCCTGCCGCCCCAGCCCGCGAACCCGCTCTCCGTTTCCCTTCTCGACAACCACCTCAAGGTTGACTATGCGGACATCGATCTCCTCGCCGAAGACCAAGTCCTCCGGCAGGGCCGCGCTTGGCGCCTGAGTTCCAGGCTGCGCCGTCGCGGGCAACACGGAACTCACAACCAGCACCGCCCCAAGCGCGAACAGGAACCTGCTTGTCGTTGCGTTTCGTTTCATGGCGACTCCTCGTTTCATGGCTACTCCTCTGCGAAAGAACCCATAGCCAACCCTCTCACGGCGCCACCGGAAGCCGGGCGGCAACCGTCAACCGCGACAGTGGATCGTGGACCGTGACCACCAGGTCATGGTGCTGCCGGCGCATGGACAGAAAGGTCCGGTAGAGGACGACATCGCCGGGCGCCGGCTGGGATCGGCCGCCCAGTGACAGGGGAATGACCTGAAGCTCCGACTGTCGGCCGAGGCGATCGACGATGGCGAAGCGCAGTTCCAGTTGCTGCACGAAATGGCCGTCGTACGGCAGCGCCGGGAAGCGCCCTACGGACAGGTAGACCGTGACCGGCACGCTCATCTTGCGGCGGTTCACTCTCTCCGCCTCGCCGATCTCGACGCGCAGAGGATCGCCCTCGGACCGTCCTTCAGAAGGGAACAGTAGCGCGCGCTGAGCCTCCATGTCGGCCTCGGCGCGGCGGGACAGGTCCAGGTAGCCCCTGCGCGAGCGCACCCGGAGTCTCGGCTTCAGGACCTCGACCCGGAGGTCGTGCGCCCGGTCGTCGCGCCGGTACTCCGGAATGAAGCCCAGCCAGTAGTAGTTCGACGTATCGGCGTTCACGATCTCCAGGGCCTTGACGTTGCTTCCGGCCATGAACGCCTTGCCGCCCGTGTCCCGGGCCATGTAGCGCAAGTTCTGCCACAACCGCGTAGGCGGCCGGTTGGTTTGCTGGTCCATCGGATAGACGGTGTAGCCGAGCAGGTTGGCCGTGTCGATCAAACCGTCGAGGAGATCAAGGTCCGTCGTGTAGCCGACGCCTTCGTCGCGAACCCGGAAGTTTCCGGTTTGCCAGTTCCCGGCCAGCAAGAGGAGAACCTTGCGCCCCGCCGGGGGGGCGAGTGTGCGCATCGTGGAAACGACCGCGTCGATGGAGAACCGGAGGTCCTGCCACCGGATATCCGCGTACGCGAACTCCCCCAGGAACGCGCTACGCCCGAGTTGCTGCCCGGCAACCCCGAGTACGTCAGTCACGCGCTGCTGCAGATGCCAGGAAAAGGCCTGTGAGTTGGCGCGCAGAAGGCCCCCGTAACGTCCGCCCTTATCCAGCGCGTCCAGCGCGGTCCGGGTTGCATCGCGGTCCGTTGTGAAAGGACTCAGGATCTCCAACCGGCGCCGGCTCTGCACCACCACGGCTACCTGGTCGTGCGCGGGAAGCTCCTCTAGCCTGTTACTGAACCCGCGCAGCACCGGCCGCCGGAAGGTCACATGGGTATGGTCGTCGTCGACGAAGAGCACGTAGTTCGTGGCGACCGGCTCGCCTTCGGCGACGGCCGGCGGCGTCTCGGCGCCGGTGGCGGTCACGGCCTGCTTCTGGGACACCTCGGTGAAGTACTGGACGTCGACCTCCTCGCCGTCCACCAGGACGCGAAAGTCGTCACGGCTCAGGCCGCCGACCCGCTGCCCGGACCGGTCCTCGACCACAACCTCGAGGTTGACCACCCGGACCTCGACTTCCTCGCCGAAGACGAGTTCGCCCGGAGACTGCGGCGCCACCTCCTGAGCCGCCGACGGCGCCGCTGCCGACGCCATCCAGCCCAGGCCCAGTATCGCCGCCGAAACGAGCAGCGTTCTGCGAATGGTCTGTTCCACTTTCATGCCTCCACCTCCATGCGTGCGCTTGCGGTCAGGCGGGACAACGGATCGTGAACCATCACGACGAGTGTATGCCGTAGACGCCGCATCGTGACTTCGGCGTGGAACGGGTACCGCGGTTTCCATCCTGGTCCTCAAGCACGACCTCCAGGTTGACCATTCGGAGATTGATCTCCTCGCCGGAGATGACCTCGGAAGAGGACACAGATTCCCTTCCCTGGTCATTCGTACCGCTTCCTCATCTTCAGCTCACAGCGACAGCACGGTTGGGGCATCTCGCTTGCAACAGGATGCAAGCATGGTGCCATCGAGCCGCACTGCTACCCTCCGCGCCATGAACGCTCAGCCCCCGGTTTCAAACGCCGGCACGAATCCGACCGAAGACGCGGCCTACTGGTCGACCGCAGAGGCCGCCGCCGCGATCCGCGCCGGCCGCATCTCCTCCCGCGACTACCTGGAACTCCTCCTCGACCGGGTCGAGCGGCTGAACCCGCCGCTCAACGCCGTCGTCACGCTCGACGCCGAGCGGGCCCGGCGCGAAGCGGACGCCGCCGACCGGGCCCTGGCCGAGGGCCGGGACCTCGGACCGCTCCACGGCGTGGCGATGACGATCAAGGACTCGTTCCAGACCGTCGGCATGCGCACGACGTCCGGCGCGCCCGAACTCAGCGAACACATTCCTGAGGTCGACGCGGTTCCGGTGGCCCGGCTGCGCGCCGCCGGCGCGGTCATCTTCGGCAAGACGAACCTGCCGATCTACGCCGGCGACACCCAGAGCTACAACGCGGTCTTCGGCCAGACGAACAACCCCTGGAACCTGGAGCGCACCCCGGGCGGGTCGTCGGGCGGTTCCGCCGCCGCTCTCGCCGCCGGGTTCACGCCGCTTGAACTCGGCAGCGACATCGGTGGCTCGATCCGCGGCCCCGCTTCGACCTGCGGCATCTTCGGCCACAAGCCGAGCTATGGCATCGTGCCGGCCCTGGGCCAGATCCCGGGGCCGCCCGGCACCCTGACCCAGGCGGACATCGCGGTGGCCGGACCGATGGCGCGGAACGTGGAGGACCTCGAACTCGGCCTCGACATCCTCGCCGGACCGGACGACTGGCACGCCCCCGGCTTTCGCCTGGAGCTGCCGCCGCCCCGGCACGGGCGCCTGAGCGAGTACCGGGTCGCGGTGTGGTTCGAGGAACCGTCCTGTCCGATCGACGATGTGGTCCGCGAGCAGCTCGAAAGGGCGGCGGATGCCCTTGAGAGCGCCGGCGCCAACGTCGACCGCGGGGCGCGGCCGGACTTCACCTTCGACTACGCGACGGGGGTCTTCGGCCAACTGCTGGGCGCCGCAATGTCCGGCGGCTTCAGCCACGCCGAGATCGAGGAACTCGCCGAACGCGGCGTGTCGATCGACGAGGAGGGCGCCCTCGCCGCCCGTTGGGCTTCCCAGCGCCACCGCGCCTGGCTGTCGGCGAACGAGCGCCGGCTGCAGATGCGGCGCAAGTGGCACGAGTTCTTCAAGCACTGGGACGCCGTGCTCCTGCCCAACCTGCCGACGACGGCGATACCCCACGACCACAGCGCGCCGATGGGAGCGCGGCGCATCACCGTCAACGGCGAGCAGCGACCCTACGGAGAGCAGACGCTCTGGGTCGGCCTCACCGGCATCGCCTACCTGCCGGCGACCGTGATTCCGGCCGGCACAGCCAGCGACGGGCTGCCCGTCGGTCTCCAGATCGCCGGGCCCTTCCTCGAAGACCGGACGACCCTCGACCTCGGCCGCCGTCTGAGCGAGCGAATCGGGGGCTTCGAGCGACCGCCCGGCTACTAGCGCGCCTCCCCCGCCTCCAGAAACGACCGCAGATCCTCGCTGCTGACCGCGGGCTCGCCCGGGGCGACGTTGTCCAGGCGGCCGGCGCCGAGCCAAGCCTCCAGTCGATGGACCTCACGCTCGAGGTGGTCGAAACCGTCGACCACGAAGAGCAGAGGCTGCAGCGAATCGATCTCGAAGCTCTGGTTCACGACCCAGTCGAGCTGGAACGGGATCCGCTGCACGTCGGGGGATTCCAGCGCGTGCTCGATCTCGCCGGCCGAACTCAGAAGACCGCTGCCGTATGCGCACAGTCCGCTCCCGTCCGGCCGTCGCATGAGACCGAACTCGATCGTGAACCAGAAGAACCTTGCCAGCGCCCGGAGCGCGCTCTCGACGCGCCGGCAGCTACCCTCCCGGGCCCGCAGTGCGGCCGTGCGGGCAGCCTCGCCGAAGCGCGCCAGCACATCCGCGAACGCCGGATCCGTGTGCATCGGCACGTGCCCGGCCAGGTCGTGGAAGATGTCCGGCTCGGGAAGATAGCCGAGCCGCTCGCCGTCGCGGACGGTGATCGTGGTCGGAAACTCCCTCCGCCTCAGACAATCGAAGAACAGGTACGCCGGCACGTAGCCGCTCACTGCCCGTGCTTCGAAGCCGCTCAACGGCTCCAGGAACCGGTTGATGTCCGAGAGCCTTGGGATGCGGTCCGGGTCGAGCGCCAGGCGCGTCACGCCATTGAGGAAACGCGGGTGGGCGTGCTTCTCCCAGCGTCCGGCGAGCGCCCGGTAGAGGCGCCTCCAGGTCCGCTGGTTCGACTCGCTGTAGAGCTCGTACGGTTGCTCGATGAACAACTCGCCCTCCGTCTGCGCCCGCTCGATGAAGTCGGCCCGGCCGGTCGTCAGGTCCTGGCCCGTGGCCAGGTCCCTGACCGGCGGGTCAACCGCGCCAGCTATAGGCATAGCTCTCATCCTCCAGGTCGGCCCCGGCAGCCGTCATCTGGAGCGGCCGGAAGGTGTCCACCATGACCGCAAGTTCGTCCGTCCGCTCCTTGCCGATCGATCCCTCGTAGGCGCCCGGGTGGGGACCGTGGGGAATGCCGTTCGGATGCACGGTCAGCGCCCCGCGCTCCACTCCGCGGCGCGACATGAAGTCGCCCTCGACGTAGTAGATGACCTCGTCCGAATCGACATTCGAGTGGTTGTAGGGCGCGGGGATTGCCTGCGGGTGGTAATCGAACAGCCTCGGCACGAAGGAGCAGACGACGAAGCCCGGGCCGTCGAAGGTCTGATGCACCGGCGGCGGCTGGTGAACGCGGCCGGTGATCGGCTCGAAGTCCTCGATGTTGAAGGCGTATGGCCACAGGTGGCCGTCCCAGCCGACGACGTCCATCGGGTGGCGCCGGTACACGTAGCGGGTGGTGCCGCCGCGGGCCTTGACCCGCACCTCGAACTCGCCTTCCTCGTCGCGCGGCTCGACCCACCGCGGAGCGCGGATGTCGCGCTCGCAGTACGGCGAGTTCTCGAGAAACTGGCCGTACCGGTTCACGTAGCGGCTCGGCGGTTCGATGTGGCCGGCGGCTTCGACACAGAGCATCCGCTGCGGCTCGTCCGCCCGCGGCAGGAGTCGCCAGACGACTCCGGTGGGCAAGACGAGATAGTCCCCGGGGCGGTACTCCAGCCGACCGAACTGGGTCTCGAGCACGCCGTGCCCCTCGTGCACGAACAGCAGCTCGTCGCCGTGTGCGTAGCGGTACCAGTAGCCCATCGGCTCCCGGAAACGAGCCACGGACAGCACCAGGTCGCGGTTCGTCAGCAGCGGCACCCGGCCGCTCACCGCGTCCCCCTGCTCGGGCGCCTTCGCGGCGCGGATCAGGCGATGGCGGAGCGGACCAGCGTACTCCAGCTTGAGACCGTTCCCGACCCGTTCCTCGATCCGCTCGACCGCGGTCGGCGGATGCAGGTGGTAGAGGATCGACTGGACACCCGCGAAGCCGTGGATCCCCATGACCTCCTCGTGATGAAGCGATCCGTCGGGCTTGCGAAACTGCGTGTGGCGCTTGTGCGGGATCTCACCCGCGCGCAGGTAGTGGCTCACAGGTTGCCCCTCGCCGCCTGCTCCCGTTCGAGCGCCACGAACAGGCTCTTGAAATTACCCTCGCCGAACCCCTTCGCCCCGTGGCGCTCGATGATCTCGTAGAACAGGGTCGGCCG
Source organism: Candidatus Multivorans sp. (assembly GCA_965216125.1). Classification (GTDB taxonomy): domain Bacteria; phylum Acidobacteriota; class Thermoanaerobaculia; order Multivoradales; family Multivoraceae; genus Multivorans. The sequence goes on along the minus strand of OZ244152.1, from coordinate 4,036,356 downwards.
GTCCTCCACCGGCTTGGTGAAGATCTGAAGCAGGTAGCCGTCCTCGTCGCGGTCGGCGAGGATGCCGAGTTCGGCCAGGCGATCGATCGGCTCGTCGATCTTCCCGACCCGCTGCTCCAGGTCGTCGTAGTAGGCCCGAGGCACGTTGAGGAACTCGACCCCGTTCTCGCGCAGCCGCGACACCGTGCCCAGGATGTCGTCGGTGCGGCAGGCGATGTGCTGCACGCCCGGCCCCTCGTGGAAGTCGAGGTACTCCTCGATCTGCGACTTCTTGCGACCCTCGGCGGGCTCGTTGATCGGGAACTTGATGACCCCGGAACCGTCCTGCATCACCTTCGACATGAGCGCCGAGTACTCGGTCGAGATTGCCTCGTCATCGAAGTGGACGAGCTGGTTGAAGCCCAGGACGCGCGAGAAGAAGCTCGCCCACTCGTTCATTCGTCCCAGTTCGACGTTGGCCACGACGTGGTCGATCGCGAGCAGGCCGCAGCCCCGGTGCGCCGCGGCGCCGGGGACTTCCGGCGCCGGTCCGAAACCGGGGCCGAAGACGCCGTCGTAGTCCCGTCGCTCCATGAACTGCAGCACGCAATCGCCGTACAGATGGATCGAGGCGTGACGCAGTTCGCCGTGCTCATCCCGGGCGGTTGCCGGCGGCGCCGCGGCCTCCGCACCTCGCGACACCGCGGCGGAAAACGCCTCGTCCGCGCTCGGCACCGAGAGCGCGATCACCGCTACCGAATCGCCGTGGCGCCGAACCGACCGCGCCGCATCGTGCGAGGAGTGCAGCGCACTGGTCAGCACGAGCCGGATGTCGCCCTGCTCCACCAGGTACGACGCGCGCGCCCGTTCGCCGGTCTCGAGCCCCCGCACCGCGGTGCACTCGAAACCGAACGCATGGCAGTAGTAGGCGGCCGACTGCTTCGCGTTGCCGACGTACAGCTCCAGGTGGTCGAAGCCGAGAATCGGACAGAAGTCGTCCCCGGCCGCGGCGTTGCGACCGACGAACCCGGCCTGCGTCTGTTCAGTAGCACCCGCCCCGAAACGCCTCGCAGGCTCGGTGTTTCGGCCCATCCCGTCCTCACCATGACCTTGCGTCCCTGAACTCGCTTCGCTGCGTTCTGCGGCGCAATCTCCTGGTCTCATTTCTCTCCTCCTCCTTCTTCGTTGTCCGGCCCGCAAAGGGCCTCAAATGCAGGCGGCGAAGCCCGCTACCGCCTCGCGCAGAGCCTCAGGCTCCAGGCGCGAGAAGCTCAAGCGGGCCGCGTTCCTGGGCGCGGCGCTGTCCTCCCCGGCCGCGAACGCAGCCGCGGGAACGAAGGCGATCTTCCGCTCGGCCAGGGTCCGCCGGAGCAGTTGCTCCCCGTCCGTCCCCTCGGGCAATTCCACCCACACGAACATGCCGCCCCCGGGCTCGGTGAAAGTACACCCCTCGGGCAGGTGTTCGGAAAGTGCCTCGAGCATCGCGTTCCGACGGCCCCGGTAGGTCGCTCTCAGCAGTTCGAGATGGCGGTCGAAGTCAAGCTCGTCCAGGAGCCTGGCCACGGCGAGCACGCTCAGCCCGGAGCATTCGAGATCCTCGATCTCCTTGACCGCCGCGAAGGTCTCGACCAGCGACGCCGGCAGTCGCAGCCAGCCGAGGCGCAGCGCCGGGGCCAGGATCTTGGAGAAGGTGCCCGCGTAGACGACGCGCTCCGCGTCGAGCGCCGCGAGCGGGGGCTCGAACTCGCCGTCGCAGCACAGCAGACCGTAGGGATCGTCCTCCAGGATCACGAAGTCGTAGTCGTGAGCCAGGGCCACCAACTGCTCGCGGGCCTCGCGGGCCAGGCTGACGCCGAGCGGGTTGTGCGCATCCGGAATCACGTACACGAGCCGCGGCCGCGCCCCCGCGAGCAGGCAGCGCTCCAGCGCCTCGACATCGAGCCCGTCGTCCAGGCTGGTCGGCAGGGTCACGAGCCGCGACCGGAGCGGCGCCAGAACCTCCCGGAAGCCCGCGTAGGTGTAGCGCTCGACGGCGACACTCTCCCCTACGCTCACGAACGCACGCACGGTGACGTCGAGCGCCTGCTGGGCGCCCGTCGTGATCAGGATCTCCTCCACCCCGCAGTCGACGCCGCGCCGCCGCATGACTTCCACGACGTGTTCCTTCAGTTCCCCGCACGATGGGACGTACTGCATGGACTGCGGATCGGCCAGCAGTCGGCGCACCACTTCGCCGTAGGCCTGCGACGGAAACAGTTCCACCGCCGGCAGCCCACCGGCGAGCGAGACGACGCCAGGGCGCGCCACCTGATTGACCAGCCGGCGCAGAAGCGAACGCTCGCGACCCTGCAGCCACGGCGCGATACGCGGCGTCCTCGACGGCTGCCGCTCCCCCGTCCGGGCTGCGAACGGAGGCGTCGCTTGATCGGCCACGGTGGCGTAATGATCTTGTATCGCCATGAACGGAACGCTAACAGGACCCACAGCGACGCACAAGCGCTGATTCCACACCAGAGAGAACCTGTCCATGTAGACTCCGGCGCCATGAACAAGACGGACGAGCGATGGGCAGCGGAGTCAGGCCGCTCCCCAACCCGGCACCTTGACGCCACCGACTACGCCATCCTGACGCTCCTGCAGGAGGATTCGAATCGAACCGACGTGGACCTCGCGGGCAAGGTGCGTCTGTCCGCCTCAGGCCTGAAGAAGCGCCTGCGCAAGCTGGAACGGCGCGGCGTGATTCAACGGCGAGTCACCCTGCTGGACCGCAACGCTGTGGATTTGGGCCTGCTGTGCTTCGTTCAGGTCTTCCTCACCCACCACCAAGCGGATGCCAGACAGCATTTCACCGATACCGTCCGCAAGCTGCCGGAGGTGCTCGAGTGCCACTTCCTCACCGGCGAGCACGACTACATGCTGAAGATCGTGGCCCGGGACTATCGCCACCTGGAACACATCCTCGCGGACCAGCTCGCCGGCATACCGGGAGTCGACCGGCTGCTGACGAGCATCGTGCTGAACGAGATCAAGCACACCACCGCCCTGCCGCTGACAGCCCCTCCCGCCGCGGCGGACAAACCGTCCGCCCCCTGAGCCCGCGGAGCTTGCTACCCTTCGCTCCGCGATGAACGGCGCCCAGGCCATGATCCGGACCGCCGCCAACGCCGGCGTCGAAGTCTGCTTCGCCAATCCCGGCACGTCGGAGATTCACATCGTCGCGGCTCTCGACGAGATTCCGGGCGTGCGCGGCGTGCTGGCGCAGTTCGAGGGCGTTGCCACCGGCGCCGCCGACGGCTACGGCCGCATGGCCGGCAAGCCGGCGCTGACCCTGGTCCATCTCGGCCCGGGATTCGCGAACGGCATCGCCAACCTGCACAACGCGCGGCGAGGCCGCACGCCGGTCGTCAATGTGATCGGCCACCACCCGACCTGGCACCGCAACTACGACCCGCCGCTCAACACCAAGGTCGAAAGCCTGGTCGACGGAGTCTCCGACTGGCAACGCACCGTCGCCTCGGCGGATCACATCTCGCGCGACATGGCCGCCGCGATATCGGCTTCCATGCAACACGCGGGACAGATCGCCACCCTGATCGTGCCGACCGACTGCCAGTGGAACGAGGCCTACGGACCGATCGTCGAACCCGCCCCTCCACTCGGCGCCCGGGTTGCCCCGGAGGCCGTCGAACGGGCCCGGATCGCCGTCGCCCGGGGCGCGCGCACCATGCTGATGCTGGGCTGCTCCGGCCACACGGATGGGGCTCAGCGCGAAGCCGCCAAGGTACAGCACGCGACCGGCTGCCGGCTCGTTGCCGAGACGTTCTCGGGGCGCATGGAGCGCGGTCCCCAGCTTCCGGCGCTCCCGCGGGTGCCCTACTTTCCCGAGCAGGCTGTCGAGTTCTTCGGCGGAACGGACACCGTCGTCCTGGCCGGCGCGCTCGATCCCGTCGCCTTCTTCGGCTACGAGAACGGGGTCAGCCGGCTGATTCCGGAAGCGGTGGAAGTCGTCATCTTGAGCCATCCGACCGAGGACAGCGGCCACGCGCTCAGCGAGCTGGCCATCGCGCTCGGCGCGAAGGAAGAGCCGCCGGTCCGCGCAGTCGAGCGGCCGGCGGCGCCAAGCGGTCCGATCGGCGCCCGCGTCGCGGCCCAGGCGATCGCCGCCACCCTGCCCGAGAACGCGATCGTGATGGACGAGGGAATCACTGCCGGTTCCGCCTTCTATCCCGCCACGATGAGCGGCCCCGCCCATACCTACCTGCAGGAGAACGGCGGCGCGATCGGCCTCGGCCTGCCGGCGTCGCTTGGCGCTGCGATCGCGTGCCCGGACCGCAAGGTGCTGACGCTCGAGGGCGACGGCAGCGGCCTGTACACCATCCAGGCGCTCTGGAGCCAGGTGCGGGAGGGAGTCGATGTCGTCAACCTGGTGTTCGCCAACGACGCCTACCGCATCCTTCAGGTTGAGCTGCAACGGGCCGGGGTAGAGAAGTTCGGACCGCAGAGCCTGAACCTGACGGAGTTCGGCAAACCGCGGGTCGAGTGGCTCGACCTGGCCCGGGGCTTCGGCATGTCTGCGGTACAGGTCAGCACCGGCGAAGAGCTGACGGCGGCACTCGAGCGCGGCTTCGCCGAGCCGGGCCCCTGCCTGATCGAGGCGCTGGTCAGCGACTCCGCGTTCTAGGGCGGCAAGCCCAGTTGAAGTACGCGGTCACACTCCTGCCGGGGGACGGCATCGGTCCCGAAGTCAGCAAGGCGATGGTGCGGGCGGTCGACTTCGTCACCGGCGGCCGGATCGAATGGGAACCCGTCGTCGCCGGCAGCACGGCCGTCGACCAGGGACTCTCGCCACTCCCGGACGAGGCGATCGAGTCGATCCGGCGCAACCGGATCGCCATCAAGGGCCCGCTGCAGACGCCGGTGGCCGGCGGCTGGCGCAGCGTCAACGTCCTCTTGCGGCAGTCGCTGGAGCTGTTCGCGTGCGTACGGCCGGTGCGGTCGATGCCGGGCAACACACGGGCCCGATACGAGGGCGTCGACCTGATCATCGTGCGCGAGAACACCGAGGGCCTCTACAGCGGCCGCGAGCACGAAGTCGTCGACGGCGTGGTCGAGGCGCTCAGGATCGTCACCCGGGCCGCCTCCAGGCGGATCATGCAGTTCGCCTTCGAGTACGCCCGCAGCCACGGCCGCAAGAAGCTGACGATCGTCCACAAGGCATCGATCACCCCGCTATCCGACAACCTGTTCCTGGACTGCGCCCGCGAGTGCGAACGGAACTACCCCTTCTTCCAGGTCGACTACCTGCCTCTCGACAACCTCGCACTCGAGCTGGCCAGGGACCCGACCCGTTTCGACATGCTGGTCATGGGCAACCTGGACGGCGACCTGATGAGCGACCTCTGCGCCGGGCTGGTCGGGGGACTGGGCCTGGTTCCAGGCGCCAACTACGGCGCCGGCTGCGCCGTGTTCGAGGCGGTACACGGCACGGCGCCCGACATTGCCGGCCGCGATCTGGCCAATCCGATCGCCCTGATCCTGTCCGCCGAACTGATGCTGCGCTACGTCGGCGAGGCGGAGGCCGCGGCCCACCTGCGCGCCGGCGTCGAACGCCTCCTGATCCGCGGCAAGGCGCTCACCCGCGACCTGGGGGGCGCCGCCAATACGTCGGAACTGACCGATGCCCTGCTGGCCGAACTCGAGGCCGTGGCCATGGAGCGCGAGGCCGCACGATGAGCGGCAACGCCGAGCTGAACGGCGGTCCGCCGCGCATCGCGCTGATCGTCGGCGCCAGTAGCATCGGCACCGAAACCGCGCCGCCGGTGCTCGCGATCCTGGAGGCGGTCGGCGCCGACTTCGACTTCGTCCGCGTCGACGTGCCGACCGCGGTGCGCCGCAACACGGAGACCGTGCTCCGCGAGGCTGCCGAGACGATCAGCGATTGCCGCGTGGCGCTCAAGACCCGGCTCATCGGGCCGGGACCCGATGCCGTGCGCGTCGGACCGGGTCCGCAGAACCCCAACGTCGCCCTCAGGCAGATGCTGGGACTGTGGGCCAGCGTGCGGCCGATCCGTTCGATTCCGGGCCTGCCGACGCGCTACCCGGACCTCGACGTGCTCCTGATCCGTGAGATCACCGAGGGCGTGTACCGGGGCATCGAGCACGAGATCGTCGACGGCGTGGTCCAGAGCATGAAGGTCGTCAGCCGCGCCGCCTGCCAGCGGATCGCCGACTACGCCTTCCGCATCGCCCAACGTCACAACCGCAAGAAGATCACGGCCATCCACAAGGCGAACATCATGAAGCAGAGCGACGGCCTGTTCCTGGACACCGTACGCTCCGTCGCCGCCGGCTATCCCGACATCGAGGTCGACGATTGCATCGTCGATGCAGCCTGCATGCGCCTGGTGCTCGACCCGTACGAGTTCGACGTGCTGCTGACCGACAACCTCTACGGCGACATCATCAGCAACCTCGGCACTGGCCTCGCGGGTGGCATCTCCGCCGGCCACGCGATCAACGTCGGCGACGACTGCCACGTCTTCGAGGCGGTCCACGGCGACGCGCCGCACCTGATCGGCACGGGTCAGGCGAACCCGTTGCCGCTCCTGACCCCGGCGACCGCTCTGCTCCGGCATTTCGAACTCTACGCCGAGGCGGACCGCATCGACGCGGCGGTGACCGCCGTTCTCGAGGCGGGCAGTTGTCTGACTCCCGACTTGGGAGGCCGTTCGTCAACCTGGCAGATGGCCCGGGGCATCATCGGGGCGTTGACGTAGCCGGCAAAGGGGAGACTGGGCGTTCGTCAGACGCCGGTCAGACGTGCGTCAGCCGTTCGTCAGTCGTTCGTCATGGACTATCCGTTTCGATCCAGCCAGGAGGGGCCGGCTTCGCCCTTGGCCCGCGCCGCAGAGTGCCGCGCAGGACCACCGCATCCTCCGGTTCCGCGCCGACGAGGCGGCGGCGAGATACCTCGATACTCAGGCTGAGAAAGCGGGCGAAATCGAAGCGGGCGCCGGCGCCGAACCCGCGCTCGCTCTCTTCGGCGAGCATCAGAACCCCGTAGGGGCTCACCAGGTAGCGGCCGCCGCCAAGTCCGTAGCCCGCCTCGGCTTCGACCCGGCCGCCCGGTTGCGGGCCGGAGCCGCCAGGCCGGTCGAACATCTGCTGTCGCGACCAGAACCGCTCGACCCCGCCATGGGACGAGCCCCACGAGGAGCGGAGACCGAGCGCAACTCCTCGCCCCGACTCACCCGGGTCCAGCGCGACGGAACCCGACCCTCCCCACTCCTCGAAACCACTCGCCTGGTGGGTCAGCAGCGACCGGCCGGAAAACTCGATCGTGAGGCCGTGCCCGGCGTCCGCGTAGCGCAGGCCGCCTCCCATCTCCACGCCGCGGCCCCTGTCCGCATCGCCGCCGTCGTAGCGCACGCCGACCTCCAGGGAGGGCGTCAGCACGCTGCCGCCGGCGAAGGATCGGTCGTACGAGGCCTCGAGCGCCAGGCGTACGTGGTTCACCTCTTCGCTCACCGCGGCCAGACCCGGCACGGGGTCGGAATCGATCCGGGCCAGGAACAGGTCCGACTTCAGGCCCAGGCCGAAGCCGCGAGCCGACGACACGAGGTCGCGGCGAAGACCGACGGCGCCCATGACCATGGAGATGTCGGTCTCGGTCACCGCGCCGTCCTCGATCATCGAGAATCCACCCCGGCCGAAGCCCAGGATGCCCCACAAGGCGAGGTTCTCGCTGACCCGTATCCGCATGTACGGGTGGCCGCTGGTCAGCGAGGCCTCCACCGCCGGACCGCTTCCGAAACCGCCGTCGCCGCGGCTGAGCCCGACCGCGAGTCCGGTCAGAAGTCGACCGCGCTCGTAGTCCACGCCCACGGTCCCCGTCACCACGTCGCCCCGGAGCGACAGGTCTCCCCCGGTGGCCCGGAAGTCCGTCACCGCACCCCGGCCCCAGGCGGTCCAGTTCCCGGCCTTGCCCTCTTCGCCGCTCCCGTCCGCGACGGCCGGCGACGACAGGCTGAAGGAACTCCGGGCCAGGAGATCCCGGCGCCGATCCGCCCCGTAGCGGCCGAGCGGGAAGCTCCGTCCCGCGCCGCCGAACCAGCCGGCGCCCGGGGGCATCGTCGCTCCGGCGCCAACGCCGGCCTGCCTTTGCGGACCGCGGCCGCCGAGAATCGTGAACCCCGCGAGGGTCAGGTGAGCCGCTGCCGGCGCCCTGCGCTCGAGCCGCTGCTCCACCGTCTCCACCGTCTGGCTCGCCACGGTCCTCGCGAAGCGGCTCAACCAGGCCCCGGCAAGCGACGCGTCGTCGTCGTCGACCAGCGACAGCACCGCCGCCGAGACGGGCAGATCGGCCTCGCCTCCCACCTCCACCGTCTCCGGGTACGCCTCCTCCATGTCGTTCACCGGCGCCAGCACGAAGGCGCCGAACCCGGTCATCTGCTCGGCCGGAATCGTCAGGGTGAACGCCCCGACCGGTTCGAAGCCGACCGCGCCGGAGATGCCGCTGCCGGCCACCTCGATTCGCACCGGCGTCTCGACGACGCGGCCGCTCCCGTCCAGCGACGCCGTCACCGTCACCACCGTCGGCCCCGAGTCCTCCGGTACAACCTCGGGCGTTACGGCCAGGACAATCGCCCCTGACGGCTCGTCGTCGTCCTCGAGCGTCAGAAAGGCCGGAATCAGCGGCAGGTCCGACGTTCCCGAAACGTCGACGGTCTCGTCCAGTTCGTCCACCCGATCATTCTCGGGGGTGAGTGTGAACGACGCCGAACCGCTCAGCTTGCCCCTGGGGATCATCAGCTCGAAGCTCTCGGCCGCCCGGTAGTCGACGACTCCCGGCTCGCCGCTGCCCGACACCATGACCCGCACCGGCGTCTCGACGACGCGGGCGGTCCGGTCCAGCGACGCCGTCACCGTCACCACCGTCGGCCCCGAATCCTCCGGGACGACCTCGGGCGCCACAACCAGTTCGATCGACTCAGACGACTCATCGTCGTCCTCGAGCACCAGAGAGGCGGAAACCACCGGCAAATCCGAGGTTCCCGAAACGTCGACCGTCTCGTCCAGCTCGTCCACGCGATCGTTCTCGGGCGTCAGCGTGAACGACACCGAACCGCTCAACTCGCCAGCCGGGATCGTCAACTCGAAGATCTCGCCCGCTCGGTAGTCGACGGCGCCCGGCTCACCGCTGTCCGACACCGCGATCCCCACCGGCGTGTCCACACTGCGGGCACTCCGATCGAGCAGAGCTGTCACCGTCAGTGCAACCGGCCCCTCGCCTTCCGAGATTCGATCCCGATCGAGTGCGAGCGCCACCAGCACGGACGCCGTGTCGTCATCGACGATCGTCGCGCGAATCGACGGCTCGGCGACCGTCACGTCCGCGCCTTCGAAGGCGACCAGGAAGTGCTCGTCTCCCTCGGCGATGTCGTCGTCGATCAACTGCACGGTGAAGCGCACCTCGGTGAATCCGGCCGCGAAGGTCAGCACACCCGACGCCGCGAGATAGTCCCTCCCGGCGACTGCGGTGGCGTCGGAGGTTTCCCAGGCGACCGACAGCGGACGGCCTGCTGCCGACGAGAGTCGCGCCACGAACTCCACCGCCCCTGCGCTTTCGATCCCGCTCGCCGCTTGGATCGTGAGGCCCGGCGCGGCATCGTTGTCCACCACCGTTACCGTGGCGGCAGTCTCCGGTCCCAGCTCATAGCCGACGCCTGCCGCCAGGGTCGCGGTCACCTCGCTGTCCCCCTCGGCGACCGGGTCGTCAACGGTCTCGAGCCGTACGAGCAATGCCGTCTCACCGGGAGCGAAACGGACCTCGACCCCTGCGGCGCCGGCGAGCATGGAACCCGTTTCGGCGATCGTCAGGTCGATCGGCGGCAACTCCGTTCGCGGGTGGGAACGCGTCACCGTGAACTCCACCGCCGACCCCTCCACCACCGGACTCGGTCCGGGAGCGATGGCCAATACCGGTGGCGATGGCGGCGGCGGGGCCGGCCTTCGTACCGGCCCGACCGGATCGGACACGAGTCTGCTGACCAACCCCAAACCGTTCGTGTAGGTGACCACGACCCGAATCATGCTGCCGGCCTCGCCTTCGGTCATCAGGCACGACTCACCTGTCTCATCCTCGATCCTGACCTCATCGGCGGTCCATTCGAAACGGAACTCACCCACGCCGCCCGGATCGGTCACGTCCGACGGCACGGCGGTCAACCAGGCGCCGACGACCGGCGTTCCCGCTATACGAACGCTGCCCGTGGCAACCGGCGCCGCGGGTACATCGTCGTCCTCGATCGTTCCCGTCGCGGTCGCCATGCCCAGGCTCACGCCGGACGGCAGCGTCGTCGCCGTGATCGTCACCGTGAACGTCTCGTCCGACTCCGTCAGCGTGTCCGCCGTCGTCGACACCGTCAGCGTCCCCGACGTATCGCCGGCCTCGATTGTCAGGCTCCCCGACACGACCGCCGTGTAGTCCGTGTCCGAGGTCGCGGTGCCTGCCGCCGTGCTCCAGCCCAGCACCACGTCCGTGGACACTTCGCCCGTCAGCGTCACCGGGAACGACATCGCGGACCCCTCCGCTGCCGACGCCGGCCCTACCGACACGGCCACCGTCCCCGCGTCCGCGATCACCGCCGTCGCAGGGGTACCGCTGAACTCCGCCGAACCCTTCGTGGTCGAGGCGGCGGTCAACGTCACAATCAGCGTTTCGCCCGACTCCAGGACTTCGTCCGACAGCGTCGCGATCGTGATCGTCGCGGTTGTTTCCCCGGACAGCAGGGTCAAGCTCCCCGAAGGCGCCGTGTAGTCCTCGCCCGGCGTCGCGGATCCGGTGACGGAGTAGGTGAGTGACACGTCGCCATCGCTCACGGAACCTCGTTCGACCAACACCGAGAAGGTCGCGTCGCCGCCTTCGGCAACCGCCGGCGCGTCAACGGTCACCGACGCCAACACGTCGTCATCCTCGATCGTCACCGCGACGCTCTGGACCGCCAGCGACGTGTAGTCGCCGCCGTCGGCGTCGTGAGCGATCGCTACCGATTCGTCGGCAGGCGAACCCGTGTCATGGGCCGCCGTGACGGTCACCGTCTGCGCTACATTCCATTCGTCCTCGAAGAAGAACAACTCACTCTCGTCGACCGACAAGTCGCTGTTCGCTGGCGTCGTGACGGTCACCGACACGTCATCCGTCGGCCAGCTCGTCAGCACCACCTCGTAAGAGGCGCCCGCCGAATCCCCCTCCGTCAGGGTCAAGCCGACTGGAGTCAGTTCTACGCCCCTCGTGTCGTTGTCGAGAATCGCGGCAAGCGCGGTTCCAACCCCGAACGAGTAGCCGCTGACTCCGGGAACGACCTGCAACCGGAGACCGAATGTTTCCGAGTCCTCATCGACGGCGTCGTCCACAATCTCGACCGTGTAGGGGGCGGTCACCGTGTAGCGGGACTCACCGTCAACGGTGATCGACGACCACATCTGCGGGAACGTCATCAGATCACTGAGCGGACGATAGTCGCTGCCCGACGAGGCCGTGCCCTGACCGGCATCCGTCGAGACGAAGATCGAGTACGTATTGTCTGCTGGCGAACCAGCAGTCAGAGTGGTAGCACGCACCGACAACTCCACCGCGCCGGCATCCTCCGCAAGCCTCAACCCACCCTCCGGGACGACGAGCGAGAACTCCACCTGCTCGTCGTTGTCCGTCACCCTGACGCTCGCCAATTCGTTGTCGCCAACCACGTACGAGAAGTCAGTGGCGTCATTGAGCAGCAAGCTGACGTACTGTGAAGCGGTAGTAGAGGCCGGCTCTTCCTGAAAGCGAGCGTCGTCCCTCGTTGACACCTCATGGGTAGCCGTTTCCGATCCAGCCGAAAACGTCACCGTCTTGTCACCCACCTCCGTGGACGACACGGTCAAGTGCGACGACCCCACGGTGAACGCCACCGTCAGGGCCTCTTCGTGAGGCGCCGTCCTGGTTATCGTGAACGAAGCGGTTTCACCTTCTTCGACGGCCGTGGCGCCTGATGCCACCTCTACGGTTGACTTCTCCTGGGCCACGGCTGCGACGGCTAGCGAGAGACTGCCGAAGGCCGCGAGAGCGAGTGAGCGGACCAGGCTCTTGACCGTGGAGAGTGCATACGACTGTCTGCCGCACGGACTTCCAGCCCGGCGCCGATCTGTCGAATCGGGCGCCAAGGCCGCACAGGTTGTCGAGAAGAGCCTCACTCAACTGCCTCCTACGACTAGGACGTAGGGAGGCAGCGTTCTCTTCGCAGAGAACAGCTCACCATCGCACGAGGGGCAACCGGCTATCTCTCCGGTCAACCGAGAGGGACGCCGACGAGCGGCCTACAAGTCACAAGGCCCCCTCCAAGGAGGGAGTCAGAGCCGCTACTACCGAGTTCGGAGCCCCAAACGTAGCACATCGACCAGGGTGCTTGCCGGCCCGGTCCCGGTCATCGCGGAGTCAGCCGCTTCGAGCGCTGCTCAGAGTGGCCAGGAGCCTGGCCAACTCGCTCCGGACCCGAGCGACTTCCGACCCATCCAGATACGGATCAAGGACTTCGAAGGCCGCCAGCTCCGGCTCTTCGACCTCAGCCACCGCGAGCGCTCGCAGCGCCCGGACCTGGCGCCGGCCCAGGCGAATGAGGGCCGGACGGATCTCGTCAAGGTCGAGTGTGGGGTCTGCGGCGGAGTTCCTCTGCTGGACTGCCTTTGCCAGATCGATCTGGAGCGCGAACCATTCCCGCACCGGTTGTGGTTCGAGCCCGTACTCCACCGCCGTCGACTCGGCCGCCTCGAGCACTTGCCGTTCCCGCTCAAGATCCTCGATCGGCGTACCACGCGCCGCTTTCCAGGCGGCGACCGCCGGCATGAAGGCGAGCCGGCGAGCCGTCAGGTCGAGCAGGTGGTCCAGTTCGTCGCGGCGCTGGCCGTGGCCGAACCACTCCTCGCGCCTGGCCTCCAACCAGCCCTCGTTGCGCTGGATCCAGCGGTCGACCGCGGGGCCCAGGTCGTCCGCCGTTTGCGGAGCGACCCAGAACACCTTGCGGTCGAGCGGCGGCTCGCAGTCCCGGACCCAACCATCGCGGCCAAAGTGTTCGACCTCGAACGAATCGGTGACGAAGGCGTCGACCTCGCCCCGTTCGAGGCGGCCTGGCAGCGACAGGTTGTCGTCGACGGCGATCACCTCGCTCGCCCCGCCTCCGAACTGATCCCGGGTCCAGCGCTCGAGGATGCCACCGCGATTGACGGCCACGCGGCGCGGCGGATCCGGTGCGCCCTCTGAACTCACTACACATGCCCCACCCGCGGCGACCGCCCGGCTCATCCACCCCACCGCGGCGCGGCCCGGCCTCCAGGTGACGCCGCTCATCGCGAGGTCGAAGTCGCCCGCTGCCATCGCGCCGGCAAGTCCAGGCCAGTCGAAAGGCCGGAACTCAACGTCGAACCCCAGATCCGAGGCCAACCGGCTCGCGACCTCGATATCGAAGCCGCTCCGGGCGGGCGGATCGTGCGCAGCCTCACGACCGTCATCCTCCGACAGCAGCGAGAAAGGCGGGTAGTCGCCACTCGTCCCCACCCGGAGCACCGGCCTCGACGGCGCCTCGAGCGGCGCCTCCAATGCGGACGCGTCGAGTTCCGCCGGCGTGAAGCGGACCGCGGCAACCCACGGCTCCTCTCCGTGAGTGAAGTGACCGTAGGTCGTGGTCACGAAGGCGCCGTCGGGCAGCATCTCCAGACCCGGATAGGCGGTGTCCGCGGCGTAGGTGTTGTCCATCAACCGTACGCGCACCTCGCCGGCCCAGGGTTCCCGCTTCCCGCGTTGCAGATCCTCGTAGCGGCCCAGCCAGCCCACCCAGTCGCCGCGCCACGGGCTGGACGGCGCCTGGTCGCGGAAGGTCACGAACAGCCGACCGTCCGGCGTGTAGCGGCCGACGTGCCGATCGCCGGTGAGCGACGACGGCAGCTCCACCGGCCGGCTCCACGTCCGCCCCTCGTCACGCGAGAAGATGACGAAGGAGTTGAACCGGCGGCTGTTCTCTCGCAACAGCACGGCGATCTCGCGGCCGTCGGGCGAACGGATCAGTCCCGGCTCGCACAGGTGCGCCTCGGGGTGCGCCGCGATGACCTCCGGCTCCGACCAGGTCAATCCCTCGTCGAGCGAAATCGTCTTGTAGACCTCGAAACGGGGCTCGAAGTCCGGGATCCGCTCGTAGCGCGAAGTCGGCCGGCGCAGGAAGCGCCCGTCGTCGTGAAACAGGGCCATCAACTCGCCGTCGACGCTGCGCAGCCGCTCGACGGACGACATGGCGACAACACCGCCGAAGTGGCCGATCGGTTCGAGTTCGGTCCAGGTCACGCCCTCGTCGTCGGACCGCGCCATCCGTATCGGGTAGAGCCCCGAGAACATGATCAACCGGCGGCGGCCGTCCGCAAGATCCACCGGAAAGACGGTGGGCGTCTCCATCGACGTCGCCCAGCTCGCCGGCGTCGGCAGCCGTTCACTCCAGGTGAGCCCGCCGTCGTCGCTGCGCTTCATGACGATCGGGCCGGCGCCGTGGCCCTTCGGATAGACGGTCAGGATCGAGCGCTGATCGGACAGCAGCACGGTCGTCGGATGACCGAGGTACTGTCCCGGCTCCCTGTCGACCACGACCTGGCGATGGCTCTCATCCGCCCAATCCACCCAGCGGAGCTGGGTCTCCCCCGAGCCGCGACAAGCGAGCGCACCCGGCAGCACGAGCGTCGCGAGCAGGAGCGCCGCCCGCCTGCCAGGAACGCGCGCGCTCACGGCCCGGCGCCGACGTTCTTCAGTGCCTCTCGCCTGCTGAGCGGACGCCAACTCGCGCCGCCGATCCAGGATCAGTTTCCGACCCGCGGGCGGGGGCGAGAGTTCCGCCATCCGGGCGAGCCTAGCAACGACGGCGCGCCGGCTTGCTACCCTCCGAACTGTGTCTCAAGCAGCCCGTTGCGCCGCCTGGGTGGCAGGAGGCCTCACCGCTGCCCTCCTGACCATGACCAACGCCCCTGCATCCGCCGTTCCGCCTCCGGGCGCCACACCGCGCCCGCCCGAACTCCAGGCCCGGCTGGAGGCGGCGCTGGCCGCGATGCCGGCCGACTACGAGCCGCGCACCGAACTTCTCGACCCGGACGGCGAACCGCTGTTCCTGAACCGCCTGATCCTCGAGACGTCGCCCTATCTGAGACAGCACGCCCACAATCCGGTCGACTGGTTCCCGTGGGGCGAGGAAGCCTTCGAGCGAGCCCAGGCGGCGGACAAGCCGGTCTTCCTGTCGATCGGGTACTCGACCTGTCACTGGTGCCACGTGATGGAGCGCGAGAGCTTCGACAACGTCGAGATCGCGCGGCTGATGAACGAGAAGTTCATCTGCATCAAGGTCGACCGGGAGCAGCGGCCCGACGTCGACGACATCTACATGACCGCGGTCCAGGTCACGCAGCAGCGCGGCGGCTGGCCGATGTCCAGCTTCCTGCTGCCCGACCGGCGCCCCTTCTTCGGCGCCACGTATTTCCCGCCGCAGCAGTTCGTCAACCTGATGCAGCAGGTCGACGCCGCCTGGCGAGAGCGGCGGGACGCTCTGGAAACCAGCGCCGCCCAGATCACGGACCTCGTGCAGCAGATCACCTCCGCGCGCGGAGTGGCAAAGAACCTGGGCCGCACCGTCATCGGTCAGGCCACAGAAGGCCTGATCGCCAGCACGGACCGCGTCTACGGCGGCTTCGGCGGCGCGCCGAAGTTTCCCAACGAGACGAACCTGCTGCTGCTGCTTGAGGAGGCGCTCCGCACCGGGGACACGAAGCCGCTCGACGCCGCCCTGATCACCCTGCGCGCGATGGCGCGTGGCGGCATCTACGACCAGGTCGGCGGCGGATTCCACCGCTACTCGGTCGACGGGCGGTGGCTGGTCTCCCACTTCGAGAAGATGCTGTACAACCAGGCTCACCTGCTCCGCGCCTACGCCCTCGCGTACCGCCTGACCGGCGATCCGCTGCTGGCGCGGGTGGCGCGCGAGACGGCTGACTACGTGCTGCGCGACATGACCTCGCCGGACGGAGCCTTCTACTCCGCCACCGACGCGGACAGCGAGGCGGCCGATGGGGAGTCGGTCGAGGGCGAGTTCTTCGTCTGGACCAAGGCCCAGCTACGGGACGCGCTCGCGCCCGGGGACGCCGAACTCACGATCCGGATTTTCGGAGTCACGGACGAAGGGAACTTCGAACACCGGAACATCCTGTTCCTGGACCGACCGCTCGACGAGAGCGCAGACGACCTGGGCCTGTCGCTCGAGGATCTGCTCGGCCGACTCGACCGCATCCGCGAGCGCCTCTACCAGGTCCGCGAAGAACGCCTGCATCCCCTGCGCGACGACAAGATCCTGACCTCCTGGAACGGCATGATGATCCGGGCAATGGCCGAGGCCGCGGACGCGCTCGGCGAGCCGGTCTACGCCGAGGCCGCCGCGCGCTCAGCGGAGTTCCTGTGGCGGCACGGCCGGCGCGACGACGGCGGCCTGTGGCGGGTGTGGCTCGACGGTAAAGCCTCGACCCCGGGCCTGGTCCAGGACTACGCCCACCTTGCGCACGCAATGGTGGCGCTCCACGACGTGACGGGCGACGTCGACTGGCTCGAACGGTCCCAAGCCGTGGCGACAGAGATGATCGAGCGCTTCTGGGATCCCACGCCTGCCACTACCGAGGCCGGCGCCACGACCGCGCCGAGCCTGGGCAGCGGCTTCTTCGTCGCCGAACGGACGGCGTCCAACCTGCTGATCGCCCAGCCGAAGAGCCCGACCGACGGCGCAGTGCCCTCGGGCAACTCGGTCGCCGTCCGTGCCCTGGCCGAACTCGGCCAAAGGAATGGCGACCACGGGTCGATCGACCGCGCGCTCGCAACCGTGGCTGCCTTCGCCGCGAACGTCGAACGGGCGCCAGCCGCCTACACCTACATGCTGACCGGGCTCGCGGTGGCCTTGGACGGCGACGCCGGTCCGCGCGGCTTCGCCGGCAACGGCGCCGTGGCGACAGCCGCGTCCCTGCGAACGGATTCAGCAAAGGCCGAGTACGAGGTCGATCTCGATCTTGTGATCGCCGACGGCTGGCACGTGAACGCATCGAAGCCGCTACAGGAGGACCTGATCGGCACCGAAGTCACCGGCGCCGGCGACGATTGGGAGGTGACAGACCTGCGCTATCCCGAACCCCGCCGTACCCAGGTCAGCACCCAGTCCGGCGACGTCCTGATCTACGAAGGAAACCAGCGGATCAGCTTCCGGATCCGCCCAGGCGCCGACCAACAACAAGACAACCTTCCCGTCTCCCTCCCCATCTCAATCCGACTCCAGGCCTGCGACGACCGGGTGTGCCTGCTCCCCGAGACGATCGTCCTCGAGCTGCCGCTCGCCACGGTCGTCAGGCGCAACTGACCCCGGGCTCTCTCCAGACCCCCTACACCGTCCAGGCTGCCAAGGAGTGGCAGTGGTTCCATTGCTGCTCGATAGCGAGGGTGTAGGCTCTCCGCGCGGCCCCTGCAGGTGGCAGAGGCTCCGCCACAGGCTCGACATTGGCCTCGAATCGGACCGCAACCCCGTTCGACTCGTGTAGGAGCAACAAGGTGACTTCTCCAGCAAGATTCGCGTTCAGGATCGATGCGTTGGCCCGAGACGCCGTCCCGATGCGCGACCTGGCCGCCTACCTGACGGACTTGGTTCAGCTCCTGGGCCACTATGAGGCTGTGCATCTCCTGGGCGTTCGGGACGGAAGTCTCGAACTCCAGTACGTAGTCGACGAGGAGGCCGTGCAAGACGTGATTGATCGCGTGGAGAGCGCTCACGGTTCAGGCAGCGACTCCACCGCCCGACGAGCGTACCGGAACATCGACAAGCGTCTGAAAGGGCACGATAGCGGCGCCGTGATCGTGCAGCAGGTCGGGCCCGGGCAGCAGCAAACCGTGCTCGATATCCCCGGCGCGCTCGCCCCGGATCTTTCGCTGCCTGCGGTTTGGTCCTCCGGAACGGTAGACGGCATCCCTACGGGCGTCGGCGGGAGGCAGGTCGATCCGGATTGGATGCCAGTGCGCCTTCACGACACTGGAGCTTCGCTGCGCTGCGAGGCTCGGCCCCCGGTCGCGATCGAGATAGGCCAGTTTCTGCTCAGGAAGCCGATTCGGGCGGCTGGCCGAGGACGATGGGTACGTGACGAGCAAGACGGCTGGTCGCTAGACAAGTTCCAGATCGTGTCGTTCGAACAACTCGACGATCGGCCCTTGGCTGAGGTCCTTCCAGACCTTCGGCGAATCTACGCTGAGACCGATTGGGCGGAGATGGATGACCCGGTCCGGTCGCTCGCCCGGCTCCGCGAATCGCCGTGATCGTCTGCTTCGACGCCACGGCGTTGATGTACCTGCTCGACCAGAATCGAACCTCGCACCAGGAAGAGGACGGTACCGTCGTGCAGCACATGCCGCTCCGAATGCGGCACTTGGTCGACTCGATTGACCAAGCCAGCGGTCGGGTAGTTGTCCCTACCCCCGCGTTGGCCGAGCTATTGGTTGGGGCGGGCACCCAACGCGGAGCCATGATCAAGGCTTTGGAGAACCGGCGGGTATTCAGAGTTGCCTCGTTCAACCGCCTTGCCGCCATCGAGTGCGCGCTCCTCGATGCCGGCGCCGTTACCGACGGGGACAAGAAGGACGGTGTCCGCAGTGCCTGGCAGAAGGTCAAGATCGACCGGCAGATTCTCGCAATCGCGAAGGTGCACGGCTGCGACCGCATCGTCACCGGAGATAGGGATGTCGTCGCGCTTGCCGGACGTGCGGCCATCGCTGCGCAACGGGTGACGGAACTCCCCTTGCCGCCGGAAGATCCCCAACAGGACCTGTTCGAATCGGAACCCGCCGACCCGGGAAGAGAGGGCTGAGAACTGGTTCGCCAACGGCTGTCAGCTATGACTTTGCGCGGCAGGACTTCTGGGGGCCGGCGTTTCCCGCCGGATGCCGGCGGGGACACCGGCGCACCCAGTCGCGGCCAGTTCCCCGCGCGGCAGCGCAGCCAGATCGCTGCGAACACTTGCATGGAACAAACGCTTCACCGGGCCGCTCAGAGCTTCGCTTCAGGCCTGCAGCCGCCCCGCAACTGCGTAGAGCGACACGGTGCACCGTCGACGGTTCTCTGGGTGCGCGGGCCTTCTGGCCCGCTGCCGCCGGAGGCGGCCAGGAGAACGCGCCGGCCGGAGGCCGGCTCCGCTCTGGCGGGAGCGCCCGTTGCCGAGAACAGCTCGTGCGCGCCGCTTCGCGGCGGCGCACTGGATGCGGGCCAGAGGGCCCGCGCACCCAGAGATAGTGGAGCAGCGGGGATGAAATGTCCTGCTGCAAGCTGGTGGAAACCGCTGCGAACGCACCCGTTCCCTGCGCGACAGCGCAGCGGACCACCGCTGCGAATACCCCTCGCTTAGCTAGCTAGCTATTGGCCGATGCCACCCCTACGGCGCCGCGATGCAGTACAGGTTGCTGCGACCGCGCAGGTAGATCTCGTCCCCCACGATCGCCGGCGAGGCATCGAAGCGATCGTCCAGTTCGCTCTCGGCGAGGACCTCGAACGTCGGCCCCGTCTTGGCGACCAGGAACTCCCCGTCGCGGCTGGCGAAGTAGACGCGGTCGCCGACGGCCACCGGTGAGGCGTAGATGTTGCGCACCGCGCCCAGGCGCTGGTTCGCGTAGAGCGCCTCGCCGGTCTTGGCGTCGTAGGCCGAGAGGATGCCGCGGTTGACCTTCGTGAAGTAGATGACGCCGTCGTGCAGCAGGGGTGAGGGTACGTAGGGCGTGTCGCGGTCCACCGACCAGACCACCTGGTCGGTCCCCGTGATGTCGCCCGCGGCGCCGTCGAGGCGCACGGCGAGCAGTTTGCTGCCGCGGAAGCCGCTGGTCAGGTAGACGACGCCGTCCGAGTAGACCGGCGACGGGATCGCGTTCAGGGTCATGCCGGTGGTGTCCCAGATCGGCGCGCCGGTCTCGGCGTCGTAGGCCCGAACGCGGTTCGTCGCGCTCGTGATGACCTGCGTCCGGCCGCCGTGCTCGACCACCAGAGGCGTCGTCCAGGCCGACATTTCGTCGCGGTCCCGGCGCCAGATCTCCTCGCCCGAGTTCTTGTCGAGAGCAACGATGAATGAGTCGTCCTCGTGGTCCCAGATGACGAACACCCGGTCGCCGTGGAGCGCCGGCGAACTCCCCTCGCCGAAGCCGAGGCGCGTCCTCATGTCACCGAAGTCGCGATTCCAGAGCTCCTTGCCGTCCAGGTCGAACGCGTAGAGCCCGCGAGAACCGAAGAAAGCGATCAGCACCTCGCCGTCCGTGACGGGAGAGCCGGACGCCCAGGTGCCGTCCGGGTGGCGCCCCTCGTGGGGCGCCTCGCGCAGGACCGACCGCGTCCAGAGTGTGGCGCCGTCTCCGCGGTCGAGAGCATGGACCTCGTAGCTCAGCACCTCGTCGGGAACGACGCCGTCGCCCCGAACTGGCGCTGGCGCCTTCTCGCCCCGAACCGGCGACGGCGGGTGCTCGACCCGCTCGCCCGTGCTGACGGCGGTGGTCAGGAACAACCGCTCACCCCAGACGATCGGCGACGACAGACCGAGACCCGGCACGGCCTTCTTCCAGCGCACGTTCTTCTCTTCCGACCACTCGATCGGCGGGTTGCCTGCCGGCGCGGACCCGTCGCGGCTCGGACCTCGCCAGGCCGGCCACCCACCCTCCACGTCCGAAGCGGGATCCGAGGCCGGAGGCGCCGCCGCCAGGATTGCGGCGAGCAACAGAGCGCTAACTTCCATGTCTCGCCCTTACAGGCTCTCGTAGACGAAACCGATGAAGACCGACTCGTTGATGAAGCCGGAACCCCAGCCGGCCCACTCGTCGGAGAGGCCCGCGGCCTGGATCTCCTCCACCGACTTCCCGGCGTCCTTGGCCGCCTTCACCGTGGCGACGGACTCCTCGAGCATCCGGTGGTACGTCTTCAGATCGTCGACTGTGGACAGCGAACCGTGGCCCGGGATCACCTTCGCGTCCTCCGGCAAGCGGTCGAGCACGTTGCCGATGCTGTCCCGGAGCCCCACCGCGTTGCCGCCGCTCGCGACATCGACGAACGGGAAGCGTCCCGCGAAGAACTGATCCCCCAGATGGATCACGTTCGAGTCCATGAAGTAGACGAAGCTGTCCCCGTCCGTATGCCCTCCGGCCAGGTGGCCGATCATGATCTGCTCGCCGTTGAAGTGGATCGTCACGCCGATGTCGTAGGTGACCACCGGCAGCGCCACCTTCGGCGCCGGATCCACTTTCTGTCCACGTGCTCCCTCGCCCGCGGCGAGGCGCTTGCGCACGTTCGTGTGCGCCACGATCAACGCCTCCTCGCCGAAGACCACGTTGCCGCCCGTGTGATCGCCATGGAAATGGGTGTTCACGACGAACTCCAGATCCCCGGCCGAGATCCCCGCTACCGCGGCCCGAATCTTGTCGGCCAGCGGCGCAAACTGATCGTCGACGATCAGGATGCCGTCTTCACCGGCCGAAACGCCGATGTTGCCGCCGGCGCCCGTCAGCATGTGAATCGAGCCGGCGACATGCTCGGCGGTCACTTCGACCGACGAGAGGTCCTGCTGCGCCGCTGCGGGAGTGGCAAGCAGGGCTGCCGCCAGAACGGCGGCAGGGATCGCAAGGGAACGGGAACGAAGCGTCATGGAAGCCATTTGTGTGTCCTCGCTGGGGAGTTGGAGGCTGGCGCCGGCTGCGCCACCGGACGAACGGCCGGACCCTAGCAGCCCCGAACGGATGTTCCGGACCGTCAGTGCGCCAGCGCGTACAGGACCAGGTTGACGCCGAACGGGTACGACTTGGTCAGCGAAAAGCGCTCGAAGAACTCGCGCGACTCCCCCTCCCGCTCCCAACCGTCGGCGATGTCCGTGTTGTGGGTCATCGCCACCAGGAGCCGCCCGTTCTCGTCGAAGATGCCTCGGAAGTGGGCCTGGGCGGAATCCCCGCCGCGCTCCGACGTATCGGTGCCTCCGGTCATGTTCCAGTACTGGATCGACGGGATCTGGGGGACCTCGTCCACAGTAAAGAAGGTCCTGAAGATCGGGTGCGTCACCGGGATATCCACGATCGGGTAGTCACCAGGCGGCAAGACCCGGGCGATCTGCCGCGCCCAGTGGTCCCAGGCCCGGGGGCCCCAGAAATCGTCGACGTACAGGAAGCCGCCCGCCAGCAGGTAGCGCCTCAGGTTCTTGGCCTCGACGTCGTTGATGCCGATCGTGCCGACGTCCGACATGAAGAGAAACGGGAACTCGAACAGCCGCGGATCGTCCAGGGTCAGCACGAGGTGTTCCGGATCGCCGTACGCCGTGCGCTGGATCTCGACCGTCGTCAACTGGGACAGCCGGGTCATGAAGTTGTATTCGGAGTCCGGGTAGTCGGTGAACCAGCCCTGTCCCAGCCACTCGTCGACCACCTGCCGGTACTGGCCCCGACAGAACACGAATCCTTCCAGGTACTGACGGCCCTCCTCCGGGTAGCGGGCCGGCGCCCGCCGCCACCACTGGGCCGGCAGCAGAGAAGCGACGAGCAACGTCGACACGGCCAGCATCGCCGGCAACCGCCACCTCGACCTGTCCGCCGCGTTGGAGTCCACGCCCCGATCGTAGCGCGTGCCGGCCGGGCGCTAAGATCACCGCCTTCCTCTCGAGAGTCAGCCAACGCCCACCGGAGGACTTATCCGTGAACGCAGAATCTCTGTCCCGCCGAACCCTGATCGCCGGCGCCGCAGCCGTCGCGGCGGCCTCGGCCGCACCCGCGGCCCTCGCCGCCCAGCAGGAGCGGGTGATCAAGAACGGACGGATCCGCCAGTCGGTGTGCGCCTGGTGCTACAGCAGCATCCCGCTCGACGAACTCGCGGCGGCCTCGAAGGCGATGGGTCTCGAATCGGTCGAGATCATCGGCGCCGACGACTTCCCCACCATCCAGAAGCACGGCTTGAGCTGCGCGATGACGAACAGCCACGGCATCACCAAGGGCATCAACGATCCGGCCAACCACGAGGCCTGCCTGGGAGCGATCCGCTCCAGCATCGACGCCGCGGCCGAGGCCGGCTTCCCCAACGTGATCACGTTCTCCGGCAACCGCAACGGCATGGCCGACAGCGTGGGCCTGGAGAACTGCGTCGCCGCCCTGAAGCAGATCGTCGGCCACGCCGAGCAGAAGGGCGTCACGATCTGCATGGAGCTGCTGAACTCCAAGGTCAACCACGCCGACTACATGGCCGACAACATGCCCTGGCTGGTCGAACTCGTGGACCGGGTCGGCTCCGACCGCTTCAAGATCCTCTACGACATCTACCACGCGCAGATCATGGAAGGCGACGTCATCCGCACGATCCGCGACTACCACCAGCACATCGGCCACTACCACACCGCCGGCAACCCGGGCCGCAACGAACTCGACGACAACCAGGAGCTCTACTACCCGGCGATCATGCGGGCGATTCTCGAGACCGGCTACACCGGCATCGTGGGCCAGGAATTTATCCCCAAGGGCGAGGACAAGCTCGCCGCCCTCGCCCACGGCGTGCAGGTCTGCGACGTCTGAAACCGCCTTAGCCCGGCTCTGCCTGCGTCTCGTCCCGGAACAGGACGGCAAACCCGACCATCGTCGCCAGGGCGAGCAATGACAGCGAGTACCAGAGCGCCGAGTAGTCGAGCACGCCGGCGTCGTCGGTGAAGAGAGTCGACAGCACCTGCAGCACGGGTGCCGCGAGCACCGGGCCCAGCCCCAGAATCACGATCCCGAACACGGTCTGCGCCGAGTGGCGGACATCCGCCTCCGCGATGCGGTCGACGTAGATGAAGGCGGCGGCGAAGAAGCACGCGTAGCACAGGCCGTGCAGCGCCTGGCTCGCGATGATCACCTCTGACGGCAGGAACACGCTGCCGAAGATCGCGTAGCGGGCGGCGTAGGCGAGCACGCCGATCGTGATCACGCCGCGGAAGCCGAACCGGGCCAGCAGCCAACCCGTGGCCACCATGACCGCGATCTCCGCGAACTGGCCGATGCTCATTGCAGGACCGATGCGGCTGTCGGCCAGGCCCAGCACCTCACTCATGAACGGCGCCGTCTGCATGAAGTAGATCTGGTGGATCACCGCGATCGGAAGGCTCGCCGCCACCAGGACCGCGAAGGATCGGTGCCGGAAGAGTCCGAACGCCTTTGCGAAGGCTAGCTTCTCCTTCGCGTCGCGTCGCGGCGGGGTCGGCGGCAGGAAGAGGCAGAAGAGGGCGTAGCCGAAGGCGAGAACGCCGCTCCAGACCAGGGAATCGACGAGGCGGGCCGTAGCGTCCGGGGCCTCGACTCCGGCGTAGAACGGCGGCAGCCAGGACAGCCGCACGTCCGAGAGCAGCCAGATCAGCGGAAAGGCCCAACTGGCCGCGATCCAGCCGATCGTGCCCCACACCCGCACCCGCGGGAACTCCCGATCGCCGTCGTCGATATGGGCGAAGGCGAGCGAGTTGGAGAGGGCCAGGGTCGGCGTGAAGAGCACCGAGTAGAGCACCGACAGCCACAGCCAGGCGCCGAAGCTGGTCTGGTAGGCGGTGATGATCTTGACCACGCCGCCGGCCACCAGGAGCACCGCCAGCACCCGCTGGGTGGAGAACGCACGGTCCGCGAGCTGGCCGGCGACGAAGGGCGCCGTGACGGCCCCGATCGAACTCGCAAGCCCCAGGATCCAGCCGATCTGGCCCGGGCTGAAGCCGAGACCGCCCTCCGAAGGCGCCGCCTGGAGGTAGCGCGCCAGCACCGGCAGCCAGACGCCCCAGACCCCGTACTGCAGGAGCATCATCACCGAGAGCCGCAGGTACGTCTGTCGCTTCACGCGGGCATCCTACGCCGACGATCTACAATCCCGCGTCCACCTGTTCAATGAGCAATCGAGAATCACTATCCGGCGGCCCGGGCGCACTCGACGGCATCCATGTCGTCGACCTCGCCGGCACGGTCGCCACCGCCTACTGCGGCAAGCTCTTCCGCGACCTCGGCGCCGAGGTCACGAATCTCGAGCCGCCCGGCGAAGGTCACCCGATCCGCCGCCTGCCGCCGTTCCACCCGCGGGCCGCGGCGCCCGAAGCGAGCGGCCTGGCCACCTACCTGTCGCTCGGCAAGCGCAGCATCGCCGCCGGCGCCGACGACCCGGCCGGCCACTCCCTTCTGCAGGCCGCCGACATCATCCTGGACGCCGACCCGGCGCCCGGTCGCCAGCTCGAAGGCGGCCAGATCCGGCTCTCCCTCTCCTGGTTCGGCGCCACCGGTCCCTATGCAGCCCGCGCCGCCACGGATCAGGTGATCAACGCCCATACCGGGGCAGTCCGCGCCGTGGGCCCGGCCGAGGGGCCGCCCATGCTGACCACCGGCCACACGTCCCAGGTCGTGGCCGGCACGCTCGCCTACGTCGCCGGCGTCGGTCATCTCCTGGCGCGCGAGATCGGCGGCCTCGGGACGCCGATCCACCTCGACGTGTCCATCTTCGAGGCCGCGATGTGCATCACGGAGCCAGGACCACCCGGCACCCTGGCGACCGGACTGATCCGGCCCCGGGTGGGCATCAACCGCTTCTGGCCCACCTACCCGACCGGCATCTACCCCTGCCGTGACGGCTGGCTCGGCGTCACCACGGTCACGCCGTCGCAGTGGCGGAGCCTGTGCTCGCTGCTGGGCGTTGCCGAGCTGGGCGCCGAGCCCCGATACCAGGTATCGATCAACCGGCTGGAGGACGCCGACGCAATCGACGCGGCGCTCGGTCCCCGCTTCCTCGAACGAACCGCCCTGGAGTGGGTGGAGGCCGGCCAGGCGGCGCGGGTTCCCCTGGCGCTCGCGCCCACCCCGGCCGAGCTGTTCGAACTCGACCAGTTCCGCGATCGCGGCGCCTGGGTCGAAGCCGGGCACCCCGACCAGGGTCGCTTCGCCGCGCCCGGCACTCCGTTCCGTCTGCATCGCACTCCCGCTTCACGCGGCGGCCGCGCGCCGCGGCTCGGCGAACACAATGGCAACGTCCCCGAAACGCCGGTCGTTCGCCGCCAACGATCCGCAGCCGCGGAAATGGCGGCCAGCGCCGCCGGCCGCCCCGGCCTCCTCCGGGACATCCGCATCGTCGACCTGACGATGGGCTGGGCCGGCCCCCTCGCCACCCGCCAGCTCGCCGACATTGGCGCCGAGGTGATCAAGGTCGAGTCCTGCCAGTACTTCGACTGGTGGCGCGGCTGGGAGTCGACGCCGGAACAGGTCGAGCAGAAGCTGTACGAGCAGTCCACCGCCTTCAACACGACGGGCCGCAACAAGCTCGGGATCACGCTCGACCTGACCAGCCGCCGCGGCAAGGATCTCTTGCTGCGACTGGTCGCCATGTCCGACGCCGTGATCGAGAACTACACCGCCAGCGTCCTGCCCAAGCTCGGTCTCGCCTATGACCGCCTGTGCGAGGTGAACCCCGAACTGGTCATGGTGTCGATGCCGCCCTACGGCGCCAGCGGCGAGTGGATGGTCCACCGCGCCTACGGGTCGACCGTCGAGCAGGCGTCCGGCCTGCCCCACCTGAACGGCCGCGCCGAAGACCCGCCGACGATGCAGCATGTGGCCTTGGGCGATCCGATCGCGGGGATCAACGCCGCCGCGGCTCTGTTGACCGCGCTCCGGCACCGCCGGCGGACCGGCGAAGGCCAGTACGTCGACCTCTCCCACGTCGAATCGATGTTCCCGCTCGCCGCCCACGGACTCGTCGAGCAGGCGATGCGAGGCGAACCGCCTGCCCGTTGCGGCGGCCGCCATCCGCTGCACGCGCCCTGGGGCGTCTACCCATGCATCGGCGCGGAACCCTGGATCGCGATCACGGTGGAGACGAACGAGCAGTGGCGCCAGCTTTGCGGCGCGCTGGGCATGGACGAGTCCGACTCCCGCTTCGCCACCGCTTCAGGCCGCAAGGAGTCCGAGGACGACCTCGACCGGGCGCTCGCCGCCCGGACACAGCTCCACGACGGCATGGCGCTCGAGCGCCGTCTGGCCGGGGCAGGCGTGCCGGCAGCGGTCGTCCGCAACACGCTCGACGTGCTCTACGACCCCCATCTCGAAGCCCGCGGCTTCTGGCAGTGGCGTGAACGCGCCTTCGTCGGCAACCAGCCGAATCCTTCGGCGCCCTACCGGCCGATGGGCAGCGGTGACGACAGCCGACCCTACGCCGTCGAGTGGCCGGCGCCGACCCTGGGCCAGCACGGCCGCGAAGTGCTGTCCAGGTTGCTGGGCCTGAGCCAGGCGGAACTCGACGCGCTGGAGGCCGACGACATCATCGGCACGTCGGCGGTCCGCTAGTCGATGACTTCGAGTTCGGGCACACCCTCGACGATCCGGTACAGCCGATCCATCCCGACCCCGGCGAACGCCTGCGTGCTGTCCGTGGTCGGCCAGTAGACCTCCACCTTCTCGACCGACGCCGGCCGCCCCAGACCGATCGTCTGCCGTAGCGGGTTGCCGCCGAAGCTGCCACCGCCGTTGACCCGCCGGCGGATGCTCCGGCGCTCCCCGTCCGAATCCACCACATCGACCCGGATGCGAGCCCCGATCGCCGAGCGGTTGCTCTCGGTACCGACCAGCCGCAACCCGAGCCAGCGATTGCCGAAGCCCGGGTTCTCGAACAGCGCGTCGCCGAAGCCGTCGCCCGGGAAGGCGCCGCCCATCTGCTCGAAGACGTCCAGATCGCCGTCCGAGTCGATGTCGGCGAACACCACCGCGTGCCCCTTCTGCAAGTGGCCGAAGCCGGCGGCGAGGCTGACATCGACGAACCGCTCGCCGCCCAGGCTGCGGTAGAGCACGTTCGGCATCACCGCCTCGTAGTCCGGGTAGCCGGTGCCGAGGTAGAAGTCGAGGAAGCCGTCGCCGTCCAGATCGCCGAAGTTGGATCCCATGGGCAGATGGAGCCGGGTCAGGCCGGCGCGAGCCGCGACGTCCTCGAACCGGCCGCCGCCCGTGCCCCGGTAGAGCCGCGCCAACTCCCAGGGGCCCGGGAATCCCTGGTAGCTCGCGGCCACGAAGCCCACGCCGCCGCGGTCGCCGGTGTAACTCGACACGAACAGGTCGAGGTTGCCGTCGTTGTCGAAATCCCAGAACCACGCCGGGAAACTCTGGCGAGGCCCCGTGACACCGAGTTCGGCGGCGACATCCTCGAAAGTCCCATCCCCCCGGTTGCGGTAGAGGCGGTTCGCCCCGCCCAGCACCGAGACGTAGAGGTCCGGGAAGCGGTCGTTGTCGATGTCGCCCCACACCGCCGCCTTGACGAAGGCGCGCAGGTCGACGCCCGCAACCGCCGCGACGTCGAGAAACCGGACCACGCCGTCCTCCCCCGCGCCCTCATTGCGGAAGAGCTGAGACGGCGCCGGCTGTCCGGCGCTGTGCTCGTTGCCCACGAACAGGTCCAGGTCGCCGTCGTTGTCGACGTCGGCCCAGGCGGCGGTCTGGGTCGGGTAGTGGATGTCGCCCAGGCCGCTCAGGAAGGTCACGTCGCGAAAGAGCGGCACGCCGCGCCCGTCGGGGCCGGCCGACTCATTGCGAAGCAGCGAATTCGGATGCCGGCCGTAGGGTCCGAACCAGGCGCCCCGAAGCACGTACAGGTCCAGGTCGCCATCGTTGTCGATGTCGCCCTGGACCACGTTGAGTCCGCCGTAGAGCCCCTTGAGACCCGCGGCGGAGGTCCGATCCTCGAACCCGCCCTCCCCGTCGCCCGCGAAGAACCGCGGCTCGCCGCCGGGGTCGAACGTCGTGGTGAAGATGTCGAGGTCGGTATCGCCGTCGAAGTCGTCGACCACGGCGCCGCCCGACAGGTTGAACGTGTCGATGCCCAGAGCGGGAGCGACGTTCGGGAACCGCGGAAAGTCGGCGCCGCTGCCGAACGCCTCGAGGGAAAGCCGGTACTCCGGCTCGACCGCGCCCGGGTGGTCGCCCAATGTCATGTGGACGAGATTCAGCAGCCACTTCCCCTGAACCTCCTGGACCGAGTTCGCAGGCGCCCCCTCCAGGTACTCTCGCAGATAGCGTGCCGCCTGCTCGGACCCCTCCCGCTCCCTGTGGATTGCACTGCCCCGGATCGGCAGGATGCAGGCCTCGGCGCTGTGAGTCGCGGCACAGTTCCGGCTTTCACCGTAGCGGAGCCAAGCCACGGCGATGCGGAACAGGGCCGCCGTCCTCTCCTCTTCCGGCAAGCCGTGGGGCGCCGGCAGCAGTCCGTAGGCCTCGCCGAAGCGACGCAGCGCTTCAGTCTCGTTGCCGAGCCGCAGTTCCTCTTCCGCCACCTCGATCAGGAGCCGCAAGCGGCGGCTATCCGAAGCGTCTCCGATGTCGGCCAACGCCGCCCTGGCCGCCGCAGCCGTGCGCTCACCCAGCCAGGGATTCTCGCTCGCGCTTTCGATCCGGATCCGTTCAAGAAGGGCCAGCATCCGCCGATGGCCGGCGCCCGGCTCTCCGTCGCCGGCACGTTCCGGAACCACCTGCGGCTGGCCCTGAACGGCCCGCGGCGCGAAACCGGCCACTGCCGCTGCCACCAGACAGGCGGCAGCGGCGACTGACCCAAACCGGGTCGCGCGGCAAAGCCCGGAGCGCCCGTCCATGGAGGACTTCGACGTCGGGCCGCCGGTCAAGGGAACACGCGGGGTTCGAAGTCCGGTTCGTTGACGATGCTGGCGCTGCTGCCGGTGGCCCGGATGACGAAGAGCCCCCGCCGCTCCGCCTGCCTCGTCACCGAACTGTCGCTCTTGAGGTAGGCCACCGCACCGTAGACCGGCCGGCCACGGTACAGCGGGAACCACTCGGAAAACCACGACAGCTTGTCCAGCAACCAGGCGACATCTTTCGACCTGAGGGTCGTCTTGACTTCCACGACCACGACTTCCGTTCCGTTGGCGGCCACGATGTCGAACTCGATGTGTTCCCCGTTCCGCCTTCCGGTTAGCCTCTCGAATGTCTCTTCCACCGCGATGCCGCGCTCCTTCAGGAGGGGCACGAGGTCACCTTCGACCAGGCTCTCCATCAACTTGCCCCATTGGGACGTGAACAGACCTTCCGCCTTCTTCAGGCGGCGGTCGGTTTCCTTCATCTGCCGATCGGTCTCCTTCATCCGCCGATCGGTGTCCTTCATCCGCCGGTCGGTGTCCTTCATGCTCTCCTTGAGTTCGACCATGCTGTCCTTGAGTTCGGCCATTCCGGCTCGGTTCTCCGCCATCAGGTCGGAAGTGCGTCCCAGGACCGCCCAAACCTCCTCTGGCCCGCCCGGTGTGCCGGGGCGCGCTTCGTCTGGATTGCTGCTCATCATCGGTTCCTCTGTATCTCGCGGCCGCCGGCCTCGGCGCATCGGTTCTCGTGTTCCTGTGGGCGGAATCGCCCGTGCCGAATCGTACCGCGGCCCGCGGCGTTGCCTGACCTCCGCCGACCGCAACGGACGTCTCCCCCGGAGGCCGAGTCACCGCGAGCAGGCCGAACGCAAACGCGCCAGGGGGCCGTCCAGGCTCCGGTCGCCTGGCCGCAGCCGCAGCCCCTCCTCGAGCACCTCCACGGCCTCCCCGCAGCGCCCGCGCCGCTCCAGGACTTCCGCCAGCCCCAGCCGCGCCGGAACGAAGTCGGGCCGCGCGCCCAGGACTTCGATGTAGGCGTCGGACGCGTAGTCGAGGCGGCCCAGTTGCGCCGCCACCAGGCCGGCCAGGAACCCCGCTTCGAACAGGTCGGGCGCCTGCCGTCGCGCCTGCGCAAGCTGGGAGAACGCCCGGGCAGGCTCTCCCCGGAGCGCCAGGAGGCGGGCCAGTTCCAGGCGCAGGGCCCCCTCTTCGACCCGCTCCCCCTGGTAGCGCTCCAGCGTACGCTCCAGCACCGCCTGCGCTTCGGCCAGGCGCTCCTCTTGACGGAGAATCCGGCTCAGGAGGCGCGCCGCCCCGGCGTCGGCCGGAGACTCGGCCAACCGTTCTCTCAGCACCCGGATCCCCTCGTCCGGCCGCCCCGCGGCGGCGAGCGCAACCGCGTACTGGTATCTCGCCTCGGCGGAGTAGGGGTCGATCTCCGTCGCCATCTCGAACTGCGCGACCGCCGCCGCGAGATCTCCCCTGCGCGCCAGCGCCAGCCCGAGTTGAATCCGCCCCGGCAAGTAGTCCGGCGCCAGGTCGACGGCCCGTTGCAGATGCGGAAGCGCAAGATCGAGGCGTCCCTCCCCGACCAGCAGACGCCCGAGCTCCACCCGCACCCAGGCGTCGGAGGCGTCCAGTTCGGCAAGCTCGGCCAGCGCCGCCGCGGCCTCTCGGGACTCGCCGGCCTGCATCTGCGCGAGCGCCAGGTTGCGACGCGCGAGCAGGTTGCCAGGATCCTGTTCCACCGCGGAGCGCAGAAGCCCGACCGCCTCCTCCAGAGCGCCGGCCTGAACCGCGAGAAGGCCCCTGCGCAGGAGGGCCCGGCTGCCCGTCGGCAGAGCGGTCATCTCCTGAACCAGCCGGTCGTCCAGGGGAACTCCCACTTCGTTGGCCATGCCCAGGTGACCTTCGGCGGCCTCGATGTCCCCCAGGTTGCGGTAGGCGAGACCCAGGGCGTGATGCGCCTGGCCCGCTTCCGGCGCCAGTTCCACCACGCGCTCAAGGAACCCCACGGCCGCTTCGGCGTCCGCCCGGTCGAGGGCGATGCGGCCCAGACCCAGGAGGGCGAACGCAAGGTCCGGCTCCACGTCCAGAGCCCGACCCCACAAACTCTCCGCGGCCTCGAAACGACCGAGCCGGCGCTCCACCTCGGCCAGCCTCAGGAGTCCGAGGGTCATGCCGGGGCTGCGGTCGAGCGCCTCCCGGTAGCTGTCCGCCGCTTCGGCCAGCTCGCCCTGGGTCTCCAGGGCGAAGGCCAGGAGATAGGGCCAACGCCAGTCCGCGCCGTCGATCCGGCGCGCTTCGCGGTAGCAGGCGAGCGCGTTCTCGAGCATCCGCAGCGCTTCCGGTTCCAGGAGCTGAAGGCCGTGGTAGAGCCGGCCCAGTTCACCCACCGCGGCAGCCATCTCCGGCGCCGGCGCGCCCTCCGCCTCCAGGCGCCGCAGCCGCCGCTCGAGACGGCCGATCTGGCTCTGCAGCGCGCCGTCCGTGATCGTGTCCCCGGGCGCCGGCAGGGCGACCGAGGATCCGGCGTCCGACCCGCAGCCGGCAAGCAATCCTGCCGATGCCACGACCAGGAGGGTGGCCAGGAACCGCGCTCTCATCGGACTGGTGCGCCTTCCCCCCGCCGCAGCGTGTGGTACTGCCTGAGAGTCAGGGAACCAAAGGTCTCCTCGGCGCCGCCCAGCCACCGCACCCGCACCTCCGCGATCCCCTCCGCGTCGCCCAAACCGAAGACCACCCGCGGGTCGCTGGACGAGGCGTAGCTCCTCGCCGTCCGCACCCGGCGCATCAGGCTGCGGCCGTCATCGAGCCGAACGTCCACCACGCTGCCGAGCGCGTCGCGGTCGGGACCGGGTTCGACCGCCCGCAGGCCGATCCAGGCCCGGTCCTGACCCCCGATGTTGATCAGCAGTTGCGCGGGGCCCGCGTTGTTCGTCACCAGGACATCGATATCGCCGTCGTTGTCCACGTCGCCGAACGCGGCGCCGCGCGAGACCAGGGGTTCTGTGAAGGCCGGCCCGGCCTGCGCCGACACCTCCTCGAAGGCGCCGTCGCCCAGATTGCGAAATAGTTGATTCGGCTGTCCGAAGCCGACTTCACCCGCCCCCTCGCGGGCGCGCACGGCGCCGTTGACCACCAGCAGGTCGAGACTCCCGTCGTTGTCGACGTCGATCCAGCCGGCGCCGAACCCCGTCCGGGGCAGGCTGGGCGCCCCCAGCCCCGAGACCAGACTGGCGTCCGAGAACATCCCGTCGCCGTCGTTGCGATAGAGGGTGTTCGTTTCGCCGGTCAGGTGGGAGACGAACAGATCCTCGTCGCCATCGAGGTCGAAGTCGCCGGCGTCGACCCCCATGCCGGCCTCGGTGACGCCGGCGGCGTTGACCGCCGCGCCGGCGATCCGGGCCCGGTCCTCGAACCGGCCGCCGCGGTTCAGCCACAACTGGTTCGGAGACCAGTCGTTCGCCACGTACAGGTCGAGCCGCCCGTCGGCGTCCGCGTCCGCGGCGATAGCCCCGAGGGCGTACCCGTAGTCGTTGGCCAGCCCCACCGCCGCACTTGCCTCCTCGAAACGGCCGCCGCCCAGGTTACGGAAGTAACGGTCCGGTACGGCGGCAAAGCTCTTCGGGCTGCAGTAGTCCAGGCCACCGCCGGCCGAGGCGCAGGCGGTATGCGCGTTCCGGTTGAACTCGACGTAGTTGCCCACGAACAGGTCCAGGTCGCCGTCGGTCTCCGCATCGAAGAACACTGCCGGCACGCTCCACGCCGCATCCCCCACGCCGGCGGCGTCCGTCACGTCCTCGAACCGGCCACCCCCGAGGTTCCGCCACATCCGGTTCGGACCGACATTCGTGACGTAGAGATCGACCCGGCCGTCCGCGTCCATGTCGCCGGCCGCCACTCCCATGCCGTAGCCGTCGGACCCGAGTCCGGCCTCTGCCGAGACGTCGGTGAACCGGAGGGCGCCGGTCTCCGACAACTCGTTGCGAAACAGGCGGTCTCCTGAGCGGGCAGCGTCACCGCCGGCGCCGCCGCCCGGCTCGAGGTCCTCGCCCTGCACCAGGAACACGTCGAGATCGCCATCGGCGTCGATATCGACAAGCGCCCCGCCGGCGCCCATGATCTCGGGCAGGAAGTACCGGCCCGCGGCGCCGTTCCAGTGGACGAAGTCGAGGCCCGAGTCCGCGGCGCGATCCTCAAACAGGATCGCGCCCGGATCCTCGACCGGGAGCGACTCCGGATCGCCAGTAGGCGGAGTCGAATCCGGACCGCCGCCGGCGCAAGCTGCGATAAGAGCCGCCGCGAGAAGCGGGCGGATCGGCGCCGAAGCCAGTGGGCGGTCTCGCTGCAAGGCGCTGCCTCGATCGACCCGTCCCGGCTACGGCCTCGCCGGCGCCTTGAGTGGCTGCCGCGCCCGGTAGAGCTCCAGGCGCCGTCGCCGTTCATCCGAATTGGCCCCGGTCGACCGGCGTTCCAGTTCCAGGGCTTCCTGCTGCCGGGACACCGCCTCGTCGAACCGACCCGCAGCCGCCAGAGCCATCGCCAACGTCTCCAGGTGGTCGAGCGCCGGCTGCTCGTACACGACCGCCTGCGCCAGCTCCACTGCCCGAGCGCCGTCCAGCGCCGCGGGAACCGGACTCGTCGCGAGCAGCCGCGCCAGCAGGTGCCGCACTGCGACATCGGCCGGGAAACGTTCCAGCGCCGCCTCGAGTGTTAGCAGGCAATCGACGTACAGCCTGGCCTGGAACTGCATCAAAGCCAGATTGAAGCGCGCGGCCAGATCGTCGGGGGTGAGCGCGACCAGCGCCTCGAGTTGGACCCCGGCCCGCTCGGGCTCACCGGCGCCGACCAGAAGCGCCGCCAGCGCCCGCCGCGCCTCGATCAGCCCCGGATCGAGGTCGACGATCTCTTCGAGCTCGGCGATCGCGCCGCCGGTGTTGCCCGAGTCGGCCCGCGCCCGCGCTCGCACCAGACGCCAGGGCAAGTTCTCCGGATCGATGTCGGCGGCGCGCTCCAGGTGCGCGGTGGCCTCGGCCTCGCGGCCAAAGCGGCCCAGGAGCAGCGCCAGGTTGAAGTGCGCGGCGCCGTGGTCGGGCCGCACCTCCAGGGCTCGTCGCAGGTGGCTCTCCGCGCGGCCGTGATCGCCGGTCTCAATCAGCGACCGGGCCAGGTTGAAGTGGACGTCAGCGTCACGATCGCTCGCGGCCAGCAGTTGCTCGTAGAGACCGATCGCCTGGGCATGGTCGCCTGAGCGGGCCGCCGTGACGGCCCGCTCAAAGACCGCTTCTTCCTTGATCCCCAGAAGCTGGAGGCGATCGCGGAGAGGGTCCGCCATCCTGATCGGCACCTGCCGGTTCCGGCTCAGCTCGGCCCGCGCCCGCTCGGGATCGCCGGCCGCGCGCAGCGCCATGCCGAGGTGATGGCGGACGATGCTGCCCTCGGGCTGAGTGGCCGCCACCGCCTCCAGGATCTGGACTGCTCGCGCGGCATCGCCGCGGTCGAGGGCGACCCGCCCGAGCCCGAAGCGAGCGGCGGCGCTCTCGGGCCGCCCCGAGGCCGCCCTGCCGTAAGCCGCTTCGGCCGCGTCGAGCTCACCTTCGGCCAGCAGCAGATCGCCGGCGCGGATCAGGGTCGGCGTGTCGGTGGGCCGCAGGTCGAGGGCGGCGCCGGCGCTTGCGCGCGCCTGCTCCAGGTCGCCGGTCGCATCGTGCAGCAACAACTCGTAGTAGGCCCACTGGAAGTCGCCCGGCGCCAGCCTCCGGAGCTGCCCCAGACAGACGGAAGCGACGCTGTAGAGCTCGTAGTGCAGGTAGCGCAGGCAGAGATCGGCAAAGGCGTTCGCCGCCGACTGAGCCTCCGCCTCGTCGGCGGCGCCGGCGAGAGCGACCGCGACCGCGGCGCGGCCCTCCTCCATCTGCTGGCGGACATCCGGGGCCAGGTGGTCGAGGCCCGGCGCCGGTACGACGTCGATCGCGAGGGATGTTTGTACGCGGTTCACGCCATCTTCCGCGGCCGGCTCCTGGGCATGGTTGGGACCGGCGGCGACCGCGGTAACGAGACCGACCGCCAACACGACGGTTCCCGGACCCCAGCGGGCCATCCTGGTCACAGCTTCTCCACCGCCGAGCCGGCGCCCCGGCGCAACAGGTGGTAGCGGTTCGGCGCCAAACCTGCGAACTCCTCGACGGCGCCTTCCGGCCAGACCACCTCGACCATCGCCGGAGCGGCTCCCTTGGTCGCCGACGCGGCTCCCTTGGTCAGCGGGAACAGCAGCCGCGGATCGCTGGCGGCGGCGAAGCTGCCGTCGGTATGCGCCCACTGCCAGCCGCTCTGCCCCACGATCCGGGCGCGCGCGCCGTAGATGTCAACGAAGCGCAGCTCGGAGGCCGGCGCTTCGCGCCGAATGCCGGCGGGGACGCCGGCGCACCCGGTTTCGGCGGCGCAGTCTTCCAGGTCGGCCACGAGCCGCACGCCGATCCACGCACGCGGCGGCGTCCGGCGGTTCAGCAACACCCGCGCGCGACCGCCGTTGTTCGTGATCACGAGGTCCGGATCGCCGTCGTTGTCCAGGTCGCCGACCGCGAGACCCCGGCTGACTTCGCTCAGGACCGGCCGCTCGCGTTCGGAAGCGGGCACGACCTCGAACCGGCCGCCGCCGAGACCCCGGAAGAGCTGGTTCTCCATCCGCAGGGGGTGCGGCTCGCCGGCTTCGACTTGGCGCCCGATCCGACGCACGGCGCCGTTGACGACGAACAGGTCGAGCACGCCGTCGCCGTCGTAGTCGAGCGGCGCGGTCCCGAACCCGGTCATCGCCCAGCTCGGGTCGACCAGGCCGCCCTCGCGCGAGCGGTCCGCGAACAGCCCGACGCCGTCGTTCAGGTACAGCGTGTTGTGCTCCCGGACCAGGTGGGAAAGGAAGATGTCCGGTGCTCCGTTGCCGTCGAAGTCCGCCACCGAGACGCCCATGCTCGCCTGAGCCCGGCCGTCCCGGTCGAAGGCGGCGCCGGCGAACACGGCGTCCTCCACGAAGGCGCCGTCGCCCTGGTTGAGCCAGAGCTGGTTCGCCATCTGGTCGTTGGCGACGTAGAGGTCGATCCGGCCGTCGGCGTTGAAGTCGACCGCCGCGGCGCCGAGGGCGGTGTGCGGGGCGCCGGCCAGCCCCGCCTTCTCGGTCACGTCGAGGAAGGCGCCGTTGCCGAGGTTGCGCAGCAGGCGGTCGCCCTCGGCCGGCTGGCTGAGCGGCCCGCAGTAGTCCGGCTGGCCGCTGGTCAGAAAGCACTGCTTCCGGTTCGCGCGGTGGAAGCGGTGGTAGTTGCCGACGAAGAGGTCGAGCCAACCGTCGGCGTCGTAGTCGAAGAAGGTCGCCGGGACGCTGAAGCGCCGGTCGTCGGCGCCGGCGCGTTCGGTGACGTCCTCGAAGCCACGGCCGCCTCGATTGCGGAGCAACTGGTTCGAACCCAGGTTGGTCACGTAGAGGTCGACGTACCCGTCCCGGTCGTAGTCGCCGGTGGCGACGCCGATGTTGTAGCCGGGGACATCGAGACCCAACTCGGCCGTGACGTCGACGAAGCGCAGCACCGGCTCGCCCGCCTGCGAGGCGCCCACGCCGTCAGGGGCGCCAGCGCCCACCAGGTCGTTGCGGAAGAGGCGACCGCCGGGGGGCTTCCCGGTCTGGCGCGCGAACACCGGCGCGCGGTCCCCGTCGCCGTCGAACTCGCTGCCCTGGCCCAGGTAGATGTCCAGGTCGCCGTCGTTGTCGTAGTCGAAGAGGGCCACGCCCGGGCCGACCACCTCCGCGGTATAGAGCCGGCCGGTCATGCCGTTGAAGTGCACGAAGTCGACGCCGACTTCACCGGTCGCGTCCTCGAATGCGGGAGCGGGAGGGCCGCCGGTCGTCAGGAACAGCCAGGCAACGGGTAGCGCGAGCAGGGCGGCCATGGAAGGCGGAGACTATCGAGCCGGACTCCAGAGCACTGAACGCTCAACCAGCATGTTGGATCCCGGCGCCCCTTCGGCCCCCATACACCCCCGGATTTGACACGACGCCAAGAGTCAGTGAGGATGCGCCGCTTACTTCGCACCGTTGTCTCATCAACCGACAAGGAGAAGGACTGAGATGAAGCGACTGTTCCTGGCCGCGTTGCTGGTTCTGCTGCCCGTCTGCCTGTTCGCAGACGCGCCGGAAACCGCGACGATCAGCGGCCACATAGTGGACCCCGGCGGCTCTCCGCTGCCCGGCGTGAGCGTCACGCTGAGCGGCGACCGCGGCGACAAGTTCGGCATCACCGACGAGAGCGGTTCCTACCGGTTCGTCGGCGTGGTCCCGGGCGACTACACACTCACCGCCACGCTGGAGGGCCTGGGTGAAGCCGTGGCCGAGGTGCGCGCCGTTGCCGGTGACCGCAAGTCTCTCGACGTCACCCTGCAGGCCACGATCGAGGGCGAGGTCACCGTCACCGGTGAGACGCCCATGGTCGACAAGTTCAACGTCACCGCCGGCACCACCGTCTCCGGCGAGATCGGCGAGCAGATCGGCGGCACGACCCGCACCTACTACGGCATCATCAACGCCCTCCCCGGCGTCACCTCCGACGCGGAAAACGACGACATCCAGGGGACCCGTCCCGCCGTCAACGGCGCCCACTTTGCTGACCAGGGCGTCTTCATCGATGGCGTGGACACCACCTTCGCCAAGTTCGGCGGCAGCCGCGTTCGCGTTCCGACCACGGCGCTGACCGAGGTCTCGATGGAAGCCGGCGGTTCCTCCGCCGAGTACGGCCGCTACGTCGGCTCGTCGACCAGCGTGATCGTCAAGTCCGGCACCAACCGCTGGCACGCAGACGCCCTCTGGCAACACCAGCGGGTCGACTGGGGCGCCGACTACAAGGACCAGCCTTCGCTCACGGAGCGGACCAACAAGCCCTACCCGGCGGACTGGTTCCAGCGCTGTCACGGCGACGAACGGGACGCCGGCCGCGGCCTGATTCCCGGCGGTACCGACGGTTCCCGGGAACTCGAGCCCTGCCGGCCAGGCGGCTCCGAGTGGGCGGGCGCGAGCGACAGCTACGAAGTCTCCTTCGGCGGCCCGATCAAGCGGGACAAGTTCTGGTTCTATGCCGGCTACAGCACAGCCGACGACGCGTACGCGGACCGGCTGATCGGCGGCGACCCCTACGACATCAGCCTCGTCGACGACACCCGCATCCTGAAGCTCAACCTGCAGTCGAGCGCTGCCCATGCGTTCAACGGCTCCACGATCGACACGCCGACCTTCCGGAACTACTTCAACGGGCAGTCGTTCGACTACTGGACCCCGACGCCGCATGAGAACGACAGCGTGCTGGCGACAGTCAACTGGAACTGGGCGATTTCCTCCAACTGGTTCCTCGAAATGAAGGTCGCGCAGCAGGAGACGCAGGAGAACAAGTACCTCGGCTGCAACAACACGCTGGCCCAGGACAACCCCGGGGTCCTCGATGTCGACGGCATGCCGATCCTCGACTGGCTCGGGCTGGGCCACCTTCCGGACGTTCCGGCCGAGATGGTCACGACCTGCCTGCAGGCCAAGGCGCTCGACCGCGGCCCGGAAGCGGGTCACACCGAGCTGAACACGTCGGGCGGCGACGAGAGCTTCGACCTCCGGTTCCCGTTCGACCCGAGTCAGGGCTCTTTCTGGCCGGGCAACAACTACAACGTGTACGTCGACGGCGAGAACCTCGGCGCCTGGCACAACGGCTGGATCCTCTCGGACGGTTTCGGCTTCAACGGTTTCCCGCGCGACCAGGGGAACGTCGGCCTGACCCAGTTCGTCGGCGCTAACCACGAGTTGAAGTACGGCATCGACTACCAGGACACGAAGTGGGAGGGCGAGAACGCACGTACCTCCTTCATGAACGGCTGGGGTTACGACTCCTACAACCCGTTCGGGTACGGCGGCGCCGGCGGTCTGGGTGACGACAGTTGCTCGTTGACCCGCAACGCGGCAACCGGTCCCGACAACCCGCACTGGTCGGGCCTCACGACCCGCGGCCGCGGCTGCACCTACGTCGACTACAACTCGCCCAGATTGAGCTGCGAGGGTCCGCTCGCCCAGGGGCTCACGCCGGTCGCAATCACAACGTCCAACGGTCAGGTCAACCGCACGGACTTCGAGGAAGACAGTTGCATCGGCCGCGGCAGCGGCGACGCCCAGATGAAGGACACCGCCTTCTACCTGAGGGACCGGTTCACGATCGGCGACCACTGGACCTTCAATGTTGGCGCGCGCGCCGAGATTCAGGAAGGCTGGAACGATGTGCGCCGCCAGGTGGTGGACGCCACCTACGTCGACCCGCGGGTGAACATCACCTACGACGTGAAGGGCGACGGCCGGCTGCTGTTGACCGCCAACTGGGGCCAGTATCACGCGATGCTGAACCAGGCCTGGATCGCCGGCGGCGGCGATGTGGCGGGCGGTATGCACGATCAATGGAACGGCTACGAGGGCTACGAGGTCTGGTTGTTCTGCGACCCGATCGAGGCTGCCGTGTTCTGCCCCGTCCCGGACCGGCACGACACCCGGCAAGCGGGCACGGTCGGCACGGCCACCCCGGGTTACAACTTCGCCTGGAGCACCCTGGTGCCGGGCCTGATGTGGGACGCTACCCGCTCCTGCAGGGACGGCGAGATGTCCGGCGTGGACTGCGAGATCT
The DNA here is from genome assembly GCA_965216125.1 of Candidatus Multivorans sp. Taxonomy (GTDB): domain Bacteria; phylum Acidobacteriota; class Thermoanaerobaculia; order Multivoradales; family Multivoraceae; genus Multivorans. The sequence goes on along the minus strand of OZ244152.1, from coordinate 3,995,977 downwards.
GGGACCACAGCGTTGATCCCTACTACCGGGACGACCTGATCCTGGGGCTCGAGTGGCAGTTCGCACCGAACTGGGCGCTCGACGTCAAGTACATCGACTGGTCGATGCAGGACATGATGTTCTCCAACACCCAGCTCGACCACAAGGGGCGGAACATCTTCATCACCGGCAACTACCACGACCTGGCGGAGATCGTGACCAACTCCGCGGACGCCCGGGAAGCAAGGGGCCTCGAACGATCGCTGAACGACGAGGCTCTGGCCCTCGCCGACCCGGCGAAGAACGGCTACCGGGGTCTGCAGATTCAGCTCAACCGGCGGTTCGCCGACGGCTGGGCGCTCTACAACAACGTCTCGTGGTCGGAAACCGACACCACCGGCGCCGGCGCCTGGTGGAACAACACGAACAGCACCTACCTCGAGAACCTGAGCGCGGTGATGACACCGGAGATCATCGATCTGTGCAATGTCGGTCAGGCGATCCCGGACCGGCGCACCGGCCTCACGGAGCTCTTCCCGGTGGACTGCAACCAGGCCCTGTCCGAGTGGATCGGTTACCCGGTGTCGATGATCAACCGCCGCGGCCTGAACAGTGCCTACGACCGGACCTGGATCTACAACTCCTTCGGCTTCAAGACCTGGCGCCTTGGGAACCAGGATCTGACCTTGTCCGGCCACCTGAGCTTCCAGACCGGAACGCCTTGGGTCCGGAGCGAGGGCGTGTCGATCGTCCAGATCGACCCGAACGATCCGAAGCCGGGCACGCCGAACGACGGTGTCAGCTTCAACCTGCATGCCCCGGGCACGCAGGGGCGCTTCACCTCGGACGAGTACACCCTGAACCTGAGTGGCGCCTGGGGCTTCCCCATGGGCTACCGGGATGTGCGGGGTGAACTCCGGGTCGAGGCGCTGAACGTCACCAACCAGCAGCGGCGACGCTCCTGGGGCGGCGACGGTCAGGTCTACCCGGTGCGGCGCTTCTTCCAGCGTCCGCGCCAGGTGCGCGCCTCGCTGAAGTTCCGCTTCTAGGAGCGGCGACCGTACAGAACTCCTGGCTTCGGCTCAGGCGTTCACAGGATCTAAGGGGAGAGGGCTTCGGCTCTCTCCCCTTTCCTTTTGCCCAACAACGCCGACCACCCTCCGCCGGATCCATAATCCCGGATCCATCAACCGCCACAAGCCCAAACCGAGCCCTTCTTGACATCCGGTCATCCCCTCGTATAGTCGCTAGTTACACGCCTTGAAAATGATCCGAGGAGGAGCTATGAAGCGACTCGCCATGGTCCTGATGCTGTTCGTCCCGCTCGGCGCTTTCGCCGATGCCCCGGAGACGGCCACAGTCAGTGGCACAATCGTTGATCCTGGAGGCTCTGCCCTTCCAGGCGTCAGCATCACCCTCTCCAGTCCCCGTGGCGACAAGTTCACGGTCACCGACCAGAACGGCAATTTCCGCTTTGTGGGCATCGTCCCCGACGACTACACCCTGCTGGCGGAACTGCAGGGCCTGGGCACGGCCCAGGCGTCGTTCCACGCCGCAGCGGGCGACCGGCAGTCGGTCGACGTGACACTGCAGGCGGCCGTCGAAGGCGGCGTGGTGGATGTCACCGCCGAAACGCCCATGGTCGACAAGTTCAACGTCACCGCGGGCAGCACCGTGACGTCCGAGGTCGGCGAGCAGACCGCCGGCACGACGCGCACGTACTACGGCGTGATCAACGCGATGCCGGGCGTCACCTCCGACGCCCGGAACGACGACATCCAGCAGACCCGTCCGGCGGTCAACGGCACGCACTTCGCCGACCAGGGCGTCTACATCGACGGTGTCGACACGACGTTCGCCAAGTTCGGCGGCAGCCGGGTCTTCCTGCCCACAACGGCAGTGACCGAGGTCTCGATGGAGGCCGGCGGATCCTCCGCCGAGTACGGTCGCTACATCGGCTCCTCGACCAACGTGATCGTCAAGTCGGGCACCAACCGGTGGCACACCGACGCCCTCTGGCAGCGCCAGGCGCTCAAGTGGAGCGCCGACTACGAGGACCAGCCATCCCTGACCGAGCGCCAGAACAAGCCGTATCCCACGGACTGGTTCCAGCGTTGCCACGGCGATGATCGGGACGCGGGACGCGGCCTCATCCCCAGCGGCACGGACAGCTCGGAAGTGTTCACCACGAACCGCCAACCGTGCCTGCCCGGCAGCGACGAGTGGGCCGGCGCTTCCAACGGCTACGAGTTCTCCGCCGGCGGTCCGATCAGGCGGGACAAGTTCTGGTTCTTCGTGGGCCTGAGCGAGTTCGACGACGCCTTCTCGGAGCGGCTGCTCGGCGGCGACCCGTACGATGTCAGCCTGTTCAACGATGCGCGCATCTTCAAGCTGAACATGCAGCCGACGGCGTCCCATTCATTCGCCGCTTCGGCAATCGACACGCCGGCTTTCCGGAACTACTTCAACGACCAGTCGTCCGACTACTGGACGCCGACACCGCACGAGAACGACAGCGTGCTGTCGACGATCAACTGGAACTACGCGGTTTCCGGCAACTGGTTCCTGGAAGCCAAGGTCGCCCAGCAGGAAACGCAGGAGAACAAGTACCTCGCCTGCTACGACACGCTGGAGCAGGACAACCCCGCGGTTCTGACTCCCGACGGCATTCCACTCCTCGAGTGGCTGGCCCAGGACAACTTCCCCGACGCGCCGTCGCGCATGGTGGAGACCTGCCTGCAGGCGAAGTCGCTCGACCGCGGTCCGATCGCCGGCCACAGCGCAACGAACACCTCCGGCGGTGACACGAGTTACCCACTGCGGTTCCCGTTCAACCCCAGCCTGGGCATCTTCTACCCCGGCAACAACTACAACGTCTACCGGGACAACGAGAACCTGCAGGCCTGGCACAACGGCTGGATCCTCTCCGACGGCTTCGGCTTCAACGCGTTTCCGCGCGAGCAGGCGAACGCCGGGTTGACCCAGTTCGTGGGCGCCAACCACGAGCTGAAGTACGGCCTGGACTACCAGGACACGAAGTGGGAAGGCCAGAACGCCCGCGTGCCGCTGTTCAACGGTTGGGGCTTCGACGCATCGAGCCCCTTCGGCTACGCCGGCGCCGGGTCGCTCGAGCACGATACGTGTTCCCTTCTCCGCGGCAACGACACGTCGCCCGAGAACCCAACGTTCGTCGGTGGTACGACGCGCGGCCGGGGCTGCTACTTCGTCGACTACAACTCGCCGCTTCTGACCTGCGAGGGACTCCACAGTGACGGACTGCCCCACCGGCCGACCCAGATCGAGCGGGTGAACGGCGAGATCGTGCGTACTCCGGGCACCTGCGTCGGCGCCGGTTCCGGCGACACCGAGGTCCGGGATGTCGGCTTCTACGTCCGGGACCGGTTCACGATCGGTGATCACTGGACAATCAACCTGGGCCTGCGTGCCGAACAGCAGGAGGCCTGGAACGATGTCCGGCGCCGGGTCGTCAACGACACCTACGCCGATCCCCGGATCAACATCACGTACGACGTGAAGGGCGACGGCGCCTTCCTCCTCAACGCCACCTACGGCCAATACCACGCGATGCTGAACCAGGCGTGGATCTCCGGCGGCGATGTCGCCCGTCCGAGCATGCACGACCTGTGGAACGGGTACGAGGGAAGGGAAGTCTTCCTGTTCTGCGACCCGGGAGACATCGCCGGCATGGACTATCTGAGGTCCGTCGGCTACGTCAGCTACGACTGCCGGCACCCGTCGCGGCGCGACACGCTCCGCAACGACACGGTCGGGGCAGCCATTCCGGGCTATAACCTCTCCTGGGAGCTGGCGCAGCCGGGCCTCATGTGGGACGCCGTGCAAGCCGGCCTGTACGACTTCGACATCCAGACCTACTACAAGCAGGAGGCGATCATCGGCCTCGAGTGGCAGTTCCTTCCGGATTGGGCGCTGGATGTGAAGTACATCGACTGGAAGCTCCAGGACATGATGTTCTCGAACTTCCAGCTTGATCACCGGGGGCGGCCCATCGGCATCACGGAGAACTACCACGACCTGGAGAAGATCGTTCTCGCGTTCGACGACGCCCGCGCGCAGCGGTGGGCGGAGGCCGGCTTTGCTGAGGCAGACCGCCCGAGCGCGGTGAACCGTGAGGCTCTGGCCAACGCCGATCCGGCATTGAACTCCTACCGCGGCCTCCAGGTCCAGTTGAACCGTCGCTTTGCCGACGGCTGGGCGCTCTACAACAACGTGTCCTGGTCGGAGACGGACACGACGGGAGGAGGCGTCTGGTGGAACAACACGGACAGCGGGTACCTGGAACTCGTTCATGTGAACCTCAACGAGGGCCACATTTCATCCTGTCAGGCGTCCCAGACCAATCCGGACCGCCGGACCGGCAGGACCCGGCTCTATCCGGAAGACTGCGCGGCGCGTCTGTCTGAGTTCATCGGTCAGCCGGGCAGCATGATCAACCAGCGCGGCGCGAACGGCGTCGCCGACCGCACGTGGATCTACAACTCCTTCGGGTTCAAGACCTGGCGCATCGGCAACCAGGATCTGACCGTGGGCGGTCACCTGACCTTCCAGACCGGAACCCCCTGGGCCCGGAGTGAAGGCGCGGGCATCAGCGCCGCGAAGACCTGCGCGCCGGGCGCGCGGCCAAGCGGTCTGGCGACTTGCCCGCCGATCACTCCCTCCGACCCGACGAGCGACGCCCGGCCAGGCACGGCGAACGGCGGCATCGGCGTCCGTCTCCACCCGATGGGAGCGGAGGGCCGCCGGACCTCGGACGAGTACACGGTCAACCTGAGCGGCGCCTGGGGCTTCCCCATGGGCTACCGGGAAGTTCGTGGCGAGTTCCGCGTCGAGGTCCTCAACGCGACCAACCAGCAGCGCCGCCGCCGCTGGGACGGCCGCGGCGAGGTCTACCCCGTGCGCCGGTACTTCCAGCGCCCGCGGCAGATGCGAGCCTCGATCAAGTTCCGGTTCTAGACCGGATCAGCAGAACCTCGGGGCTTCGGCCCCTTGGTTCGCCGGAATCAAAGGGGGAGAGGGCTTCGGCTCTCTCCCCTTCTCGGCGTGGCGGACTGGAGGCATCGCCCGGAAACTGAGCCGCCCAACGCGCAGAAAGTGAGCCACCCTCGGCGCGCGACGCGGCCGAGCTCCCTGCCGGCACGGGGCTCAACGTGCACGTCTGTCCTGTCGGCGCCCAACACAAGGCGTCGGCTCGAGGACGCTGGTTTCAAGGGACGCCAGATGGAGGCGCTCGTCGAGATGATGGTCGGCATGGAAGAGAGGCTCGCGCGGCTCACGCTGAGCCCCCAACCGGTTCCGCAAACGGATCGACCGTGTCCACGCCGAACACCTCGAAGTCGCGGACGTTGCGGGTCGCTACCGTCAACCGGTGGACAACGGCGACGGCCGCGATCATGCCGTCCTGCATCAGGGTGTCCGATCGCCTGTGCATCAGCTTGGCCCACTCTCGGAACACGTCGGCGTCCACCGGCAAGACGCTGTACGCGCCCAGCACACTGTCGAGCCACCACTCAAGCTCGGCCGCCTTGACCGGGTCCTGCTCCCTGGTGATCTCGATGCCTGCCTGAATCTCGCCGATCGTGACGGCGGACACATGGAGCCGTTCAGCCGGCACGCCGCGAAACCAGCGCAGCACCGACTCGTGCGGTCGCGGGCGGCGCAGCTCGGAAACGACGTTCGTGTCGAGCAGGTACAAGGGCTACTCGAACCGCGGCGCATCGCGGCGCCGGAGCGCGCGGCGCGGCGGGGTGAGTGCTTCGGTGCGGGCCTCAGGCGCCAGCAGTACCTCCTTGAGGTCCGGCCGTGACCTCTCGGCCATCCGGCGCCAGGTTTCGATCGGGACCAGCACTGCCGTCTCCACACCGCGCTTCGTGACCACCTGGGGACCTTCGGCGACGCTCTTCTCCAGCAACTCACTGAAGCGCGCCTTGGCGTCCTGAACCTGCCAGCAGTTGTCCATCCCATGGCCCTCCGGTCCCGCAATCAGAACTGACTAGGTGCCAGACTAGTCCGCAACACCGACGCAGTCAATCGCCGGCCGAAGCGGCGCGCCCCCAGGCCTGCGTTCGAGGAAGCCGCACCGAGTGCGCCGGCAGCAGGGGTACGGCTCCTGAGCAACTCGGGAGCGATGCGCACGCCGACCGCCAGATACAATCACTCGGATGGAGGTAGGAGTGGCTTGCTAGCTCCTCGGCGGTCGATGCACGGGGCTCGCGTCGTGCTGGTTTCGCTCGCCATCGCGGCGTGCGCGGAAGCCCCCCGAGAAGGGCAGGACCCCGAGGCGGCGTTTCCCGGCCAGCCGGCGGCGGCCCCCGCCTTCGGAGAACGCGCCGCCGAAGTCGGTCTCGTCTTCCAGCACCGGAACGGTGGCACGGGGCGCTACCTCCTGCCCGAAATCATGGGCTCGGGCGCCGCCCTGTTCGACGCCGACGGCGACGGCGACTTGGACGCGTACCTGGTGCAGGCTGCCGACCTGGAACCCGGCGCCGCCGCGACCGGCTCCCCCGCCCATGACCGGCTGTTCCTCAACCAGTTCGAGGGGACCGGCGAGCTGCTCTTCGTCGACGCGACCGACGCTTCCGGCATCGACTCCACCGGCTACGGCATGGGCGTGGCAGCGGCGGACTACGACGGCGACGGCCGAACTGACCTCTACGTGACGAACTTCGGGCCGAACCGGCTCTGGCGGAACCTGGGCGGCGGCCGGTTCGAGGACGAGACGCAGGCGGCCGGGGCCGACGACCCCAGGTGGAGCGTGCCGGCTGCCTTCTTCGACTACGACGCCGACGGCGACCTAGACCTGTTCGTCGCCAACTACGTGGACTTCAATCTCGGCAACCACACCTTGTGCACCTTCGGCAGCGGCGAACCGGACTACTGCAGCCCGAAGACGTACCGGGCGGAACCGGACCGCCTGTTCCGCAATCTCGGCAACGGCCGCTTCGCGCAGGCCACGGACCGCGCCGGCATGGCGGCGGACTTCGGCAACGGGCTCGGCGCCGTGCCCGCCGACTTCGACCTCGACGGCCGGCTCGACCTCTACGTCGCCAACGACGGCACGCCGAACCAACTGTGGATGAACCGCGGCGGCGGCCGCTTCGAGAACCGGGCTCTGTTCGCGGGTTCGGCGGTCAACGGCAGGGGCGAAGCCGAAGCCGGAATGGGCGTCGATGCCGGCGACCTGGACGGCGACGGCGACGAGGATCTCTACGTGACCCACATCACCGGCGAGACGAACACCCTCTACCTGAACGACGGCAGCGGTCTGTTCTCGGACGCCGGCATGGTCGCCGGACTCGGCACGCCGAGCCTGGCGATGACCGGCTTCGGCACCGGCTGGTTCGACTTCGACAACGACGGCGACCTGGACCTGCTGGCGGTCAATGGCGCCGTGCGGCGCCTCGACCGTGCCCGCACCGGCGGCGAGGCCGCCGCGCGGGCGGCCGCTGCCACCGACCACGAGCGCCGCTTCGGACAGCCGAACCAGCTCTTCCGCAACCTCGGGGACGGCCGCTTCGAGGACGCAACAGCGCTCGGGGGCCCTGCCTTCGCGGCCTACGAAGTCTCGCGCGGCGCCGCCTTCGGCGATGTGGACAACGATGGCGATACGGATGTCCTGATCTCGAACAACAACGGACCGGTTCGGCTGCTGGTGAACGTCGTCGGCCAGGACGGCGGCTGGATCGGTCTACGGCTGGTCACCGAGGACGGAAAGCGGGACGCTCTCGGCAGCCTGGTCCACGTCGCACTGGATGACGGCCGCATGATCATGCGCCGCGTCCGCGCACAGTGGAGCTACGCCTCCTCCAGCGATCCGAGGGTCCTGGTCGGACTCGGCGCCGCCGGCATCGAGGATGTTCGGGTGACCTGGCTCGGCGGCCGCGAGGAGTCGTTCGGCCCGCTCTCGCCCCGGACCTACCACGAACTGCGCCAGGGACAGGGCGGGCAATGACGACTTCGCCGCAAACCCTGGGAACGCGGGCATCTTGCCCGCATCCGACGCCACGGCACCGCCCCGCGAGCCTCCTGCCCTGCTCACTCATCACGATCGCCCTCGCCCTGCCGGCCTGCACAGGCGGCGGCGAGCAGCTTCCGCTGCCCTCCGGCTACGAACCGCACGACCCGGCCGTCCGTTCACAGATCGCAAGCCTCGAGCGGCGCGTTCGCACCCTCGAAGAGGACGCAGCAGCCGGCGTCGAACTGGCAGCGGCGATCGGCGAACTCGGCAAGCTCTACCACGGCCTGCAACTGCTCGACAGCCAGGCGTTCACCGCGCTGCAGGCCGCGGAAGACTGCTACCGGGAAGCGAGCCGCGTGGATCCAACCGATCATCGCTGGCCGTACCTCACCGCCTTCGCGGCTCAGACCGCCGGCGACCTCGATACCGCCGCCACCGCCTACCGCGAGGCGCTCGCGATCCAGGCCGACCTGATCCCGGCCCTGCACCGCCTTGCCGAAACCGAGTCGGCGCGCGGCCGTGCCGACGAGGCGGTCGCGCTCTGGAACCGCGCTCTCGAAGTCCAGCCCGGTTTCGCCCCCGCGCTCTACGGCCTCGGCGCCCTGGCGCTCGACCGCGGCGACGCCGACACCGCGACCGGCTACCTGGAGCGTGCGCTCGCTGCCCAACCCGGCGCCGGCCGCGGCCACTACTCCCTCGGCATGGCCTACCGCCGCCTGGGCGACCACGAGCGGGCGGCCGAGCACCTCGCGCAGGCCAGCCACACGGACTTCGCGCTGCACGATCCCCTCGTCCGGGAACTCGCCTACCTGCCCGACGGCAGTACCGCCCAGGTCCAGCAGGGCCTGATCGCCGTCCAGGCGGGCGAGTTCGCCGCCGCCGCCACGCTCTTCGGCCGCGCCGTCCAGGCCGATCCCACCAACCTGGAGGCGCGGCAACACCTGGCCCTGGCTCACGTCGACGCCGGCCAGTTCGACGAGGCCCGGACGGCCTACGAACAGCTCCTGGCGCTCGATCCCACCTCGGCTTCGGCCCACTTCGAACTGGCCCAGCTCCACGCCGGCCTCGGTCGTCCCCTGGAAGCCATCCGGCGCCTGACCAGGGCAACCGACCTGGCGCCCGACTACAAGCAGGCCCACTACCAGCTCGCTTTGCTCCTCGACCGCAGCGGCCGGCCCGGCGAAGCGCTGGAGCGCTACGACCGGGTGCTGGCGCTCGACCCGAGCTACGCCGAGGCCCCGACCCGGCGAGCCGGCGCCCTCGCCGCCGCCGGCCGCCCGGCCGAGGCTCTGGAGATCCTGGAATCCCGGGTCGCCGAGGTCCCCAGGGACGCCGCCGCCCTGCAGGCCCTTGGCGTCGTCCTGCGGCAGCAGGACCGGCTCCCGGAGGCCCGGGCGGCCCTGGAACGCGGTCTCGCGTCCGGTGGGTTCGCCGCCACCGGCGAAGCGCGGTTGCGGACCGAACTCGGCGGCATCTTCGCCATCCAGGGACGGTTCCGCGACGCGGCGAGGGAGTTGCTGACGGCCCAGCGGCTCAACCCGGCAGAGGCTCAGACCAGCTTCGTGCTCGGCATGGTGCTCCTCGACCTCCGCCGCCCCGAAGAAGCCGCTCGATCATTCGCCGCCGCCCTCGCGGTCCGCCCCGACCTGACCCCGGCCCGTCTCCGCCTGGCCTCGCTCCTGGCCCAGACCGACCGCTGCGCGGAAGCCCTGGAACTTCTCGAAGACGGCCGGCGCTTCGCCGGAGGCGACCCGTCGTTTGCCCAGGTCCTGCAGCGATTGCGGACGGTCTGCGCGGAGCGGTAGATCGGAACGCCGCGGACCCGGTCAGCCGAAGACGATCGCGCGGTTCTCCACCGCCAGGACGCGGTGTTCGAGGTGGGCCTGCACTGCCCTGGCCAACACGACCCGTTCGAGGTCCCTGCCGCGGCGCACCAGGGTGGTCACCGAGTCGCGGTGGCTGACCCGGGTCACGTCCTGCTCGATGATCGGGCCCTGGTCGAGCTCGGCTGTCGCGTAGTGGGCCGTGGCGCCGACGACCTTGACGCCGCGCATGTAGGCCTGGCGGTACGGGCTGCCGCCGGGAAAGGCCGGCAGGAAGGAGTGATGGATGTTGATCACCCGGTTCGGGTAGCACTCCAGAAAGCGCGGGGTGAGGATCTGCATGTACCGGGCCAGGACGACCAGGTCGACACGGACCTCGTCCAGCACCTGGATCATCTGCTCTTCCTGCTCGCTGCGTGTCTCCCGCGTAACCGGAAGGTGTTGGTACGCGAGACCGTTGTACTCGGCCTCCGCCGCGTGGTCCGGGTGGTTGCTGATGACGCAGACGGGGCGCCCCGGCAGCTCGCCGAGCCGCCAGCGCGACAGCAGATCGTGCAGGCAGTGCGCCTGTTTCGAGACCAGCACGCCCACCCGCTGCTCGTTATCCGAGAAGGCGATCCGGCTCCTGACCGAGAAGTGATCGCCGATCTCCCACTCGAGCAGCGGCTTGATCGTCTCCCGGTCAAGCTCGAAGTGGTCGATCGAGAACTCGAGACGCTGAAAGAACTTGCCCAGCTCCTCGTCGCGGTGCGTTTCGGACGAGCAGATGATGCCTCCGTGATCGTTCACGAAACCGGTCACCGTCGCGATGATGCCGATCGCGTCATCGCAACTCAGCAGCAGCGTCGCCGTGACATCGTGCGACGACTGCTGGGCGCCGTGTCTGTGCTGGGCCAAATCGTGACGGAGTCTACAGGTGGCAGAGGCGCGGCACTCCGTCCGCGGGCAGGCTCACTCCGCCGGGCGCCAATGCCCAACGCGGTATGATCATCCGCACCATGCGTCGAAAACAGCGGTGGGTATCGCCTTCGGTTGGCAACGGATCTGGGGCGCCGCACCCTGCATCGGCGCACCGGACGCGGCCCGCATCCAGTAGACGTGCGGCACTGGCCCTGGCCCTGCTGACGTCAGCGTCCGCGGCAGCCCAGACGGCGCAGACGCCGGCCGACGGCATCAAGCTGTTCGAAGAGAACGTGCGGCCGGTGCTGGAGCAGAACTGCTTCATGTGCCACTCGGACCCGGACCGGGCCGAGAACGGCCTGCTGCTCACCACCAGGGCTGGACTCCTGCGCGGAGGCGAACGGGGACCGGCGATCTCCACCTCCGAGCCCGCCCTGAGCCTGTTGCTCCAGGCGGTCGGGTACCACGACGAGCAGTTGCAGATGCCGCCCTCGGGGCGACTCGCCGACGCGGACATCGAGGCGATCCGGCAATGGGTCCAGCTCGGTGCGCCCTTCGGCGGCGGCGAGGACGACATCGCGGAAGTAGCGGCGGCCGGCGACGAGTTCCAGATCACCGATGCCGACCGCGCATGGTGGTCCGTGCGCCCCCTGGTGCGCCCCGATGCCCCCGCGGTGGCGGACCCGGACTGGCCGCTCAACCCGATCGACAACTTCGTGCTCGCCCGGATCGAGGCCGCCGACCTCGATCCGCCGCCCACCGTCGATCGCCGGGCCCTGATCCGGCGCGCCAGCTACGACCTGACCGGGCTGCCACCGACCCTCAAGGAGGTCGAGGCCTTCGAACAGGACGAGCGCCCCGACGCCTGGGAACGCCTCATCGACCGCCTGCTGGCATCGCCCCACTACGGCGAGCGCTGGGGCCGGCACTGGCTCGACCTCGTCCGCTACGCCGAGACCGACGGCTACGAGCGGGACCGCAAGAAGCCATCGGCCTGGCGCTACCGCGACTGGGTGATCGACGCCCTGAATGCGGACATCCCGTACAACGAATTCCTCACCCACCAGCTCGCCGGCGACGAGATCGACCACCCCACCGCCGCGTCGATCATCGCCACCGGCTACCTGCGACTCGGCATCTGGGACGACGAGCCCACGGACACCGCGCTCGCCCAGTACGACGATCTCGACTCGGTCCTCGATACGACGTCCAGGGTGATGCTCGGCATGTCGATCGGTTGCGCGCGCTGCCACAACCACCGCGGCGATCCGATTCCGCAGACCGACTACTACCGGATGCTGTCGTTCTTCCGCGGCATCGCGCCCTACAAGGTCGGCGGCGGCAACCAGCCGACGCCCGAGAACTACCGCGACCTCATCCCCGAGGATCTCGGTTCGGCCGTGGCCGAAGCAGAGGCAGAGCGCTGGCGCGCCGAACGGCGGCAGCTCATCCAGGCAGCGCGCTCGTCGGCCGCGTCCCTCATCGACGCCGCCACGGCCGAAGAGCTCGAAGCGGCCAGCAAGACCGCGAAAACGGGATTGGTTGCCCATCTTCCGCTCGACGAACAGGTGTCCCTGGTCGCGGGCGACCGCCGGGGCCGCTTCCACGGCCGGGTCGAGGAGGCGCAGGTGGGCGCGGACGGCGTCGCCGGCGGCGCCTACACCTTCGACGGCGAGAACGACTCGGTACGCCTGCCGCGCCCGGTGGCGGACGACTTCACGGTCAGTCTCTGGTTCAGGACCAGGGATCGCGCGCCGGGCGGCGTTCAGTTCGAATGGGCCAAGGGAAGCGCTCTCGTCGATTCCGCGGCGCAAGGGGTGGGCTTCGGCCTGTCGATGGTTGGTGACGGCTACCTCGTCGCCGGCGTCTCAGAGAAGACGGACGACTCCCCCGAGCGAACGAGCGTCTCGTCCGGACCCGGCTACAACGACGGGAACTGGCGCCACGCCGCATTCACCCGCGATGGGGATTCCGGCGCCCTCGCCCTCTTCGTCGACGGTGTGCAGGCCGGTGAGGCCCAGGGCAACGGGAACGATCTGGGACAGGTTCCGTTCCTCGACCTGGGACGGCGCGGCGCCGGCGGCCACTTCGCCGGCTCGATGGACGAGGTGAGGTTCTACGACCGGGTGCTGTCGCCGCGGGAAATCCTCGGGCTGGCGATCGATCCGGCCACGGGCGGAGCGACGCTTGCCCTTACTGGCGGACGGCAGCCGGATACGGGCGAGACGCCCGCGTTCCCAGGAACCGAGTTGGCAAGGGCCTACGACGACGCGATCCAGGCTCTCGCCGACCATGCCCCCGACCCGCGCAACTTCGTCGAAGTGCTGCGGGTCAAGGAGATCGGACCCGAGGCGCCGCCAACCCACGTACTCATCCGCGGCAACCCGCACGCGCCGGCGGGACGGGTCGAGCCGGGGTTCCCGCTCATCCTCGGCAACGCGGATGCGGGCCTTGCCGAGCGTGCGGCCGACTCGCCCACCACCGGCCGCCGCCGCTCCCTGGCCCGCTGGATCGCCGACGACGGCAACCTGCGCACCTCCCGCGTGATGGCGAACCGCCTGTGGCAGTATCACTTCGGCCGCGGGCTGTCGCCGACCCCGAACGACTTCGGCCGCTTCGGGCAGGAGGCAACCCATCCCGATCTGCTCGACTGGCTGGCGACCGAGTTCGTGGCCCGGGACTGGCGCCTCAAGTCGATGCACCGGCTCATGATGACCAGCCGGGCCTACCAGATGTCCTCGCGCCCGCCTGCAGGAGCGCTCGAAGCCGATCCCGGCAACGACCTGTTCAGCCGCTTCAACATGAGGCGGTTGACCGCGGAGGAGATCCGGGACTCGGTCCTGGCAGCTACCGGCAGGCTGAATCTCGAAGTCGGAGGCCCCAGCGTCTACCCACCGATGCCGGCCGAGGTGCTCGCCACCGCTTCCCAGCCCGACAATGCCTGGGGCGATGCGACTCCCGAACAGGCCTCGCGGCGCAGCATCTACATCCACGTCAAGCGCTCCCTGCTGCATCCACTGCTCGAGAGCCTGGACTTCGCCGACACCGACTCGACCTGCCCGGTCCGCTTCACCACGACCCAGCCGACCCAGGCGCTGATGATGCTGAACGGCGAGTTCATGAGCGGCCAGGCGGCGGCTCTGGCGGGTCGCACCGGCGGCGCCGGTGGACCGCTCGAGGACCGGGTTGCCGAAGCGCTCCAGGTCGTCCTCGCGCGCCAGCCACAGACCGCGGAGATCGCCCGCGGCGTCGACCTGGTCCGGGAACTCGAGCAGGAGGAAGGCTTCACTCTCGACGCTGCGTTTGCCAGTTTCTCCCTTCTGTTGTTGAATCTGAACGAGTTCGTCTACCTCGACTGAGTTTCGAGGAAGGAGCAGAACGATGACCCACGACCCTGAACGCCCGCGCAACACCTTCTGCGGCCGGACCCGGCGCGAGTTCCTGTGGGAAGCCGGGGGCGCTTTCACGTCCGTCGCCCTCGCCGGCATGCTTGGGGCGGACGACTTCCTCGCCGCCCAGACCGTCGCCGCCGACGGCGTGACCGAGTGGAAGAACCCCCTGGCCGCCAGGCCGCCCCACTTCGACGGCCCGGCCAAGGCGGTCATCTTCCTGTTCATGTACGGCGGACCCAGCCAGGTCGACACCTTCGACTACAAGCCGAAGCTCTACCCCCTCGACGGCAAGACGATCGAGATCAGGACCAAGGGTCGCGGCGGCTCGCGGAGCCAGGGCCGGGTGGTCGGCCCGAAGTGGAAGTTCAAGCAGTACGGGGAGTGCGGCAAGTGGGTCTCCGACCTGTTCCCGAACATCGGCGGCTGCGTCGACGACATCGCGTTCATCCACTCGATGACCGCGGACGCGCCGCTCCACGGCTCCGCGATGCTGCAGATGAACAGCGGTCGCATCCTCTCCGGCAGCCCCGCCATCGGTTCCTGGGTGAACTACGGCCTCGGCACCGAGAACGAGAACCTGCCCGGCTTCGTCGTCATGCTCGACCCCACCGGCGGCCCGATCAGCGGCGCGAAGAACTGGTCGAGCGGCTACATGCCGGCCAGCTACCAGGGCACGGTGATCCGCTCGAGCGGCACGCCGATCCTGGCGCTCGACCCGCCGCCGGGCATGTCGCGTCAGGCGCAGCGCCGCCTGCTCGACCGCCTGCGCGAGTACAACGACGAGCACGCCGCGCCCCGGTCCGAGAACAGCGAGCTCGCGGCTCGCATCGCCAGCTACGAACTCGCCTACCGGATGCAGCAGCACGCTCCCGAAGCAGTCGATCTGTCCGGCGAGTCGGAGGGGATCCGGAACCTCTACGGTCTCGACCAGGACCGCACGAAGGCCTTCGGCCGCCGCTGCCTGCTGGCGCGCCGCCTGGTCGAGCGCGGCGTCCGGTTCGTGCAGGTCTACTCCGGCGGCAACCACAACGACAACAACTGGGACGCCCACGGCGATCTGGTCAAGAACCACGAGTACCACGCCGGCGCCACGGACAGGCCCATCGCCGGCCTGCTGCGCGACCTGAAGCAACGCGGCCTGCTCGACAGCACCCTGGTCATCTGGGGCGGCGAGTTCGGCCGTCAGCCCACCGCCGAGTACGCCGAGGGCACCGGCCGCGATCACAACGCCTACGGCTTCACGATGTGGATGGCCGGCGGCGGCATTGCGGGCGGCGCCAGCGTCGGCGAGACGGACGAACTCGGCAACCGGGCCGAGGTCGACCGCTTCCACGTCAAGAACCTGCACGCGACCGTGCTGCAGCAGCTCGGTCTCGACCCCAACGCCCTGTCGTACTTCCACGCCGGCCTCGACCAGAAGCTCGTCGGCGTCGAAGGCGCGAAGCCGATCCACCAGATCGTCGCGTAGGACGGAGTGGTTCCTTCGGTTCCACCCGCCAGGTCGGTGAACCGAAGCGGGCAGCTAGCCGCGATGGCCTCGGTCTTGCAACAATGAAGGGCGGACCGATGTTGACGCGAAGAGGATGGCCGGCGGCGGCTCTGTTGTGGGTGTGCGCGGTGAGTGCGGCGCTCGCCCAGCAGACCGTCACGTTCGAGGCGGAGGGGACATCGCCGGCGGACCTGAACGGGCAACTGGAACTTCGGGTCGACGGAACGCCGGTCGAGATCGAGAGCGTCGAGCAGGCCGAGGACGGCTGGCAGACCCTGGTCTACATCGACTTTGCGCTGACCACGCCAGGCTCGGTTCATCAACTGGCGAACTCGCTGCACGAGCGGCTCGATACGCTGCTGGCCCTCGGCAGCCTGGAGATCGTGGTGGCGGACCCGACCGCACACACGATCCTGCCGCCAACGCGGGATCGTGGGTTGGCAGAGGCCGCGCTCGACCGACTGGCCACCGGTGACGAGGCCGCCAGCGCCCTCGTGGAAAGGCGCCGCCTGTTCGCCAGCGAACGGCAGATCGAAATCTCGCGATCCCAACAGCCGCAGACCACCGCCGGCAGCGACGCCACCGCCGAACTGGAGACCGTGCTCGAGCAGATGGCCACGAACGCACTCCGTGACGAGGCGGCGATGCGCGGCAACCAGATCGACGAACTCGTCGGGTTTCTCGCCGACCGCGAGGATCTGAGGCGGAACGATCCACAGGCTGGCCAGCAGGACGATGAAGACGGTCCTGGCAGCGCCGGCGACGAGGAGAGCGGAACCGTAGGCACGCGGCGGCACCTGGTCCTGCTTGCCGATGGCCTGGTGACCGATCCGCTGAGCTACTACCTGGAACTCGTGCCGACTGCCGGCTCGCTGGCGGTCGAGGCGACCACCATGCCGGACCTTCGGCCCGTCGCCCGCACCGCGGCGGCCTACGGCTGGACCGCGGCGCCGGTCGCCTTCGCGCCCGAGGACGGCGACGACGGCATCGGCGTCAGCTCGAACGAGGTGACGGTCGGCTTCACGCTTCGTTTCGGCCGCCCCCGGTCCGGGGCCCCGCAGACCGTCGAGGAGGAACTCCGGCTCGTCCTCCAACCGTCGGGCTGGGACGTCGCCGCCGCAGCCACGGGCGGCGAGGTGCTCTCGAACGGTCGAGAGATTGCCGAGTGGATCGAACGGCTTCCCCGCCGCTTCGAGGCGAGGTTCCAGCTTCCCGACGACGCGGCCGCAGCAGGCCCGTTCGAGCTGAGGTCACGAAACGAAGATCACGAACTCCGCGCCCCAACCGTGGTTCCCGGCGCGGGTTCGCCGGTCGACGTTGCCGAGATGCGGCTGCGGCGCGCCTTCGAGGGCGATCTGGACAGCGAGTTCGAGGGCGGGGGCAACAGCGGCGTCGAAATCGTCGCCTCGATTCAGATCGAGTCCACGTCGCCCGAGCGCACGCTCGGACGCCTGACCAGCACGATTGTGCCGCCCGTGGGCGCGCCACGGGACGAAGCCGCAGTCTGGCGGGTCAGCACCGGACTCCACCGCGAGGACGGCAGCGTGGTCACCAGTCACGGCCAGCCGTTTGCACCGCCGGGCGCCGAACACCTGTCCTTCGAGCGGCCGCTCCAACTGCCGCCCGGCACCGACTCCGCGATCGTGCTGGCCGAGAACCTCGCCTCCGGACGCTGGGGCTATGCGCTGGTCGACTTCGTCGACCTCGAAGACCTGAAGGCCGAGGCCGAGTCCCGTACCCTCTCGCGAGCGATCAACCTGAGGCCCGAGGATCCGACCGACCGGCGCGGTCGGGTCGCCTTCGTCGCCGAAGTGCAGGAAGGGTTCGCCGACCGGGTGGGCCGGGTCGTCTTCTACTACAACGGCCGGCGCGTCGCCGCCAGCAACCGGGCGCCGTACCGAGCCCGCATCGACCTCGGGCGGGGCGACCGCCTCGGCCGGGTGGAGGCCGTGGCCTTCGACGCCGAGGACAGGGAGCTCGACCGCCACGAGCTGCTCGTCAACCAGCCCCCGAATGCCTTCTGGGTGCGCATCACCGAACCGGAGGGTGGGCCCCAGGCCGGTCCCGTCGACGTTGCCGCCGAAGCCAAGGTGCCGCGCGGCAGCCAACTCGCCGAGATGCGCTTCTTCGTCAAGGACAGACTCGCGGCGACGGCCCGCGAGGAGCCGTTCCGCCGTGAAGTGCTGGTGCCGGTGGGTGACCCGGAGACCTTCCTGCGGGTCGAGGCCCAGTTGCTCGACGGCCGCATCGCGGAAGACGTCATCTTTCTCAGCCGACCCGGCCTCTCGGCCCATATCGGTGTCGAACTGGTACAGCTCTATGTCGTCGCCACGGACCGTTCCGGCCTACCAGTGCGGGATCTGTCGGCCGCGGACTTCTCCGTCTTCGAGGACGACCGGGCCCAGGAATTGGAGTCGTTCCGGGTCGCTTTCGACCTCCCCCTGACCCTGGGCCTGGCGATCGACACCTCGAGCAGTCTGTTCCTGCGCATGCCCGACGTGAGGCGCGCCGCGACCGCGTTCGTCGACTCACTGGAGGCCAGCCGCGACCGCGCCTTCCTGGTCGGCTTCGGCACCGAAGCTCGCCTGATTCGTGCCGCCACCTACAACCTGAACGCGGTGCGCGGCGGCATTGGTTCGCTCCGGCCGCGCGGTCGCACCGCTGTGTGGGGCGCACTCTCACTGGCCCTGGATCAGCTCCAGGGCCTGCGCGGGCGCAAGGCCCTGGTGGTCTTCTACGACGGGGACGACGAGGACTCCGACGCCGCCTTCAAACAGAGTCTGGAGCGGGCCCGGCGCGCCCGCGTTCCCGTCTACCTCGTGCTGATGAACGACGAGGCGGCGCGCACGGACGGGCGCAGCTTCAGTACCCGTACCTTCGTCAGCAAACTGGAACGCATGGCGAGGGCCGGCGGCGGCCGCGTCTACTACGTGCGTCACGACCAGGACCTGGCGCCGATCTTCGACTCGATCAGTCGCGAGCTCCGGAGCCACTACCTGCTCACCTACTATCCGAAGGAAGAGCCGGGAGGACCGAACTGGCGCCAGGTCAACGTGGAGCTCGGCCGGGATGGCGTGACGGCCAGGACGATCGAGGGCCGCGAGGTGCGCTAGGCCTTGTGTGTTTCAACGGGCACAAGTCGAGATGACCCCTGAGCCTGTGCAGCCTCCGGGCAGGAACGCCAGGTCTCGGGCTCGGATGGGTCCGCCCTGGGTCGGCCGGTGCTGCCGTCCGCTTGGCCTTGCCGCACTGGCGGTGTTGCCGGGAGTCGACTCCGGCGCCGCGCAGGTGCTGAGCCGGGAGAGTGAAACCATCTTTCAGGTTCTCTCCCGGCCCTCCCTGCAGCTCGAGGCGAAGTCGGTCGAGATCCTGGAGAACGGCGAGCCGCGGGAACTGCTCGCGGTCGACCGGGTCACCGATCGCTGGCGCATCGTCGTCTACTTCGACCTGCCCGCTTCGACGCCCGAAGGCATCGAGGCCGCCGCGACGGCGGTCGGCGCGGCAGCCGACCGGCTGGTGGCGCTGGGCGAAGTCGAGCTGATCACGGGCGACCGGATCGTCGAGGTCGTGCTGGAACCGACCGCGGACGCGGGCGCAGTGAGGGGGGCCGCGGCCGCCGTCGCAAGACGCGCGCACCAGGCCGGCGCCGTGCTCGCGCTGCGAAGGGACATGAAGGCCGCGGCCGATGCGCGCTCCGGCGATCCGGATGCCGACGGTCTGCGCACGGCCGACCTGCTGGAGGGCTTTCTGCAGGAACTCGACACTCTGAGCCGGCAGCGGGCGAACCTGCTCGAGTCGCTGACCACGTCCTCCTGGGCCCGCGGGCCGCCAAGGGCCCTGTTCCTGGTGCGCGACGGCATGGACCTGGGCGCCGACGCCTTCGCGGAGCGACTGCTCGACGACCCGATTCCCGCCTTCGAACGTGCGGCCCTCAGTGAACAGCGTCAGCAACGGAGTCTGGCGCGGGCCATTGCCGCCCTCGGCTGGCGCGTCTACCCGCTTCACACAGCACCCGCGGCAGCGGAGATCGACGATCTCCTCCCCGGACACCGCCAGCACTCGGAGGAGTTCGCTCAGGCCAGCGGCGGTCAGATTCTGACCAGTTCCGAGGAGGTGACCTCGGCGCTCGACCAGCTCGGCGAATCGTGGCGTGCGCGCTACGGCTCGGCCGGCCCCCGTGACGGGGCGCCACACCCGGTCAACGTGCGCCTCGGTTCTTCCTCGGGCGAACCCCCGCCGGCCCTTGCCGCTCGCCGCTGGGCCACGGTCGCGGCGCCGACCGACCTGGTCGCCCTGCGCGCGAACCGAGCGCTCGAGACGATGGCCGGAGGCGGTGACGATGGCGAAGCCGCCGGCGACGTCGGACTCGCCCTGCGCGGCGTCCTGCTACCGCAGGGCATCGAATCGACGGCCGGCGGAGCGCCCACCGAACTGGTCACCCTCGACGGCCTCGCCACCGTCGGCGACCGGCCAACGTCCAGCGACGCCTTGCGGATCACGATCTACGGCCGCGGTCTGGACGCCCCTCCCCTGTTGATCCACCGCACCGGCTCGGGCGTCGAACTCGACCGCGGCGCCTGGCGGTTCCGCACCCTGTTCGACCTGCCCACCGCGATCGACGAGCTGGTGCTGATGGTCGAGGATCTGCGAAACGACCGCTGGCGCGCCACCTTCCTCGAGCAGGGAAGCAACCCGCTCGACGAGCGCAGCGACGTCGAGTTGCTGACTCCGAACGGTGTCGGTGAAACCGGTTCGGCAGAGGTCACCGAGGCCGGCATCCTCGCCGCGGGGCGGGCCGCCGCCCGCAGCGCCGGCTGGGGCGGGGACGCCGCGCCCGGCGATCGGGTCGCTGGACCGGAGGTGAACTGGGTGCGCCTGCTGCCGCCCCGAGGCGAGCGCTCGGGACTGCAAGGCAAGAGGTCCTTCGGCACGGTGACGACGAGCGACATCGTGCGACGGGTCGTATTCTACCTCGACGGCGAACTGGTCTTCGACGACAGGCGGAGGCCCTTTGAAACCCGGATCGACCTCGGACCGGAGGCGGTTCCCCACGTCATCCGGGTTGTCGGTTACGACCGCGCGGATCGCCGACTGGACGACGACGAACTGCCGATCAACCAGCCGCGGCGGAGCACCGAGATCGGCATCGCCTCGGTCGAAGCGCAGGCGGAAGGAAGCTACGCCATCGAAGCGGAGGTCGAACTGGTCGCCGGACAGAGGCTCGACCGGGTCGAGTTCTACCGCAACGACCGGCTCGCGGCAACCATGACCCGGCCGCCGTTCCGCACCGTCCTGCCGGGGCCCGTCATGCCGGGCATCGACTTCGCCCGGGTCGCCGTCTACCTCGACGACGGCACGATGATCGAGGACGTGGAGTTCCTGTCCTCCGATGCCCCGGTGGCCGAGACGATCGTCAACCTGGTCGAGGTCTATGCCGTCGTCAACGACGACCAGGGCAAGCCGATCACCACGCTGAGCCAGCAGGATTTCGTCCTGCGGGGCGGCCGCGAGCCGATTCCAATCGAGCGTTTCGCCGTTGCCGAGGATGTGCCCCTGGTGCTGGGACTCGCCATCGACAGCTCCAAGAGCATGGAATTCCTGATGCCGGACGTGCGCAGGGCCGCGGCGCGCTTCCTCGGCAACACCCTGACCAAGATCGATCAGGCGTTCCTCGTCGACTTCGATAACCGACCCCGACTGATCTCGGACACGACGGCCGACGTGAGCAATCTGATCGCCAGTCTGAAGAACATTCGGGCCGATGGACAGACCGCGCTGTACGACGCGATGGAGTTCAGCCTCGTCCATCTCGCCCGGGATCAGGGCCGGCGCGCCCTGGTGGTCCTGACGGACGGCGACGACATCGGCAGCCAGGCCAGCTACCGCAGGACGTTCAGGACCGCCGGCAACACCGGCGTCCCGATCTACGTGATCAGCATGGTCCAGAGCGAAGACTCGAGGAGACGCGGCCCCCGGAAGCTCGACATGGAAGCGATCTCCAGGGCCAGCGGCGGCCGCATCTACTACGTCGGCAGCATGGACGCCGTGCTCGGGGCCTACGAGCACATCGGCACTGAGCTCCGCAGCCAGTACATGCTCGGCTACTCGACGAGCGCGCCCCTGACTTCAAGCGAAG
The DNA here is from genome assembly GCA_965216125.1 of Candidatus Multivorans sp. GTDB lineage: Bacteria > Acidobacteriota > Thermoanaerobaculia > Multivoradales > Multivoraceae > Multivorans. Next base: position 3,974,265 of record OZ244152.1, on the reverse strand, counting down.
TCCAGTCGATCAAGGTCGAACTGAAGTCCAAACGGAAGGACCGCGAGGTCCGCATGGCGGTCGGCCGCGGACGCGGCTAGCCGCTACGGCTCGGTGACTACCGGGTTCTCCAACACGCCGAGACCGTCGATCTCGATCCGCACGACATCGCCCGGAACCAGGAACTTCGGTGGCTTGTAGCCCAATCCGACGCCCGCCGGCGTGCCCGTGGTCACCACGTCACCGGGCTCGAGCGTACACATCGTCGAGATCGTCTCGACCAGCTTCGGACAGCCGAAGACCAGCTCCCGCGTGTTCGAGTCCTGCCGCAGCTCACCGTTGACCCAGGTGCGGATGCCGAGCGAGTACGGGTCCTCGACTTCGTCCGAAGTGACCAGGTACGGCCCCATCGGACCGTGGGTATCCCAGCCCTTGCCCAGAATCATGGTCGGCGTGCGCCGCTGCCAGTCGCGCACCGAGACATCGTTGACGATGGTGTAGCCGGCGATCACGGCATCCGCGTCGGCCGCCGCGACAGCGCGGCAACGGCGCCCGATGACGAAGGCGAACTCGCCCTCGTAGTCGACCGCGGAGGATGCCCGCGGAATGTGGATGTCACCACCTGGCCGGTTGATGCAGGTGACCTGCTTGTTGAACACGGTCGGGAACTCGGGCAGCTTCTGGCCGGTCTCGGCCGCATGGTCGGCGTAGTTCAGTCCGATGGCGAGGAACTTCCGCGGCCGCGGCACCGGGGCCAGCAGCTTCTGGTCGGCCAGCGGCGCCCGGCCAGCGCCGGACGCGGCAGCGCGACGAGCCGCCTGCATCGCCTCCTCGCCAGCGGCCAGGAACCGGCACATGCCGCGCGGCAGGTCCGGCGCCGCGACGCTCAGATCGACGACGGTTTCCTCGTCCGCCAGCACGCCGATCGCGGACCGGCCGTCTCGCAGCAGGGAAAGGAGTTTCATTGGTGTGGTCTCCCTACTCTGCTTCCGGCAACGCCAGGGCGATGATCTCCGCCTGGCCCTCACCGCCGACCGCCATGGCGATGTACTGGCGGCCACCGACTGCGTAGGACATCGGCGTTCCGCCAGGCGCCAGTTCCAACGCCAACTCGTGGACCACATCGCCGGTCTTCTTGTCGAGCGCCCGCAGCACGGAAATCTCGGCGCCGCCGCCGCCCATCCCCGGCGCACCGCCCTGGGCCTGGAACAGCAGGGTGGGGGTCAGCAGCGGCCCGGCGGCGGGCGGTCCGCCAAGAGGACCTGGATCCTCACCGGTAATCCGCTCGATCTGCGCCCGCGGGCCATCGCCGTGCGGCTTCATCCAGGCGTGCTCGCCGGTATTCAGATCGATCGCCGTGATCCGGCCGTAGGGCGGCCTGGTCAGGGGCAGTCCCATCGGGCCCGGCAGAAAGAAGCTCTCGATGCCGCTCATGCCGCGCACGTAGTCGAAGTTGGAGCGGGCGCCGTCCGGCTCCGTCAGCTTGACGACCATCGGCATGGTGTAGGACGGGATGTAGATCATCGAGGTCTCGGGATCGACCGCGGCGCCGAACCAGTTCGCTCCACCCCCCCAGCCCGGCAGGAGCACGGTGCCCTGAAGCGAAGGCGGCGTGAACAGCGGCCCGTAGACCCACTTGTCCCGGATCTTCTTCGCCGCCTCGTGCAGTTCGGGAGTGAACGCAATCAGCATGTCGTCGCCTACGAGCCCCTGGTGCTCGTAGGGCGCCGGCTTGGTCGGGAACGGCTGGGTCTCCGAGGTGCGCTCGCCGGGCACGTCGGTCTGCAGCACCGGCCGCTCCTCGATCGGCCATACGGGTTCGCCGGTCTCGCGATCGAAGACGTAGATGAAGCCCTGCTTGGTGATCTGGGCTACCGCCTTGATCTCCTTGCCGTCGACTGTGATGTCGACGAGGTTCGGCGCCGCCGGCACGTCGTAGTCCCACAGGCCGTGGTGAACGAACTGGAAGTGCCACACCTTCTCGCCCGTAGCGGCGTCGAGGCAGACCAGACTCTCGGCGTACAGGTTGTCGCCCAGGCGGTGGCCGCCGTACCAGTCGTTGGTCGGCGTGCCGATGGGCAGGTAGACATAGCCCAGCTCCGGGTCGCCGCTCATCAGCGACCAGACGTTCGTGTTGCCGCTGTAGGTCCAGGACTCGTTCTCCCAGGTCTCCACTCCCGGCTCGTCACCCTGGGGAATCGTGTGGAAGATCCACTTCTGCTCGCCGGTGCGCACGTCGAAGCCGCGCACGTGGCCGGGCGGCATCTCCTTGCGGGTCGGGCCGTCAAAGATGGACGAACCCACGATCACCGTGTCGCCGATGATCATCGGCGCCGAGATCACCGAGTAGATGCGGCGTTGCACCGGCCGCCCCAGACCCTCCGTCAGGTCGACCTTGCCCTCGGTACCGAAGCCGCCGACCGGCTCGCCGGTGTGGGCGTCGATCGCCCACAGCCAGGCCTGGTTCGTCGGCATCAGGATCCGCGCCTGCTCACCGTCCGTCCAGTAGCCGACGCCGCGGTGGTTGTAGCCGAGGTTCGTGGGCCGGCTGGTACGCCAGTCCTCCGTGTCGAACACCCACTTCGACTCCCCGGTCTCCCCGTCGATCGCGGCCACCTGCCCAAAGGAGGTCGTCACGTAGAGCACGCCGCCGACCATCAGCGGCGTCACCTTGTATGCGTCCGGCTGGAGCATCCTGGCCCTGGTCTTGGTCTCGGCGTTGTCGGGAGACTCCCAGCGCCAGGCCACCTCAAGGTCGGCTACGTTGTTCCGGTCGACCTGGTCGAGTTCCGTGTACTTCGTGCTGCCGTAGTCGCCGCCGTAGGACGGCCAGTCGCCGGCGCCGACCCCGTGCTGGGCCCAGACCGCCCCAGAGCAGAAGGCCAGCAGTGCCGGAACCAGGATCAACGATCTGAACGCTCCGTGTAATCGGGTCAATTCGGCTTCTCCTTCAGGTGGGGTGCGCGGCGGCGCGATCATACCGGCGGCAAGGCCGGATACGGCGCTTCGGCACCTGAGTTTCCTTCTCCGGCACGTGAAGCCCGCCCATCCATCCGACTTGCCATATGCTTGCCCTCCTCTTCACAAACACGATCCGCATTCCCTTCCAACCCCTAAACCCAAGAATGCTCACGCCGGCCACGATCGCGCTGGCCATGGCAGCCGTTGCGGCCATGGCCGCCGCCGGTCCGCCCCTGGAGGACCAGACCGCCGATCCGGCGCTGCCGAGGGCGTCGGAGCGATTGCAGCAGTACCTGCGGATCGACACGACCAACCCGCCCGGCAACGAGAGCCACGCCGTCGCCTTCTTCGCCGACATCTTCGAGCGCGAGGGGATCCCCTACGAGACGGTCGAGCCGGCGCCCGGCCGCGGCAGCATCTGGGCGCGTCTTACGGGCGGTCCGGCGCCTGGCATCATCCTGCTCCACCACACGGACGTGGTGCCGGCGGACGGCCGTTTCTGGAAGCACGGTCCGCTCTCCGGCGCCTACGACGAGGGCTACCTCTACGGTCGCGGCGCCCTGGATACCAAGGGTCTCGGCATCATGCACCTGGAGGCGTTCCTAGCCCTCGCCCGGTCCGGGAAGCCACTCAAGCGCGATGTCATCTTCCTCGCCACGGCCGACGAGGAGGCAGGCGGTCTCCTGGGCGCCGGCTGGCTGGTCCGCAACCGGCCGGACCTGCTCGAAGGCGTCGGTCTGCTCCTGAACGAGGGCGGCAGCGGACGGATCCTGGGCAACCGCGTGGCGTTCAGCGTCGAGGTGACGCAGAAGGTGCCGCTCTGGCTGAGGCTGAACGCGGTGGGTCCCGCCGGCCACGGCTCGAGTCCGTCGCCCCGCAGCGCGGTCACCGACCTGGTCGAAGCCCTGGAACGTCTGCGCCGGAACCCCTTCGCCCCTCGCATCGTGCCCGCTGTGGGCGACTTCTTCCGGAGTCTGGCTGAACTCGAGGCCGGAGCAGCGGACCTGGCCGATCCCGAGCGGCTGATCGCGGAACCGGAGCGACTCGCCGCCCTGCACCGGACCAATCCCATGCTGCACGCCCTGACCCGGAACACCTGCGCGGTCACGCGGCTCGAAGCGTCGAGCAAGATCAACGTCGTGGCCCCCGCCGCCACCGCCGAGCTCGACTGCCGCCTCCTGCCCGATCAGAGCCCACGCCTCTTCATCCGCGACCTGAGAGCCAGCCTCGACCAGCCGTCGGTCTCGATCGAGGTCCTCATGTCCTTCACGCCGGCGATCTCCTCGACCGACACCGAGCTCTACCGCGCCCTTGAGAACGTCACCGCGCGCCGCTTCCCCGGTTCGACGATCGTGCCCGCCGTGACCGCCGGCTTCACCGACAGCCACTTCTTCCGCGACCTCGGGATCGTCGCCTACGGCTTCTCGCCGGCCGTCATCCCGAACTCCGATCAGGGCGGCGTGCACGGCAACAACGAACGGATCTCGGTGCAGAACGTCGAGCGCGGGTGGCAGACGATGCTCGACCTGCTGCAGACGATCGCGGTCGAGCCCGACCGCCGGCCGGCTTCAGCGTCAGGGGTCCAGCCGACCGCCGGCGGCCAGCGCTGACCCACTGGGTGCGCCGGCCTGCTGGCCGGCATCCGCCCTTAGGGAACGCGGGCATCTTGCCCGCATCCGGCGCCAAGCGGCGGCTATCCCCGCGTCGGCACTCCACCGCTAGGATTCCCCACCATGAAGATCCCATCCGCCGCCCCTCTCGCCCTCGGCCTCCTCCTCGCTCTCCTCGCCTGCACCTCCGAGCCGCCTGACCCCTACCTGGTCCACACCGACGCCGGCCCGATCCAGGGCTTCGCTCCGGAAGGCAGCGACGACATCGCCGCCTTCCTCGGCATCCCCTTCGCTCAAACGCCCAACGGCGAGCTGCGCTGGCGCTCGCCCCAATCCGTCTCTTCCTGGGAAGAACCGCTCCAGGCCGACGAGTACGGCCCCATCTGCCCGCAGGGGCGCGCCCAACTCCCACAGAGCGAGGACTGCCTGTACCTGAACGTGTGGGCGCCGACCGACCGCGACGGCGACGAACCGCTGCCGGTCATGGTGTGGATTCACGGCGGTGGCTTCCGCGCCGGCAACGGCAGGCTCGGTGAATCCCCCGAGACCGGCCGCGGCGCCGGCCTCGCCCGTCGCGAGGTGGTCGTGGTCAGCATTCAGTACCGCCTGGGGGCACTCGGCTTCTTCGCCCACCCCGCCCTGGCCGCCGAAGCCGAGGCCTCGGCCGAGCCCGAGGGCAGCCACGGCGTGCTCGACATGATCGCCGCCCTCGAATGGGTGCAGCGAAACGCCGCGGCCTTCGGAGGCGATCCCGAGCGGGTGACGATCTTCGGCGTTTCCGCCGGCGGGATGGCCGTGAACACCCTGATGAGCACGCCAGAGTCCGCCGGCCTGTTCCACCGCGCTATCGCTGAGAGCGGCTACGGCACCTGGCGGCTGCCCCACATCGACGAGGCCCGCGATCAAGGAGCGGCCCTGATCGCTGAAGCCGGCTTCGACATCGGCGAAGAGCCCTCCGCCGGCGATCTCCGGACACTGCCGTTCGAGGAACTCAACACGCTGGGTACCGGCTTCTGGGTGCCGATTGCCGGAACCGTGCTCCCGGACGAGCCCGGCATCGTCTTCGCCCGCGGCGAGCAGCACGACGTGCCCTACATGACCGGCGGCAACAGCTTCGAAGGCACGATCTTCCGCGCCTTCGGCCTGGATCCCGACGCCTACTTTGCCCGTTTCGCAGAGCGCGAGCAGCAGGCGCGGAGCCTCTATGGCGCGGAGGCAGGAACCGACGACGACGACGAGCGCGTCGCCGCGGCGACCATGTTCGGCGACCAGCGCTACGTGATCTCCGCGCGCTACCTCGCCAAGCAGATGAAGACCGTCTCCTCGCCGGGCTGGGCCTACTACTTCCAGTTCGTCCCCGAAGCCCAGCGCGAGACGTTCCCCGGCGCCCCCCACGGTTCCGAGGTCGCCTACGCCTTCGGCGACACGAACGACCCGGAGTCCGAGCGCTACCCCGGTCCTGACGGCGGCGCGCTCGGCGAAGCGATGGCCGGCTACTGGACCCGTTTCGCCGCCACCGGCGACCCGAACGGCGACGGCGCCCCGGAGTGGCCCGAGTACGACGCGGACGGCGACACCTGGATGGTCCTCGACGCTCCGGAGCCGCAGGCCACGCCGGGCGTGCTCAAGGACAAGCTCGATCTGTTGGAGGCGGTGTACCTGGAGCGGGTCGGCGGGGAGTAGCGCGCTCCGTACCGAGTCTCATCCGCCGCCGCGCCTTGCCGTCTTCAACACGCCTGCCTTCGCCAAACGCCGCAGCCAGCTCTCGGCGTGCCGCTTCGTGATGCCGAGCTCCGCAGCAATCTCCGCCGGACGCAGCGGTTCGCAGACCTGTTCAGTCGCCAGGAACCGGAACGCAGCGTCGATCTGATCCGTCGAAGACTGACTCCCCGGGGGCCTGCCCGACAGACCCGGCGCCGCCCCGGCGAAGAGATCCGTCTGTCGGGCAACGAAAGTCGGCCGCTTCCCCCTGGTTCGGATCAGCACGCCCTCGCCTTCGAGCCGAGCCAGCCATTTCCTTGCCTCGGCCTGCGGAATCCGCAGCTCCGCTGCCGCCTCGGCCAACGTCATGGGAACGCAGAGAATCCGGCCGGCAACGCGCCGGACTACGTGCCAGAACAAGTCCTCCGAAGTCTCGCCGGGTTCGAACCCGGGCAACGATTCCGGCGCCGAGAGCGCCTCATGCTTCGGATCGACAACGTAGTGCACCTCGACCTTCGGTCGCCGGCGACCGCGTCTCGACTTTCGACTCAACTGCTGCTGCCGTTTCGACCCGACGATTTTGGCCCCGGCCCGTGCGCGCGGATCCGCAGTGCGCCGCTCCAGGTTGCCCGCAGGAGGCCGACTTCGTTCGCCGGGCTCATGCGCAGTCCGACGGGGGCTTGAACAGATTGGCTTGAGGCGCCACGTAGCGGACAGGTCTCTCCGTTCTCTTGAGCACGCCTTGTTCGAGAACCTGCCCCAACTCCTCGGGGTCCCGAGGATTCGGCCACGGAAGAGCTCCGCGAGCCTCCAACGCAGCAAGCCCTTCGGAGCGGCCCAGGGTCGACCGCACATAAACCGGACAGGCTGAACGCCGGTTGAGCTGCGCCGTGGCGCCAGCCCATGTACCGCCCCGGTCCACCAGCGCCTCGACGACCAGCGACGCATCGGCGAGGCAATAAACGGAGTGGTTTCGTTCCATCGCGTGGCCGGCAACGAACCGCGCCGCGGGATCGTATGGCGAGACCAGCACGAGTCGCCCATCGAGCAGAGCATCCCTGTTCTCCCGGTTCGTTGAGGCCCGATCGAGGTCGTTGGCGAGGACGCCCACAGCCCAACCACCGGCAGAGAGCGCACCCGCCATCGAGGCCCGGTCAATCCCCCTGGCAGCCCCCGAGATGACAGCCCCGCCCGACCTGGCTGCGAGCGCACCGACGGCCTGCGCGTAGTCGATCAGGTGTGGTCCGACGTCTCGCGGGCCAACGACTGCAAGACCGCCGCTGTCCAGGAAAGATCGATCGCCGCAACCGTACAGAATGGGAGGCGCCTTCTCACGCAGCCGCGCCTTCAGCCGCCGGGGGTAGCCGTGGTCGGCTCGACTTACGACCCAGATAGCTCGGGTCTGCCACCCTTCCACAGCGAGACTCAACTGGACTCCCCGTCCCAGCAGGGACTCGATTCGATCGCGGTGGATCCGCTGCCCGGGCAGCGCCAGGCATTCGTCCAGTACGAACCGCGCCTCAGCACCAATGAGATCCGCCGGCTCACGCCCGATCTCGCGCAGGCGCCTCGCGAGTTCGGAGTACTCGCGCTTCAGCGAGAGTGGCCTCAGGGTCGTTTTCCGGGACGACCGACCGCCCACAATCAACGGCGCCGTCAGCAGCAGGATGGCCTTCGTGTTTGGCGAAAGCGACTCGCTCATCGCAGCACTCAAGCTTGGGCGAGCGCCAAAGGCCACACCTCGCCGCTGCCTCCGCTTCGCAGCAGCCGCGCGGCGACAGTCAACGTCCAGCGCGAATCGACGATGTCGTCCACCAACAGAACCGGTTCGGCCGAGGGGCTACCGTCCAGCACCAGCGATCCCCAGACATTCGCTACCTGCTGGGCGCTGTTTTGCATCGTCTTCTGTTCGGGCCGCTTCTCTGTCTTTATCAGAATCGGCCGAAACGGCAGACGCAACGCCGCGCCGAGCCGCTGTGCGAAATCCGGCACCAACTCGGGATGACGCAGTGACGGAATGCAGGTCACCCATTGCGGCGCTGGATCCTGATTCCAACGTCGCAGCAGTTCGACACAGGCATCGACCAGTTCGTCGGAGAAACGTCCTTCTCCGTACTTCCCGCTCTGCACGAGACGTCCCCATCCAGCGTCCTTCCAGTGACACAAGGTTCTACCAGGTTCGGCGCGCAACTGCGGCGGGATCAGCTTTCTTGGACCCTTCTTCCGGGGCACGATCTCGTGGAAGGCACCTTTGAGAAAGGCAATCGCGTCGAGGACGGTGCGCCGCTGCAGTTCCGCGGGTAGCTCACCGTGCGCTTTCGCGGTTGCCTCAGCCGGATCCCCATCCAGGGCTCGAATCAGGAACTCCATGTGCCCCGACTCCAGATCGACGTACCGCTGCATCTGCGCCTGTTCCTGCCGGCGCAGGGTGGTCAAGCGCTCAACTCGCTGCCAGAACTCCTCAGTCAGTTGCACCGGCGTCAGTTGCCATTTGGTGCCCTCTCTCACCACAGGCGCCGGCGCTTCAAGCGAGAGGATCTTCATCAACTGCTTCAGTCTGCCCTGCCGGATGTTCACCAGGGACAGAATCCGAGCCTCGGAGAGGCCTTCCGGCTCCGCTTCGAGCGCCGCGATCACCTCATCAACCTGCCGTCGCGCAGGGAACGCAGTGTCGATGAAGAAGTCAGTGATGTCAGTATCCTCCTCACCGCCCAGCAACACACCGTAGGCCGAATCGAGTGCCCTACCCGCTCGTCCCACCTGCTGATAGTAGGCCACGACCGATCCCGGGGTCTGGTAGTGGATGACGAAGGCGAGGTCCGGTTTGTCGAAGCCCATTCCCAGCGCGGTCGTTGCCACGAGGGCCTCTACTTCGTTCTCCAGCAGAGCCTGCTCGAGTGCGGGCCGGTGTTCGCCGGACTTCCCCGTGTAGGCCTCGACGATCAAGTCCCGGCTCCGTAGCCATTCCGCAACCTGCTCGGCGTCCCGAACCGTCAGCGTGTAGATGATGCCGCTGCCAAGCATGGCAGGCACCTGCTCAGCCAGCCAGGCGAGCCGCTCAGCCTGACTATGAAGACGAATGGTCTGTAGCGCCAACGAAGGCCTGTTCAGGCTACCGCGAGAGATGGCGAGATTCGGCCCAAGTACCGCCTGAAGGTCCTGGACGACCCGGTCGTTCGCCGTCGCCGTCGTCGCCAGCAGACGGAGGTTCGGCGGCAGAGCAGCAACAATCCTCCCAATCCGCCGGTAGTCCGGCCGGAAGTCATGCCCCCAATCGGAGATGCAGTGCGCTTCGTCGATAACGAGCAGCGAAATCCGATCGCTAACGGCAGCGAGGATGCGCTCAACGAAGCGTTCGTTCCCCAGCCGCTCTGGCGAGATGAGCAGGATGTCGACCTCGTCCCGGAGAACTGCCTCCTCAATGCGCTCCCAGGCCTCCCTGTTGTCGGAGTTGATCGTCGCGGCTCGTACGCCCATCCGCTCCGCAGCGGCAATCTGGTTCCTCATCAAGGCAAGGAGCGGCGACACCAGAAGAGCCGGTCCCATGCCGGCCTCACGCAGGAGCTTGGCCGCGATGAAGTAGACGAAGCTCTTGCCCCAGCCGGTGCGCTGCACAACCAGCAGCCTGCCTCGCCCCTCGACGACGTGCCGGACCGCCTCCTCCTGGCCGCGCCGGAACGCTGCTCGCGGAAGGCCAGTTCCAAGTCGGAGGAACTGTAGGGCTCGAGACTCCTCGTACTTCATCGACCGGCCGTTGTATCGCATCCGGCCTGCCTTGTCAGCATCTCCAGAATAGGCAGGGCAGGCTCAAGGCCCTGTGAAGTCGCTGCCGTTGTAGCGGGTCCAGGTATCGATGTTCTCGAACCACCAGCGAAGCATCCGGGCCGGTTGCCTCGTACTCCACGGCTCTCACAAGACGCCGATGCCCTCGGCTTCGGCGGCCGCGGCGAGCTTCCGGTCCAAGGTCGCTACCGGCGCACCGTGGCGCACACCAGCCTCGAGAGCGAAGGACGCCTACGGCGCGCGGCCTTGATCCGATCGATCACGGCCGCTGTCGCCTCGCCAGCTTCGCCCTCCACGCCGACGATTCGAGCGATAGGCTCGCCGCGCCGCGTAATCGTCACGACCTCGCCCCGTCCCACGGCGCGCAAGAGTTCGGGCAGCCGCGTCCTTGCCTCGCAGGATCCGACAGTCGTCATGATGTCCCCCTAGACCAGACCTGTAGACCAGTGTATTCCAGGCCCTCCGGCGTTCTCACGAGGCTCGCGGCGCCCTCTACCGGGGCCCTCATCCTGGCCGTCGCTGCGGGCGCTGCCTTCGCTCAGGACCCGACCTCCGGAGCCTCGCCTGCAGCGGACACCGATCTCGGACGGCAGACCTTCCTCCGGTACTGCCGCGAGTGCCACGGAGAAGAGGGGGACGGTCTCGGCAAGTTCAGCTACACCACCGGCGAACGGCCGCGCAGCTTCCAGTCGGGCCGCTTCAAGCTGGCGACGACCGAGAACCTGATCCCCTCGGACCAGGACCTCGAGGACACCATTCGACGCGGCATGCCGGGTACCGGGATGTCGGCCTGGGCACAACTGCCGGACGCCGAGATTGAGGCGGTGGCGCGCTACACACGCAGTTTCAGTGTGGACGCATTGCGCGCGGAACTGGACGCACAGGTCGCCGCCGGCGAGCTGACCACAGCCGAGGCCGATGCCGAGTTCGCGCGGCGGACGGCGCCCGGACCGCCGGTCGAAGTCCCACCGGCGCCGCCGTTCGACGACGACCGGCGCGCCCGGGGCGAACGCCTCTACCTCGACGCCTGCGCCTCCTGCCACGGTCCGAACGGCAGAAGGCTACGCAATGACCCGATGGCCGACTTCGAGGGCAACCACACCCTGCCGACCAACATCGTGGGCGGTGTTTTCAAGGGCGGCGCCGGCAGCGCCGACATCTACAGCCGCCTCTATCTCGGCATGGACGGCACCGCGATGCCCGGTTACCGCGATGCCTACGGCCCGGACGAGATCTGGGATCTGGTCCAAACAGTGCAGCGGATCATCGCCGAAGGCGGTCTGGGGCAGCCCGAGGACGAGGCGGCGATGGCCGCGGCAGCGACAGCCGCGCAGGACTTCACCTCGCTCTTCGACGAGCCGGAGTACGAGGAGGTTTCGGAGAACGTCGAGGAGGAGACCTCGCCGATTCTGCTGTGGGCGGGCGGCGTGTTGCTGTTGGCGGTGCTCGTCGGGGCGGCGCTGCTGACGAGCCGGCGGTAGGAGCGCCCCCTCAGTGGGCGGCGCGGAACGCCAGCATGTAGTCGCGCAGGCGCTCGACGCCTTCGATGGGCATCGCGTTGTAGGCGGAGATGCGGAAGCCGCCGACTGAGCGGTGGCCCTTGATCGACACCAGATCCCGCTCGGCGGCGCCGGCGACGAACGCCTCCTCCAGCTCGGGGCGCCGCAGCCGGAAGGTCACGTTCATGTGCGAGCGACTCTCGGGTTCGGCGTGGGCCACGAAGAACTCGCCGGCGTCCCGATCCAGCACGTCGTAGATCAGCGCGCTCTTCGCCGCGGCCCGGACGGCCGCCGCTTCCAGACCGCCGACCTCGTCCCGCAGCCAGCGCGTTACGAGGAGCAACACGTAGACGCCGAAGACGTTCGGGGTGTTGAGACGCGACCCCTTCTCCGCGTGGCGCCTGTAGCTGAGCATCGAGTGCAGGTCGTCGCCGCAGCGTTCGAGCAGGCGATCCGAAACGACGACTACGGTCAGCCCCGAGGGACCGGCGTTCTTCTGGGCGCAGGCGTAGAGCAGGCCGAACTCGCGCACGTCGACCGGACGCGACAGGAAGTCCGACGACACATCGCACACCAGGGGCGACTCCCCGACCGCGGGCTGACGGCGGAACTGGACGCCCTGGATCGTCTCGTTCGACGTGCAGTGGACGTAGGCCGAGGCGGGGGGCAGATCGAGCTCGGCGTCATCAGGCACGCGCACGAAGTTGTCGGCCTTGCCGTCCCAGGCCACCTGGACCTCGCCCTCGCGCCGCGCTTCGGCCGCGGCCTTGCTGCCCCAGGACCCGGTCAGGATGTAGCTCGCCGGCAGGTCCTGACCGCGCAGCAGGTTGATCGGGATCATGGAGAACTGCAGCGAGGCGCCGCCCTGGAGGAACAGCACGCGGTAGTCGTCCGGAACGGCGAGCAAGTCGCGCAGGTTGGCCTCCGCTTCGGCCAGGATCGCGTCGAACGCCGGCGAACGGTGACTGATTTCCAGTACGGAACTGCCGGCGCCCGGAAGTCCGAGCAGATCGCGCTGAATTTCCTCCAGGACCGGCACCGGGAGCACCGCGGGCCCCGGGGAGAAGTTGAACACGCGCCGGTCGAGCGCCGGTGGATTGGAGGTCTGCCGATCGAGCGTCAGGGTCATGGCGTACGTCCGTGTTGATCCCGGACCGGGCTGAGGCCGGGGAGCGCGAATCGTAACCCGGATGCGGGGCGGGCGTTGTACGCTTCCGCGCATGACAGTCGCCGCTTCGACTCCACCCCCGGCGCCGCAGGCGACCCTCCATCACACCGCCTGCACGCTCGACTGCCCCGACTCCTGCTCGCTCGAGGTCGAGGTCCAGGACGGCCGGGTCGCCAAGGTCCGGGCGGCGCCGCCGGAGGTCGCGCATCCGCTGACGAGCGGTTTCATCTGCTCCAAGGTGGGCCGCATCTCCCGCCACCTCTACGGCGAGGACCGCCTGCTTCATCCGGCGCGCCGCGTGGGGGCGAAGGGCGACGCAGAGTTCGAGCGCATCTCCTGGGCCGCGGCCCTGGATCTGATTGCCTCGCGCATGACCGAGGCGAAGGCGGCGTTCGGGGCTGAGTCCGTCCTGCCCGTCAGCTACGGCGGATCGAACGGCCTGATGACGCAGGACACGGCCGACGCCATCCTGTTCCGCCGTTTCGGCGCCTCGGGGCTGGCGCGCAACGTGTGCGCGGCGCCCAGCACCGCCGCCGCGCTCGGCCTCTACGGCAAGATGGCGGGCGTCGCCCTCGAGGACTACGAACAGGCTTCGCTCGCCATCGTCTGGGGCGCCAACCCGTCCTCCACCGGCATCCACCTGGTGCCGATCCTGCGTGCGATGCAGGCGCGCGGCGGCAAGCTCGTCGTGGTCGATCCGCGGCGCACGCCGTTGGCGAAGAAGGCCGATCTCCACCTGCAGCCGAAGCCCGGCACCGACCTGTGCCTGGCCCTGGCCCTTCACCGCGAGCTGTTCCACCGCGGCGACGCCGACCTCGACTTCCTGGCCGAACATGCGACCGGAGTCGAGGAGCTGAGGCGGCGCGCCGAACCCTGGACCTTCGCGCGCGCCGCCGAGACCACGGGCATTCCGAAGGCGGACATCGCCCGCTGCTACGAGTGGTACAGCAGGTCGTCGCCGGCGGTCATCCGCTGCGGCTGGGGCGTCGAGCGCAACCGCAACGGCGGCTCGGCGGTCGCCGCGATCCTGGCCCTGCCGGCGGTGGCCGGGAAGTTCAAGGTCCGCGCCGGCGGCTACACGATGAGCAACAGCGGCGCCTTCCGCAACGTAGGCCGGCGCGAGCCCGCGCCCGGCACCCGGGTCGTGAACATGAACCATGTCGGCCGGGTGCTGACCGATCCGGACGCGATCTCCGGCCCGCCGGTCCAGGTCCTGTTCGTCTACAACGCGAACCCGCTCGCCACGCTGCCGAACCAGGAACTCGTACGGCGCGGCCTCGAACGCAAGGACCTGTTCACGGTCGTGTTCGACCAGGTCCTGACCGACACCGCCCGCTACGCCGACCTGGTGCTGCCCGCGACGACCTTCCTCGAGCACCACGACCTCGCGATGGGCTACGGCGCGATGGTGCTTCACGCGACGAAGCCGGTTGTGCCGCCGGTCGGCGAGGCGCGATCCAACAACCGGGTGTTCGGCGACCTCGCGGACCAGCTCGGCCTGCTGCGCGGCGGCGACCCGCGCTCCGAAGCGGAGTGGACACAGGCGATCCTGGGCCGGGAACGGGCGCGGCGACTCGAAGAAGAGGGAATCGTCGAGCCGCGAACCGGCCGCCGGCCGGTGCAGTTCGTCGATGCCTTCCCCCACACCGGGGACCGCAAGGTTCACCTGTGCCCGCGGTCCCTCGACGCCGAAGCGAGCAAGGGGCTCTACGCCTTCCACGCTGCGCCAGGCGCCAAGCGCTATCCGCTGACGCTGATCTCGCCCTCCGTACCGCAGACGGTCAGCTCGACCTTCGGGCAGTTGCGGGCCGGCCAGGTGCCGCTCGAGATGCACCCACGCGACGCCGCCGACCGCGGCCTCGACGCGGGAGACAAGCCGCGGGTGCGGGTGTTCAACGACTACGGCGAGGTGCGCTGCCGGCTGCGCCTCAACTCGGACCTCAAACCCGGCGTGACCCTGCTGCCCAAGGGGGTGTGGTTCCGAAGCACCGAGTCGGGCACCAACGCCTGCGCCCTGGCCCCGGACACGCTGACGGACATCGGCGCCGGCGCCTGCTTCAACGACGCCCGCGTCGAGGTCGAGCCGCTGGCCGGCTGAGTCGAACGTGGATTCCAGACTCCTGCTCGCAGCCGGCGCCCTTGTCTGCGGATCGGCAGTACCCGCGGTCGAGGCCGCTGACGAAGGAGCAGACGAGGACGCCGTGACGCCTCCTGCCAAGATCGTCATCGCCCACCGTGGCGCCAGCGGCTACCTGCCCGAGCACACCCTGCCGGCCTATGCCCTCGCCCACGGCATGGGCGCCGACTTCATCGAGCCGGACCTGGTGCTTACCCGCGACGGCCACCTCATCTGCCTCCACGACATCTACCTGCAGGAGACCACGAACGTCGAGCAGCTCTTCCCGGACCGCGGCCGCGACGACGGCCGCTGGTACGCCGCCGACTTCACGCTCGACGAGATCCGCCGGCTCCAGGCCGAGGAACGCCTCGACAGCCGGTTCCCGAAGGGCGCCAGCCGCTTCGCCGTCCCTGCCTTCACCGAGATGATCGAGCTGGTCCAGGGTCTGAACGGGCGCACCGGCCGCGCGGTGGGGATCTACCCCGAGCTCAAGGCCCCGGCCTGGCACCGCGCGGAGGGGTTGCCGATCGAGGAAGCGCTGCTCGAAGTTCTCGACCGCTACGGCTACCTCGAAGACGGTGCGCCGGTCTTCCTCCAGAGCTTCGAGGAGGAGAGCCTGCGACGCCTGCGGGCGCTCGGCTCCGAGCTGCCCCAGGTGTTCCTGATGGCCGAGGTCGACCAATACCGGCCGTTCCTGAGCGCCGAGGGCATGGCCGGCATCGCCGAGTTCGCGGCCGGCATCGGGCCGGCGAAGACGATGCTGGAGCGGCAGCCGGAGTTGATCGGCTGGGCCCACGACGCCGGCCTCCTCGTCCATCCCTACACCTTCCGGGCCGACCAGGTGCCCGATCGCGACGACAGTCACGAGGCGGAACTTCGCCGTTACCTGTTCGACCTCGGCGTCGACGGCGTGTTCACCGACTTTGCGGATCGGGCGCGGGCGGTGGTGGATCGCTAACGATCCGGCCGGCGCTTCGCGCCGGATGCGGGCAGGATGCCCGCGTTCCCAGGGTCGGAGCGTTCTCGCGGCGTGCGGACCTGGGCGTCCGGCCCCAACAAGTCGAGTTCCGCCCCGCGCGCCGCGGCCTCCAGCCCCGCCAAACGCTCGACTTCGGCGTAGAAGGCCGGGAAGTTCTCGCCGGAAGCCTCCAGCAGAACCTGGAACGCCGGTACGAGATCGTTGTAGGTGGCGACCGAGACCAGGTCGGCGTTGTTCAGGCGTGTCAGCCAGCCACCCATATCCGACTCGCCGCCGGCGGCGGCGCCGTTCCCGGCAGCGCGCCAGGCGGGAACCAGTTCACGCCGGTAGCGCGCCGCAAGCGACCGGAACACTCCGGCCTTCAGCGCCAGCTTCCGTTCGTCGCCGCCCTCGCTCCGGTAGATGGTTGCCAGTTCGTCCCGGACCTCCACCAGGAACCGGTTCAGGTCGCGCCGGCGCTGCCGGCCCCACTCGAAGGCCTCGAGTTCGTCGCTCCGGCCCTGGGAACGCAGCCACCGGCGCACGCCGGCGACCTCCACCGCGGTCGCGAACGACTCGTTGAAGACGCTGTCGTCCTTGACGTAGGCCACCTGGTGCGCGAGTTCGTGGAAGATCAGCGCCGCCAGATCGGCGTCCGCGTAGTCGAGAAAGGTGTTCAGGACCGGATCGGCAAACCAGCCCAGGGTCGAATAGGCCGCGACGCCGCCAACGCGCACGTCGTATCCCTGGGCGACGAGACGGTCGCCGTGCCGCCGTGCCGCGCGCTCGTCGAAGTAGCCGCGATAGGCGGCACAGCCCGCGAACGGATAGCACCAGGTCTTCGGTTCCAGGCTCAGGTGCGGCGCCGCGACCACGTTCCAGACCGCGTAGGACCGCTCGAGATCGGCGTAGGTTCGATAGCTCCGGTTCTCCGGCAGGGCGAGCTCGCGGCTGGCGAAGCCCCGGATTTCCTGGGTCAGTCGCAGACGCTCGCGGGTCGCGGCGGAGAGGACCTCGGCCCGCCCGGGTTCGAGCAGGCGGTCGATCGACCGGCGCTTGACCAGCACGCCGGCGCCGCCCAGGACCGCCTGCGAGTAGTAGCGCATGCTGCCGCAACTCGCCGCCAGAACCGCCAGAACAAGGGCGACGGCAACTGCCAGAACCCGCCTACGGACGCGAGTTGACCGAGATCTCCGCGTGCTACGCTGCCTGGCCATGAAACTCGCTCTTCACTGGCAGGTACTGATCGGAATGGCGCTTGGCCTGTGCTTCGCGCTGGTCTTCGGCGAAGTGGCCTGGATCGGATGGGTCGCCGAGACCTTCATGCGGCTGCTCAGAATGGTCATCGTGCCCCTGATCTTCACCTCGATCGTCCATGGCGTTGCCGGCATCGGCGACGGCAAGTCGATCGGTCGACTGGGGGCAAAGACCCTTGGTTGGTACGGGTTGAGCAGTTTCGCCGCTATTCTCGTCGGCCTCACCCTGGCGAACAGCATACGCCCGGGCGACGGACTCGAGTTGCCGGAGAACATCGAACCGGTCGATCCCGCAACCCTGGAGACTCCGAGTTCGTTCATGGACATCATCCAGCGACTGATCCCGGACAATCCAATCGGGGCGGCCGCCAACTTCGACATCCTCGGGCTGATCTTCTTCTCGATCTGCTTGGGCGCTGCGCTCGGCGTGATGACCGGTCCCAAGGCCGACCTGCTCCGCCACGGTTTCGACGCCGGCTTCCAGGTGATGATGAAGCTGACCACCGCGGTCATCAAACTGTTGCCGATCGGAGTCTTCGCCCTCCTCGCCCGGGCGGTGGCCGAGATGGGCCCCGAGGTCTTCGTCCAGGTCGGCAAGTACATGCTGACCATCACCGCAGGGTTGACGATCCACATCCTGGTCGTTCTGCCGCTCCTGTTCTTCCTGCTCACGCGCAAGAACCCAATCCATCACTACCGCGCGATGGCTTCCGCCATGGCCATGGCCTTCTCCACCAGCTCGTCCGCGGCCACCCTGCCGATGACGATGAAGTGCGTCAAGGAGAAGGTCGGCGCCTCGAACAAGGTGACCAGCTTCGTCCTGCCCATGGGCGCAACGGTCAACATGGACGGCACGGCGCTGTTCGAGTGCGCCGGCGCCCTGTTCATCGCCCAGGCCCTCGGCGCCGATCTTGCGTTCAGCACCCAGTTGCTGGTCGTTCTCACCGCTCTGCTGGCGTCCGTCGGCGCGGCGGCGATTCCTTCTGCCGGCCTGGTCATGATCTTCATCGTGCTCGAGGCGATCAACCTGAGCACGCCTGAGGCATACGCTCTCGCCGGATTGATGCTCTCGGTCGACCGTCCGCTCGACATGTTCCGGACCATGGTCAACATCACCTCCGACTCGGTCGGCGCGGCGGTGATCGCCAAGTCCGAAGGCGAAGAGCTGAATTACTGATCGTGGTGGGCGCGGCCCGCAGGGGCGCGTCCGCCACTACTGACGTGGCACCGATCAGGCAGAGAGCGCCGCGTAGCGGTCGAGCCGCGGCAAGGCCGTATCCCTACCCTGAGGCGGCAGCGGCAGGATGACCCGGCCGACGCCGAGCTCGGCATAGGCGTCGAGCACGTCCTGCTGCGGCGGCGCACCGAAGACGCTGATCGAGATCGACTCGAAGGCGCGGCCAGCGCGCTCGGCGCGCCGCTTCAGGTCCTTGATGCCGGTCAACACGGCCTCCGTCGAACGGCCGATCGGCAGCCAGCCGTCGCAGTGATCGACCACGCGCTGGCGGGTATAGCCGGTGCCGCCGCCGAGAAAGATCGGCGGGTGCGGCTTCTGTTCGGGCTTCGGCCACGACCAGATCGGCTCAAAGTCGACGTGACGGCCGTGGAATTCCGCCTCATCCTGAGTCCAGATCGTCTTGAACGCCGCCACCTGCTCCTCCAGCTTGGCGAAGCGGCTCGGGTAGTCCGTGCCGTGGTGCTCCATCTCCTCCCGGTTCCAGCCGCCGCCGATGCCGAAAACGAATCGACCGCCCGACAGCACATCGAGACTCGCTACCGCCTTCGCCGTGGTGATCGTGTCGCGCTCGATGATCAGGCAGATGCCGGTGCCGAGCTTGATCGTACTCGTGCTCATCGCCGCCGCGGTGAGCGCCACAAAGGGATCGTGGGACCGGGAGTACTCGGGCGGCAGCTCGCCGCCGCCCGGGAACGGCGTGCGCCGCGAGGTCGGGATGTGGGTGTGCTCGGGGAACCACAGAGACTCGAAGCCGCGGGCCTCGACCTCCGCGCCGAGTTCGTCGGGCCGGACCGAGTCGCCGGTGGGAAACATGAAGATGCCGATGTCCATAGGCGGCGACTCTAGGAGGCTGCGTCACAGAACGCAACAAGGGTGCGTTCTGTGACGCCACGGTTAGACTCGCGCACCGTGACCAGAGGTCTCACCGTCGGACCGATCCAGAGCGCCGCCGATCTCGAGGCGCAGGCCTACAACGAGGCCCTGGCCTTCAACACGCCCTACGATTCCTGCGTGGCGTGGTTGCACGCCACGCGCGACCATGTGCGCGTCGTGCGCAGCGGCGGCAAGGTGGTCGGCGGCCTGGTCCAGTACCAGATGGGCCAGTTCCTGGGCGGCCGATCGGTCCGCAACATCGGCATCGCCGGTGTCGCGGTCGACCCGATCGCTCGCGGCCAGGGCGCCGCCAAGGCTCTGATGGGAGCGACCCTGAACGAACTCCATCGGGAGGGCGTCGCCGTCTCCACCCTCTACCCCACCACCTTCACGCTCTACGGACGCGCCGGCTATGCCGCGGCCGGGCATCGGTACCGCTTTCGGTTGCCGCTCGACAAACTGGGCCGGATCGTCGCCGACGGGGAGCTCCGTCGTCTCGACCCCGAGGGCGACGCGAAGGCCCTCGACCGGCTGTACCGCGGTATCGCCAGGAACCGGCCCGGCTGGCTCGATCGCAACCACTTCATCTGGGAACGCGTCTACCGTGATCTCGGCGGCGAGGACATCCACGGTTACGTCGTCCCGGGCAGCGACGGCGGCGTCGACGGCTACGTCGTCTACACCCAGGGCGCGGTCGGGCGCTACCCCTACGGCATCAAGGTCCGCGATTTGCAGGCCAGGAACGGCGCCGCGGCTCGCAGGATCCTGGCGCTCTTCTCGGATTGTCGCACCCTGGCCCGGGATGTGACCTGGTACGGCGCTCTGGACGACCACACGCTGCTCCAGGTGCCCGAGGTTGGCGCCGAGATCTCGGTGGCCGAGACCTGGATGCTGCGGATCGTTGACGTCCAGGCGGCGCTCAGCGAACGCGGCTACCCGTCGGGTACGAGCACCCGCCTCGACTTCGACGTCACCGACGACGTGGTCGCCGGCAACCGGGGTCGCTGGGTGCTCGCGGTCGACCGCGGAACCGGCAAGGTCAGCCGCACGACCCGGAAGGCCGGACGCAACACCCTGCGCCTGGATATCCGTGCCCTCGCCTCGCTCTACACCGGCCACCTCAGCGCCCGACGCCTGGCCGACCTCGACCTGATCGACGGCTCGACCGCCTCACTGAACCTGGCGGAACGGGTCTTCGCCGGCCCGCCTCCCTCGATGCCGGATTACTTCTGAGGTTCCAGACCTCCCGCGACCGACCAACGGAGACTCTTCAAGATGAAACGCACACGGTACTTCGTCGCCCCAGCCCTCACCGTCGCACTGACCCTGGCCGGCGCCGCGCTGGCTCAGGACGCCCCGCCCGCGAAGGCGCCGCGCCTCGACACCGCCGAAATCGAGGCCTTTCTCGGCGAATGGGTGCTGGAAGCGCTCACGGCTCAAGGCTCGCTGAACAGCCTGATCACGTTCTCGGATGACGACGGCAAGGCAACCGCCGATTTCTACCTGGCCCGGCTCGCCGACGACATCGTCGAGAACATCAGCCGCACCGAAACCGGCCTCTTGCTCAAGTGGGACCTTGAACTCGGCGGCCAGGTCGTCCCGGTCGAACTCGACCTCGCCCGCGATGGCGACGGCCTGGTGGGCGAACTGCGTACCGCCTTCTTTGAAGCGAAGATCAAGGGCATGACCAAGGAGGCCGCCGACGCCGCCGGCGTCATCGTCCGCAGGCAACCGGTCGGCCAGCGCGAAGACCTGTCCTCGTCGCGCATCGAGATCGCCGGTCAGGCGATCCGGCTGCGCTTCGACCGGCTGCCCGCGCCAGGGCCCGACTACGACAAGCTCGAGACCCTTGGCGACGGCGAAGTTCTGGGGCCGATCCACGGCAAACCGTTCAAGTTCTGGACCGACGCCGATCTCGCGTTTGAGGACGTTGAAGTAGCCGCCCACAACCATGGCCCCACCTATCCCGGCGTCTACAGCCTGTGGCTCAAGCGCGAGGGTGACGGCTGGAAGCTGGTCTTCAACCACCTCGCCGACGTCTGGGGCACGATGCACATGGCCGACCACGACGCGGGGGAAACTCCGCTCACATTCCGTACCCTCGCCGAACCCGCGGCCGCTACCCAGGGCGCGCTGGAGGCGAGCGGCGACGGCGGCATGCTGGTGATCCGCTGGGGCTCGATGGAGTGGTCGACTCCTTTCCACCTCGCGGAGTGAAGCGGCGCCGGCGTCAGAGTTCGGCCGCGACCGGCGACCCGTCGGCGAGACTATCGCTCGGATAGACAACGACCTGTTGGCCCGCGGCCAGACCGGACAGCACCTGAGCCTCCTGCGGATTGCGCTCGCCGACCTCGATCGGCGTGAGCGCCGCCGTGCCGTTCTCGACCACGAATACCGCCCAGTCGTTGCCGCGCCGGAACAGGGCGCCGGTCGGAGTCTTCAACTCGTTCTCGCTCTCCCAGACAACCACCCGGGTCTCGACGCGGAACCCATCGCCGAGACCGGCCCGGACTTCCGGCGGATCGGTGATGTCCATCACCACGTTCACGCGCTGCTCCTCGACGCCGAGCGCTGAGATCTTCGTGAAGCCCGAGGGCTCCACCCGTCTCACCCGTCCCTGCAGCGGCCGGTCGCCACCCCAGCGATCGATGAGGACCTGCTGCCCCGGCCGGATCCGCACCGCGTCCTTCGACAGGTAGTCGGTGACCACCTCGAGCTGCTCCGGATCGCCGACCTCGAGCAGCGCCTCGCCCGCCGGGACGACGGACTCGCTCTCGCGCAGACGGCGCAGCACGACGCCGGAGACCGGCGATGTGATCTCGATCGTCTCGCCGTCGGCCGCGCTCTGCCCGCTGGAGTGCACCAAACGCACGCGGGCCGCCTGCAGTTGGCTGAGCGCCGTGCGCACCGCGTACTCGGCCGCCTCGAGCGCCTCCTGGCGGGTGTCCAGGTCGAGCTGGGCGGTCTCCATCTGCTCCACCGACACGATCCCGTCCCGCATCAGCCGCCGGTAGCGCTCGACCTCAGCACGCGAGAAGGCCACCTCCGCCGCGGCCCGTTCGTAGAGCGCCTCGGCCTCGCCCACTGTCGCGAGCGCGGTCT
Organism: Candidatus Multivorans sp.; assembly: GCA_965216125.1. GTDB lineage: Bacteria > Acidobacteriota > Thermoanaerobaculia > Multivoradales > Multivoraceae > Multivorans. The sequence continues at coordinate 3,952,019 of OZ244152.1, read as the reverse complement.
CCACCGCGGCCCGCGCCTCGGCCCGGCTGCGGGCGTCCAGCAGCACCGGTGCGGAGGGCAGGAACACGGCCAGCACGGTTTCGTTCGCGACCACGGTGTCGCCCGGTTCGAGTTCGATCCGCAGCGCCCGGCCGCCAAGCGGCGCCGAGATGACGAAGCGGTCCCGGACCCTCGTCTCGCCCTCCTCGTCGATCGTCACCTCGATCGGCCCACGGGTCACCTGGGACACTTCCGCCGGCACCGGCTGCGGCCGCGTTCCAAAAAACACCGCGGCGGCAGCCACAATCGCCGCCACGATCCAGAGCGCCCAGCGCCGTGTCTTCATCGCATTCAACCTTCCTACTCGCGGGTCTTCAAGACCGCCACCAGATCCAGGTCGTGGAGCTTACGCCGGACCGTCCAGGCCGAGATGGCCATCGACCCGAGAACGGTCGCTGCCGAAATCAGAAACGTCCTCGCCTCGACCACCACGGGCAGTCGGAACAGCTCGCTCTCAAACGCGCTCATCGCGCCGGTGATCGTGGCGTATCCCAGGATCAGCCCGATCGGTATCGACGCCAGCGTCAGGATGGCGAGCTCGCCCAGCAGGATCGAGGAGATCTCGGCGCGGGTGAAGCCGATCACCCGCAGGCTGGCGAGCTCGCGGCTGGTCTCGGACAGCGAGATGCGGGCGGTGTTGTAGATCACGCCGAAGGCGATGATCACCGCGAAAAGCAGGTTGACGCCCATCACCATCGACATGTTGTCGACCATGTAGGTCTGGATGTTCTCGAGCGCGGCGCTCCGCAGCGTGACTCCCGCCACCGCCGGCATCGCCTTGAGCAAGGCGAACAGGCGTTCCTCGGCCAGGTGGTCGATCTTCAGCATCGCGCCGTTGACTGTGTCGTCGCGCCGCACCAGCCGCCGCAGCGACTCCTGTTCCATGTAGGCGGCCACTCCGAGCAGGTCGTCGACGGTGTCCGTCAGTACGACTTCGCGTACCGGCCGGCCCGCCTCCATGACCTCGACCACGAGCGTGTCGCCCGGCTCGACCCGCAACTGATCGGCCAGCAACGTGGACAGGACCAGGCCCGGCCGGTCGAGCTGGATGACGCGGTAGTCGACATCGACCACGCGCAGCAATCTGGCGTCGGGGGCGAGAGCCTGGATCGCGGTCTGCTTCTGCAGGTGGCCGTTGCGCAGCCGGGCCGCGACTCCGCTGGTCGGCTCCACCTGCATCACGCCGGAGAGAGCCGCAAGCTCGTGCACCGCGCTCCGTTCGACCGGCTCGAAGAAGCTCACCGACAGGTCCTGGCGCTGGATGATGTTGAACTGCACCTCGAGCAGTTCGTCGATCGAGTCCATCATCGCGCTGCCGACCACCATGATCGCGCCGGCGAAGGCGATGCCGACGATGGACAGAGCCGCGCGCAGCGGCCGGCGCGACAGGTTGCGGAGCACCATGCGAGCCGGTTGTGAGAGCCACCTCTTGGCGCCCAGCCGCTCGAACAGCGATACCCGGAAGCTCTCCGGCGCCGCCGGGCGCATCGCTTCGGCGGGCGGCAACGAGGCGACGCTGCGTACGGCGCCGATCGCGCCGACCGCGGCCGAAGCGAAACTGACAGCGATGGCGATCAGGATGCTCGGCGCCGACACCTCGTAGACCAGGAACGGGAACCGGAAGTACTCCATGTAGAAGCCCAGCATCCCGTTCGCAAGCACCAGGCCGGCCACGATGCCGATGACCGAGCCGATCATCACCACGGCGATGGCCCACTGCACGTAGTGCAGCCCGAGACGGGCGTTCGAATAGCCGAGCGCTTTGAGCGCCGCGATCTGCTCCCGCTGCACGGCGACCGTCCGCCGGAGCACCACGTTGAGCAGGAAGGCGGCCACGCCCAGGAAGATCATCGGCACGATGACCGCCATGTTCTGCAGTTGGGTCAACTCGTTCTGCAGATACCAGTGCGAGAGCTGTTCCGACCGCGGGATCGCACCCAGACCGCCGTAGGTATCGAGAAGCGCATCGAGTTCGGTGATCGCGGCCCGCTCCGCGCTTGGCGACGAGCTGGTCAGCGCCAGCGCGACATCGTTGAACCCGCCCTCCATCTCGAACGCTGTCGCCAGGTGCCGCCGGGACATCCACAACAGGCCGAAGTGCTTCGGATCGGGGAAAAACTCGCCCGGACCGATGTTGTAGATGAACTCCGGGCTGAGCGCGATGCCGACGATCTGCAGCGGTTGACGACGGCCATTGATCACCGCGGCGACCCGATCGCCCAGGTCGAGGCCGTGGGCCTCGGCGAAGCGCTCGCTGACCAGAGCCTCCTCCGCCCGGTCTGGATCGAGCCAACGGCCGCGGCGCAGGACGACGTCATTGAGAATCGGACGACCCCGCTCGGGCATGGAGATCAGCCGTCCGTTGATCGGTTCGGCGACGCCGGGCACATCCAGCGTGACGCCCACGACCACCCGCGTCTGCACCTTCTCCACACCGGGAATCGCCTCGATCCGCTGCTCGACCCAGTTCGGCACCCGCTTGGCGCCGGCGAACACGTCCGCGAAGGCATAGCGGGCGTAGTACGACGCCCGCGTGGTCGTCAGCGAGCCGAATACGCCGAGCGACATGACCAGCAGGGCGATGCCCGAGGCCACGACCACCGCAATCGCCAGGACCTGGGAACGCACGTTCCACAGGTCGCGCAGCAGCTTGCGGTCAAGTGCTTTCATGGGGCGGCTTCGGAATACACCCTGCTCCGCCTTACCACACGATCGCCGCCGCCGGCAGCTTCGTGGAGTTGTGAACGTCGTTCGCGATCCGACCGTCGGCAAGTGAGATGACCCGGTCCGCCATCGCCGAGATCGCCGCGTTGTGCGTGATCACCGCCGTCGTCGTGCCCAGGTCGACGTTCACCCTCTCGATCGCCTCGAGGACCGCGACGCCGGTGCTGATGTCGAGGGCGCCGGTGGGCTCGTCGCACAGGAGCACGTCTGGACGCTTGGCGATGGCGCGGGCGATCGCCACCCGCTGCTGCTCGCCGCCCGACATCTGGGAGGGAAAGTGGTCGAGCCGGTGGCCCAGCCCCACCAGCGTCAGGGCTTCCTCCGGGGTAATCGGATCGGTCGCGATCTCGGTGACGAGCGCCACGTTCTCGCGCGCGGTCAGCGACGGGATCAGGTTGTAGAACTGGAACACGAAGCCGACATGACGGCGCCGGTACCGGGTCAGGGCACGTTCGCCCGCCTCGCTCAGGTCGCCGCCGCGGTAGGTCACACGGCCTGCCGTCGGTCCGTCGAGGCCGCCCAGAATGTTCAACAGCGTCGACTTGCCGCTCCCGGACGGCCCGAGCAGAACCGTGAACTCTCCCTCGTGGAGTTCCAGGTCGACTCCGCGCAGAGCATGAACCTCGACCTCCCCCATCACGTACACCTTGGTCACGCCGCGCATCGCGAAGACCGAACTCGGATGGGCCGGAGCAGTCTGTGCTCCTGTCGTGACGGCTACGTTCATGCGCTTTGGGCCCGCCGGCGATGTTATCCGGCCGCAGCAGGCGTCCCAGACTCAGAAGTCGAAGTCGGGAGGCGCCGCGGACAGCTCGACGATCATCTCGGTGTACTCGCCAGCCTCCGTGTCCACCCGGATCATGCCGCCATGCTCGCGGACGATGTCGGCCGAGAGCGCCAGCCCCAGGCCCGTGCCCTGGTCCGTCGGCTTGGTGGTGAAGAACGGGTTGAAGATCTTGTCCACGAGATCCCGGGGAATCCCGCTGCCGTTGTCGCGGATCCGTACCTCGACGCCGTCGTCCATCTTCCGCGTCGTCACCGTCAGCGTCGGCTCGTAGGACTCGTCGTCCGTATTGCGCCGCTTCTCGTCCGTCGCGTAGCAGGCATTGCTGACCAGGTTGAGGAACACGCGGCCCACGTCCTGCGGCACCACCTCCAGGGTGCCCAGGTCCGGGTCGTAGTCCTTGTCGATCGTGACGTTGAAGTTCGAATCCGTCGCCCGCGCACTGTGGTACGCCAGAGCCACGTGCTCGTCGACCAGGCGGTTGATGTCGGCGGCCTCACGCTGGGCGGCGCCCCGTCCCATCTTCAGCATGTCGGTGACGATCCGATTCGCCCGCTCACCGTGGCCCTGGATCAGCTTCAGGTTGCCGCCCAGATCCTCGAAGATCTCCGCGATCTCCTCCCGCTGGTCTTCGGTCAGGCTGCCGTCCTCGTTCTCCTTCATGATCTCCTCGACTTCCTCGAGCAGTTCCGAGGAGACCTCCGAGAAGTTCTTGACGAAGTTCAGGGGATTCTTGATTTCGTGGGCGACGCCGGCCGTCAGCTCGCCCAACGCGGCGAGCTTCTCGCGCATCACGATCTGATCCTGCGCCTTCTGCAGGTCAGCCAGCACGACCTCCAACTGGTCGTTCTTCTCCTTGAGCTCGTCCGCCAGCTTCTCCACCAGGTTCAGCCGTTGCACCTCCAACGCGTGCCGGCGGAACACCTCCAGGGCCGCCGCCATGTCCGCGACCTCGTCGTTGCCGCCGATGCCGATCTCCGCCTCCAGATTGCCGTCGGCCATCTCCCGCATGCTGCTGGAGAGAGCCTGGAAGCGGCGCACCAGCAGACGACCCACGAACAGCCAGGCGATGAAGACCGCGCCGGCGATGCTGACGACGTTGAGGATCAGCAACAGGGTGCGGCCGGTGCGGATCGCCTGCGACGAAGCGAGAGTCGCCACGTCAGCGCGGGAAAGGGAATCCTCGACCAGGTTCTCCACATCCTCGCCCAGGCCCAGCGCCAGGTTCTGGTTCTCCTCCAGCAACCCCTGCTGCCGATCGCGCACGTCGACCTCCCGTCTCCTGAGATCGAAAGCCGCCCGGCTCTTCGCGAGCATTTCGCCGAAGAGCGACTTCAGGCGGCCGGAGGTCGCGGTCTCGTCGATCGCGCTCAGGGCGCGCTCGATGCTCGTCGCTGCGGACTCGTACTGTTCCTCGAGGGGTTCGATGCGCGGTCTGTCGGTCAGCACCGCGAGGCGGGCCAGAACCTGATCGACGATCGTGATGTCCTGTTGAAGACCAACGAGCACGCGGTAACGGTTGATCTCGGGTTCCGAGAAATGGACCTCATGAGGAGCGGCCGGCTCGTCGAACGACCGGTAGCCCGTCATCGCGTAGAACAGTTGGTCGTCGAGAGCTGGTACCAGGAACGCCGCGATCTCGTCCCGGAGCGGAGAAAACTCGGTGCGAAGCGCCTCGCTCGCCGCCCCGAGTTCGAAACCCTCGGACACCGACTGCTGGAGCGCCTCGATGTTCCCGATCAGTTCGTCGCCCCGCGCCTGAACGCTCGCGAACCCGGCTTCGTCGCGGAACGAATCGTCCACGTCAGCCTCCTGGCTCATCAGCCCCTCGAGTTCGGATTCGAAGTCGCGCCGGGCCGGTGCGATCTCGACCGCGGCGCGGTCCAGTTCCCCTTGGGTCGCGGATGCGGTGAGTCGCGGACCCGCGGCGACCAGCGTTCCGCTGAGGCGGGCTACACCGAACGCGGCCGCGAGCTCGGGCACGGTGCCGTCGTTGACCCGGCTCTGCGAATCGCCGACCTGAGCAAAGGCCAGCAGGGCCACCAGACTCGCCGCCAGAGTGAGAGCCGCTGCGCCGCCAATGCCAAGATACAGTTGGGTCGCGATCCTGAACCGGCCCTCGGCCAGCCTGCGGAACCAGCGGATCACTGCTTCGCCACGCCGCCGAGTCGGGTCACAGGTCGATACCGCCCCCGTTCGTCGATCACAGTCAGGAACACGGCGTCCGACCCCTGATTGTCCTCCTCGCCGAACGCTAGCCGAAAGCCGTCGAGGTCGATGTACCCCGCGTCACGCAGGGCCTGCATGAACCGGTCGCGGTCGACTTCAGGCCCACAGCGCTCAAGCGCCTCGACCACGAGGCGTCCCGCCAGGTAACCCTCGAACGAGACGAAGCCGGGCTCGGCGCCGGAGGAATGAGACCGCAGTGCGCGCCGGTAGGCAGCGGCGATTCTCGGCCTGCCCGCGGTGGGGAACGGTACCACCTGGGTGACGTAGACGCCGGCGCCGGCAGGGCCCAACTCCAGCGCCAAGGCGTTGCTGCCGACGAAGGACAACGTCATGAACACGGGGTCCAGGCCGATGTGGCGAGTCCAGGCGATCAGGCTGGCGACCGGTTGGTAGGCGCCCACCATGATCACCGCCTCCGGCTGACCCACTTTGATGTCCACCAGCGCCGTCTTGACCGCCGTCGTATTGCGGGGATAGACGCCGATCGAGACCGCCTCCATGCCACGCTTGTCGAACGCGGCCCGGACGCCCGCGAGACCCGCGCGACCGAACGAGTCGTTCTGAATGACGACTGCGATCCGCTCGATGCCGAGATCCCGGGTCAAGCGCTCGACCATCTCCTCCGTTTCCTGCGCGTAGGACGCACGGAGATTGATGACGTGCGGCTCATCGCGCAGGAAGCCCGCTCCGGTGAATGGGGCGACGTAGGGCACGCCCGCGGCCCTGGCCACCGGTACGGCGGAGCGGGAGGTCGGCGTACCGACGCCGCCGACGAGCGCGAACACGCCCTCGTCTTCGATCAAACGCCGCGTGTTTCGGATCGCCTCCTCCGGCTCGTAGCCGTCGTCGAGCGAAAACAGCTCCAGGCGCCGGCCGTGCACTCCGCCCGCATCGTTCGCCTCCCTGAACGCCGCCTCGATGCCGAGTCGCATCCCTCTGCCGAGTTCAGCGGCGGGACCCGCGAAGGCCGCCGATTGACCGAACAGCACCCGCTCCGCCGACACCCCCGGAGTCGACTCGGGCTGTGCCCCGGCCGGAAACGAACCGAGAACCACGGTCGCGGCGCAGGCCGACGCGGTCAGGGCCACCTTTGCACGAACGCGCATCCGGTGCCGCCGGGTTCAGCTCCGGCGCTTGACCATGGTCACATGGTTGCGGCCGTCCTCGCGCCGGTACGACGCCTCGTCCATCAGCACCCGCACGAAGTGGACACCGAGGCCGCCGACTCTCCGGTCCTCGAGCGCCGCGTCGACATCCGGCTCGGGGGCGTCGTGGAAGGGGTCGAACGGCTTGCCGCTGTCGCGAACCTCGAGCCGGACTTTCTCGTCCGTCGAGATGACTTCGATCTCGATCTCGCTGGTCCCTTCCTCGCCGCCGCCGTGGCGCACGACATTCGTCGCCACCTCCTCAAGCGCCAGGACGACGGCGTACGTAACGTCCGGGGACCAGCCTTCCTCCTGGCCAAGCGCCTCCACGGACTCCGAGACGCCCGGAAGCTTCTCGATCCGGTTCGGAACACGCAGTGTGCGGGTAGTCCGCATATCTCAGCAACCTCGGTAGCGAGGGCGTGGAGGCGCCGCGAGCGGATCCCCGGTGCAGCAGGACCCGGGTGAGATATGCGGATTAGCGCTCACTCTTCAGTAACACGCAGGGTCATGCAGGTCAGGTCGTCGAACTGCGGCGCCTCACCGGCGAAATCGCTCACCGCCTGCAGGATCATCTCCGCGGCCTCCCGGGCACTCCGGATCTTGCCGTCCTTGAACAATGCCTGTACGGCTTTCAGACCGAACTCCTCGTTCAAGAGATTGATCGCCTCGGTCACACCGTCGGTGTAGAAGACAACCATGTCGCCCGGCCTGAGTTGGATGCTGGCCTGGCCGTACTTGAATTGCGGCATCGCGCCCAAGGCCAGACCGCCGGTCAGTTCGAGCTCCTCGGAGCTGCCGTCGGCGTGAACCACGAGAGGAGGGTTGTGGCCGCCGTTGGAGAACGTCAACACCCTGGTCGAGGGGTTGTACACACCGTAGAACACGGTCACGAACATCGCGGCGTCGTTCGTTTCGTTCAGCAGATCGTTCACTTCACCGAGGACCCGGGCCGGATCGCCGACGCCGACCGCCGCGCCCTTGAGCAGGGTGCGGCTCGACATCATGAACAGAGCCGCGGGAACGCCCTTGTCCGAGACATCGGCGACTGCGAGCCCGAGGCTGCCGCCCTCGAGCCGGATCACGTCGAAGAAGTCGCCGCCGACGTTGCGCGCGGCCTCCATGCAGCCGTACACCTCGCAACCGTCGACGTGGGGGAATTTGTCCGGCAAGATCGACTGCTGGATCTTGTTCGCCACGTCCAGCTCGTTCTGCAGCGCCACCAGCTTGTCTCTCGACGCCAGAGCGGCGCGCCACTCGTCCAGATGCTTGAGAGTCCGTTCGATCGTGACCTCCAGATCCGTGAAGTCGATCGGCTTGGTGACGAAATCGAACGCGCCGCGGTTCATCGCCGTGCGAATGTTCTCCATGTCGCCGTACGCCGACACGATGACGGAACGGATGTCCGGGTCGACTTTCGGGATCTGCTGCAGCAGGCTCAGACCGTCCATCTTCGGCATGTTGATGTCCGAGAGGACGATGTCGATGTCCCTGCTCTCGGCCAGTTTCTCGAGCGCCTCGATCCCGTTGCCGGCGAACTCGAAGCCGTACCGACCCGAGCGGATGTGACGGCGCATGCGCTGCCTGACGAGACGCTCCAGGTCTGGCTCGTCGTCAACCACCAGAATCATGTAATCGGGATTGGCCGAACGTGCGGCTCGGGCGCTCGATCTGTCGGACATGCCGCGACGCCGGGGCGACCTACTGGCCAGCGGCGGCCAAGGCGTCGGCCTGGGTGTCGTAGATCTGAATAATGCGGTTGAAACCGCTGATCTCGAAGACCGACTGAACAGGGTCGGAGAGCGCGCAGAGAGAGATGCTCATGTTGCGCTGCCCCAGGGTCTTGGCCACCAGAAGGACGACCCTCAGGCCGGCACTGCTGATGTAGGCGAGCTGACCGAGATCCATCACAACGGCCCCGATGTCGTCACCGATGGCCGCCTGCAACTGGCGCTCGAAGTCCTGCGAGTTCGAGCTGTCGACGCGACCCTCGACCTTCGCAACAAGAACCCCTTCGAGATTCTCAGCCTGGACGTTCATCCTCTCTGCCTCCTGTTTCTTCCGCTCACGGTTCCGTCAGGTCCCGAAGAACCAACGGCATTCACTATCACATCGACCTCGATCTTCGCGTCCCCGCTGCCTTGAAACACTCCACTCGTCGGCGAAACATCGGCGTAGTCCCGTCCCGTGGCCACGAGGATGTGACGCTCGTCGCTGAACGTCGCGTTCGTCGGGTCGAAGCCGACCCAACCCGCCCCGGGCAACCTGCATTCGACCCAGGCGTGACTGCCGGTCGCCACCGTCTGCTCGCCGGAGCGGCCGGTGGTGTGCAGGTAGCCGGATACATAGCGGGACGGGACGCCCCAGGAACGGGCGATAGCAATCATGACGTGAGCGAAATCCTGACAGACGCCGCGACCGGACTCCAGGACTTGCTCGATCGAAGAATCGGCCGAGGTAGCGCCCGGTTGGTAGTCGAAACTGTGGTGGATGCTATCCGAAAGGCGCTTCATGGTCGCCATGGGATCGTCGTCAGGCTCGAGGCGCTCCCTGCGCACCAGGTCGTCGAGCGCAGGGGATGGCCTTGCAAACCGGCTCGGCTGCACGAGATGCCAGTATTCCGGCAGCCGGCGCCAGGAACGAACTTCGTCCCAGTTCCCAACCGCCTCAGGTCGGGGGAGCGGATCGAGCTCCGCTTGAAACCGCGACGTGACTGTCAACTCCCGGTGCCGCCGGTGGACGTTCAACACGTGTCGCCGGTTGCCGAACCCGTCCCGCTCCGCGCTCAGCGGCGCCGCGGGCGCCGTGTCGATCTCGAACTCCAGCACTTCCTGCCCGGGCCCCGAGACCGGCTGGAGACACAGCATCAGCACGCAGCCGCGCGCGTCCTTCGGGTACCTGTAGTGCGTCCGGTGCTCGACGTCGTAGCGCATCCCTAGCTCCATCGCCGCCGCAGCGGAGCGTCCTGAACCCCATAGTCTACGAACGCGTCCAGCACCGTGTCGTGAAGATCGCGCGTGCACCGGTCCACCCGCCGCAGAAGTTGATCCCGGTCCCGGGCCTCGGGCCAGTCATAGAGGATCAGGGCGCCGGCGCGACCTACCAATCGCCTCGCCGCCGCGTCGGCCTCAGCGTCCGGTCCCGTCTCGATGGCGTCCAGTTCCGCCGCCGCCGCCCGGAGCGAGCTGAGCAGCGAGGCGGGCAGCAAGGGATCGCCAACCAGAAGATCCAGGACGCGGCCCGGCCGGATCTCGATCCCGTAGAGCCGGCTGTACGCTTCGGAGGCGTGATGCATGCGCAGCATGCTCGCCCAGCCCAGAGTGCGCCGATTCATGCGCCGGCTGAGTTCCCTCTGAGCGAGGATCAGCGACACCGCAAGCTGGACCCGTTCGATCGCGCGCCCCAGACGCATGAATCGCCAGGCGCCGCCCCGGTACATCGTCGCGTCGGCGATGCCGACGAAATTGTGGATCTCGTTACAGGTCTGGGCGTAGAAGGCCTCCGGCGTCCTCCAGATGTCCACCGTTTCCACGTCCCGGATGCGCAGATAGGCCAGGTTCAGACACGTCCACATCTCGGCGCTGATGCAGTGACGCATCTGACGGGCGTTCTCGCGCCCTCGCTCCAGGCTGCTCCGGACCGAGTCGGGATTCGTCCGTTCAAAGGTCAGATCGTCCGCCAGGGTGAAGGAGTCCGCCAGGGCGAAGTCCTCGGCCTCCGGCAACCATCCCTCGCCCGCCGGCGCGAACCGCTTCATGGACCGGTAGACGCGCCTCCAGCCGAAGTGAATCTCCTCGACCGATCGGTCGACCAGGGCCTGCACGTGCAGTTCCAGAAGCTGGCTCAGGTACTGCGCCCGCATCAGGTAGCGCCCCATCCAGTACACGCCCTGGGCGCTGCGCGAGAGCATCAGAGGTCCACCACCCAGAGGTCCTTGCCGCCGCCGCCCTGGCTCGAGTTCACGACCAGGCTCCCGCGGCGCAGCGCCACGCGGCAGAAGGCGCCTGGGACGATCCGGGTCTCGCCCCCCGTCAGCACGAAGGGGCGCAGGTCGACATGGCGCGGCTCCGCGCGGCCCTCGACCAGGCAGGGCGACCGCGACAACGGCAGCGTCGGCTGCGAGATGTAGTCAGCCGGGTTGGCTCGCAGCAACTCCTTGAACGCGCCACGCTCCTCCGGCGTCGAGTGGGGACCGACCAGCATGCCGTAGCCACCCGACTCTCCAACCCGCTTGACGACCAGATGTTCGAGGTTGTCCAACGTGTACTCGAGGTCTTCCGGGCGTCGACACAGGTGCGTGTCGACGTTCTTGAGCAACGGCTCCTCGCCCAGGTAGTAACGCACCATGTCGGGCACATAGGCGTAGACGCTCTTGTCGTCGGCGACGCCCGTACCGGGCGCGTTGGCCAGGGTCACGTTGCCCCGCTTGAACGCGTTCAGCAGGCCCGGCACGCCGAGTAGAGAGTCGTCGCGGAAGACGAGGGGGTCCAGAAAATCGTCGTCCACGCGGCGGTAGATCACGTCGACCCGCCGCAGACCGGCCGTGGTGCGCATGTAGACAAAGCCGTCGTTGACCAGCAGGTCCTGTCCCTCGACCAGCTCCGCGCCGATCTCCTGGGCCAGGAACATGTGTTCATAGAACGCGGCGTTGTAGGTTCCCGGCGTGAGCAGGGCAAGGCTGGGATCCGGACGGCCGCCCGGGGCCAGCTCGCTCAGCGTCCGGCGCAGCAGGCTGCCGTAGTTCTCGACGTCCTGCACCCGACAGGTGCGATAGAGGCGCCGCATGCCGGCCTTGACCGCCTTGCGGTTGGCGATCATGTACGAGACGCCCGAGGGCACTCGCAGGTTGTCCTCGAGCACCATGAACCCCTCGTGGGTGCGCACGATGTCCGTTCCGCAGACGGCCACCCAGATGTTGTTCGGCACGCTGACGCCGCGCATCTCCAGCCGGTACTGCGGGCAACCGAGGACCAAGTCGATGGGAATCACGCCGTCGCGGACGATCCGGCACTCGCCGTAGACATCGCCCAGGAAGAGGTTGAGCGCCGCGATGCGCTGCACCAGGCCGGCTTCCAGTTCGCGCCACTCCGCGAGCGTGAGCAGCCGCGGCACGCAATCGACGGGAATGATCCGCTCCTCGGCTTCCTCGGCCTCCTCGTCGCCGTAGACCGTGAAGGTGATCCCCTCGTGCGAAAAGGAGCGGGTCACCCGCTCCTGAATCGTCTCCAGCTCCTCCCGGGGCGCGCTCCGGAGGGCCTCGTAGACGGCTCGGCAATGTTCGCGCGGTTGACCCGGCGCAACGAACATCTCGTCGAAGACCGCTGGATCGAAGTCGTAGGAGTCGAAGTCCACCGGAGCCCTGCTGGCCGTGTGCGGCCGATCCCGGAGCGTATGCCGAAACTACCACCGGCGTGTCGGCGCCGGCAATCACCGACGCAACGGCGTTTCCAGCCCGCTGCCGGCCGTAGCCGCTTGGACGCCGCAGCCCTCCGCTTCGTATCATCTTGTAAGCCGCCGGCTACCCGCCCTCAGTCCGCCGGGGCCGGACCTCGAGTTCACCAAAGGAGCACGAAGATGCACAGAGCGCGCGCCCACTCCCGCGAATACGGATTCACCTTGATCGAACTGCTGATCGTCGTGGCGATCATCGGCATCATCTCCGCGCTGCTGGTGCCGAACCTGATGAACGGACTTCAGAACGCGAACCAGACGCGGACCCAGGCCGACATGAAGAGCGTCGGCACCGCCTGGATGCAGTGGCTCACCGACCAGGTGAGCGCCGCCGCGGCCGGCTCGAGCACGACCGCGACGTTCAGTTGGAGCGAGTTCACCTACCCCGATTTCGCCCATGCCGACCTGTCCGCCCTGCTCAGGCCGTCCAACACCTTCTTCTACATGCAGGACGTGCCCGAACGCGACGGCTGGAACCACCCCTACCGGTACGGTTTCGCGGGCTCGGACAAGCTGCTCGGCACCCAGGTGCTCGGCATCTGGAGCGGCGGCCGCGACGGCTCGGCTACCGCGCAACCGGAGTCCAGCTACGAGATCGGCGCCTTTCCGGGCACCGACTTCAACCAGGACCTGGCCTGGGCCGACGGCTACTGGGTGCGCTGGCCCGGCAGCGCAGCCGAAGCCGCCGAGGAAGGCGCAGACTAGGAGTCGCGGCGTCCGCGCCGCGCTGACGCACAGGAAACAGGGCTTGTTCCATGCAAGCGCGCGCCGATCTTCCTGCCGCGTTCAGATCTGGGAGAAGGCGGTCGGCCGGAGGAAGACGTTCTCGATCCCCGAAACGGTGCCCTTGTACATCTCCATGTCCCGCATCCGCACCCACTCCGGATGGGCGAGGAAAGCCTGCCAGTGCTCGCGGTGCGTTTCCATGTCCGGCGCCGACAGGATGTAGACGAGCGCCGGCACGTTGGCGCCGATCAGGAGTTCGCCGTACAGCAGGGGCGCCATTCGCACGTCCCGCATGATGTCGATCTCGCCGTTGTCGAACATGTGGACCTTGCGACGGGCCGTGTCCTCGTTGTGGCTCTCGTATAGGCGGAACTCGAAGATACGGTCCTCGCCGGCCGCGGTCTGGGGTGGCAGCTCCATCACCGGCATGCCCTTGAATGCATGCAGGAACCAGCTCTCGGCCCGTTCGTAGATCGGCTCCCGGGTCGGCGTGGCGTACATCGGCGCCGCAGCCTCCAGGTAGTCCGCGTCGGCTTCCAGCGTGGACTTCATGCCCACGAAGTCCTCGACGCTCGGGAAGGCGATGATCGCCCACAGGGACATCGCGTCCACGGGATCGAGGGGCTCTTCCCCTTCCGGCGGCGGTTCGACGCCGAACACGCCCACCCGGTCGACTCCGGCGCGGTTGAGCGCCGGCACCAACGCGTTCTCCAGGTAGGCAAGAACGGTCTGCCGGCTGCCTTCCTCGGCCAGACGGTAGCGGCGAATCTCGTAGTACTCGCGGGCAGGCTCGCTCTCCATCGCCTGCTCGCTCGCCGCGTCCTCCGCGGGGGCGTCTGACGGCGCGCACGCCGGGATCAAACAGACCGCCGCCAGCGTAGCCGCGACAGGGAACAACGGTTGCCGCAGTAACCGGGTCATATGCATCTTTCGACCTACCTTCCTGAGGTGCTCACTCCCTGGCCAGCAGCCAGGCGCGCATCGTGTTCGAGACCAGATCCGCCGCTTCCAACTGGACCCAGTGGCCCACCGACGGCACCGTGACCAGCGTGTAGTCGCGGTCGATCCAGTCCCAGGTGTTCTTCAATCCGTCCTTGTCCACCGCCGTGTCCTTCAGGCCGTGGAACTGGAGCACGGGCATCTGCAGGTTCGGCATCTCGCCACCGCCCGCGACCTGGCCGTAGTTGGCCCGGTAGTAGTTCAGCATGCCGTCCCAGGAGGAGCGCGAGAAGGCCTCCCGATAGTGGCCGGCCACCTTCTCGCCCTCGCTTTCGTAGCGGACCAGGAGACCCTCCGGCACCGGGCTGCCGTCCGGTTTGGACGTCGCGAAGTTCCGGGCGTACTGGGTGTTCTGCCGCTGCGCGTCGGTTGCGCTCGCGATCACGTTGGCGTAGCCCTTGGGATGGGTGAGGTTGAGGATCACCAGACGCTCGATCTGCTCCGGGTTCGCCATGGCGTAGCGCCAGGCGATGGCCCCGCCCCAGTCGTGGCCGACCAGGGTCACCGGCGCACCGAGATCCTCGATCACGGCGGCCACGTCGCCCAGGATCATCGGCATCTGGTAGTCCTCGATCCGCTCCGGTTGACCGCTCCGGTTGTAGCCGCGCAGATCCATCGCCACGGTACGGAACTCTCCCTCGAGGGCCGCCATCTGATGGCGCCAGGAGTACCAGAGGTCCGGGAAGCCGTGAAGGAACAGGACCGGCTTGCCCTCGCCCAGGGTGACGTAGTGGATGTCGATGTCGCCGCTCCCCACCATGTGGTGCTCGACACGGTCCCACACGTCGGCGTTCGAGTCGTCGCCGGCAGCGGCAAGTGGAACCAGCGCGAAAGCGAGCAGCAGGACCGTGAATCGGACCGGTCGGCTTCGGGGGTTGATCAACGTCACGGTCGTTCTCCCTGAGATTGAGTCGGCGATCGTAGCAGCGAGCCGACCGCCGGGCACGCGCTAGGGAACCCGCGGTTCCTCGGCCGGCGGATCCTCGAAGCGCTTGTAGCCCTTCCCGTAGTCGGGCCGGGTTCGCTTGTGGCACACCACGCAGGACATGTAGACCTGCTCGTTCAGGGCGATCAGCGCGTCCAGATCGTGGTCGAGGGCCGCCTCGTAGGCGGCCGCTCCGACCTCGAACATCAACCGGGCGTCCCGCATCCACTGGTCGCGGTCGCCCACCACGCGGCTCGGCATCATGATCAGGTTGGCCGACTCGGCCAGGATCAGGGCCTGCGCCTGCAGCTCGTTCCACTCGACTTCGTTGGTCGGCGCCCGGCTCTCCACATAGAGGATCGCGTCGGAAGCCGGGTACATGAGCTTGATCATCAGTTCGCTCATCGTGCCGATCGGCGCCGGCTCGGGGACGGGCGCGTCGTCCTGGGCGCCGGCGATCCCCACCATGCAGATGGCGGCGCCCGCGGCGCATACCGTCACCGCGAGGCCGACCGTCCCCATTCTCCTCCTCCTCGCTTCCCGGCGTCCCGGCGCCGTCGCTCTGCTTGGCTCTCCCGGCATCAACTCTCCCCTTTCGGCGGTTCGCGCAACTATGATGGCATGATCCGACCGGCCCAGTAACGAACCGGAGATCGAAGTCCAACCATGAAGCACCGAATCCTCTGTACGGCGGTTGCCGTGCTCGCGCTCGCCGCCTGCGCCCAACAGGACGGACCTGTCCGCCCCGGCGCCAACGACCACAAGACCTTGCAGGAGGCGCTGCTCGTCGCCGAACCCGGTGCGGTCATCGAGCTGGGCGCGGGCCGTTTCGAGCTCGACGCCACCCTGTCCCTCGACGTCGAGGGCGTGACGCTGCGCGGCCAGGGCATGGACGAAACGATCCTGGACTTCGCCGGCCAGGCGCCGGGCACCGGCGGCGAGGGGATCCTGGTGACGGCCGACGACTTCACGGTCGAGAGCCTGGCGGTCGAGAACACGCTCGGCGACGGCATCAAGGTCGAGGGCACGACCGGCGCCGCCTTCCGCAGTGTGCGGGTCGAGTGGACGAACGGACCGGACACGAACAACGGCGCCTACGGTCTCTATCCGGTCCAGGTGACCAACGTGCTGATCGAGGACAGCCGCGTACGCGGCGCCTCGGACGCCGGCATCTACGTCGGCCAGTCCGCCAACGTCGTCGTCCGGCGCAACGAGGTCTGGGAGAACGTGGCCGGCATCGAGATCGAGAACACCACCGGCGCGGACGTCTACGAGAACCGGGCCCATGGCAACACCGGCGGCCTGCTCGTCTTCTCCCTGCCGGAGCTTCCGGTCAAGGACGGCCGCGACGCGCGCATCTACGACAACGAGATCGCTGACAACAACCTGCCCAACTTCGGCAAGGAGGGAGCGATCGTCTCCACGATTCCCGCCGGCTCGGGGGTGATCGTGATGGCCAGCGACAACGTCGAACTGTTCGGGAACCGGATTCACAACAACCAGAACTCGAACCTGGCGGTGATCTCGTACCTCTCCACCGGGCGCACCTTCAACGATCCCGGCTACGACCCGTACACCGAAGGCGTCTACATCCACGACAACGAGTTCGTCGGCGGCGGCGAGAGCCCGAACGGCGCCTTCGCGGACGCGTTCGTCGCGCTCGCCGGAGGCACCTTCCCGGACATCGTGTGGGACGGCGTGGCGAACCCGGACAAGCTGGTCGACGGCGCGGTGCCGGACGAACTCCGCCTCTACATCGAGAGCAACGGGGACGCGGACTTTGTGAACCTTGATCTCGGATCGGTATTCGCCGGCGGCCAGCCGAACGTGACCACCGACCTCGGACCCCACGAAGGGGCACTGCCGGCGGTTCCCCAGCCCGTCGACCTGGGAGTCGCGACGGGCGCAGGCGGAGCGTGACGCCGAGCCGGCAACTTCATCTCCCGAAGGCGCTGCTCGCCCCGGCGGCCGTCCTGCTGGTGGCCGCCGGCTGTTCGAGCGGTGATTCTCCCGCCGGCAACCCATTCGACCGCTATCCGCAGACGCTGTCGGCCTGGGAGTTCTTCGTCGGCGACGGTGCGACCCAGACGCCCGCCCACGGAGTCGAACCCTACGACCTGAACACGCCTCTCTTCTCCGACTACGCGCTGAAGTTCCGCTTCGTCCGGCTCCCCACCGCCCCGGACGGTGCCCTTCAGCCCGCGCAGTACCGTGCGGCGGGGCCGTTCGAGTTTCCCGTCGGCACGGTGATCGCCAAGACGTTCGCCTACCCCGCCGACCTGCGGACAAAGGCAGCGGACGTACGGCTACTCGAGACCCGCCTCCTCATTCACGAAGAAGGGGGCTGGGTCGGGCTGCCCTACATCTGGAACGAAGAACAGACCGAGGCGGAACTGGCGATCGTCGGCGGTCCCCTCGATGTCTCCTGGGTCGATGGCAGCGGCCGGACCGTCGAACACACCTATCGGGTGCCCAACACGAACCAGTGCAAGACCTGTCACCGCACGGACGGCGAGCACGTGCTGCCGATCGGCCCGCGCGCCGGCCAGTTGAACCGGGAGTTCGTCCATGCCGCCGACGGCGGCGGCCCCGGCCGCGCCGAGAATCAGCTCGCCCGCTGGCAGCGTCTCGGCTTCCTCGAGGGCGCCCCGTCACCGGCCGAGGCGCCCCGGGCGCCGGTGTGGAACGAGCCCTCGACCGGCAGCGTCGGCGAACGCGCCCGCACCTGGCTCGACATCAACTGCGCCCACTGCCACAACCTCAAGGGCAGCGGACGCACGTCGGGGCTCGATCTGCGGGCGGAGCATGACGACCGGACCCGACTCGGCATCTACAAGCACCCGGTCGCGGCCGGGCAGGGCACCGGCGACCGCCTCTACGGCGTCGTGCCCGGCAGTCCGGACGAATCGATCCTGGTCTACCGGATCGAGTCGGTCCATCCCGGCGTAATGATGCCGGAGATCGGCCGCGGACTCGTCGACACCGAGGCGGTGGTCCTCATCCGCGAATGGATTGAGGGGATGGAGCACCGAACCGAGGCCTGACCGGCGCCCAAGTAGACGCCGGCCTGCGGCCGGCGCGCTCTACCTGGCCGCCTACGGCGGCAGCGGGCCAGAAGGCCCGCGCACCCAGTCGGCCCGTTCCCTCCGATGTCCCGCGCCTACTCCGCCAGGATCTGCCGCGTGCGGTGGAAGACCTCGTCGAGGCCGACCGCATCCGAGCCGTAGTACCCGCGAACGCCGCCGGCGCCGTCCACCAGAACCAGCCGCGCCGCGTGCGCCACGTCGACCAGGCCGCCGGCGAGATCGATGCGCTCGCCCATGGGCAGGGCAAACCCGTCGACCACAACCGAGCGCAGCTCCTGCTCGTTTCCCGTCACCAGGCTCCAACGCTCGAGGTCGAGGCCGCGGCTCCCGGCGTAGTCCCGCAGACGCTCCGGGGTGTCGTGTTCGGGGTCGACCGAAAAGCTGACCAGCCGCACGCCCTCGACGCCCTCCTCGCGGTACCGGCGCCCCAACCGGCTGACTTCCGCG
Organism: Candidatus Multivorans sp.; assembly: GCA_965216125.1. Lineage (GTDB taxonomy): Bacteria > Acidobacteriota > Thermoanaerobaculia > Multivoradales > Multivoraceae > Multivorans. Next base: position 3,933,464 of record OZ244152.1, on the reverse strand, counting down.
GTCAGCCGCGGACAGACCGTCGCGCAGCGGGTGAACACGAAGGAGGCGACGTAGACTTCGCCCGCAAGCTCGGCGCTGCCGAAGACCTCGCCATCCTGGTCCACCAGCCGCCAGTCGGGCAACTGCCGCAGCACCGGCGGCGGATCCGGCTCGATACGGAGCAGGGGGCGCAGCGCCGGGATGAGCACCACACCCACGAGCGCCGCCAGAAACCACGGATTCAGGAAGCGGCGACGAGGAGGAATCCCCGCTCCATCCGACCTCTCGGGACCCTCTTCGAACACACCCCGACACTATCTCGGCTCTAGGACCTCGCGCCGAAGAACGTAGCGAGGCGAGTTCCGCGGCGCGAGATCCTGGCGAGGAGGGGCTGGGGCAAAACATGGCGCCTGCGACAGGTTTTGCGGCGGCCTTTGACCACCTCGGTAGCACGCTGTACACTCCGCGCGACCTCGGATCGGGCAGGGCTTCGCACCCTGCTTCAAGGTACGGAATCTTGGCTCAGATCTTCCCCAAGTGGACCCTCAAGGTGCCGCTGTACGTAGCGGCCGCTCTGCCGATCGCGGGCGCCGCGGCGGTGGGCGCCATCTGGTACTACGGTTCGCCCGAATACACCGACGTCGGCTACAGGCCGGCGCAACCAGTTCCCTACAGCCACAAGCTTCACGTCGGCGAGCTCGGCCTCGACTGCCGCTACTGCCACGCCTCGGTCGAGGAGTCGGCCGTGTCGACCCTTCCTCCCACCAAGGTCTGCATGAACTGCCACCACGTCGCGGCGCGCGAGAGCGAACTTCTGGAGCCGATTCGCAAGAGCGCGGCGCAGGACCGGCCGATGCGTTGGGTGCGCGTCCACAACCTGCCCGACTACGCGTTCTTCAATCACAGTGTTCATGTCGGCGCCGGCGTCGGCTGCAAGTCCTGCCACGGTCCCGTCCATGAGATGGAGGTCGTAACCCAGGTGGAGCCCCTGAGCATGAGTTGGTGCCTCGACTGTCACCGCGACCCGGGTCCGAATCTGCGGCCGCTCGACGCCGTCACCGACATGGAGTGGACGCCGACCGGCGATCACGCGACCTTCGCCGAGCAGGCGATCGCCGAACGCGGTCTCGCGCCGCCCGAGGACTGCACGGGGTGCCATCGATGAGCGCAGGCAACGGCCACCAATCCGACAAGACGTACTGGCGCAGTCTGGAACAGATACAGGGCGACTCCAGGGCCACCGGGTTCCTGCACCGCGAGTTCCCCGAGGGTGCATCCGAGGCCCCGCCCGCACTGCTTGAGGACGGTGTCAGCCGGCGCAGCGTCCTCGCGATGCTGGGCTCCACCGCTTCCCTGGCCGGTCTGGCCGGCTGCGACGTCATCCGCCGTCCGGTCGAGCACATCGTTCCCTACGTCGACGCCCCGGAAGGCATGGTTCCCGGCATTCCGCTGGCCTACGCCACCACGATGCCGTTCGGCAACCGGGCCCTCGGGCTGGTCATGGAGAGCCACGAGGGCAGGCCGACCAAGGTCGAAGGGAACGAACTCCACCCTTCTTCCGGCGGTGCGTCTGGTGTCTGGGCGCAGTCCTCCATCCTCGACCTGTACGACCCGGACCGCTCCAAGACGGTTCGATTCGGCGACCAGGCGTCGTCCTGGGACGCCTTCGTCGACGCCTGGACCGAAGGCGACCTCGCGCCCGCCGCGGACGGCGCCGGGTTGGCGGTCCTCACCGAGCCGTCGTCTTCGCCGACCCTGCTCCGGCTCAAATCGGCTCTGCTCGAACGCTATCCCCAGGCCCGCTGGGTGACCTGGCAACCGGTGAGCGACGAGAACGCCGACCGCGGTCTCGAATCGGTGGCCGGCGATCACTACCACGCTCTGTACCACCTGGACGCGACGCAGGTCCTGCTCTCCCTGGACTCCGACTTCCTGAGCACGGAGGGCGACAGCGTCCGCAACCTGCGCGGCTACGCGAAGGCCCGGCGTGTGGGCGACAACGGCGCCTCGGAGATGCTCCGGCACTACGCCGTCGACGGCGTCCACTCGGTCACGTCCGCCAATGCGGACCACCGGCTGCGGGTACAGAGCGGCCGTGTCGCCGCCTTCGTGACTCGGCTGGGACACGCCCTCGCCGCACACGGCCTGGAACTGCCGCTCGACGGCGGCGCTCCGGCCGCGGACATCGACGACGCCTGGGTGCGGGCGGTCGCGAAGGACCTGCTCGATCACCAAGGCGCCGGCCTGATCGTCGCGGGCGACCGCCAGCCGGCGGAGGTCCACGCGGCGGTCTACGCCCTGAACTCGGCGCTCGGCAACGTCGGCGCCACGGTGACCTACCACCAGACGCCGGACAGCGGCAGTTCGAGCGACGCCGACCTGGCCGACCTGGTGGCGGCGATGAGCGAAGGCGCCGTCGACCGGCTGCTCGTTCTGGAAGCGAACCCGGTCTACAGCGCTCCCGCCGACCTCGACTTCGCCGCCGCGCTCGAGAACCTGAACAACGCCGGCGCGGTCATCCATGTCGGTACCCACCGCGACGAGACGAGCCGCTATGCGCGTTGGCACGTGCCGCTCGCGCACTACCTCGAGAGCTGGGGCGACGCCCGCACCACCGACGGCACAGCCAGCGTCGTCCAGCCCCTGATCGAGCCCCTCTACGGCGCCAGGAGCGCGGTCGAGGTCCTGGCGCTGGCCGCCCTGGGCGAGGCGCGGGACGGTCGCGACCTGGTCCGCGAGACCTGGTCCGAGCTGCTCGGACTGCCGCTCGACGACGGCGCCGAGGCCGAGGTCTTGGTTGAAGAAGACGCGGAAACCGCGGCGGCAGAGGGCAGCGAGGAGGCGGACGCCCCGCCCGTCGATCCCATGTCCCTTCCCTTCCCCGTCGCCCTCTCCGAGTTCGAAGTCGCCTGGCGCCGCGTGCTTCATGACGGCGTGCAGGACGGCAGCGCCGCACCCGCCGCCGACCTGGCCACCGTCACGCTCGAAGACTGCGCCGCCGCGGTGCGTGCCGCGGGCGACGCTGCCAACCCGGTCGTCGAGGGCGAGGAACTCGAGGTCGTCTTCCGCTGCTCCGCGGCGGTCTTCGACGGGCGCTTCGCGAACAACGGCTGGCTCCAGGAACTCCCCGACCCGATCACCAAGCTGACCTGGGACAACGCGGCCCTGATCAGCCCGGCCACCGCCACGGCACTCGGCCTGGAGAATGAGGATCTGGTCACCGTCACCCGCGGCGAGCGGGAACTCGAACTGCCAGTGTGGCAGGTGCCTGGCCAGGCCGACCACACCGTGACGATCGATCTCGGCTACGGCCGGGACTTCGACGGCCGGATCGCCAGCAGCGCCAACGACGAGGATCACAACCCGGGCAGGAACGCCTATCTGCTGCGCACCTCGGACGCCCTCCACGTCGGCCGTTGCGCGCTCAAGGCCAGTGGCGGTTCGTACGCCTTGGCGCAAACCCAGGACCATCACTCGATGGAAGGGCGCGCCATCGTGCAGGAAGCGCCGCTCGACTACTTCGAGGAGCACCCCGACTTCGCCACCGCCCACAGCGAGAAGCCCCACGAGAACTCGATGTGGGACGAGTGGACCTACAAGGACTCGCCCCAGTGGGGCATGACGATCGATCTGAACGCCTGCGTCGGCTGCAACGCCTGCGTCATCGCCTGCCAGAGCGAGAACAACATTCCGATCGTCGGCAAGGAACAGGTGATGGAAGGCCGGGAGATGCACTGGCTGCGCATCGACCGCTACTTCTCCTCCGAAGGCGAGTCGGACGGCCTCGTCGACGATCTGCCTCACGACCCGCAGACGAACTTCCAGCCCGTGCCCTGCATGCACTGCGAGAACGCGCCCTGCGAGCAGGTCTGCCCCGTCTCCGCCACCGTCCACGATGACGAGGGGCTGAACGCGATGGTCTACAACCGCTGCATCGGCACCCGCTACTGCTCGAACAACTGCCCGTACAAGGTCCGGCGTTTCAACTACTTCAACTTCACCAAGGACACCCCCGAGGTGATGCACCTGGGCAAGAACCCGGACGTCACGATCCGTTCTCGCGGGGTCATGGAGAAGTGCACCTACTGCGTGCAGCGGATCAGCCGCGCCAAGGTCGACGCCAAGCAGGACGGCCGGCCTCTCGCCGACGGCGATGTCGTGACGGCCTGCCAGCAAGCCTGTCCCGCCGAGGCGATTCGCTTCGGCGACATCACCGACGCCGCGAGCCAGGTCGTGGAGGCGAAGACGAGCCCCCGCAACTACAACCTGCTCGACGAACTGCACACGAAGCCGCGGACCACCTACCTGGCGAAGATCCGCCATCCGAACCGCGAGATCGTGCCCGCCCCGCCGCCGGTCGAGGACCACGGCCCTGCCGACGACGCGGGCCACGGCGAGGACGCGCACTGATGCGCCAGGCGATGCGATTCCGGCGCCGCAACCGGCGGCTCGCTGCCACGGCCCTGGCCGCGACCCTGCTTCTGCTCGGCTGCCGGGGCATGCCGTCGCCCTACCCGCCCATCCACCTGAACCCGAACATGGACTACCAGGAGCGCTACGACCCCCAGGAGGCGAGCGGCTTCTTCTACGACGGGATGGCGATGCGCCAGCCGGTCGCCGGTACGGTGGCCCGCGGCCAGCTCGATATCGACCATCGCCTGCTGTTCGGTCGCGACGACGAGGGCTACTTCCTGGAAGGTTCGCCCATCCCGGTCACCGACGACATCCTGGCCCGGGGCAGGAACCGCTACACGATCTACTGCCAGCCCTGCCACGACGAGCGCGGCACGGGCCAGGGCATCCTGTTCGAACGGGCCGGCACACCCACCGCCTCGCTTCACGATGAGCGGGTCGCCGGCTACAACGACGGCCGCCTGTACGACGTCATTACCAACGGATCCGGACTGATGGCGGGCTACCGCTACCCGCTCAAGACCGAGGATCGTTGGGCGGTCGTCGCCTACGTCCGCGAGTTGCAGAACGGACGCCGGACGATGCAGACGGAGCGGGAAGCCCGCCAGTAAAGCCGGGGTGGAGAGCCAGTGAGCAGAAACAAGATCTTCTTCGGTATCGGCGTTCTCGCCTTCGTGGCGGTGATCGTCACGGTTCGCCTGGGCGGCTTCCTGGTGGACAACGAGTACCGCCAGCCGGAACGCCAGGTCGCGGCCGAGGAAGCGCTGGGCGAAACCGAGCTGACCCCGCGTCAGCAGGGCGTCGCCGACGAGCAGGCCGAGGACGAAGCGGAGGCGAAGGCCAGGCCCTACGTGGAGGCCGAGTACCGCACGGTTCCGTTCGTCGGCAGCCGGGTCACGGTGTGGGTCCTGGCGCAGCTCCACCTGCTGTTCGCCGCCTTCGTGCTCGCGGTGCCGCTGTTCGCCTTCATCATCGAGTTTGTCGGCTACGTGACCAAGGAAGAGCGCTACGACAAGCTGGCGTACGAGTTCACCAAGCTGCTCTCCGTCTCGTTCTCGATGACCGCCACCTTCGGTGCGTTCCTGACCTTCGGGCTGATCATCCTCTACCCGAAGTTCACGAACTACCTGATGCACATCTTCTCGCCGACGTTCCTGCCCTATGTGCTGCTGTTCTTCCTGGAGGCGCTGTTCCTCTACAGCTACTACTACGGCTGGGGCAAGTTCGGGCCAAAGGTGCACCTGTTCCTCGGCCTCATGCTGAACTTGGTCGGCACCGCGATCATGTTCATCGCCAACGCCTGGCTGACCTTCATGATGTCGCCCGGCAAGCGGGGCGACGTGGACGGCGACGGCATCCCGGACTTCGTCTCCGCGGTATCCGAGAGCGGCGCGCTCCTGAGCCTCCGGGACGCCTTCTTCAATTTCACCTGGATGCCGATCAACATTCACCGGATCATCGCCAACGTCGCCTTCGGCGGCTCTATCGCCGCCGCCTACGCCGCGTTCCGGTACCTCCGGGCCAAGACCGACGAAGAGAAGGCCCACTTCGACTGGATGGGCTACATCGGCAACTTCGTCGCCATCATCGCCTTCCTGCCGCTGCCGTTCGCCGGCTACTACCTGGCGAGCGAGATCTACGCCTTCAGCCAGACCTTGGGCATTCAGATGATGGGCGGCACCTTCTCCTGGCTATTCGTCATCCAGGCCGCCGTGATCGGCAACCTGTTCCTGGGCGCGAACTACTACCTGTGGCTGGGGATGGGCCGCATCGAGGGCACCGCCCACTTCCAGAAGTTCATCAAGTGGCTGCTGATCGCGATCGCCCTCTGCTTCGCCGTCTGGGCGACGCCGCGCTATGCGATCTCGTCGGTTTCCGAAATCGCCGCCATGGGCGGCAGCAGCCACCCCCAGCTCTCGATTCTGGGTCAGATGTCGGCCAAGAACACGGCGGTCAACATCCTCATCCTGTCGACCTACATGAGCTTCCTGCTCTACCGGCGGACCGGCAAGCTGTCGACCCACCCGCACAAGCAGCTACTGACCCGCGCCCAGGTTGTCGTCTTCGCCGCTACCGCGGCGCTGGTCATCTTCTTCGGCGTCTACGGCTCCACCCCGTTCGTCGACGCCGCGATGCGAGTCCGCTTCGCGATACCCCAAGTCTACTCTGTGCTCGCGGCGATGGTCGTGATCACCATCATCGACCTGCCTCTGTACCGGAACGCCAAGCGGTCGGGCGAGACGCAATGGGGCAAGATGCCCGCGATCTCGCAGTACGCGCTCATCTTCATCGCCCTGAGCTTCACCTGGCTGATGGGTCTGATGGGCTACGTCCGTTCCGGCTTGCGCCAGGAATGGCACGTGTACGGTGTGGTCCTCGACACCTCTCCGGACGCATACACCCCGAGCCTCGGCTTCGCCACCCAGGTTGTTTCCGCCACCGTTCTCATCTTCTTCGGCCTGCTCGGCGTCGTCTTCTGGCTCAGCAGCCTCGCCGGCAAGAAGCCCTGGCAGCCCAAGACGGCCACTGAAGCCGACAGCCGGCTCAAGGAGGGGCAGAAGGCATGAAGCTGAACGTCCCGATGCCGCTCAGGTTGGTCCTCCTGGTGTTGGGCACCACGGCCTTCTACATGTACCTGGGCCAGATCGTGCCCCAGAAGGAGGTGCACCCCCCGCCGCCGGTGCTGATCAACGCCGACATGACGACCGAGGATCTCATCGCGGTCGGCAGCGAGTTGGCCGACGGCAAAGGCCAATGTCTCGTCGGCTGCCACAGCGTCGGTTCCAGTGCCCCAAGCCGCTACCCGGATCTGGCCGGCATCGGGGGCCGCGCCGCGACCCGGATCGAGGGTCTGTCCGATGTCGAGTACCTGGCGCAGTCTCTCTACGAACCGGGAGCGTTCATCGTGCCCGGCTTCGAGGACGGCATGCAGCCGATGAACGAGCCTCCGATCAATCTCTCCGATGACGAGATCAAGGCCGTGATCGCGTGGCTGCAGAGCATGGGCGGAACGCCCACCGTGACCCTGGACATCGACCTCGGCTATTGAGCCCCCTAACCTTCACTGAACTGACTCGATCATGATGGGACTCAACCTACCGATCCTTCTTGGCCTGGCCGCGGTCGCCGGCGTACTGGTCTGGCGCCGGGCCAACAACCTGACCTGGCTGCTCTTCAATTGGATCGCGCTGTGGGCCTTCTTCAAATTCGGCTTCGCCGTACCGATCCCGCAGTCGGTGGCGACGATCTATCTGGGGATCGCGACCCTCGCCCTGGTCTGCTACGCCTCGTCGAGCCGCGAGCGCCTGTCCGAGACCATCACGCCGATTGTCCGGCTCATCCTCGAACCACGGCGCCGGCCGCTCCTGGTTGCGGTCCTGGTGGCGCTGCCCGCCCTGGCCGCCTACAACGTCTACGCGGACATGAACGTCCCGCTCGAGGCGCCCGGCTTCGGGCGCGAGGTGCATCCGCCGCCGCCCACCGAGCTCACGGTCCACGACGAGACGCTCGACATGGCGACCGCGGACAACCCGTACACCCATCTTCACGAAGACGACCCGGAAGCGTACGAGGAACACCTGGAGAACGGGCGCCGCGTCTACTACGAGAACTGCTTCTGGTGCCACGGCGACGGCATGGGCGGAGACGGCATGTTCGCCCACGGCCTGAACCCGGCGCCCAGCAACTTCAACGACGTCGGGACGTTGCCGATCCTGCAGTCCTCCTTCGTCCACTGGCGGATCGCCAAGGGCGGGCCCGGCCTTCCCGCGGCAGGCACGCCCTGGGACAGCGCCATGCCGGCGTGGGACAAGTTCCTCACCACCGAGGAGATGTGGGACGTCAACCTGTTCATCTACGACTTCAACGGCTACGCGCCGCGCGCCCTGGGGCAGCACTGATGTCCGTGCGTCACATGCTCGCGTCCGTACCGGCCATAGCCATAGGCGCCGCCCTGCTGGCCGCGCCCCTGGCCGCCCAGGTCGACCTCGGCACGGAGGAACAGCGAGCCGCCGGCAAGGTCGTCTACGACAAGTACTGCGGTCAGTGCCACGGCGACGAGGGCGCCGGCGACGGCCACGCCACGCTGCGGGTCAAGCCGAAGCCTCGCGACTTCACGTCCGGAAAGTACAAGTTCCGCACCACACCGAACGGGTTGCTTCCCACGGACGACGACCTGCGCCGCGCGATCGAGAACGGACTCCCGTACACCTCGATGCCGGGCTGGCCCAACCTGTCGAACGCGGAAGTCCAGAACGTCATCCACTACATCAAGGCTTTCTCGCCCGACTTCGAGAACCCGGACCGCTACGGCGAGCCCATCGACATTCCCCGGCCGCTCGAGTCGACCGAGGAGTCGGTCGCCCGCGGCCGCGTGGTCTACGAAGAGCAGGGGTGCGCCTCCTGTCACGGCGAGGTCGGCCGCGGCGACGGCGCCTCGGCGCCGACCCTTGAAGACGACGCGGGCGACCTCATCAAGGTCGCCGACCTGACCCAGCGCTGGACCTACCGCGGCGGCCCGACCAAGGAGGACATCTACCGCACCTTCTCGACCGGGCTCAACGGCACCCCGATGCCGTCGTACGCCGACTCGCTCGAAGTCGAGGACCGCCAGCACCTGGTGAACTACGTGTACTCCCTGGGCGACGGAGACGACCCCGGCTACGGCACCCTGATCACCGCCGCCTGGACCGAGGAGGCGATCGACCTCCAGGACGCGGAGGCGCTCGACGCGCTGTTCGAGGCCGCGCCGATGACCCGCTTCCCGCTGATAGGGCAGATCACCGAACCGGGCCGCAACTTCTATCCCTCCGTGACCTCGATCGAGGCCCAGGCCGTCTACAACCGCGACGAAATCGCCTTCCGGGTGCGCTGGAACGACCTGCGCGCCGACAACACCGGCCGGAACAACCCGTCGCTGGACGTACCGACGTGGGACGAAGACAACGGCTTCGGCGGCGGCGATGGCGGGGGCGGCGATGACGGCGGCTTCTTCGGCGTCGAGGAAGCCGAACCCGAGGACGATGCCGGCTTCTTCGGCGTCGAGACGGCGGACGACAGCGCCGACGACTTCTTCGGCGGCGACGACGACTTCTTCGGCAGCGACGATGCCGGCAGCGACGGCGCCGAGTTCTCGGATGCGGTGGCGCTCCAATTCCCGGCCTCGCGCGCGCCCGCGGACACGCCCCAGCTCAAGCCGTACTTCCTGTTCGGCGACAGCTCGAACCCCGTGGACCTGTGGTTCGTCAACCTGACCTTCGGCGTAGCGGACACCTTCCGGGGCCGCGGCAGCGACGCGATCGAGCCGACCGAGGCCGACATCGTCGAGGCAGTGACCTCCTACGACCAGGGCGAGTGGATGGTGACAACCAAGCGCCGCCGCGCGTCGCGCGCCGGCGTCAGCTTCGCCGAGCAGCAGTACACGCCGATCGCATTCAGCGTCTGGGACGGTTTCAACCGGGAACGCGGCAACAAGCGCGCCCTGTCGTCCTGGTTCTACGTCTACACCGAACCCACCGTGAAGCAGGCAGCGACCATCCCGGTGCTGCGCGCCGCCTTCATCGTGGTCGCAATCGAGTTGCTCGTCGTGTTCCTGGTCCGCCGCCGCGCGCGCCAGACATCGGCGGGCGACGCTCTCACCGGCGCCGAAGCCACAGCAGTCTGACCGCAGCTCCGTTCACACACAGCTACGCCCCATCTCTCGGAACCGACACTCCGTCAACAGAAGAGAAATCGCCATGTACAAGACGATCTACGTCCCGCTCGACAACTCGGACTACTCCAACCAGGCGATCGCCTCGGCGGTCGAACTGGGCCGGGAGTTCGACTCCAGGATGGTTGGCTGCCACGTCTACGCGGCGAGCATGCACGACTACCGTTTCAAGCAGATGGAGTACACGCTGCCCGAGGAGTACCTCGAGGAGACGGAACTCGACCGCCAGCGGAAGATCCACGACTCCCTGATCACGATGGGGCTGGAGCTCATCTCGGAGAGCTACCTCGAGCCGATGAAGACGGTCTGCGACGAAGCCGACCTCGAGTTCGAGCCGAAGATGATGGACGGCAAGCACCACGTCGAGATCGTGCGCGACATCCGCGAGTCGGGCTATGACCTGACCGTGCTCGGCGTGATGGGCATCGGCCGCGTCCGCGACACGCAGATCGGCTCGGTCTGCGAGCGGGTGGCCCGCAGCGCCGACCAGGACGTGCTGGTGATCAAGCGCCTGCCCTCGAAGAGCAACGGCAACGGCCACCACGCCGACGCCGACGGCCGCGACACGATCCTGGTCGGCGTCGACGGCTCGCCCCAGTCGTTCGGCGCCCTGATGACCGCAATCGACCTAGCCAAGCGGTTCGGCAAGAAGGTCGAGGCAATCTCGGTCTACGACCCGTACCTGCACTACTCGGTGTTCAAGGGCGTGGTCAACGTGCTGACCGAGCGGGCCGCGAAGGTCTTCCGCTTCGAGGAGCAGAACCAGCTCCACGAGGAGATCATCGATACCGGTCTGGCGCAGATCTACCAATCCCACCTGGACGTCGCCGAGACGATGGCGACGGAGGTCGGCGTCGAGCTGACGAAGACCCTGCTCGACGGCAAGGCGTTCCAGAAGGTCCTCGACCACGCCCGGAAGATCGATCCCTGGATGCTGGTCATCGGCCGCGTCGGCGTGCACAGCGACGAGAACGAGACCGGCCTCGGCAGCAACTCCGAGAACCTGCTCCGTTCCTGCCCCTGCGACCTCCTGCTGACCACCCGTCTCGAGTATCCGGAACTCGACGTGAAGGCCGAGGAGAGCATCCGCTGGACGCCCGAGGCCGAGGAGCGCTTCGAGCGCGTTCCCGAGCAGGTCCGCGGCATCGCCCGCACCGCGCTCTACCGGCTGGCAATCGAGCAGGGCCACAGCGTGATCTCGAGCGATGTGCTCGACGAGGCGATGGACCGCTACATGCCGAAGTACACCGCTCGCGAGACGGAGGCGCTGGCCGAGCAGGTCGGCCTGCAGCTCGCGCGCAGCCGACCCACCTTCATCTGCCGCAAGTGCGGCGTGACGTCGGCCGAGCCCGATCCTGTCCGCTGCGGCGTCTGTGGCAGTGAGTCCTTCGAGCAGATCACGGAGGAGATGCTGGACCGGATCGCCGAAATGGAGGGCGGTCTCGAGGTCGAGACGACCTACGACGGCCGCAAGCTGAAGTGGACCGCCGACGCCCGTCTGGCCCTCAAGACGATCGAGGACCTGTACCGGCGCCGCCGCGCCAAGGCCCGGATCGAGAAGAAGGCGCGGATGAGCAAGCTGCCGACCGTCACCTTCGAGTTCGCCCGCGCGCAGATCGAGGACGAGACCGGCGAGCCGGTGACGATCGAGGCTCGTGAGCAGGCCGCCGAGACGAAAGGCAACGGCAACGGCGCCTCCGAGACGGCCGACGAGCGGAAGCTGATCGCCCGCGACGGCGACCGGGTGCCGCTGCTTTCGAGCTACGAGTGGTCGGCCGAGGCTACCTCGCGCATTCTCCGGGTGCCCGCCGGCTTCATGCGGGACCGGACCCAGGAGCGCGTCGAACTGGTGGCCCGCGAGAAGCACGTCTCGCAGATCGGGATCAGGACGGTCGAAGAGGGCATCGAACTCGGCCACGAGCTGATGGAGCAGATGATCGCGGCCTACGAGATCGGCAAGGGCGAAGGAACCCAGGCGACCGAGGTCGCCGAAGCCGAGACGAAGGCCGCGGCGGCGGCCGGCAGGTGCCCCTTCTCCGCTCTCGCCGAGGCCGGCGCGAGCAAGGCACAGGTCGAGGCGGCGAAGGACGCGAAGGCCGGCGCCTACCTGAACGAGGTCGGCCTGATGTCGGCACTCGACCAGAAGCGGCGAACGGGCGAACCGGAAGCCTGAACAGGTCTCAACCCGGGCTGCCCGGCGATCGGGCCCGCCGCAGCCAGCGGAGGTGAACATGGGCAGACCCAAGGACATCGGCGTCGTCGACCTGATGCTTGAGATCCCGGCCGGCGGCGCCGGCATGGGCATGGAGGCGGTGCGCCGTCTCAGCCGTGACCGCGGCACGGAGGAGTTTTCCCACCACCCGGCCCAGTACCTGTTCAAGGACGCCGGGAAGCGGATGGGCCGGCCGATGGAACCAGGTCAGATCGTCGCGATGATGGACGCCTTCGGCGTCCAGATCGCCCAGATCGGCGTCAGCGCCCAGAACCCGGCGCCGGCGCTCAAGCTCTTCGAGCAGTTTCCCGGCCGCTTCTTCGGCGCCGTCGGCGTCGATCCCAATGCCGGCATGGACGGCGTCCGCGCGCTCGAGGCGACGGTCAACCTCCATCCCAACATCCGCGCCGCCTCCGCCGCGCCGTGCCTTGCGAACCCACAGGCGCCGATCGACGACAAGCGCTTCTACCCCATCTACGCCAAGTGCATCGAGCTCGACATCCCGATCAACATGCTGGTCGGCGTGCCCGGTCCGCGCGTGCCCTACAAGTGCCAGTACCCCGGCTTGCTCGACGAAGTCGCCTGGTTCTTCCCGGAACTCCGCGTCGTCATGCGCCACGGCGGCGATCCCTGGACCGACCTGTGCGTGAAGCTGCTGCTGAAGTGGCCCAACCTGTACTACTCGACCACGGCCTGGGCGCCCAAGCACTACCCGCGCAACGTGCTCGAGTTCGCGAACAAGCGGGGACCGAACAAGCTCCTCTACGCCGGGTACTTCCCCGGACTTTCGTACGAGCGCATCTTCACGGAGATGGACGACCTGCCCCTGCGGGAGCACGTCTGGCCGAAGTTCCTGCGCGAGAACGCAGCCGCCGTGTTCAAGCTGGACGACCTGCTCGCGTAGCAGCTTGCGGACACCTCCCGCCAGCGCGGTCTTCCACGGCTGGAAGATCATCGGCGTCTCCTTCCTGTCGCTCTTCGTCTCGGTCGGCTTCGGCTTCTACTCCTTCGGCGCCTTCTTCGTTGCCCTGACCGCCGAGTTCGGCGGCGGCCGAACGGGAGTCGGCATCGGCCTCGCCGTCTTCGGCATCACCAACGGCCTCGTCGCACCCTTCCTGGGACACGCCCTGGACCACGGCCACGCGAAGCGGATCATGACGGCCGGCACCTGGCTACTGGCGGCCGGCCTCCTGCTGACCGCAGTGGTCCAGAACCTGCTCCAGTTCTACCTCGTGCTCGGCACCTTCCTGGCCCTGGGCTCGGCGCTGGTCGGGGGCGTGACCGCCTCGACCCTGGTCGCCAACTGGTTCGTTCGCCGGCGCGCGATGGCTCTCGGCATTGCGACCATGGGGATCTCGCTGTCCGGCGTCGTCATGGCGCCGGTCGCCACCCGTCTGATCGGGCTGATCGGCTGGCGCGGCACGTTCGTGCTCTATGGCGCGCTGACCCTGCTGTTCGTGCTGCCGGCGGTGCGGCGCTGGGTCGTCGACCGGCCGGAGGACATCGGCCTGCACCCCGACGGGGACGCAACCTCGATGATGCCGGAATGGACGCCGACACCCGCCCCGGGTGAAGGGCCGGCCGGAGTCGAACCGGTGGCGCCGGCCATGGATTTCAGCGGCTCGCCGCCCAGGCGCCGGCGCCTCGACTGGGTCGAGCCCCTCGCCAACCGCAACTTCTGGGTCATCGCCCTGGTCGTGGCGATGAACTTCTGCTCCAACTCCGCGATTCTCACCCACATCATCGCCCACGCCATGGACCTGGGTTTCGCGCCGCTCCGGGCCGCCTTCAGCCTCTCCGCCATCGCCGCCATGGGGGTGCTGGGCAAGGTCGTGTTCGGTTGGATCGGCGATCGTTTGAGCAGTCGCGGCGCATTGTGGCTGGCGATCGGTCTCCAGACCGCCGGCACAACGGCCCTGCTCCGAGCCGAGAGTTACCCGGCGTTGATCGGCGCCGCAGCGGTCTTCGGACTCGGAATGGGCGGGATGATGCCCCTCTGGGGGACGCTGATCGGCGCCTGCTTCGGACGGCGATCGTTCGGCCGGGTCATGGGTCTGATGAGCCCGATGCTTCTGCCGATCCAGATCCTCGGCGTACCCTTCGCAGGGTACGTCTTCGACCGCTTCGGGAGCTACGACCTGGCCTTCACCGTCTTCATCTCCATGTACGTGTCCGCCATGCTGATCCTCACGCTGCTGCGCCTGCCGGAGCAGGAGCCGACCGGCGCGCCACTCGCTCCGGCCGTGCTCGGGGCGCCTGCCGGCCCGCGGACCGAGTAGACCGGTGTCCGCGTACCGCTTCTGCCGCTCCGACGACGTTCCGCTGATCGTCGAGGCGTTCCACCGCTGCAACGTCGGACCCGGCGCCGTCCCATGGCGACTCACAGTCGACCACATGAAACGGCTGTCCAGGGAGATCAACCTCTGGACCAGCAGTTGCATGGTCGCCTTCGCAGGATCCGATCCGATCGGCGTCCTGATCGCAGCGAAGAGGGAGCCCACAGCCAGCCTCGTGCTCCACGTTGCGGTCCACCCCGAACACCGCCGGCAGGGCCATGCCCGCCACATGATGACCTCGCTCAGGCAGAAGATGGCGATCCTCGAGCCGACCCGCATGCTCGTCGAAGTACCGGTGGAGGCCGTTGCCGCTCGCCGTTTCCTCAGGGCCTGCGACTTCGCCGAAGGGGAAACCCTGACCGACTACCTCCACAAGGGCGAAAGCCCTGCGGCCGGCCCCTTCCTCGACCTGCTCGGGGCTGTCTCCGCGTCGGAGATCATCGCAGGCGCCGAGTTCGCCAACGCTTCTGAGCTGAACCGCTGCTGGCAGCGCTCGCCACAGACGATCCGTAACCTGCGCCAGCGGGCACTGGGCGTCGGTATCGCCACCGACCGCGGCTTCGAGGCCTATCTGCTCTACCGGGACCCGCAGGACGCCGGCGATCCCCTGCCGTTCATCGCCGGGGCGCCCGCGTCCACGCCGCGCGCCGGCCTGCCCGCCGACTCGACACCCTGCGAGATCCTCGCGATCGGCGGCGAGCGGCCGCTCCCTGCACTTCTTGGGCCGCTCCTCGCCTTTGCCGCCAAGGATTCCAAACGACTGCTCTACCTGTCGCGGGTGCACCCCTCCGAGCCACTGGCGGAACGGCTCGAAGAATGCGGCTTCCAACCGGCGCAGAAGACCCTTCGGTACGAAAGCGACGCGGCTCGCTCGTGACTGTTACGCTGCCCATCATGTCCGCCCATTCTGGCGCCGAAGAAGAGCCAATCGGAGCGCAGTCCCAGGTCCAGCCCAAACCCGAGAAGCTCGAACTGCTCGAGACGGCCTACGAGCTCACCGACTTCCGGTCGTTCGCCGATCTTGGCGCCTGCTGGGGCGTCGACGGCGCCTACACGTTCCACGCCGCGGAACTCTGCGGAAACGAACTGAAGAGGGCGGTGATCGTCGACGGCAACCTGACGCCTCTGACCCGGGAGCGCGCGAAGGAACACCCAAGAGTGGAACTCGTCCAGGCGCTCCTCGGCTCGCCGCGGGCGCTCGACGCGGTCGGCAAGGTCGATGCCCTGATCATGTACGACATCCTGCTGCACCAGGTCAAGCCGGACTGGGACAGGTTCGTGCTCAACTGGCTGCCGCACACGGACGCTCTGATCGTCTTCAATCAGAACTGGTTGAAGACCCCACGAACGATACGGTTTGTCGATCGCGGCCCGGACTGGTACTACAAGAATGTCTACGTTTGGGAAGACGATTGGAACACGCGCGCGAGGCTCGAGGCGTGGTTCGACAAGCATCACCAGCGCGACGAAGACGGAAGGCTGGAACGGGACAACCATTGGTACTGGCAATTCGGCATCCGTCCTCTGGAGCTGATCGCCCTGCTGGCCAAGAACGGTTTCGAACTCGTCTACATGAAGAGGCGCCGCCACGCCTTCGGTGACAGCCGACCCTGGATCGTGAACGATGGGCTCATCTTTCAGCGTGCCGCCTATCCGGAGCTGGGCCTCCGTGGGCGGCTGCGCGCCGCGGCACGCTCCGTGGCCAGACGAACCGGCCTTCTCGAACGCATCCGCCGGCCATGAAGACCTACTTCGACGTCGCCGGGGACGGCGGTTCCGACGTTCTCGGGCAGGTTGTCCAGCAACGGGAGCGTATCGCCGAGGCCATGGCCGGAATCGATCGCGTCGTCGCCATCGGATCGGGCAAGGGAGGCGTCGGCAAGAGCACGCTGACCATGCAGCTCGCCCTGGCGCTCGAACGCGCGGGATGCCGGTGCGCGATCCTTGACGCCGACCTGAACGGGCCCTGCCAAGCCCGGCTGGCCGGACTGGAACACGTTCCGCTGCTGCCTGGTGATCGGGGGATGGCCCTGCCCCGAACGCCTCACGGTCTGGGAGTGGTGTCGGTGGGCTCCATGGTGCCCGAATCGGAGCATCTCGAGTTCGCGAGCGTCGCGAGCGGCGACTCCCACGTCTGGCGCGCAACCCGTGAGTTCAACCTGTTCCAGCAGTTGCTCGGCCTGGTGGACTGGGGTCGTCTCGACTTCCTGCTGGTCGACCTGCCGCCCGGCGCCGAGCGGACCCTTCAGTACGCCGAAGTCCTGGGGCCGGCCGCTCGCTTCGTGCTCATCACGATTCCTGCCGCGCTGGCCCGCGGGGTCGTTGCCCGATCCGCGGCGGCGCTCGGCAGGGCGCCGAACGAGGTGCTCGGGTACATCGAGAACATGAGCGGCTACTACTGCGGCACCTGCGACGGGGTCCGCCCCCTGTTCGACGGTGCGGCCGGCGAAGCGCCCGAGCTTGGACTCCCCTGCCTGGCTAGGGTACCGTTCGACCCGCGCTTGGCGGCTGCCTCCGACGCCGGTGAAGTGGACCTGGCCCCAGGGCCGGTCATTCGCGCGATCGACGAGGCCGCGGCTTCGATCCTGAGTTGCCTCGCCAAGACGACCTGATGCCCGACCCAGGCCCGATCCGGAGACCACGATGAAGTTCCTCTGCGTACCCTGCGACGAGCCGATGAAGCTGACGCACGCCCTGGGTCCGGATGGCGGTTCCGTCGCCCTGGTCTATGCCTGCCCCACCTGCTCTGCCGAGATGGCCATGATGACCAATCCCCACGAGACCCAGGTGGTCGGATCCCTCGGCGTACGGATCGGCCCCGAGACCGGCGCCGAGGCCGGGGCCACGTCCTCGAAGTGCCCCTTCACGGGCATGCTCGCCGAGATGGGCATGCCGACTACCGCGACCGAACGCGGTGTTGGCAGCCCGGGCGTCACGGGCAACGGTGAATCGGCAGGTATCCCCTGGACCGCCGAAGCCACCGAGCGCCTGGCGAACATCCCTGACATCGTGCGCACGTCGGCGGTCGCGGGAATCGAGAAGTTCGCTCTCGACCATGGCTACGACGAGGTCGACGCGGGCGTGCTGGAACGGGCCCGCTCCTTCTTCGGCATTGCCTGATCGGGTGCGCACGAAGCTCTCGCCATGACTCTGTCACCCCTCGATCGGCCAACGAGCGCCACGCCAGCGGCGTTCGCCCGCCCGTACGTCATCTCCTGGAACCTGACGTACCGCTGCAACCTGGCCTGCGAGCACTGCTACCTCGACGCCGGCGGCAAGCCGCTGGTCGAGACCGCCAACTTCGCCGACCGCTCGGAGCTCTCCACCGACCAGTGCCGGAAGGTGATCGACGACATCCGCGAGTTCGCGCCCGAGGCCCTGGTCATCCTCACCGGCGGCGAGCCCCTGCTGCGGCGGGACATCCTCGACATCGTCCGCTACGCCGCGGAGCGCGACTTGTGGGTCGTGGTCGGCAGCAATGGCGTCCGGATCACCGAGAACCTCGCCCGCATCCTGGCCGGCGAAGGAGTCCGCGGTCTCGCCCTGTCGCTGGACGCGCTGGACCCGTCGGTCCACGACGACTTCCGCCGCGTCCGCGGCGCCTGGCAGAACACGGTCGACGGCGCCAAACACCTGGCCGCAGCCGGTCTTCCCTTCATCATCCAGACCACCGCAGGGGCACACAACCGCGGGGAACTGGAGGAGATCGCCGAGTTCGCCTTCACCGAACTCCAGGCCCGGGTCTGGAACCTGTATTTCCTGGTGCCCACGGGCCGCGGCCAGTTCGTGTCCGATCTTGAGCCGTCCGACTACGACGACGTCCTCGCCTCCCTGGAACAGATTCAGCGCGACTACCGCGGCCGCATGGTCGTCAACGCGAAGTGCGCGCCCCACTACGTTCGCCAACTGCTGTCCGGCGATCCCGACTCGCCCTTCCTCAAGACCTTCGACGGCGGCGCCGGCGGCTGCCCGGCCGGCACCCACTACATGGGGATCCGCCCGAACGGCGACGTCACCCCGTGCCCCTACCTGCCCGTCTTCGGCGGCAACCTGAAGCGTTCGACGCTGTCCGCGGTCTGGAACGACTCCGACCTGTTCCTGGACATCCGGCGCCGCAAGGACCTCGGCGGGCGCTGCGGTGCGTGCGAGCTGCAGTCGGTCTGCGGCGGCTGCCGCGCCCGTGCCTACGGCATGACCGGCGACCTGATGGCGGAAGATCCGCTGTGCACCCACGACCCCGGCTCCTTCTCGCCGCGGCAACTCGCGGCGCTCGGGGACCGAACCGGGCTCGCATCCCTTTCCCGCTACGGCGAGGACACCTCGACCAGCATCGCCTGGGAACCCGAGGCGGAGACGCGGATGAAGCGGGTGCCGGCCTTCGTCCGCGGCATGGTCGTCCGCGCCGTGGAGTCCCACTGCCGCAAGAACGGCATTCCAACCGTGACCGTCGAGGAGCTCGACGCGATCCGCGCCCGGATGCCGACGCCGAAGGTGTTCGGCCGGCCCTCCTGAGCGTCCCCGGACGCGAACTTCGTCAACGGCTGCTGTTACACTTTGCCGATGACTTCGGCGACGGACACTCTCGCCACTGCTGACGCCTTGGAAGCGGACGGCGTGGACGCCCGTACGGCAAGGGCCACGGCCCGCGCCATCGAGACGGGGTGCGCCGCCGCGGTCGAGAGAACGGTGACAAAGGAAGCTCTGCGCGCCGAGCTGAAGGCGATGGAAGTCCGGCTGATCCTGTACGGATTGAGCATCGCCGGCGCGCTGTTCGCCGCCTTGCGGTTCGGCTGACTAGTCACGAAGCGCGGAACGCGCCATCGCGCCCGACGCGACACACACCTTCGTCGCGCACCGTTAATCGTGGCCGGCAACCCAAGAAGGCCGCTGCCCCGCTCCTACGCTCACGTCCAGCGCACGATCCTGTGGCTGGTCCCGGGCGGCGAAGTACGGATAGGCGACGTCACGGTGTCCGTGGCACCCTTCTACCTCAGCAAGTGGCCGGTCGCGAACGAACAGTTCGAGGCCTTCGACCCGGACTACCGGCGGTCACCGCTGTCAGCGGGCGATCGCGACCTCGCCGCAGGACTGAGCTGGCCCCAGGCCGACGCCTACTGCCGGTGGTACGCGGAGGTCTCGCGCAAGCCGATGCGCCTGCCGACCGAAATCGAGTGGCTCTACGCCTGCCTGGGCAGCAGCGAGCCGGACGAGGCTCCGCCCTGGAGCACCACGCCGGATCTGATCGAGCGTCGCTGCTGGCACGCCGGCAACTCCGGCGGCCGCGTGCAGCGCCCCGAGCGTCGGGAAGCAAACCACTTCGGACTCTACGGCATGCTCGGCAGCGTCTGGGAGTGGGCGGCCGACGCATCCGACGACGACCGCGAACGCCGACGCACGCTCTACGGCGGCTCCTTCCGCATCCACCCGCAGGAGTTGCGCCTCAGCCTGTGCAGGCACGAGGCCCCAGCCTTCGCAGACGACGACACGGGCTTCCGCGGCGCCCGCTCCTTCCGCATCCGCACTTGAGCCGCAGCGTCTTCGCTGCCCTCCTAGCAAGGGCGAGGCACGCCGCTGCAGCAAACTCGGTCCTCGAGGTGGCCCCGGAAGACTGGACACATGGCCAAGGGTGTACTCCTCGACCGAGAGGAGGACCCAGAAACGCGGAAGCGTCGGAAGTTCACGGCGGCCTTCAAGTCGACCGTGGTGCCGGAGGCTCTGTGCGAGGAGCGGCCGATCCCGGCGATCGCTTCGCGTCACAGAGTTCACCCGAACCAAGTGAGCAGTTGGAAGAGGAAGGCGATGGAGGGTCTGCGGGTGACGATTTGACATCCGCAAGGGTTCTTGCTACCAATTCGTCCTCCACAACAGGAGGTCCTCCAATGAGAACATGGTCCGCACAGTCGGGCGCGTCAGCCTTGTGGCCGCAGAAGCTTCAGGCCACATCTTGAGTCCAGCCAGCTTAGCGTCTACGCAGCCGCTCTACTGCTATGCCTGATCTGTCCGGCCGTGTACGCGCAGGGAGGCGGCGAATCCGCCGAGATCACTCCGTGCGAACCCGGCCAGAACCCCGACGACGACGACTGTGATCTGGCTACTCCGGAGTTCGACGGCGAGACGACGACGACCTCCACCATCCCCCAAGAAATCGTGCCGGTTTCCGGCCCGGGACCTGGCGATCCAGGCATCGGAACAACCGCCTCATCACCGGCGGAAAGAGAAAGTTCGTCCGAGACCTACTGAACGGTCTCACGGCCACCCAGCAGAATCAAGCGCTGTCACTCCTAAACCAATACCTGGAGGAGAACGGAATGAACGATTGCCATGAAGCGGCACACTCCGTAGGAACCGCCGAGGCAGCGATCGACGCATTCCTGGCAACGGGCTACCTACCGGAAGACACGGGCTGGATAGTTGACCAACTCGTAGGGTCCTTTCCTCGTGCCACGATCAATGCAGTCTGCGATGTCATGGGTCTGTGATGCGACTCCTCGTGATACTGACCAGCACCGTACTCTGCAGCGCCACCTTGGCGGATGCTGACGAAATCCCTCGCGTCGTCATGGTTGACCGCGGCTACGACGGGCCGCAACCACAGCTCTACATCGGGCCTCACCTGGAGCACGAAGACGCATGGCCACCCTCATACCTTTGGCTGTCCGTGGACCGACTGCAGCGTGAACGCAGAGACTGGAACTCCGCTAGCGACACTTCCAACTGGCTGTTTTCCATGCTGAAGCTCTCCGCGATAGGCCCGGCACAACCAGACGATGTGCTCAAGCCGCAAGCGGCGAAGAAACTCGGGATCAAGAACGGTCAACGAGTGCCTGCCGGCCGGATGAAGGATGTCTGCCCAGGTGACTTCTGGGAAGGCGAAGCCGACACTCTAGTCGAAGCGCCGCCGAAGACGTTCGGGGAACACGTAAGGCAGGCGCAGGGAGGCGTTGTAGGCCGCGTGACGCGGATCGAACATGGCTTCACGGGGTTCGTGCCGGCACTGCTCCTGGTTCTCGACGTGGAAGACAGCCTGTTCGTCTCCGACTTCTCCCTCAGCCCGCACGTAGTGCTGCCCGTAGGTGGCTACGCGCACGAAGGAGATGTCTACTGCGCGTCCGCCAAGATGCTGAACAGCTACATCCCGGACGAAGGCGACCGGATCATCGTGATGCCGCTCAGTGGTCCTTGGGACCGCAAAGGGGGAGATCATGGCGGTGTGGAAACTCTCCTTGAGTTCCGAAATCGGACGTGGGTCCTACGGAATCAAAGTCCGCCAGAAGCACAGAATCCCTAGTGCCGTGTCACTCGTCAAAAGTCGGATAGAGGCGTTTGAGTTTGACCCGTGCGTCTTCGGTAGTGAAGTGCCAGTTGACCTTGGCTCGGATCCGGTCTCTGTCGGCCTGCCAGGCGGCGACTTCGGTGCGCAGGATGTCGATGGAGTCGATGCGGCGGTTGAGGCACTGGCGGATCATCACGCTGAGTTCGACCTCGGCGACGTTCAGCCAACTGCCGTGCTTGGGGGTGTAGACGAACTCGAAGCGGTCCCACAGCGCCTTGGCCCGGACCGGGTCGAAGGTCTCGTAGAGCGCGCCGGGGCGGTGCGTGTTGAGGTTGTCCATCACCAGCGTGATTCGGGTGGCGTCGGGATACTGCCCGGCGATGTCTTCCAGGAAACGCGCCCAGTCGGTCTTGGTCCTGCGCTCGGTGACCTTGGTCAGACGCCGCGTCGTGCGGACGCCGATAGACGTCGAGCACCCGCTCCATGTTCGCCGCGAAGTCGGCGTTGCATTGCGGCGGAATCACCCAGCCGACGCGGCGCCACGGTTTGAGAGCGTTTTTTTTAGCACCCGCCGCACCGTCTCGTGCGAGACGCTGTCGATATAGCCGAGCTCCACCGCACGGTCCGCCAACAGACGCAGAGACCACTGCGAATGCCCTTCGGGCGGCTCGCCGCAACTGAGCGCGACCAGCCGCGCCTCGAACTCGCCATCCGCCTTGCGCAGGTACTTGGGACGACGCCCCTGCCGACTGCCGAGCGCCGCCTCCAGACCGTCCTCCACAAACCGCCTCTTCACACGATCCACCTTGCGCGCACTGATCCGCAAGACCCCGGCGATCGTCTCGCCGGTCGGCCGACGCCCGTTGAACTCGCCCTCGTCGCAGTTGAGCAGAATCAAGGCGTTGATCACCTTCTGCGACCGATGCGAACCCTTGCGCGTAGTCGTCGCCAACGCCTCGCGCTCCTGCTCCTCCAACTCGACCACATACCGCTTCATGCCAGACTCCTTGCCGTTGTCGAACGGCAAGGAGCCTACTACGATTCATACGGCAGAGGATGTGTGACATGACACTAGAATCTCGTGGCACTGGCTACTGCCGCGGACGACCGGCGTCGGCGTGGCCTCGCCGCGGTGAAGCGCCAGGGTGTTGTCGACGGCGAGTTCGGCCATGGTCAGGCGGGTCGGGATCGAGGCGCTTGATCTCACTATGACGCTGCACCGCACAACTCGGTTTGTGTCGTTATGCGGCGCAGCCTCCTAGCCCGTGGCCAGCACCGCGCGCCGCCCGCTGCCTCGCTCCTACGCCCACGTTCCGCGCACCATCCTGTGGTTGATCCCGGGTGGCGAGATCGAGATCGAGGGGCGCCCGGTGCCGGTCGAGCCTTTCTACGTCAGCAAGTGGCCGATCACAAACGAACAGTTCGAGGCCTTCGACCCGGACTACCAACGGTCACCGCTGTCAGCGGGAGACCGGGACCTCGCCGTTGGAATGAGCTTCGAGCAGGCGGGTGCCTACTGCCGCTGGTACGCCGAGGTGGCGCGCAAGCCGATGCGGCTGCCTACCGAGACCGAGTGGCTCTACGCCTGCCGCGGCAGCTCGGTCCCGATCGAGGTTTTGACCTGGCCCGCCTCCCCGGAGGCCATCGACCGATCTTGCTGGCACGCCGGCAACTCGGACGGGCTTGTCCAGCCACCCGAACGCAGGGATGCGAACGGCTTCGGTCTCCACGGCATGCTGGGCAGCGTCTGGGAATGGGTCGCACCGGACTACGCCGGCGGAGACCGCGACCAACAGCACCAAACCCTCTGCGGCGGCTCCTTCCGGCTCGAAGCGGCTGAGCTCCTCTGCGGCCCAAGGAAGCGCGAATCAGCCGACTTCGCGGCCGACGACACCGGCTTCCGCGTCGCCCGCTCGTTCCGCGTCCGCGGTTAGCTGCTAGATCCCGTGATCGTGATGCCGGTGATCGCTGCGCCCCTGGTGGAAGACCACGTGCAGTAACGAACCGGCGACGAAGGCCTGGTACAGCTCCAGGCCCATGCCGTCCTCTGCGAGCGAAACGACTCCGCCGCCAAGCGCTCCCGCCAGGGTCGCCACCACGACGACGCCAATGCCGATGGACGCGGCCGTTGTTCCGTGCCGAGGACGGATCAACCACCAGATCACGAGTCCGATCGGAAACCGGTGCAGGACGACGGCATAGACGAAGAACGCGTCCGAGTCGGTCCCTGGCGCCAGGGCCGCACCCTCGAGGAACCCATGCAGCACGAGGCCCGAGAGGGCGACCAGGATCGCCACGTTGTCCGCGTGGACGGCCAGCGCCCTCGAAACCCGCTCGAGGACGAAGTAGAGGCCAGCGCCGACACCGACCGCAACCAGACTCAACAACTCCCCGACGTCGAAGGACTGCGGAAACACTTGCAGCGCCACCAGTATCGGAACCGCCAGGTACACGAGGCCGTCCACAAATCGGGTGGCAGCCGGCCGGTCGTGCAACGCCCTGTAGAAGAGAACTCCCAGGACCGGCGCCGCGAGCGCTGCCGCTAGCGGGATCACTCGGTCAGCGTGTCCCGCGGACGACTGGCGTCGGCGGATCTTCGCCTCGGTGAAGAGCCAGGACGTTGTCCGCGGCGAGTTCGGCCATGGCCAGGCGGGTCGGGATCGAGGCGCTCGCGACGTGGGGCAGCAGGACCGCGTTGTCGAGCTCGAGCAGGTCCGGGTGAACTTCCGGTTCGCGTTCGAAGACGTCCAGGCCGGCGGCCCAGATGGCGCCTGTGCGGAGCGCCGCGGCCAGAGCCGCTTCGTCCACGATCGGCCCGCGGGCGGTGTTGACGAGCACCGCGGTCGGCTTCATCTGCGCGAGCCGTTCGGCGTCGATCAGGCCGGAGGTGCCCTCGGTCAGCGGCAGGTGGATGGAGACGAAGTCCGCGGCGCCGAGCAGCGTGTCGAGATCGGTTCTGCGAACTCCGAGTTCCTGCTCCAGGTCGGGCCGGCCCCGTTCGTCCCAGTACAGGACTTCCATGCCGAACCCGAACCGGGCGCGGCGGGCGACTGCCTCGCCGATGCGGCCCATACCGAGGATGCCGAGCGTGCGGCCGTGGACCTCCTGACCGGTAAGAAGCATCGGTCCCCAGCGCCGGTAGCGGCCGGCGCGCAGAAACCGCTCGGCCTCCGGCAGCCGCCGTGCAGCCGCCAGCAGCAGCGCCATCGCCAGGTCCGCGGTGGCGCCGTCGAGCACTCCCGGCGTGTTCGTGACCCAGATTCCGCGCGCTGCCGCCGCATCGATGTCGACGTTGTCGAAGCCGACCGCCATGTTCGCCACCATGCGCAGGTTGGGCGACCGAGCGAAGAGTTCCGCGTCCATGCGCTCGGTGAGCAGCGCCAGGATCGCGTCCGCGCCCGCGGCCGCCTCGAGCAGCACCGCGCGGTCCATTGCCGCGTCCTCTTCGAGCACCGTCGTCTCAACTTCCGGCTCGGCCCGCAGCCGCGCCACCGCCGGCTCGGGAATCGGTCGGGTCACCAGCAGCTTCATCGATCGATCTCCCATTCGTGCGCGACCTCGAACAGGCTGGGTTCGAAGCGTTGCGCCTCGACCTCCAGTACGTTCGCCTCCACCTTGCGGTCGTAGACGTGCAGGGACTCTTCGTCCAGCAGAAAGACGCACGCGGAGTAGTCGCCCTTGGTCATCGGCAACCGCGGTACACGGACCACGGCGCGGTGAACGCCGGCGCCGGTCATCGGGGCGAGCCCGGCGCGCTGGGTGGTGAACGCACAGACCTGTACGCCGTCCGCGGTGTCGAGTCCTACCGCCAGGTGGAACCCGAGGTCGTCGTCCCGGCTCTCCCAATCGATCTCGAGGGCCCAGGACTCAGAGGCGCGCTTGTGCGCCACGCCGCCGAGCGGCCTGATCGCGACGATCCGCGCAGCCGTCGCCGCCGGGTCATCGGTCGCCTCTACCTCCGCCTCGGCGCTCTCGCCGGTCTTCGCCATCAGGAACCGCTCGTACTCGCCGACCACGCCGAGCGCCGGCCCCGCCGCCGCCACTTCGCCACCGCGCAGCCACAACGCCTGCTGGCAGAACGCCGTGACGTAGTACATCGCGTGGGAGCAGAAGAGGAGCGTGCCGCCGTCCGCCATGAACCTCTGCAGGCGGTCCATGCACTTCTTCTGGAAGTAGCCGTCGCCGACCGAAAGCGCCTCGTCGACGACCAGGATGTCCGGCTCGACCTGAACCGCGATCGAGAACCCGAGCCGCATGGTCATGCCGGTCGAATACGAACGGACCGGCTGATCGATCGCGGCGCCGAGTTCGCTGAACTCGATGATGTCGCGGCTGCGTTCGCGCAGTTCCCGCTCGTCGAGACCGACGATCGCCGCGCTCAGCCGAATGTTCTGGCGTCCCGTGAACTCGTGGTGAAAACCCGAGCCGAGCTCCAGGATCGAGGCGACCCTCCCCCGGATCGCGAGTTCACCCGAAGTCGGCCGCGTCACGCCGGCGACGATCTTGAGCAGCGTGCTCTTGCCGGCGCCGTTCTCGCCCACGACGCCGAGCCCCTCGCCCGGGGGCAGCGCAAAGCTGACGTCACTGAGAGCACGAAACGGCCGGTGCGCCGGGCGCCTCAGTACCGCCTCCCGCAACCGGCCCCATGGCGTGTCGTAGATCTTGTAGACCTTGGTGAGACGGTCTGCCGAGACCGCTCTTTCCTGCCGGTCGGGAACGACCGCTTTAGCGGAATCCTGCCGGTCGGGAACGACCGCTTTAGCCTGCCGGTCGGGACCGACCGCTTTATCGCCCGTCGTCACGCCCTCACCCGGCGTCGCCCTCACCCGAGGCGGCGATCATCGCGGCCACCTGCTCCGGCAACACGCGCGTGATCAGGGGCTTGAAGGGCAGGATCTCGTGATCCACCAGGGGCGTGTGGACGTCGTCCCAGACCAGAGGGTCGATGCCAAGAAAGCTCTCCGCCCGGGCGGCGATCGTCGGCACGACGGGCTTGAGATAGACCATCAACTGCCGGAACAGTTCGATGCCCGTGGTGCACACCGCCTGGACCTCGGCGGCGCGCTCCGGATCGCGCGCCAGTTCCCAGGGTCGCCGGTCGTCGATGTAGCGGTTCGCCCGGTCCGCCATGGCGATGACACGCCGCAGGGCCCGGTTGTAGTCACGGCCTTCGTAGAGCTCCGCGATCTCCTCCGCCTCGGCGGCGGCCGCCGCCGCGAGTTCGGGAGCGTCCAGCGACGCCGCCAGCCGGCCGCCCGACTGCCGGTGCAGGAAACCGGCGCAGCGGCTGGCGATGTTGACCACCTTGCCGACCAGGTCCGAGTTGACGCGCAGAACGAAGTCCTCGAGGTTGATGTCGATGTCGGTCAGACCGTTGCTGAACTTCGCGGCGATGTAGTAGCGGAACGCCTCCGGATCGAGATGCTCCAGGTACGTGCGCGCCATCACGAAGGTGCCGCGCGACTTGGACATCTTGGCGCCGTCGACGGTCAGGAAGCCGTGAACGAAGACCGAGGACGGCGTCCGGTAGCCGCCGCCGTGAAGCATTGCCGGCCAGAACAGGCAGTGGAAGTAGAGAATGTCCTTGCCGATGAAGTGGTACAGCTCGGCGTCGCTGTCCGGGCCCCAGAAGTCGTCGAAGTCGATGCCCTGGCGGTCGCAGAACTGGCGGAAGCTCGCCATGTAGCCGATCGGCGCGTCGACCCAGACGTAGAAGTACTTGTTCGGCGCGTCCGGGATCTCGAATCCGAAGTACGGCGCGTCGCGCGAGATGTCCCAGTCCCGCAGTCCGTCGTCGAACCACTCGCGGAGCTTGTTGACGACCTCGCTCTGCAGACGTCCGTCCCCGACCCACTCCTGGAGCAGTTCCCGGTAGTCGGAGAGGCGCAGGAAGAGGTGCTCGGACTCCCGCTCGACCGGCAGCGCGCCGGTGACGATCGAGCGCGGATCGATCAGGTCCGCCGGCGTGTAGGTCGAGCCGCACTCGTCGCAACTGTCGCCGTTCTGGTCCTTCGCCCCGCACCGCGGACACGTGCCCTTGACGAAGCGGTCCGGCAGGAACATCTCCCGTTCGGGATCGTAGAACTGCCGCACCGTCCGGCGGTCGATGGAACCCCGGTCGCGCAGACGGCCGTAGATACCCTCCACCAGTTCCCGGTTCTCCGGAGAGTGGGTGGTGTAGAAGTTGTCGAAGTGGACCTTGAACGCTCCGTAATCGTCCAGGTGCTCCTCCGCCAGCCGGACGATCAGTTCCTCCGGCGTGATTCCCTCCCGCTCGGCGCGCAGCATGATCGGCGTGCCGTGCGCGTCCTCGGCGCAGACGTAGTAGCACTCGTGACCGCGCATCCGTTGCACCCGGCACCAGATGTCCGTTTGGACCGCTTCCACCAGGTGGCCCAGGTGGATCGGACCGTTGGCGTAGGGCAGACCGCTGGTGACCAGGATGCGTCGTTTCGACATGGCGATTCCTCCAAGGCGCCCGGCGCCCGGCGGACCGGGATTATGCAGCATGGAACCCGCGTGGCGCGATCCGCGCCACGATGCAACCTATCCGTCCCCGCGCGCGTCTTCCTGATCAGACCCCAATGACGACTCCGCCACAGACTTCAAGCCCGAATCCCGACCTGTTCCTGGCCCGGCGCGCCGCTGCCGGCCACGCCGACGCCTGGACCGAACTGATCGAACGCTACGGCCGCCGCATCTACAACATCGCCTTTCAGTTCGCCGGCAACACCGCCGAGGCCGAGGATCTGACCCAGGAGGTCTTTCTGAAGCTCTACCGCAACCTCGGCCGCTACCGGGGCGACGTGCCGCTCGCCGGCTGGACGCTCCGGCTGTCCCGCAACCTGTGCGTGGACCACTACCGCCGGACGCGCACCGAGCGGCGGACCGTCGTCGTCTCGGAGGAGCTGTTGAAGCGCCAGGCCGGCGACATGAACACGGCCGCCCGCGCCGAACGCCGCGAACGCCTGCGCATGGTCTACCAGACGCTCGAGGAGATGCCGGAGGCTTTTGCCGAGATCCTCATGCTGCGGGATCTGCAGGGACTGAGCTATGCCGACATCTGCACCTTCCTCGACCTTCCCGAGGGAACGATGAAGTCCCGACTGAGGCGCGCGCGCCTGGAACTCATGCGACGGATCGATCGCAGGCGGCAGGCCCTTGGCGATCCGACACCGACCCGCAGTGGGGCCTTCAAGTGAGCCGCGAGCACCAGCACGCGGATACCCGTTCGGGAACGGCGAACCCGACCCAGATGCCAGGCCTCGGCGAACTCGGCGCCAATCTCCCGCTCTCCGACGAACTCCGCTCCGGGCTGCTCGAGATCGCCGTCGGCGCGTCCCATGACCGCGACGGCGAGGCGCGCGCGGCGGAGCTGGAATCGCTGGTCGGGTACGAACTCGAACCGTCACCGGCCCTGATGCAGCGGCTGCGCGAGATCCCCGCCCGCGGCCCGGTTCGCCGGCCGGCAGTCCTCGCCGCCCGGCCCGGAACCGGCTTGGCACTTGCGGCCAGCTATCTGCTCGCGGTCGCCCTTACCCTCGTTCTCGGCGACCCGGTCGCCGCCGGCCGCAGAGCCGCGACGAACCTGGGCGCGGCGGCCGGTGTGCACCTGCTCGAACCGGCGGCGGAGGCCGGCGCATCGGTGCAGGCCGGGGTGAGCAGGCGCCTTGGATCCGTCCAGGGTCTCTGGCGCCCGAGCGGGTTCTTCGCCGAACCGCTGAACCTGCCCACCGACCGCGTCAGGGCCTGGTTCCAGAGCGCCGTCGACTCTTCGTCCGAGGCATTTCGAGAGCTGGCCGGCCTGCTGCCACTCGGCGACTCCGCCAATGACGACGAACCACCGCCAACAACCCGAAACCGCTCGCAGACCCACCAGGAGAGGAGTTCCGCATGAACGCCGAACACGAACAGGTCCCGTCACAGACCGGGGACACGGAAACTGCCGGCCACGAGCCCGCCCCGGTAGCGGACGTTCCGCCACCTCCGCGCCAGGCCGCCGCCGAACAGACGCCGCCACCCCCACCACCGCCGGGTCCGGCACCCTCCCAGGGAGGCCTCACCGCCCGCCACGTGGTCAGCGTGATCCTCGCCCTCTTCCCCGGGCTTGGCCACATCTACAACGGCCTCTACCAGCGCGGCATCGTGCTCTTCCTGCTCGCGGTCGGCTCCATCTACCTCGCCAGCGAAGAGGGAGTGATGGGCATGGTCGTGGCCTTCGTGTGGCTCTTCAACATCATCGACGCCTACCGGCAGGCCACCCTGATCGAACTCGGCCAAGGCACCGACCTGGGCCTGCGGGACACGCCGAAGCCGCCCGCCAACGGCCAGCTCGGCCTCCTGGCCGGCGCCGGCCTGTTCGTCATCGGCTTCCTGGCCCTGCTCGACCACACGTTCGGCTACGACATCGACCGCGTGTGGGAATTCTGGCCCCTCGGTCTGCTCGCGGCCGGCGCCTGGCTGATGATCGGCGCCTACCGGCAGTGGCGCCGCAACCAGGCCGAGGCAGCATCGTCGACTTCGGACTGAGGGCGCACCCGGTTGCCGCAGCGCAGCCCTGGCGCGGCAGAAGGTCCGAAAGCCGGCGCTTCGCGCCGGATGCCGGCCAGAGGCCGGCGCACCCAGTTTCTGCCGCGCAAGCTCCTAGCCCAGCTCGGCCCGCAGCTTGTCGTGCAGGACGCCCGCGCCGTCGATCATCGCATCGACGCTGCGGGCTCCGGCCAGGAAGAGACCGGTCAGGTTGAGCGCCACGCCGTCGAACCCCAACTCGCCGAGCTTCGCGGCCGCCGCGGCGACGCGGTCCGGCTCGGTATAGAAGGTGCGGTCGCCCTCGTTACCCGGCCGCGGCGGCGGCGAGACCTGGGCCTGGAACTCGAGCGCCTCTGGATCGCGACCGGCCTTCTCCGCGTGGCCGCGGACCGAAGCGATCGCCTGATCTCCGCTCTCGAACAGCTCCTGCGAGGCGACACCCATCCAGCCGTCGCCGAACCGGCCCGCGCGGCGAAGAGCCGCTTCGCTGTGGCCTCCGATCCAGATTGGAAGATCCGCTCCGCGCGGCGGCTTCGGCTCCATCGCCATCGCCTCCACGCGGTAGAACTCACCCTCGAAGTCGATCGGGTCCTGACCCCAGCAGGAGCGGAGCACGGCGATCGCCTCGTCCATGCGCCGCCCGCGGTTGTGGAAGTCCTGCCCCATCGCGTCGTACTCCGATTCCTGCCAACCGACCCCGAGACCCAGACGCAGACGGCCGCCGGAGAGCGTGTCCAGGGTCGACGCCTGCTTCGCGGTCAGCACCGGGTCGCGCTGCGGCAGCACCAGGACCTCGGTGCCGAGCCCGATCCGCGAGGTGCAGGCCGCCATGTACCCGAGGGTGGCGAACGCCTCCATGATCGGCATCTTGGCCGGGTAGCGGTTCTTCTCCCGACCCTCCGTGTCGTGGCCCATGACCACATGATCGAAGATGTCCAGTTGGTCGAAGCCGATCTCGTCCATCGCCCCGGCCAGACGGGCGACGGCCTCCGGCCCCTCCCGGTAGACCACACTCGGGAACTCAACGGCGAGCTTCATCGGTAAGACTCCTTGGATCCGGCTGTGAACCGGGCAGTATAATGATCACTCGCCCAAGCGTCACGGCATCCGACCGGTCGCCAGTAGCCTCAGGGGAACGGAGCAACAAAGGGCATGCTGAGAACCGTCATCGCCGTACCCGCCGGCCTGATCGCCGGCGGCATCGTGATCAGCATCGTTCAGATCGCGGCGATGGTCCTGCTTCCGGTGCCCGAAGGGGTGCCGACCGACCGGGCATTGATCGAACCGGGCGACATCCCGGCCGTGAACATGGCAGCCGTCCTCATCGCCTGGGCCGCCGGCGCGTTCATCGGCGGCGGAACGGCGGCGCGCATCGCGCGGCAGGCGAAGCGTCGACTGGCCCTGATCGTCGGCGCCTTCTTTCTCATCGCCGGCATCTACAACATGGCCACGATTCCGTTCCCGCTCTGGTTCTGGGTCCTCGGAATCCTTCTATTCCTGCCCAGCGCCCACCTGGGTGCGCGGATTCTGGGCGGCTCGGAAGAGCAGTAGCAGCCTACTGTCGGAGCGCTCGCGAACGGCCCTGCGATCCGGCCACGAAGCGCTCCCGCAGCCGTCTCATTCCGTTCAGCCAAAGCACAGCCTCCGCCGCCGGCCTTCTGTCGCAGATCGGCTCGGCGCCCAACGCCGTGACCAAGCACGCTGGCACGTCGATCGTCCTCGCCGCAATTGCTAGCCCGAAGTTCTGAGGCTCCTGGGGCCTCCTCGTCGTCGAGAGGCGTTGCAGTGCTTGGGTTCTCGGGTGTTGGGGCCGCCCCTGTTTTCTGCCATGTGTAGCCATGTATTGATCTCGTGACGTGTAGACATTCTGAATGGTTTCGTCTACAATGAGAAGCCATGTACATCGAACGGGTACCCAACCGAAACTCACCACCCGCCGTCCTGCTGAGAGAGTCCTACCGACTGGACGGAAAGGTCAAGAAACGCACTCTCGCCAACCTCTCCAAGTGGCCCGACGAACTCGTCGAAGGACTCAGAATCCTGCTCAAGGGAGGAGTCGCCCTGCCTTCGCTCGAGGCCGCCTTCGAGATCCTGCGCGCCAGACCGCACGGCCATGTCGCCGCCGTCCTCGGCGCGGCCCGAAGCCTCGGCATCGAACGACTCCTCGACCGACGGCCCTCGCGCGAACGGGCGCTGGCGCTGGCCATGATCGCGGCCCGCATCCTCGAGCCGCGATCCAAGCTCGCCACCGCCCGCGGACTCGCAAGCGAGACCATGAGCCACACCCTCGGCGAGGAACTCGGCGTGCAGGAGGCCTCGGCCGACGAACTCTACGGCGCCATGGACTGGCTGCTCGAAAGACAGCCGCGCATCGAGCGGACTCTTGCCCGGCGGCATCTGGAAGACGGCTCGCTGGTGCTTTACGACGTGACCTCGGTCTACTTTGAGGGCAGGAAGTGCACGCTGGCCAGGCACGGCTACTCCAGGGACAAGAAGAGAGGCAAGGTCCAGATCGTCTTCGGCCTGCTCTGCAGCCGGGACGGATGCCCGGTCGCGGTCGAGGTATTCGAGGGCAACACGGCCGATCCGACGACCCTGAACGCCCAGGTGCAGAAGCTCCGCGACCGCTTCTCGCTGGAGAGGATCGTGATGGTCTCAGACCGGGGCCTGATCACCGACGCGCGCATCCGCGAGGACCTCGACCCCGCGGGCCTGTCCTGGATCAGCGCCCTGCGCGCGCCGGCGATCAGGACGCTGGCCCAGGAAGGCCACCTGCAACTGTCGCTCTTCGACCAGCGGAAGATGGCCGAGATCAGCGTCCCGGAGCTGTACCCCAAGGAGCGCCTCGTGGTGTGCCGGAACCCGCTTCTGGCGGAGGAACGCGGCCGCAAGCGCCAGGAGCTTCTCGAATCCACCGAGCGCAAGCTCGACGCCGTCGTTGCGGCGACGCGGCGCAAGAAGAACCCCCTGCGCGGCAAGGACGCCATCGCCGTGCGCGCGGACCGCGCCCTGGGCGCCTACAAGGTCGGCAAGCACTTCGAGGTCGAGATCGAAGAGGACGGCTTCCAATACCGCCGCAACGAGGCGCGCATCGCCGAGGAAGCCGCTCTCGACGGCTTCTACGTCATCCGCACCAACGTCCCCGAAGACGAACTGCCGGCAGCCGATGCGGTCCGCGCCTACAAGAGCCTCAGCCGCGTCGAACGCGCCTTCCGCGCCTACAAGAGCGTCGACCTCAAAGTGCGCCCCGTCCACCATCGCCTGGCCTCGAGGGTACGCGCCCACGTCTTCCTCTGCATGCTCGCCTACTACGTCGAGTGGCACATGCGCCGGACCCTGGCGCCCCTCCTCTTCGACGACCAACGCCGCGACGACCAACGCGAGTCGCCCGTCGATCCCGCGCGCAGGTCGCACGAGGCAATGACCAAGGCCAACTCCCGGAGGACCCCCGACGGACTCCCCGTCCACAGCTTCCAGACCTTGCTCGCCGACATGGCCACGCTGACCCGAAACCGCGTGCGGATGCACGGCAAGGCCGACTCCACCGCCGACGTCCTCGCACGGCCCACTCCACTCCAGAACGAAGCCTTCAAACTACTCGGCATCCGCCCCTGAAGCCGACGTACCCAGTACAAGACACCGCCGAACAACTGAAAACGCCCACCACTACAGGCGATTTCACGACTTGAAGCTCAGAACTTCGGGCTAGACTCGCGCCTCAACCGGCGCCGCGGCACCACTGTCGCTCTGCGCTTCACGGATCGGCAGCTGCCCGTGCTGCGCCTGAGTTACCCATGACCGCCGACCACCATCCGTTGCATCGTCAGTTGCTGAAGGGCCTCGAGGAAGAGGTCTACACCGGCACCCCCGACGGCCATGTGCTGCCGCTCTCGCCGCACGTAAGAGCGGCCCTCGACGGCTATACAACGGAGCCGGACGGCCGCAACGTCGAATTCACGACCGCTCCCTACCGCAACTACCAGGTCCTCGTCGACCGCCTGATGGCGAAGCGGTGCGCGCTCAGGCGCTACCTGGACGCGAAGCATGGCTGCACGCTGGTGCCGGGAGGCGCGTTGGCCCTGGCCGATCCCGACTCGTTCTACATCTCGGATCCGGAGAACCCGTACTACCGCTACATCCGTGACACCTACGGCACCCGCGTCGTCACCGCTTCGACGCACATCAACCTGGGGATCGACGACCCGGAGGAACTGCTGCGCGCCTACCGGGTCCTGCGGCTCGAGGCCTCGGTGTTCCTCGCTTTGACGGCAGCCTCGCCCTTCCTGGCGGGCAACACGACCGGCCAGCACTCGGCGCGCTGGCTGCGCTTTCCCTTGACCCCGGAGCGGGTTCCCTTCTTCCCCGACGCCTCCTCGTTCGCCACCTGGATGGACGAACAGGTCAAGACCGGCGCGATGCAGAATCGACGTCACCTCTGGCTCGGCATCCGGCCGAACGGACCCGTAACGCCAAGGGTTCTGGATCGCCTGGAACTCAGGATCTGCGACCGGATCAGCGAGCCGGACATCCTGCAGGCGGTTACCGCTCTCTTCGAGGCACGGGTGTGGCAGGTCCTGGAGCGGCCGGAACTCGATCCCCTGCGCGGACGATCGTCGCGCGAGCTGGAAGAGCTCGCCGCCGCCAACGAACGCGCCGCGGGCACCGCGAGCCTCGAAGCGGAGGGCACGAACTGGGTCGACGGCAGCACCGTCACGTTCCGGGACTGGGCCGCCTCGATGCTCGAAGGCGTCCGCGAGACAGCCCACCGCCACGACTTCGGCGCCCTTCTCGGGCCGATCGAGCACATCCTCGAACAGGGCAACCCGGCGATGAAGTGGCTGCGCCGCATCGATCAGGGCGCAACGCCCCGCGAGGTGATCAGCGAGGCGATCGTCGAGCTGGCCGCCATCGACCGGGCATTCGATCCGAGCTGTCCGCTCGTGGCCTGACGACCACGCTCAGGCCGGACGGGTTCAATCGCCCAACCTGGCGTAGCGGCCGCCGTAGAAGAGCAGCGGTTCGGCCTCCCGCACCTGCCCGCCGGCCACCACGTCGCCGATGACGATGATGTGGTCGCCGCCACAGATACGCTCCGCGATCCGGCATTCGAGGTGAACCAGCGCGTCCTCGATCAGCGGTTCACCCAGGCTGCCGAGCCGGTAGTCGACACCCAGCAAGGAGCCTTCCGTGGGTTCCGTCGTGCGAGCGAACCGGTTGGAGATGTCCTCCTGGTCGGCCGCGAGAACGCTGACGCCGAAGACCTCGGCCCGCAGCATCTGCGCGTAGCAATTCGCCTCTCGGTCGACGCAAACGAGCAACTGCAACGGGTCCAGCGACAGCGAGCAGACCGCGTTCGCGGTCATGCCGTGCAGTCGGCCGTCGACGTTCGTCGTCACCACGGTGACGCCGGTGGCGAAACGGCCGATCAGGCTCCTGTAAGTATCGCGGTTCATCCCCTGTCCAAGTCGAAGGCCCCCGCGATGCCGCGCGAGAACTCGTTACGTTCCTGTCGCGCAGACTCTCCTACTGGAAGGCCTTGACATCGATCTGGCCGCAGATGCTCCCCGGCTCGTTGCGGTAGGTCCGCGCTTCGCCGGTGACGGTGTCCGTAGCCGTGATCTCGTACTCGACATCCGACAGGCCCCCGTACAGCAGCCAGAAGTGGCCGTTCAGGGCGCGGCCGTCGAGCATCTTGACTGCCAACTCGATGTTCGAGGGGTTGAAGAACCAGAAGAAGCCCGTCTTCCCCATCGTGAGCGACGGAATCACCTGGGCCGGTTCCTCCAAGCCGGTGCCGGCGTTCGGATCAACGAAGCCGACCTCGACGGAGAAGCGATCGTCCATGAGACACATCCGGTCCCCGGCTGTCTCGCACCGACCGTCGCCGTGACTCGAACGGACAATGCCGCTCACGTCGAGCGCCACAGCGCTCATCGGCACCAGTTCGATACCCGGTCCAGCCGGACCGGCACCACCCACGGCCAAACCCGTCGACGCCCGGATCGGATCGCGGAATGCATCGAGGTCCTTCTGCCCGCAGACTTCGCGCGGAGGGTTGTGGTAGGTCTGCCGTTCGCCCGTTGCGGCGTCTCTCACCGTGATCCAGTACTCGACGTCGGACAGTGCGCCAAAGAACACCCAGTAGCGGTCGTTGAGCGCCCGGCCGTCCAGGACCTTGACCACCAACTCGATGTTCTCGGGTTCGAAGAACCAGAACAGCCCGGACTCGTCCGAAACATCCACCGGCACGGCAGTGCCCGAACCGTACTCCTCGACGCTGTCCGGTTTGCTCCAGTGGGCCCGGAGCTCGAAACGGCTGTCTCGCAGACACAGGTACCCCGAACCCTCCCGGCAAGCACCCTCGAAGGCGCCAGTGGTCACACTGACCTCTTCGGAGTAGTCCGCGCGGCCGGCACGAAGCCGGAACGTGTAGGGCGTCCCCGCCTCCAAACCCGTGACAACGGTGTTCCCGAGCGTCGGGGCGGCAGCCGCCACTTCGACCCAGCCGCTGGCCGGGTTTCGCGCCTCGATAGAGAGCGTGCCCCGGGCCGCCCGTGTCCACCTGCCGGTCCAGGACAGCTCCACCGAGGTTTCGCCGGATGGAATCGCCGTCACGCGGCCCTCCTCCGCTGGCGGCGGGTCGGGGCCCTGGAACGGCATCCCTCTGACCGTGTTGCTGCTCCGGGAGAAACCGGTCTCGTCGTAGGCAAAGACGCGGTAGTCGACCGCCTCGCTGCGATCCAAGTCGAACGACGTGGTGCCCGCGGGAACCAGAGCGACCCGGGTCCAGCGACCGCCCCCGACGACCGTGGTGTCCTGGCTATCGTAGTCGGGACGTGACTGAATCTCGAATCCCATCTCGTCGTTCGAGCTGTGGACCCAGGTGAGGCGGGCGACGCCATCGGCAACGCCCCAGCGCAGCGTCGCCGAGGCGACGGGACCGCGCCCCGGACCGCCCAGCGTGAGGCCGGCGACGGTGCGGAAGCCAAGGCCCGAGTCGTTGTATGGCCATACCATGAAGACGTAGTAGCCGCCAGGCGCCAGGCCATCGATCTCGATCGACTCGCTGCCCGCTTCGGCCTCGAACACACCGAACCAACCCGAGACCAGCGCCAGGACCCGGAAGCCGAGTTCGCCGGCGGAATTGTCGGTCCACGTCAGACGGACCGAGGTCGCGCCGCTGGCACTCGCGGTCAGATTCGTGACCGCCCTCAGGACCGACCCCAGGGGCGACAGGAATCCCAGCGCCTCGCTACTCGGGGAGATGCCCCCAGGACCTAGAGCGAACACGAGCACCTGGTAAAGCCGGCCGGGCTCCAGGCGCGCGATCGAGGTCGAAGTCGCGGTTCCGCTCACATACTTGCGCCGCAACAGTTGGCCGCCGGACAGGAGCTGTACTTCGAACAGGTAGGCGTCTTCCGCGTTGTTCACCCAGCTCACGAGCGCGGTGTTCGTGCCCATCCGAGCCGGGTCCTCCACCGCGACCGGTCGCCAGGCCAGACCGGACGGCGCTACGGGCTCCGCGCCCGGAGTCACGAGTGTGACGATGCTTGACCTCGCGGACTCGGTTTCGCCCCTTACGGCATTGACCTCGAAGAAGTACCGCGTACCGGCATCGGCCACGGGAAGGTCGACCGCCGCCATCGTGCGACCTTCCAACGGCCTCGTGGCCTCATCCTGTCCTAGACGCCAGAACGTCACCTCATAGCCATCCTCGTCCGTCGCGTTGTCCTGCCAGTTGAGCCGAACCGAGGTTTCGCTCTCCATCACCACCTGCAGACTCGTCGGCGCCGCCGGAGCGTCCGGCGGCAGCCGCGGGACCGCATCGCTGTAGTGGACGCCGATGTGAATCGTCTCCTGCAGGGCGCGCTCGTTCTCGCGCTCGCCGGCAACACCGATGACCCGACCCTGGGGCTTGACCCGGACACTCGAAAGGTACGGCTCGCCCTGGCCGGTGTAGCTCATGATCGTGCCGACGTTCGGGATGTGATCGTGATTGCCGTGACCGAAGGCATAAGGCCTGAACGCGAACATCGGAGGGGGGCCGTTTGCCGGGTCGTGGTGGGCGCCCAGACCGTGGCCCACTTCGTGGGCGAAGATCGGTCCGTCGCCCGAGCACGCGTTCGACGTCCATCCGTAGGCCAACTCCGAGAAGTCTTCAGCGCTCTGATCGCGACCAAGGACGTAGTGCTGGCCGCAGGCGTTGAACAACCACGGAGACTCACCGGTGAACAGGTGGACCAGGTCGGCTCTGTGCTCTCTTCGCAGTCGGAGCGCCTCCCCGTGGAAGCCGAGCTGATCGATGATCGAGGCGCCGTACAGACCACTCCCATTCCTGCCCACCCGATCGATGCCGGAAATCTGGGCGCTATGGACGATGTTCGCGCTCACATCCACCCGGCCATTCCTCAGAACCATGTTCAGGTAGTC
Organism: Candidatus Multivorans sp.; assembly: GCA_965216125.1. GTDB lineage: Bacteria > Acidobacteriota > Thermoanaerobaculia > Multivoradales > Multivoraceae > Multivorans. Next base: position 3,894,582 of record OZ244152.1, on the reverse strand, counting down.
GCCGGCGCTCTGGATCGCCGCTTGGGCGCCGCCGCGATTCGCCCAGTTCCGCGCCGCCTCGGGGGTGTAGACGACAACGATGTCAAGTGCGTCGTGATTCTGCGCGGCGCCCACTCGCGTGGGCGGATCGTGGAACAGCGCCCCAGCCATACGCACCGGAGCGACCGGTGGTTGCCGGTCGGCGCCGGCGCCCACCGCACAGACGGCCTCCGGCTCTCGACCCGGCAGGGCGAACCCGGACTCCATACGACCGACGCCGTCAGGACGGGCGCTGATCCGGTACCTCACTCCCCCGGGCTCGTGGAACCAACCCACGAAACGGCCACCTTCCAACGTGAGTACTACGCTGTCGTAGCCTACGCCCGGTAGACCGCCGGACCACATCAGGTCTCCGCTGCCGCGACCCTCGAACACGTTGAGCTCCGCAACCAGTACACGGCCGTCCGGTGTCGGCAACTCCAGCCGCGGTGGCCCGCTGCGAAGCAGGTCCAGATCGACTTGCGCGGCAAACGAAGGGTTAGCGAACGGCAGGTCCGAAGCGCCGGCAGATACGGGCTGAGCCGCCTGCGAAACCAGACTCAACAGGCGTTGGCCCTGGACCGGCGCCGCGACCAGCATGATCGCCGTCATCGCCAGTAGACCCGCTCGCGCTGTACCCAAGAGAAGCCCACCGATGCCGGCGATCCGCCGCGCCGCGCTGCGCGACATCAAGAAACAAGACATGAGAGCCTCCACTCACAGGGGCCGTCGATCAATAGGAGTCGCTGAGCCGGAACCTGTGACTCGTCCGGAGCCCCTCGTCCCCAGTCTCCCAGCATCTTAGCGGCCAGTTTGAGATCGGGCGCCGCGCGCCGCGGGCTGGGATGCCATCCGCGCTGAGCGCCGGCAGCCTCGCCGTCATGTGGCAAGACTGGGCAGCCCGCACCGGCGTCGTTCCGTGGACCGAAATCGTGGAACGCCGAAGGGCGGCCCGGGAGGCGAACTAGCACTTCCGGCACCCGGCGCCGTGGTATCCTCCCGCCCATGCGAACCAAGACTTTTCTCGCCGGCGCCGCCCTGCTCTGCGCCACCGCTTCTTCCGCCCCGGCCGCCGACGTTCCGGCGTCGGCCGAGGGCATCCGACCGCTTCTGGTCGGCACTGCCGTCCCCGAGGTTCAACTTCCCACCGCGGACGGCGGCGTGGTCGACCTCGCCGTCGAGGCCAAGGCCAAGCCGACGATCCTGATCTTCTACCGCGGAGGTTGGTGACCGTACTGCAATACGCAACTGGGTCAGTTGCAAGAAATCGAGCAGGATCTGATCAACCTCGGCTACCAGTTGTTCGCCATCTCACCCGATATCGCGGACCAACTGCAGGCCACCGTCGACAAGAACGAGCTGAAGTACCGGTTGCTCTCCGACCGGGGCATGAAGGCCTCGCAGGCCTTCGGCATCGCCTTCCGCAACGAGGAGTTGGTCCGGGCCTACAGGGAGTCCTACCGGCTCGACCTCGAGGAGTACGCCGGCGACGATCACCACATGCTGCCGGTGCCCGCCGTCTTCGTGCTGGATACCGAGGGCCGAATCGCCTTCCACTACGTGAATCCGGACTACAAGGTGCGATTGCCGGGGACCGTTCTGCTCGAGGCCGCGAAGGCGGCGGTCAAGTAGGCATCCGGGCTCATCCGAGCCCGGCGCAGGTCTGAGTCAAGCGTGATGGAAGCGAACCGGCAGGCGCTGGCGCGCAACGATCCGGCGGTCTGGGCCGCGATCGTCGGCGAGGAAGACCGGGAACGGCGCGGAGTCGAGTTGATTCCGTCGGAGAACTACACCTACCCTGAGGTGTTCGCGGCCAACGGCTCGGTGTTGACCAACAAGTACGCCGAGGGTTACCCCGGCCGCCGCTACTACGGCGGCCAGGAGTTCACGGACGCGGTCGAACGGCTCGCGATCGAGCGCGCCTGCCGGGTATTCCGGGCCGAGCACGCGAACGTGCAGGCGCTGTCCGGCTCGCCGATGAACCAGGCGGCCTACTTCGCCTTCCTGGATCCGGGAGACACGGTGCTGGCGATGGACCTGTCGCACGGGGGCCATCTGACCCACGGCGCTCCGGTCTCCCACATGGGCCGGGTGTTCAACTTCATCCGCTACAAGACGGATCCGGACAACGCCGGCGCGATCGACTTCGACGCCATGCTCGCCCAGGCCCGCGAGCACCGGCCCAAGATGATCCTCTGCGGCTACTCGTCCTACCCGCGGGACTACGACTACCGCGAGTTCAAGCAGATCGCGGACGACGTCGGCGCGCTCACCATGGCCGATGTGTCCCACATCGGCGGCTTGATCGCCGGCAACGCGATGTCCAACCCGATGGACCAGGGTTTCGACGTGATGACCACGACCGGCCACAAGACCCTGCGCGGTCCCCGCAGCGGCCTGATCCTGTGCCGCGCCGAGCACCGCCGGAAGGTCGACAAGGCCGTGTTCCCGGGCCTCCAGGGCGGGCCTCACATGAACGCCGTGGCGGCGCTGGCGATCACCCTGGGCAAGGCGCTCGAGCCCGAGTTCGCGATCTACGCCAGGCTGGTGCTGACCAACGCGAAGGTGCTGGCCGAGGAACTGATGCACCGGGGCGCCGAACTGGTGACGGGCGGCACCGACAACCACATGATGGTGCTCGACACCCAGAAGAGCTTCGGCATCGACGGCCGTGTCGCCGAGGAGACCCTCGACAAGGTCTCGATCACCGTGAACAAGCAGTTGATCCCCGACGACCCCCGGCCACCGCTCCGGCCGAGCGGCATCCGGCTCGGAAGTCCGGCGGCGACCACGCGGGGCATGGAAGAAGCGGAGATGAGGCTGCTCGGCGAATGGATCGTCGACGCGTTGCGACGGCATAGCGACGACGAGCGTCTGGACGCCATGCGGCAGGACATCGAGCGCTTCTGCCTGCGCTTCCCAGTGCCCGGCGTCTAGCAGCGCAACCTGGACAGCAGGAACGACGAGATGCCCCAGAAACCCACCTACGAAACGATCCGCTACGACACAGACGACGGCGTGCTGGTGATGACGCTGAACCGTCCCGAGCGCCTGAACGCCTTCAACGGCCAGATGATGCGGGAGATGATCGACGCTCTCGAGCGCGCCGACGGCGACGACTCGGTACGCGCCGTCATCGTGACCGGCGAAGGACGCGGCTTCTGCGCCGGCGCCGATCTGTCCTCCGGCGGCGACACGTTCTCCCATCCGCAGGCCGACATCGACACCTACCGTGACGGCGGCGGCGTTCTGGCGCTGGCGATCTACAAGGTGCGCAAGCCGGTCATCGCCGCGATCAACGGCCCCGCGGTCGGCATCGGGATCACGATGACCCTGCCGATGGACATCCGGCTGGCCTCCACCGAAGCGCGAATGGGCTTCGTCTTCGTCCGCCGAGGCATGGTGCCCGAGGCCTGCAGCAGCTACTTCCTGCCCCGCCTGGTCGGCATGGGCCAAGCTTCCGAGTGGGCGCTGACCGGCCGGGTCTTCCCCGCCGCCGAAGCGCTCGAGGCCGGTCTCGTCAGCCACGTCCTGCCGCCCGACGAGCTGCTTCCCGCGGCGCGCGAACTGGCGGCGGAGATCGCGGCCAACACGTCGCCGGTGTCGGTCGCGCTCACCCGGCACATGCTGTGGAAGGGCCTGGACGCCGACTCGCCGATGGCCGCGCACCGGGTCGAGTCGAAGGGCATCTACACGCGCGGCAGAAGCGATGACGCGAAGGAGGGTGTCACCTCCTTCCTCGAGAAGCGCCCGGCCGAGTTTCCGATGAAGGTCAGTTCCGACATGCCGCCCTACTTCCCGTGGTGGGAGGACGAACCGTTCTAGAGTCCGGGCGCAGCGGATCGCGGCGCGCCCCCCGTCGCGGGGCGATGGCGTCCTGGTGTCTCTACGACTGGGCCAACTCCGCCTTCACCACCCTGGTGGTGACCTTCGTCTACGCCACCTACTTCACCCAGACCTTCACCGAGGACGTGGACCGGGGCACCGCGCTGTGGTCGCGCGGGATCACGATCAGTTCCCTGATCATCGCCCTGATCGCACCGGTGCTGGGGGCGATGGCCGACCGCTCGGGCCTTCGCCGCCGCTTCCTGATCGCCTCCACCCTGGTCTCGGCCGGGGCCACCGCCTGGCTGACCTTCATCGTCCCGGGAAGCGGCAACGCCGTTGTGGCGGCACTCGCGCTGTTCGTGATCGCGAACGTCGGTTTCGAGGTCGGCATGGTGTTCTACAACTCCTTCCTCCCCCAGTTGTCGACGCCCCGGACGATCGGACGGATCTCTGGCTACGCCTGGGGTCTCGGCTACGTCGGCGGTCTCGTCTGCCTGGTGCTGGCGCTGCTCGGGCTGATCGGTCTCGGCGAGGGTGCGCCATGGCTTCCGCTCAGCACGGTGGACGGCTTCAACATCCGCGCCTCGAACCTGCTGGTAGGGGTTTGGTTCCTGCTCTTCAGCCTGCCGGCGCTCGTCCTCTTGCGCGATGAAGCGACACCGCGCGCCGGGACATCGGCCGGCAGCACGGCCGGGTCCATTCGTGGCGCCTTCCAGGATCTCCGCCGCACCCTGACCCGGATCCGGGACTTCAAGGACATTGTCCGCTTCCTGGTCGCGCGCTTGATCTACAACGACGGCCTGATCACCGTGTTCGCCTTCGGCGGCGTCTACGCCGCGGGCACCTTCGGCATGGACACCAGCGAAGTGATCGTGTTCGGCATCGCGCTGAACGTGGCGGCCGGACTGGGCGCGTTCCTGTTCGGCCTCGTCGACGACCGGGTGGGCGGCCGGACAACCGTGCTGTGGAGCCTGGTCGGCCTGTTCGTCTGCTCCCTGGTCGCGGTCGCGGCGCCGAACCGGACCTGGTTCTGGGCCGCGGCCCTGGTGTTGGGCCTGTTCATGGGCCCCAACCAGTCAGCGAGCCGGTCCCTGATGGGGCGCTTTGCGCCGAAGCGCTACGAGTCCGAGTTCTTCGGTTTCTTCGCCTTCTCGGGCAAGGCGACGGCATTTCTGGGGCCGCTGCTGCTGGGTCTCCTCACCGCCGGTTACGGGCAGCGCGCCGGCATAGCGGTCGTCCTGGTGTTCTTCCTGGTCGGCGGCGTGCTGCTGCTCCGGGTCGATGAGGCGCGCGGCATCGCACGGGCCGGGAGCAGCACATGACCTCGTCAACAAACGACTCCGAGACCACGTAGAAGAGAGAGGGGAGCGATGGAGGCAGTCAGCAACTGGTGGGGCTCGTTGGAGGGGGCGTACCGCGTCTTCTACGCGCTCGGCATCGTCTCCGCTCTCGCCCTCCTGATTCAGGTCGTCTTGACCGTCTTCGGCCTCGACGATCTGCTCGACGCCGCCGACGGCGAAGGCACTTCCCTGCTCTCGATGCGCACCGTCAGCGGTTTCCTGGCCGGCTTCGGCTGGACCGGGGTCGTGTTGATGCGGGCCGGCTATTCGACCGTGGCCGCGTCGATCGGCGGCACCGTCGTCGGTCTCCTGTTTGCCGGCATCCTGTTCCTGATCATGCGCGTCATGATGAGCCTGCGCCACAGCGGCACGGTCGACTACCAGAACGCGGTCGGCGTGGCCGGCAAGGTCTACGCGCCGATCGGCGCCAATCTCCGGAAGCCCGGGCAGGTCGAAGTGCTGGTCCAGGGCAGGCTGCGGACGGTCGCCGCGATGACGCGCCACCACACCGACCTGCCCACCCTCACCCGCATCCGCGTGGTCGACATCCTCGATCCCAACACCCTGCTGGTCGCGCCTCTGGACGTGGCGGCCAACGACCCGAAAGACAAGAGATAGCTAAGCACCTTAGGAGCATCAACACGTGGATCTGATCATCCTCATCCTGTCCGCCCTGGCGGCGGGCCTCATCCTCATCTTCTCGCTTTCGAGCCGCTACCGGCGCTGCCCGTCGGACCGCATTCTCGTGGTCTACGGCAAGATCGGCGGCACCGGTTCGGCGAAGTGCTACCACGGCGGCGCCGCCTTCATCATTCCGTTGCTGCAGGCGCACCAATTCCTCGATCTCGAGCCGATGACGATGGACATCAACCTGACCGGCGCGCTCTCCAAGCAGAACATCCGGGTCAACTGCCCCTCGACGTTCACGGTCGGCATCTCGACCGAGCCCGGGGTGATGGAGAACGCCGCCGAGCGCGTGCTGGGCATGCAGATGGATCGCATCTCCGCGCTCGCGCGCGACATCATCTTCGGCCAGATGCGGGTTGTCCTGGCGACCATGCCGATCGAGGAAATCAACGCCGACCGCGACAAGCTGATCGAGAACATCTCGAACGGCGTCGAGGTCGAGCTGAAGAAGGTCGGCCTGCGGCTGATCAACGTGAACATCCAGGACATCACGGACGAGTCCGGCTACATCGACGCGCTCGGCAAGGAGGCCGCCGCGCGGGCGATCAACGAGGCGAAGGTCAAGGTCGCCGAGCAGGAGCGCGACGGCGCGGTCGGCGCCGCGGCCGCGGAGCGCGACCGACGCATCCAGGTCGCCCGGTCCCTGGCGACGGCTCAGGAGGGTGAAAACGAATCCGCGGTGCGGGTGGCCCAGTCCGGCTCCAGTCGCAGAAAGGAAGAGGCTGAGGCCGAGCGCAACGCGTCCGCCGCTGAGAAGGTCAAGGCGGCGCAGGCCCTGCAGGAGGCATACGCGGCGGAGGAAGTGTCCGAGGTCACCCGCGCCAGCCGCGAACAGGCCACACAGCGCGCCGACATCGTCGTGCCGGCCGAGATCAAGAAGGAAGAGATGGCCACCCTGGCCGAAGCCGAGGCGGAACGCAACCGTCGCCTGAAGAAGGGCGAGGCGGACGGTATCCGCTCCCTGACGGAGGCCGACGCGAACCGCATCCTGCGCCTGAAGGAAGGCGAGGCCGGCGGTCTGCGCGCGCTGATGGAGGCCGAGGCCACCGGTGTCGAGGCCATCCTGAGCAAGAAGGCCCAGGGCTTCGACCGGATCGTGCAAGCGATCGGCGGCGCCGAGAACGCGGCGCTGCTGCTGATCACCGAGCAGCTCCCGAAGCTGGTCGAGGAGCAGGTCAAGGCGATCGCCGGACTCAAGATCGACAACGTGACCGTCTGGGACGCCGGCCGCGGCGACAACGGCAAGACTGCTACCGCGGACTTCGTCTCCGGCCTCGTCGCCTCCCTGCCGCCGCTGCACGAACTGACGAAGAACGTCGGCATCAAGCTGCCGGAGTACCTGGGCAGCCGTGACGAGGGCGAAACAGCGCCGGCTGCGGAGGAACCGCCCGCCGACCCCGCTCCCTGAGCGGGCTTCCGCCTACGTGATGTCGCGGAGCGTCAGGCCGCGGCTCTTGAGATAGGGCACCAGGCCCTTCTTGTCGATCGTCCGCAGGGCGCGTGTCGACACCTTGAGCTTGATCGTCCGCTTGAGCTCGGGCACGTACAGCCGCTTGGCCTGAATGTTGGGCCGCTGCCACCTGTTCGTGACGTTGTGCGCGTGGGAGATGTTATGGCCGCTGAGCGGCTTCTTGCCGGTGATCTGGCAGATTCTGGGCATGTCGACTCCATCGCCCCGGTGGCCCGCTTCGGGCGCCGTGGCGGTCTCGTTAGGGGCGCGATCATAGCAACGATCGGCGTTCCGCGTCGCCGGGGCCGGCCGGCTCGGCTGTTAGTCTGACGCGACCACATCCTGACAAGGGAGGACCCACGTGAACGAACTGGTCTACCGCTTCCTCCGCAACGATCTCTCTCGCCGGGGCTTCATCCAGGCCCTGACCGCGCTCGGTCTGACCGCCACGATGGCCGAGTCGACGGCCAACGCGGCGGCGGCCGCGGCAAACGCCGACGCGGACTCGAGCAGCCACCGGGCCCAAGGAACCGGCGGCGAGCTGATGGTCGAGCAGATGGCCGCGGCCGGCGTCCGTTTCCTGTTCACCAACCCCGGCTCGTTCGAGGTCGGCTTCTTCGACGCCTTCCTGGACCGCCCCGGCATGCAGCTCATCATGGGTCTGCACGAAGGCATCGTCATCTCGATGGCCGACGGCTACCACAAGGCGTCCGGCGAGCCTGCCCTGGTCAACGTCCACGTGATCGCGGGCACGGCCCAGTCCGCCGGCCAGCTCTACAACTCGAGCCGCGACGGCTCCGCCCTGATCGTCACCGCGGGTCTGCTCGACAACGAGATGCAGGACGACAACCTGCTGCTGGCGCCCAGGCCCGGCTTCGACCAGAAGGACGTGAACCGTCAGTTCACCAAGATGTCCTGGGAGACCCGCGATCCGGAGTCCATCCCGGTGATGCTCCGCCGCGCCTTCAAGGTGGCGACGACCACTCCCGGCGGCCCGACCTACCTGGCCCTGGCCAACCACGCCCTGGAGGCCCAGGGAGTCAGCGCCGCGATCCACGACCGCGCCTCCTTCATCATTCCGGACGACATCCCGGCCCGCGACGAGGACATCGAGACGGTGGCGCGGATGCTGATCGAGGCCAAGGCTCCAATCATCCACGTCGGCGACGAGGTCAGCAAGGCCGACGCCCAGCAGGCGGTGCTGGAACTCGCCGAACTGCTGCAGGTACCCGTGGGCGACGTGAACTGGCCATTCCACAGCTTCCCGCGCATGCACCCGCTGTATGCCGGCGGTTACAGCAGCCGCGACCGCGACTTCGTGCTCCGCATCGGCGTCGGCGACATCGGCGGCACCGCCGCCGCCGGCCCCGACGCCGAGGGCTCGCAGAGCGCCTGGATCGGCCTGAACACGGCGGCGATCGGCGGCGACCGGCCGTTCGGCCGCGCCCTGGTAGCGAACACCAAGCTGGCCGCCGAAGCCCTGGTGGAAGCGGTCGAATCGCTGACCACGGAGGAGCGCAGGCAGAAGATCCGCGCCTCGCGCCCGGATCCCGCGCGCAAGCCGCCCCAGCTCGATCAGGCGAACGTCGGCCGCAGTCCGATCCACGCCGACGAGCTCGGCCACGTGCTCGAAGCGGAACTCGACCCGAACGCGATCATCGTCAGCGAGAACCTGAGCGGCTCGAACCAGTTCTTCTCCACCGGCCACCGCGACAACGAGAAGACCTGGCTCGCCACCTCCGGCGCCGGCCTCGGCTGGGGCATCGGCGCCGCCACCGGCGCCAAGCTCGGCCAGCCCGACCGTCAGGTGGTCTGCAACATCGGCGACGGCTCGGTGATGTACAGCGCCTCCGGCTTCTGGACCCAGGCCCGCTACGGCGTGCCGGTCCTGACCGTGGTCACGAACAACCGGAACTACCAGACCGTGCGCCTCGCCTACGCCCGCTACGACGGCAAGATGAAGGAGGCGAACCGGTACACCGGCATGCACCTCGGCGATCCCGACATCGACTTCGCCGGTCTCGCCAGGAGCCAGGGCGTCGACGGCGTGACCGTCGAGTCGGCGGCCGACCTCAGGCCCGCGATCCGCCGCGGCATCGAAGTCACCCGCGCCGGCGAGCCCTTCCTCGTCGACGTGGTCGTCGACCGCAAGGGCGACGGCGGCGATTCGACCTGGCACCAGGAGTTCCGGCTTGCCGACGAGCGGACGAAGTCGGTGTAGGCGTCTGCGGGCCGCCGCAGTTCTACTCTGCCTCGGCATCCTGCATCCCCCGGCGGCCGCGCAGAACAGCACCAGCCCGCGCCCCACCCTGGAGGCACTCCGGATCGACGCTCCGATCCGCGTCGATGGCGTGCTCGACGAGGCCGCCTGGCAGCAGGCGCCCGTAGCCTCCAGCTTCACCGCCCGCGAACCGGAAGACGACCGCCCGGCGGCCGAACCGACCGCGTTCTCCGTGGTCTACACGGACACCGTTCTCTACTTCGGGATCCGTGCCCACGACTCGCAGCCGCAGGCGATCGTCGCAAAGGAACTTCAGCGCGACTCGGATCACGGGCGCAACGATGACTCGTTGGCCATCGTGCTCGACACCTTCCACGATCAACGCAACAGCTTCACCTTCGAGGTCAACCCGCTTGGCGCCCGCACCGACTCGCTGGTCACCGACGAGGGCAAGGACCAGAACATCGAGTGGAACGGCGTCTGGACCGCGGAGGCCCGGAGAACCGCCGAGGGCTGGCAGGCCGAGGTCGCAATCCCCTTCTCGACCCTGCGCTTCGACCCCGGGCAGAGCAGGTGGGGGCTGAACGTTCGCCGGGTCGTGCGCCGGACGAACCAAGAGAGCTACTGGGCGGCGATCGGACGCGAGATTGGCCCGCGCGCCGTGAGCCGTCTGTATGCGGCGCATTGGGTCTCGCTCGCCGGCGACCTCACCGGCATTTCAGGCGTGAAGCCGGGACGACGCCTCGACGTCAAGCCCTTCGTTCTGGCCTCCGCCGCGCAGCAGCCTCTCGATCAGGCAGACGAGACGGTCGACGACATCGACGGTGGAATCGACCTGAAATGGGGTCTGACCAGATCGTTGACCCTCGATCTCACCTACAACACCGATTTCGCGCAGGTGGAGGTCGACGAGCAGCAGGTCAACCTCACCCGCTTCTCGCTCTTCTTTCCCGAGAAGAGGGAGTTCTTCCTGGAGAACGCGGGCATCTTCGAGTTCGGTCCGCCGAATCCTGGAGGCATGCAGCCTCCGCTGATGAAGGCGTTCTTCTCGAGGCGCATCGGTCTCGACGGCGGCGAAGAGGTTCCCATCGATCTCGGCGCCCGTCTCACCGGCCGGGCCGGGGCCTGGAACCTCGGCCTGCTAACCGTAGGAACCGGGGCTGTCGCGGCGGGGAATCGGCCCGGGGCCGCCGCCACCCAGCACGGGGTCGTCCGGCTCAAACGCGATCTCGGGCAGCGTTCCAGCGTCGGCATGATCTACACCGAACTCGATCCGCGCGGCGGTGAGCAGAACCGCCTCTACGGCGTCGACCTCGACTACAAGCCGAGCCGGCAGTCCGCCTTCTACCTGTTCGGAGCCGCCAGCGAAGACGCGGGGCGGAGCGAAGACGCCGGCGCTCTCGGCACCGGGTACAGCTACACATCGCGCAGCCTGCGCGCCAACGTCGATCTGATGGAGTCCCAGGCCCTATTCAATCCCGGCTCCGGCTTTCTTCTGCGCCGGGACTTCCGCCGCTACAACCCGAGGCTGCGCTGGGAACCGCGAATCAACCGCGGCGTCGTCCGCAGCCTGACGCTTGAGGCCGAACTCGACTACTTCGAGCGCGAGAGCCTGGGCCGGCTCGAGAGCCGCAAGCTCCTCCTGGCGCCCATCGGCATGCGCACCACCGGGGACGATCGGTTTCGCCTGGCCTTCGTCAACGAGGTGGAGCAACTCTTCGAGCCCTTCGAGATCCGCCCGGGAATCGTGATCCCGGCGGGCCTGTATCGCTTCAACTCGATCTTCCTGCGGGGCTTCTCCAACCAGGGACGAAGGCTCGCCTGGCGCGGCAACATCAACGTCGGTGAGTTCATGAGCGGCGATCGCCGCAGCTTCGCGCTGTCGAACTTCGTCCGCCTCTCACGCCATCTGCTGACCGAGTTCTCGTGGAACTACAACGACGTCGTGTTGCCGCAGGGCAACTTCACCGCCACCATTTACACCGTCCGCCTCGATGCCGCCTTCAGCCCGGACCTGCGCCTCAACACGCTCGCCCAGTACAACGACGCGGCCGAGCTGGCCGGCATCAACGTGCGCTTCAACTGGATCTACAAGCCCGGCGCCAACCTCTTCGTCGTCTACAACCACAACTGGGACGCTCCGACCTTGAGCGCCAGGGAAACCGCCCGCCGCGAGCTGATCGTCAAGTTCAACTATCTCTGGCAGCCTTGAACGCCCCGGCTCCGCCAAGGCGGCCCCATCGGTCGTAGACTCGCGGGATGACACACCTATCCCTGCGCTCCAGCCTTCGGTTCCAGCTCTCCGCCGGCCTTCTCCTGGCACTCGCCGCCGTCCCGGCCCTCGCCGATGACGACGACGGGAAGAAATGGGACGTGAACGACCCGCCCGGCGACGAGTACGAGTTCGAGCTCGATGTGACCGAGGGCACCTGGATGAGCCTCGATCTGTCGCCCGACGGCGAGCGGATCGTGTTCGACCTGCTGGGCGACCTCTACCTGCTGCCGATCGGGGGCGGCGACGCGGAGGCGCTGACGAACGGCATGGCGTGGGACATGATGCCCCGCTTCAGCCCGGACGGTTCCGAGATCGCCTTCATCAGCGACCGCAGCGGCGGCGACAACGTGTGGACGATTCCGACCGCCGGCGGCGAGCCGCGGCAGATCAGCCGCGAAGACTTCCGGCTCGTCAACAACCCCGTCTGGAGCCCCGACGGGCGCTTCATCGCCGCGCGCAAGCATTTCGTGTCGACCCGGTCGCTCGGCAGCGGCGAGATCTGGCTCTACCACGCGAGCGGCGAAGGCGGCGGTCTGCAACTGAACGAGAAGCCGAACGACCAGAAGGACCTCGGCGAACCGGCCTTCTCGCCCGACGGGCAATACGTCTACTTCAGCCAGGACACGACGCCGGGCGGATTCTTCGAGTACGGCAAGAACTCGGCTGAGGGCATCTACTCGATCCGCCGCATCGACCGGACGACCGGCGAGATCGAGAACGTGATCGCGGGCCCCGGCGGCGCGGTGCGGCCGACCCCGTCGCCGGACGGGAAGTACCTCGCCTTCGTGCGCCGGATCCGCTTCCAGAGCCACCTCTTCCTGCACGATCTGCAAAGCGGCGAGAACATCCCCATCTACGACGCTCTCGACCGCGACATGCAGGAAATCTGGGCCGTCCACGGCGTCTACCCCACCATGGCCTGGACGCCCAACAGCGCCGGCATCGTCTTCTGGGCACAGGGCGGCCTGCACCTCATCGACATCGAGACGCGCGAAGTCGTTGACATCCCGTTCCGCGTCCGCGCCACCCACCGGATGAAGGAAGCGCTCGCCTTCGACTTCGAGGCCGCGCCGGAGACCTTCCGGACCAAGATGCTGCGCTGGACCCAGGTTTCCCCTGACGGCGCCGGAATCGTCTTCCAGACGCTGGGCCGGTTGTGGACGCGAAGCCGCGACCCCGAAACCGGAGAGGTCGGCGAGGCGCAGCGGCTGACGACCCAGGACGACCACTTCGAGTTCTACCCGTCCTACTCCCGCGACGGGCAATGGGTCGTCTATGTGAGCTGGCACGACGAGGAGTTCGGCGCGGTGCGCATCGCCCGCGCCTCGGGAGGCGAGGGACGCGCGATCACGCCCGACCCCGGCCACTACCTGGAACCCGTGTTCTCACCCGACGGCGGCACTGTCGTCTACCGCAAGACCCGCGGCGGCGGCACCCGGAGCCCGCTGTGGTCGAAGGACCCGGGCCTCTACCGGATCGATGCCGCCGGCCAGACCGCGCCGGTGCGGATCGCGCGCGGTGGCGCCAGTCCCCACTTCGGCGCCGATTCGGAGCGCGTCTACTTCACCGCCACCGAGAGCTGGGATCGGCAGGTGCTGCGGAGCCTGCCGCTCGCAAGCAGCGGCGAAGCCGAAGCCCGCGATCATGCCGGCAGCAAGGTCGCGACCGAGATGCGCGTGTCGCCCGACGGCCGCTGGCTGGCGTTCGCGGAGCGCTTCGACGCCCACGTCGTGCCGTTCACGCCGGCATCGAAGGCGATCGAGATCGGTCCGAAGACACCCGGTCTGCCGGTGCGCAACGTCTCCACCGACGACGGCACCGACCTGCACTTCTCCGGCGACAGCTCGACGCTCTACTGGTCGCTGGGACCGGAGCTGTTCGAGCGCCGGTTGGAGGACGCTTTCGCGCCGGCGGATCCGGAGGCGGACGAGGACGGCGAGGAGACCGCGGACGAAGGCGACGACGACACGGAGGCCGAGCCTCCCCCGGCAGGCATCGACCTCGGCTTCGAAGTGAACACCCGGCGACCGACCGGGAAGATCGCGATCACCGACGCGCGGCTGATCACGATGGCCGGCGCGGACGGGATGGAGATCATCCGCCGCGGCACCGTCGTCGTCGACGGTGACCGGATCGCGGCGATCGGCCCGTCGCGGCAGGTCGACGTGCCCGCGGACGCCACCGTCATCGACGGCTCAGGTCTGACCGTGACGCCGGGCCTGATCGACGTCCACTGGCACGGCTCGCCGGGTAGCCAGGAGATCACGCCGCGGCAGATCCCCGACTTTTACGCCGCGCTCGCCTTCGGCGTCACCACCGTCCACAACCCCTCGACCGACACCAGCACCTTCTTCGCCGCCAGCGAGATGCAGCGCGCCGGCGAGATCACGGCCCCGCGGCTCTTTGCCACCGGCACGATCCTCTACGGCGCCATGGGCGCCTTCCGGGCGATCGTCGAGACGCCCGACGACGCGGTCCAGCACCTGCGCCGACTGCAGAAGGCCGGCGCCTTCAGCGTCAAGAGCTACAACCAGCCACGCCGCGACCAGCGCCAGAAGATCGTCGCGGCCGCCCAGGAACTCGGCATGCTGGTCGTCAACGAAGGCGGCGCCCTGTTCCAGCACAACATGACGATGGTCGCCGACGGCCACACCGGCGTCGAGCATTCGCTCTCCGTGGGCGCGATCTACGACGACGTGATCCAGTTCTGGGGCAACAGCCGGGTCGGCAACACACCCACCCTCGGCGTCGCCTACGGCGGCATCCAGGGCGAGGACTACTGGTACCAGCACACCGACGTCTGGGCCAACGAGCGGCTCCTGAACTACGTCCCGCGCGAACAGATCGATGCCCGCGCCCGCCGCCGGCAGATGGCGCCCGAAGGCGAGTACAACCACATCCTCACCGCCCGCGTGGTCGCGGCGCTCGACCGCGCCGGCGTGCCCATCCAGCTCGGCGCCCACGGCCAGCGCGAGGGCCTGGCAGCCCACTGGGAGATGTGGATGTTCGAGCAGGGCGGCATGACCCCGCACCACGCGCTCAGAGCCGCCACGATCAACGGCGCCCGCTACATCGGCATGGACGCCGACCTCGGCTCACTCGAAGCCGGCAAGCTCGCCGACCTGATCGTCCTGGAGCAGAACCCGCTGGACAACCTGCGCACCTCCGAACTCGTGCGCTACGTGATGGTCGGCGGCCGCATCTTCGACGCCGTGTCGATGAACGAGATCGCCGGCGAGAAGGAGCAGCGGAAGCCGTTCTGGTTCCAGCGCTAAGGCTGAGCGTCTCCCAGCGCCTCGAGGGCCGCTAGCCAGCCGTCGAACCGAGTGCACTCGCCGCGGATGGTCTCCAAGCCGATCTTGCGTGCGATGCGCGGACCGTGAACTGCTTTCTGGTAACGGGCCAGGGCCTTCTTGATTCGCTTGCTCGGCGCAGTGGCGGCGCTGTCGTTGATGTCCTCGGGCGAAGCGAATCGAGCGCGAGCGTCAAGAAGCTCGGCTACGGCGGCCTCCTGCGCAGCGGGCACGGACCTGAACGCCTCAGGGCGCGAGAACAGCAGTCCCTCGAACTCGTGGAGTTGAACGTAGGGGATCACGCGGTCGAACCGTGCTCGCGGACCGAGCTTCCCTCGAAGCTCCTCGCGCAAATCCGCGACCAACTCGTCCGCCGTCCGGTCCCGTTTGCTGCGAAACCCGTAGAAGTCGACCAGCGATGTCACGGCATCGAAGTTGTATGACAGGAGCCTCATTTCGGCGATCAGCACCGATTCAGAGACGTTGCCGCCCTTCCACCGGTTGCGGGCGCTACCCACCTGAACCGGTGTCACATCCACGTCAAACGGCTTGAGGTGCTCCTTGAGAACGTCCTTGACGAACTCTTCCTCGGTCTGTCCCTCGACCGAAATGGCGAGTCGGATCACGGGCGGCCGCCGAGGAGGTTCTTCTGCCACAACTCACCGGGCGTGAAGTCCTCGTCGAGCCAAACTCGATAGTCATCCGAGGACAACTTGCGAGCCTCCGTGCGGCCTCCACGCAGCTCGAGCACGAAGATTTCCTCAAGATCGAAGGCATCGACGAGAAGGGGCGATTGGGTAGCGACGACGATCTGCCGCGCCTCGGCGAGGGACCTGATCATCCCGCCCACCAGGGTGATCGCCGCGGGATGCAGACCCAGTTCCGGCTCGTCCAGGAGAAGCACGTTTGGCAGCATCTCGGCAGGCAGATTCAGCAATGTCACCAACGCGAAGAAACGCAGCGAGCCATCCGATGTCAGGTGCGCGCCGAACGTCTTGTCGGTCCCCTTCGCCTTCCAGCGCAGGGGTACCTTCCCGGAACTCTCCTCAAGTTCGAAGCGGTCGAAGCCAGGCAGGATGCGGCCGATCTGCTCGCAGATCAGTTCGTACCGTTCGAGGTCTTCCCGTTCCAACCGAAGGAGCACTGAAGCCAGGTTGCCGCCGTGAGTGCGGATGTAGGAGTTGTCCTCGACCTCCCACCGCTTCTTGAAGTTCGACGAGTCGGACGTGTCGTGGAACTGATAGACCGCGCAATCGCGAAGCAGGCTGACGATGACCCGGGCAGTCGTGATGTTGATCCCGGGAGCAGCCCCAGACTGGGCAGATCGAACGATCTCAGCCTCTCGATGTCCGGTTTCGAGATACTGCCAACGCGGCTCGGTCTGCTGATTCTCCCTGCTGAACCGGAAACCCTCCTCGCTGAAGAAGAGTCGATCCGGGTGCGCGTGGCTCAGCGCGAAACGGTAGTCGTTCCTACCCGCCTCGGTACGGAGCGAAAGCTCGGCTTCCATGCGTGGAGTCGTCCGGTTACCCCCATGCAACTGATCGTCGGCACCGCCCTGCATCTGGACAAACTCGTCCAGCCGCCGCGACTTGAACATCCAGCTCAGCATCTCGAAGAACCGGATGAAGTTGGACTTCCCCGCACCGTTGGCGCCGATCAGGACCGCTGCCCTGGAAAGGTCGGTCAGCTCGACATCGGCAAGCGAACGGAAACCGCGAACATGGACCCGTTCGATCGAAGCGCCAGCCGACATCAGACGATCATTCCTCCCATCGATCCCACTCGCGCACTCTACCGCTCCGCGGAAGCAGACCTCGTCGACCGAAGCGGCGGGACTCCAAGCGCCGATGGCTCAGACCCGCGCCACCAGATCCGCCACCGCCTTCTCCGTCGTTGCGTCGCCGCCGCGATCGGGGGTTCTGGGGCCCCTCTCCCGGTGCGCCGCGATCAGTTCGTGCATACGGGCCCCCTCGACAGCCAAACCGACCCGTTCGAGCAGCAGCGCGGCGGCTGAAACGGCGGCGATCGGGTTCGTGACTCCCAGCCCCGCGATGTCGGGGGCGCTGCCGTGGACCGGCTCAGCGAGGCAGAAGCAATCGCCGCAGTTGGCCGAGCCGACGACGCCGAGCCCGCCGACCAGCGCGGCGCCGGCGTCGCTCAGGATGTCGCCGTAGAGGTTGGGCGCCACGATCACGTCGTAGCGCTCCGGCTCGAGGATCAGGCGGTAGACCATGGAGTCGACGAGCTGCTCCTCGACCTCGATCTCCGGGAACCTCGCGGCGACTTCGAGCGCGGTCTCGCGGAACAGGCCGTCGCTCAGGCGCAGGACGTTCGCCTTGTGGACGACGGTCAGCCGGGCTGAGTTGCCGCGCTGGCCGGCCCGTGAGAGCGCCAGTTCGCAAGCGAAGCGGGTGATCCGCCCGGTCGCCCTCCGGCTGATCACGCGCTCGGCGACGGCGACTTCGCCCTCGCGCTCCCAGCGCTCGCGGCCTGAGTAGAGACCCTCCGTGTTCTCGCGGACGACGACGGCGTCGATCGTGCCGCGGCTGAGAGGCCGCACGTTCGCGTAGAGATCAAGACGCCGCCGCACTTCGACGATCGGGCTCCGGTAGCCGGGCACCGCATGGCTCGGCGACGAGACGGCGCCGAACAGGGCGCCGGCGCAGCCTTCGAGCACCTCGACGGTGGCCTCCGGCAGTGCGCTTCCGGTGCGCTCGAAGGTCTGCCAGCCCATCTCGGCCTCGACCCATTCGATCCGGTCCCCGCAGACCGCGTCGACGACCCGCACCGCCGCGTCCACGACCTCGGGGCCGATCCCGTCGCCGCCGATCCAGGCGAGGCGGACGGGCGCCGCCGCCGGATCGTCGTGGCTTCGTGTCACGGCGCCACTACCCCGCTGCCAACCGCCGCTTCGTCTGCTCGATCAGGCCGCCGGCGGCGATCATGGACCGCACCGCGGGGCTGAACGGCGAGAAGCCGAAGCTGGCCCGGTCGCAGCGGATCACCGACCCCTCGAGATCGACCTCCACTGCGGACCCCTCCTCCAACGCATCGACCGCCTCGGGGCAAACGATCGCGAGCAGTCCGTTGTTCAGGGCGTTGCGGTAGAAGATGCGGCCGAAGCTCCGCGCGACCACCGCGCCGACGCCGGCGTAGCGGAGGCATACCGCGGCCTGCTCGCGGCTCGAGCCGCAGCCCCAGTTCCAGCCGGCGACGATCACGTCGCCGATGCGTACCCGCTTGACGAACGTCGGGTCGAGATCCTCCAGCGCGTGAGGCGCGACCTCTTCCGGCCGGCTCTTGGTGTAGGTGTAGCGGCCGGGAAAGATGACGTCCGTGTTCACGTGGTCGCCGTAGCGAAAGACGCGGCCCCGGAACGGCATGCCCACATCGACCGTCGCGATCCCCTCGCAGCCACTCACCCGACCACCTCCCGCGGATGGGCGATCCTTCCCGCAACCGCGCTAGCCGCGACGACGGCCGGTGAGGCGAGATAGATCTCCGCGCCGCGGTCCCCCATGCGGCCCTGGAAGTTCCGGTTCGCGCTGGAGATGCAGACTTCGCCCGGCGCCAGCACGCCGAGGTGGTTGCCCATGCACGGGCCGCAGCCCGGGGTCCCGAAAACGGCGCCCGCAGCGGCCAGATCAGCGACCCAGCCACGCGACAGTGCTTCGCTCCAGACCTCGCTCGAAGCCGGCACGATGACCATTCGGGTGCCCGGAGCGGTTCGCCGCCCCGCCATCACCCGGTGAACCGCGCCGAGATCCTCGAGGCGCCCGTTGGTGCAGGTGCCGATGAACGCCTGGTCCACCCGCACCGAATCGAGGTCGCCGACCGCGACCGTGTCGTCCACCTGGTGCGGGCGGGCCACGCGGGGTTCGACCCCGCTCAGATCGAGCAGGTGCTCGGCCGCGTACCTCGCTCCGCGATCGGGATAGAGCGCCCGCTCCTCAAGTCGCGCCGCAACCTGCGCCGCGGCCTCACCGGGCTCGGCGCCCCGGCCCACCCGCCGGCCCGGACGCGCGATGAGCCGCTCGGCCAGGTAGCCGAACACCGCTCCGTCCGGCGGCATCCAGGCGTTCTTGGCCCCCATTTCGGCCATCATGTTGACCAGCGCCGCGCGGGAGTCGAGGCTCAGGGCGGCGATTGCCGGGCCGCTGAACTCGACGCTGCGGTAGAGCGCGCCGTCAGCGCCCAGGTCGCCGATCAGCGTCAGCGCCACGTCCTTCGTGGTCACCCACGCCCCGAGCGCGCCCTCGAGCCGGATCCGCAGCGACTCCGGCACCCGCAGCCAGAGTTCGCCGGTGGCCCACAACACGGCCATCTCGCTCCGGCCGACGCCGGCGCCGAACGCCCCCAGCCAGCCGAAGTGCGGCGTATGGGAATCCGAGCCGAGGATCGTGTCGCCCGGCAGCACGACGGCCTCCTCGCTCAGGACCTGGTGGCAGATGCCGCGGCCGACCTCGAAGAAGTGGCCCACACCCTGTTCGGCGACGAAGGCGCGGACCTCGGCGTGGTTCTGGGCGTGACGGACGGTCGGCGCGGGTACGGCGTGGTCGAGGGTCACCGCCATCTTCTCCGGGATCGCGACCCGCGGTTGCCCGAACTGCCGCCAGATCTCGGCGATCGGCGCCGTGTTGTCGTGGCTGAGCAAGATGTCGGGCCGCGCGTCGACGATCTCGCCGACCGCCACCGTCTCCTGGCCGCTGGCCCGGGCCAGAGCCGTCTGCGCGAAGGTGAGGGCAATGTCGGCCGGCCGACCGGGCTCGCTCACCCGGTCGCTCCGGCAACCGCCGGCGCCGGCGCCGCCGAGTGGTAGTCGCGCAGCAGCGTGTCCACGTCCGAGAGACTGAGCGGCTTCTCGTCCGCGAGCGCCTTGATGTGCGCGGTGATCTCCTTGATCTGCGCGTCGCTGAGTTCGAGCCGCAACTGCTCGACGCGGGACTTGATCGCGTTCCACCCGGTCAGCCGGTGGGCGACGTGAACGTACCGGTCGAGCCCGAAGTCGGCCGGATCGAGGATCTCGTAGCTCGACGGGTCGTTGAGAATCGCCTTCGCGTGAATGCCCGCCTTGTGCGTGAACGCCGTGTAGCCGGTGATGTAGTTGTTGAACGGCACGTCGACCTCGACCAGGGAGGCGACGTAGTTCTCGATCTCGCGCAGCAGCGGCAGGTCGTAGCGCGCACGGATCGCTTCCGGATCCTCGGCGTAGAGGCGCGCCACCAGGCCCCCGAGCGGCGTGATTCCGTTCCGCTCGCCGATCCCCAGGACCGATGTGTCGACGTGGGTCGCTCCCGCCTCGAGGGCGCAGAACGCGTTGGCCACGGCGCAACCGGTGTCGTTGTGGCCGTGGAACTCGATGTCGCAGTCCACTTCCTGGCGCAGGCGGCGAACCAGGTCGTAGACCTGCCTGGGACTCGCCACGCCCACGGTGTCCGCGACGCCCACGCGGTTCACACCGACTGCGTTCACGGCCCGGTAGGCGCGGATCAGGTCGGCCAGCTCGCTGCGGAACGAGTCCTCGGTGCTGAAGCGGACCTCGACATCGTGCGACCGGATGTACTGGACGACCTCGACCGCGGTTTCGATCACCTCGTCCATGCTCTTGCCGTGCGAGTACTCCCGCAGGTAGCGGGAGGTGCCGAACACGACGTCGATGCCGTCGACGCCGGTCTCAAGCGCCAGTTTCGCGTCGCCGAGGTGACAGCGCGTATGGGTCAGCACCTTGGCTCGCAGGTCCAGCTTCGCCACCCGTTCGCAGTCGTCCCGGCTGCGGCGGCTGGCCGCCGGCGAAGTGAGTTCGAGGTACTCGACCCCGAAGGCGTCCAGCAGACCCGCAATCTCCACCTTCTGGTCGCTGTCGAAGAAGGCGTTGGCGAACTGCTCGCCTTCGCGCAGGGTCGATTCGATAATCGCCGGGTGAGAGGCCATGCAGTGTTCCTCTGGTTACAGAAGGGTTCCTCTAGCTACAGAAAGGCCGGCGCATCCCAGAACTGGATGGCCGGCCGGAAGGTCTTTCGATGAAAGGAACTCTAGGGGGCGGGCGCCCAGTCCTGGAGCCGGGGCTTCGCGCCCGGCCTGTCGAGCCGCTTGAGCAGAGACGAGGCGTGTGTCGAGTGGGTCATGTCGCGGTCTTTTCGCGCCGTACCAGCCCGCCACAGGTGCGGATCAGGATGAGAGTGAGCGCGGATTGTGCGCGCTCGGGCTCCACCATGTCAAGCCGCTTAGCGCGGCAGGGTTGGCCTCCAAGGCTCTCGGAACAGCTCCTGGAGTTCCTCAAAGGCCCGACACGCCGGTAGACTCCGGCACCGCCGACCGCCAGTCGGCGATCTTCCAGGCCGTCATGACCGACCCGCAGCAGATCTGGACCGCAACGGTCCTTCCGGAGTGGATCGACCACAACGGCCACATGAATGCCGGCTACTACCTGGTCGTGTTCGACGACGCGACCGGACCCTGGACCGCGTTCCTGGGCGTCGATCAGACGTACCGCAAGTCGAAGCGGCGCTCCACGTTCTCGATCGACAGCCGCCTCACCTGGCTGCGGGAGTTGCCCGAGGGCGCGCCGATCATCGTCGAAGCAGAGCTGCTCGGCTTCGACGACAAGAAGTACCACACCTTCATGCGCATGGTGCACGCCGAAGAGGGGTACGTCGCCGCGACCCACGAGCTGCTGAGCATCCACATCGACCTGGACACACGGCGCAGCACGCCGTTTGCGCCCGAGATCCACGAGCGAATGGGCGAGGTTCTTCGGGTTCAGCGCAAGATCGCCGGTCCCGGCGACATCGGCCGGGTGATCCGCACAAAACCCTGGCCGCCGGGCTCCTGATTCGCACCCGGTCTTCACGGCAACGCTCCGCTACCATTCCCGCCATGACCACACACGACGATGCCAGTGACGCCGACACACCGATGACCCGCCGCACCCTGATCGCCGGTTCGGCCGTAGGCGCCGCCGCGCTCGCCGCGAATCCGGGCGCCGCGGCGGCCGCCGGGCACGAGGCCCCGGTCTGGCCCGAGCCCAACTACATCCGCACCAATGGCGGCCTCAGAATGGCCGTGTACGAGGCCGGAAACGAGGGCGTGCCCGTCGTCTTCAGTCACGGCTTTCCCGAACTCGCCTACTCGTGGCGCCACCAACTGCCGGCGATGTCGGCGGCAGGCTTCCGCGCCCTGGCGCCCGATCAGCGGGGCTACGGCAACACCCAGCGTCCGCTGGCGATCGAGGCCTACAACATCGCCGAGCTGTGTGCCGACCTGGTCGGGCTCCTCGATGGGCGCGGCATCGAGAAGGCGGTGTTCGTCGGCCACGACTGGGGCGGCGCCGTGGTCTGGGCCATGCCGCGCCTGCACTCGGACCGCGTCCTCGGCGTCGTCGGCGTGAACACCCCCACCGGAACCCCACCGTCGGCGCCGCCGATCGACATGCTCCGCCGTATGCGCGGCGAGGACAACTACGTCGTCGCCTTCCAGGAGCCCTACAAGGCGGAAGAGGTGCTCGAAGCGGACACGGAAAAGTCCTTCCGCACGTTCATGCGCCGCGGCACGTGGGATGCCGAAGCCTTCAACAAGCTCCCCGCCGACGCCCCGGAGCGAAAGTTCCAGTTGCTGGAGATCATCAGGCACGGAACGGCAGACGACCTGCGCGGCGAACTTCTGCTCACCGACGACGAACTGGCCCATTTCGTTACCACCTACGAACGCACCGGCTTCACCGGCGGCGTGAACTGGTACCGCAACATCGACCGCAACTGGGAACTGATGAAGGACATCGATCAGAAGATCGAGCAGCCCTGCCTCTACATCGGCGCCGAGAACGACGTCGTGCTGCCACCCTCCTCCGCCGACGGCATCGAAGGCCTGGTGCCGAACATCGACAAGCACACGATCAAGGACTGCGGCCACTGGACCCAGCAGGAGCAGCCTGAGGAGTTCAACCGGGTACTGATCGCCTGGCTGCAGTCGACGTTCGGCGCCTAGCGGTCACGTCGGCTCGCCAAGCCTCTGAGCCATCAGATCAGTTCGACGCGGCCCGTAGTCGCTCGTTCAGGCGTCCACCGCCCGCGGTATCCAGCAGCAGTTCAACCGCCGCGGAGGCGTCGATCACCATCCGCGGGCATCCCGCTCCCTGCGCAGAATGTCGGCCGGCGATACGGCGCTGTTCGCTGTGGCGTCCCTTCCCGAAACGCCGATAGGCATCCGCGGCGATTCTGGCCTGCTCGATGTCGACGGGTTCCACAGCGATGAAGGCACTGTCCAGCAGACGCATCGCGGCAGCAAACTCCACGTCGTCTCCGCTCGTGAGAGCCGCCAACTCGATCACGGAACCGGCTGAAACGAATCCCACGCCCGCGTCCGCGATCCGCTCCCGGAACGCTGCACTCTCGGGTTCTTCGTAGAGGATCGCGCCACCAGCGCCGACGTGTCGACGACGATCACTTCGGCAGCCCTCTGGCGTCGTAGAGTGCCTCCTGAAGGGACTTGGACAGAGGCTCATTCGGATCGAGGTGAGGGTTCCGAGCCAGCGCGCGAGCGCGTAGACGAGGGCCGTTGCGGATGAACACGTTGATCGCCTCCACGATGCTCTCGCGGCTTGGACGCTCGGCCTCCAGTCTTGCTTCGAGCGTTGCGAGCGCCTTCTCGATCACCGCGGTCTTCCGGCCACGGCCACTCCATCCGAGAGCGCCAGCCAGCCGCTCCACGCGCTCGTCGAGGTCTGGCCGGTGCGCAATGTTGATGGCCATGTTCCAAACTCTCCTCGGGAACTGTGATCGTAGAGATCATCGTGGTTTACTGTAATCACTATCGTAGCCTTGGACGCTGGTAGGGCGTACCGCCACCGAAGCGGCGGGCCTGACCTCAGGACCACACTGACGTAGACGAGGAACGGACTCGAACGCGGCCCTACTGACACTCACAGACCGTCCAGCGATATAGGCTCTGTCGCCTCTCCGCCGACAGCCCCATGCCCAATCCCCTCGCAGATCTGCGCGGTCAACGCAGAATTCCGGTTCGCCTTGATGGCGACCTTGGCGGCGACCTGCGTCGCAACGCCGAGGTCGTGGTCGGTGCCGACGAGTACGGGGCCGGCCTGCAGATCCTGGTCGCCGAGTGGACCGGACCGTCCGCACCCTCGTTTACCCTGCTGCGACGCCTCCACGAGCATCGGCAGGGCAAGCGGACCTTCCCTCTTGTGACCGTAGTCCGCCGCGTCGAGGACCGCACCGGCAGCGGACCGGCAGCGGCGGGCACGCTGCGCGATTCCGCTGGAACGGCTTCGGCAGGAGGCACGACCGCTGACGATCAGCCTTCCCTGCTCCGCGACTCCGGCGCCGAGTCATCGCTGGCCCGGACCTGGCTTGGCACCGGGTCGGTGGCCAACCCGACGGCCCAAGAATCAGCGAGCGACGTCTGGATGCTCGGCCCCGAAGCCGGCTCGAAACCGAGACGACTTTCCGGGAGCCAAGCTGCCCGCATGCTGGGAGCCGCCCTGGAGGAGAAGTCGGCTACCGCGGCCAGGCGGCGCATCGTGGGCCTGCTGGAAGCTGCCGCCGACGGTGGCGGTTGCCCGGGTCTACTGAGTCGCGGGTTGTTCTCAGCCCACTACCTTCTGGACACGTTGCCGAGCGAGGCGCGATGGACCGAGGCCCGCGAGCGCGCCCGCCCGCTGCTTCACCGGCGGGGACTAGAGCTGATCGAGGCCCTGGGGTTCGGGATCCAGGAACGGACGGCGAACGCGCTGCTCCTCACCTCCGGGCAGAAGGAGCAACGCGCTGTTGCCGTCCTGCTGGAGCGAAACGAAACGTTCGAGGCCGAGAGCGATCGGCTGGGCCGGTCCCCGGCCGCCTACGGTCTGGCCAAGGCGAGGCAGGCGAACACGCCCTGGCTGATCCTCATGCGCGGCTCCCAGCTCCGCCTCTACTCTGCCGAGCCCGGCCGCGGCGTCGGCAGCCGCAGCCGGGTCGAGACGTGGTTCGAACTGGACCTGGCGGCCCTGGCGGAAGACCAGGCCGCCTACCTGGACCTCGCTTTCTCCGCCCGGGCGCTCGCCCGGCGCGGAACGGTCGAGGACCTGCTCCAAGCCTCGGAACAGTGGGCCACCGACCTCCGCAGCCGCCTGCGCCAACGGATCTACGAACGGGTCGTCCCGGACCTCGCGGTCGGCGTCGGCAACGCCCTGGACCAGCACGCCGGCCGGAACGGCGACAAGGGCCTCGCCTACGCCTACCGGCTGAGCATGCGAGTCCTGTTCCGGCTGCTGTTTCAAGCCTACGCCGAGGACCAGGGACTCCTGCCCTACGGCCAGAACGAGGACTACACGAGCCGGTCGCTCAAGCAGCGGGCGATCTGGCTCGCCAAGAACCCGGAGCGCATGTTCGACCCCCACGCCACGACCATCTGGCGCGACCTCCAGACCGTCTGGCGCGCCATTGACGGCGGCGACCGAGGCATGGATGTCCCCGAGTACAACGGCGGTCTGTTCGACGCCGATCCGTCGTACCGGCCCGAGGGCGCGGACCTGGCAGAGATCGAACTGCCGGACAGCGTGATCGGTCCCGCCCTGCGGGATCTGCTCGTGGACGAGACCGACGATGGGCTGCTTGGCCCCGTGGACTTCCGCTCTCTCTCCGTGCGCGAGTTCGGAACGATCTACGAGGGCCTGCTGGAGTCGGAACTCAGTCGCGCCAATGTCGACCTCAAGCTGGACAAGAAGACCGCCTACGTGCCGGCCAAGCCCAACGACGAGGTCGTCGTTCGAACCGGTGACGTCTACTTTCACAACCGCTCCGGAGAGCGGAAAGCGACAGGCTCCTACTTCACGCCGTCCTTCGCCGTCGAGCATCTGCTGGACCATGCCCTGGAGCCGGTGCTCGGGGAGCACCTGCAAGCGGTCGAGAGTCTCTACGACCAGGGCGACGAAGCCGGCGCCACGGAGAAGTTCTGGGACTTCCGGATCGCCGACATCGCGATGGGATCAGGTCATTTCCTGATCGCCGCGCTCGACCGCATCGAAGCCAGGATGCGGGATTTCCTGGCGGAGCGTCCCCTGGCGACGGTGACTCTTGAACTGCAGAGGCTCGAGCATCGGGCGCGGCAGGCAATGGGAAACCCGGACCTCGAGATCGAACGATTGACCCTGCTTCGCCGGCAGGTCGCGCGCCGCTGCATCTACGGCGTGGACGTGAACGAGACAGCAGTCGAGCTGGCCCGCGTCGCGGTGTGGATCCACACCTTCGTCCCCGGTTTGCCGATCTCTACACTCGACCACAATCTGGTCTGCGGCGACTCGCTGACCGGAATCGGTACCGTGGACGAGGCGCTGGACGTGCTGGACCCGGACCGCGGCGAACGGCAGATGTCGATCTACTCGCAACCGATTCTGGAGGCGATGCGGGAGGGCGCGCGGGCTCTCAAGGAAGTGGGCGACGCCCTGGAAGCCGATGCCGCGGAAGTCGACCGTGGTCGGCAGCAGTTGGAGGAGGCGAAACGAAGGGCCGAACCCGCCCGCCTGCTCTTCGACGCCGCGGTTGCTGTCCGACTCGGCATGGCGACCCTCCCCGGGACTCGAAGCGTCGAGGAGATAGCCGCTATCGCCTGTGGCCTGGACATCCGAACCAGGATCGAGAAGCTGAATCCAGCGCACATGCCAGTCCTGTTCCCGGAAGTCTTCGTGCGCAGGCGGCCCGGCTTCGACGTCCTGATCGGCAACCCGCCATGGGAGGAAGCGACCGTCGAGGAACTCGGCTTCTGGGCGGTTCGCTTCCCCGGGTTGAAGAGCCTCAGGCAGAAGGAACAACAGCCCGAGATCAAACGGCTCCGCGCGGCGCGCCCGGACTTGGTCTCTGCACACGAAGACGAGACCGCACGGGCAGAGGATCAGAGAAGAGCGTTGATGGCTGGACCGTACCCGGGTATGGGCACCGGCGACCCGGATCTCTACAAGGCATTCTCCTGGCGCTACTGGGACCTGGTCCGGGAGAACGGAGCCGTTGGTGTCGTCCTGCCCCGGTCGGCGCTGTCCGTGAAGGGCTCGGCCCAGTGGCGGCGAACAGTCCTCGACGCTGGCGCCTTTGCCGATGTGACGTTGCTCCTGAACAAGAGCAGGTGGGTATTCGACATGGAACCCAGATACACGGTGGGCCTGGTCAGTCTCCGCAAGGGCCTCGGCCACCGCGGTGTGCTACGCCTGCGAGGCCCCTTCAGCAGCAGCAGCCAATTCGAGACCGGCGTCACGGCCGAAACGACAGCGATTCCGGTAGAAGAGTTCTCAACTTGGTCCGATTCGGCAGCCATCCCGTCGATTCCCAACGACGACGCCCTTCGCGTGTTCCGGAAGATCCGCTTCCACCCTCGCCTGGACTTGAGTTCCGACAGGGAATCTGCTAGCTCCGCCACGATCCACGATCCACGATCCACGATCGCGGGCAGCGGGCGGCCTGGATCCCGAACGAGCGAAGACGCCTCGTTCTCAGCGGTGCCGGACTGGAGGGCCAGACCGACGGCCGAACTCCACGCGACCAACGACAAGCGCCTGTTCCGCCTCGACATCCCACCACGTGGCGAGCCCGGCCGCACCGCGAACTCGACGCGACAAACGACAAGCACCACTTCGCAGCGGTGAGCGCCGGCACCCTATGGCCCGTCTACGGTGGCCGCTCGTTCAACATCTGGAACCCGGACACCGGCGACTACTACGCCTGGGCTGAGCCCCGCAAGCTCACAAGAGTCCTGCAGGAGCGGAGGCTCAGAGCGCAGAAGAACCGCCGGTCTGCATTCAGCGAGTTTCCCCGCAAATGGGCCGAGGACGCGGGGACACTGCCGTGCCTCGGTCCCCGGATCGCTTTCCGCGACGTTTCCCGGCCTACGGACACGCGCACGGTAATCGCCGCTCTGGTTCCTGGCGATCGGGTGATCACGAACCAAGCACCCTACGTGCTCTGGCCACGCGGCTCGGAAGCAGATCACGCGTATCTGCTCGGGATTCTGTCCTCAATGATCTTAGACTGGTTCGCCCGCAGTGTCGTCGAGCTCCACCTGAACCTCCACATCTTCAACGGCCTCCCCATCCCCCGCCCCGCAACAGACGATCCGCACCGCCTGCGGACGATCGAGATCGCCGGCCGTCTCGCCGCGGTCGACGACCGTTTCGCCGAGTGGGCCTCCGCGGTCGGTGTACCGGTGGCCTCGGTCCAGACGGAGGCTGAGAAGGAGGACCTGATCGCCGAGCTGGATGCGGTCGTCGCCCTCCTCTATGGTCTCGACGAGAGCGACCTCCAGGTCATCTACGACACCTTCCACACCGGCGCCGACTATTCAGGGCGCCACGCTCAGGTGCTTGCACACTTTCGGCGCTGGCGAGACGGCGAGCCCTCCGGCTCGGCGCCATCCCTATCCGGCGCTCCGCGGGCGGTTGGAGAGCAGGGATGACGAGCCCCGCGCCGCCAACCGGTCCCCCGCGAGACCCACGACCCTTCCCGCCAGTCTTCGCAACCAACCGCCCGGACCGCGGCGAAACGGTGGCGGGCGAGGTCGTCCGCCTACTGTCGGGGATGCGCGAGGATTTGGCGGCGCCGCCGGCGCTCGCCATCGCCACGGCCTACCTGAACCCCGGCGGCGTCGGGCTGATCCTCGACGAGCTGGCACAGGCGCCCCGGGTGCGCCTGCTGCTGGGGGCCGAGCCCGAAGCGGCGGCGGTGCAGGCACCACGCGCTGAACTCCGCGAGAACGAACTGCAGGAGGCGCTCCGCCGCCACCAAGCATGGCTAGCCGCTGAACGCGACCTCACCGGTTTCACTCGCGAGGCTGACGCCACCGCTCACCGCTTGGTTGAGTGGCTCCAATCGAAAGACGGATCCGGGGAACGCCGGGTCGAGGTTCGCCGCTACACCAAGGGCTTTCTCCACGGCAAGGCCTTCCTGGTCGATCACGAGCGCCAGCGCGCAGTGCTGGCCGGGTCTTCCAACCTCACCTACGCCGGACTTGCCAGGAACGCCGAACTCAACCTCGGCTATCCCTCGACCGAGCACACGCACCTGGTGCAAGAGTGGTTCGACCACTTCTGGCAACGCGCGAACCCCTTCCCGCTCGATCAGATCTACGCCTCGCGCTGGAATCCGCACCGACCCTGGACCGTGTTTCTGCGCATGCTCTGGGAGCTCTACGGCCGAGACATCCACCACGAGGACGAAGAACCCACGCGGGGCGAACTCAAGCTGACCGGCTTTCAGCGCGACGGCGTTTCCAGGATGCTCCGTCTGCTGGAGTCAAACGGCGGCGTGATCGTGGCCGACGAGGTGGGGCTGGGCAAGACCTTCATGGCCGGCGCGGTGATCGGGCGGGCCTCCGCCGAGAACCGCCAGCACGTACTGGTGCTGGCGCCGGCGGCGCTTCGCGCCAGCATGTGGGAGCCGTTCCTCCGGAAGTACGACTTCTCGCGTCGCGTGGACGTGTGGTCGTACGACGACCTGCGCCTCAGGTGGCAGAACGATCAAACCGAGGCGCGCCGCGCGCTCGACGAGTACGCACTTGTGGTCGTCGATGAGGCTCACAACCTGCGGAACCCGCAGGCGCAGCGCACCGAAGCGGTGGCGGCATTGGTGGGCGGCGAGCATCCGAAGCGGGTCGTCCTGCTCACCGCCACGCCGGTCAACAACAGCCTCACGGACCTTCACGCCCTGGTCTCGCTGTTCGTGCGCAACGACGCGGCCTTCGCGGCCGCCGGGATCCCCTCGATCCGCGACTACATCGCCCACGCCCAGGCGCTCGACCCGGAATCGCTATCACCCGAGCACCTGTTCGACCTGCTCGATCGGGTGGCGGTGCGCCGCACCCGGCGGTTCGTCAAGGAGCACTACACGAACGACCGGGTGCCCGACGAGAACGGTGTGGAGCAGACCATCCGCTTCCCGACACCCAGACTGCACCGAATGGACTATGAACTGGACGCGGCAGGTACCGCGCTGCTCGAAGCTGTGACCTACGCGCTCGACAGCCCGGATGGTGACGCAGCACGCCACTCCGAGCGGCGGCGCGACCCCAAGCGGCTGATGCTGGCCCGCTACACGTCCAGCGCGTACAGCCGTTACGAGACCCTCGACTACAAGTACCAGGCCTCGAACGCCGGCTTGCTCCGCTCCGCCCTGCTCAAGCGTCTGGAATCGTCGCCCGCAGCCCTCAGGCAAACGCTTGCGACACTGATTGACTCCCACAGATCCTTCGCTTCCGCGCTGCGCGAGGGTTGGGTGCTCGTGGGAACCGCGCTTCGGGACTGGATCGCCTCGGACGCCGAGGATCTGGGCGAGTACCTGGACGAACTCGACCATCGCGAGACCGGCGGTGCGGAGCCCGCGGATCGATTCCACCGGGACATTCTGGCGGCGGATGTCGACGGCGACTTCCGTCTTCTCCATCGCCTGCACGCACTCGCCGAGGACGCCGCCCACAGCGATGCGGATCCGAAGGCCGAACGCCTGCTCGACCGGCTGCGGGAGATCGCCTCCGAAGCGCGGGGCGCCAGCCGTGAAGGGCTATCGCAAGAGGAACGGCGCAAGGTGATCGTGTTCTCAAGCTTCGTCGACACGGTCAAGGATCTGCAGCAGCGGGCACGGAAAGCCATCAACGACGCGCCGGAGGGTGACGCGCTCAGCGACTACCGCAACCGCCTACCGAAGGAGGCGGTCTACGGCTCCAAGGCAGGCGCCGACCAGAACGCCCGCGCCCGCCTGCTGGCTCGTTTCGCCCCCAGGACGGCGGGGCACGGCCAGAGCGACGACCGGTACGACCTCCTGTTCACTACCGACGTGCTGTCGGAAGGGGTCAACCTGCAGCAGGCGGGCCGGATCATCAACTACGACCTGCCCTGGAACCCGATGCGCGTGGTCCAGCGGCACGGCCGGATTGACCGCATCGGCTCGCCTCACTCCCGCGTTCACCTGGACTGCTTCTTCCCCTCCCGCCGGCTCGACGAACTGCTCGGTTTGGAGGAGCGGCTGCGGCACAAACTGGCGCTCGCCGATGCGGCGGTCGGTTCGGGCCAGGTTCTGCCCGGCGTCTCAGCGGGCACGGGGCAAGTGTTCACCGATACCAGGCGGCAGATCATGGACCTCTACGCTGAAGACGCCAGCCTGCTCGATGATCGCGGTCATCACGCCGCCCTCTCGGGCGAAGAGTACCGGCGACGGTTGCGCGACGCGATGAAGCACGGCGACGAGGGCGCATCGATCACCGGACTGCCGTACGCTTCCGGTTCAGGCTTCGTCCACTCCCGACTCCCGCAGTCGGGCTACGTGTTCTGCATCCGCGTAGGCAACTGCGTCGGCAACTGTCTCGGGACCGATGCCGAGACTCGCCTCAACCGTGCCTGCGAATCGTGCCGTCGGCCGCCGCGTTTCCGCTTCGTGGCCGTTGACGACCGCTGGTTGCCGCTTGAAGACGAACACGGCGAGCCGATTCTCCGTCGAGACACTCTTCAGGCCCTGATCGCGGCCGATCCCGGGCGCCCCGAGACCGGGCGCAGACTGAGCGACCAAGCCTATGACGGCGCCTTTGAGGCTTGGCGTATCGCACGCAACGACGTCTGGCGCGAGTGGATGAGGCTCACAGACCCGGCGAACCTGCAGCCCGAAGTGCCGAAGGCGTTTCGCGACGCCACGGAACTGCTCCACAGCCACGGGGCCGAAGTCCTAAGCGCGGATGGGCAGGCCCGGCTGGTGGCCTGCTTCAACACCGTACCGACGCCGCGCACCCAGCGAGTCGTCCGGCAGATCCTGAACTCGGATGCTGCCGCCGCCGATCAGGTCCGGCGACTGCAGGAGGTCGCCAAGGAGCTCGGCCTGCGTCCGCCGGTGCCGCCGGAGCCACTCCCGCCCGCAGCCCTTGAGGAGGTCCGCCTAGTTGCCTGGGTGGCGGTACTCGCCTCGGCCCCAGCTCTACGATGAGCGGGGCCTTCCGAAGTGATCGCTAAATAGCGATCCGGGGCAGAATGGTCTTCACGATCTCTCGGAAGTCCCGACCTGCATCGTTGGCAGCAACCGCGTGGGCGCCGAGTGCCCCATCTGCCGCCGCCAAGTCGAAGATGGGCTTGCGAGCGCTCTGGGCCAACGGAATCAGACTACGGTAGTGCTTCACGGTCGCTATGCAGTGCGGGTCATTGCCCGGATCCAACAATTCCTTGGCAGGCGGCTCCCGCAGAACGTGGCGGGTGTATTCCGCCGGCATCTGCCTGACCCAGTGATCGTATGCCCTGACAGGCCGACTCAGCCTGACTCCGTGCTGCTGGATCAGATAGCCGATTGGCTGCATCTCACCGGCTGGCAGGTCGAACTCGGGCTGAGCCCATTCATCGCGACGCTTTCGCCATCCCTCCCGCCAGTCGAACAGCGTCGGCCCGAGGTTCCGAAGCCCTTGGCGCGAAAAGATGTCTGCCGCAAGGGGGACGACGACGAAATCCGTTGCGATCAAGGCAGAACGATTGATGGCGCCTAGGCTCGGCCCCACATCGATGAGCACGATCTCCGCCTCGCACGCCTTCGCGCCCAGCCCGATGACCAGCCAGAATGCTGAGACGACACGGTAGGCGCGGTAGGGCTCATCGGTCGCGTAAGCAGCCCATCCGGTGGTGAGTTGGTCTTCAAAGCGTGAGAGCGCCAAGTCGCCGCAAAGCAGGTGAAGTCCACTTCCGCAACGGTGGAGCTCCGGCTCCCGGATGTCACCGACCTTGGTCAAGGGACGCACGCACTGATAGATCGTTCGGGCTGAGGTGCCGTCTCCGTCCCAGAGGTTGTCGAGCTGTTCCTCCTTGAGGAAAGCCGCTGTCAGATTCGCCTGCGGGTCGAGGTCGACCACGAGGACTCGCCGGCCCTGATGTGCCAACATCCAGGCCACGTGGTAGACGAGGGATGTCTTGCCGACGCCTCCCTTGTTGTTGAAGAACGTCAGTACGGGGGCCTTCATGACGCCGACTCTATCCTTGCTGGCACTGTGCAATGCACCCAATTCGCATCGACCACGAACTGTGGGCCGCCCTGCCCGTTCTCCCCCAAGGCTCGGCGTGCGATAGCCAACCCGCTGCCGAAACGCTGGACGAGTCCTAGAACGCGCATCGCTTCAGCCAAGTTCAGGTTCCTGTAGTCCGCCAAACCCGGGCGACCGAAAGCCTCCTGGGTCACGACGCCAAACGGTCCTCCCGGGCTAATGATCTCGACCCGATCATCGAACCAGTAGGCGCGAACCGGACTGTTCGTCCCCTCGTAGGTCCGGTGCAGCACCGCGTTTCGAAGCAGTTGCTCCAAGGCGCTGAGTGGGTAGGTAGGGCGCCGCACCTCCCGTGGACCCGACGTGATGTCGACCGCCTCGCGGTTGTGGGCACGGAACTTCTCTTCCACACGGTTGATCAAACTGACGATGGGACCGTCGCACTCCGTGTTGTCGACGACTGGATCCGACAAATCGCGACCTGCGACTCGCAAGAACTGAACGTAGGCCCCGGGAACGAAGTCCCGTGGCCTCTTGCCGAGTGCAAGCAACCCGCAAATCGTCGGCGTCGGCTCATCCGCCGAGACGACCATCTTTGTGGCCGCAAGGCGTTGTTCGATCGTGCGGTCGTTCCGCTCCAGGGTCTCGGAATCGACGGCCCGCGGAAGGTACTCCTCCTCGAAGCGCCGAAGGTCCAGGTCGATGATGGTCGCAGTCGGGACGGGCAACGAATCAAAGTGGCGGTCCCGGTGTCGACGTTTCTCGTTGAGGATTCTCTCGTCCTGAGCGCTCGCAACCGCACGGCGCGGTCCGACACGGATCCATGCGCGACCCCGGAAGCGCACTGGCGGCGCATCTGACGGCCAGACGTGGACCACCACGACTTCCTCGCCCGCCAGAACATGCTTGGCGACGGTCATGGTCGGCGGCGGCAGGATGTTGCCGTCCGTCTTCATGTCGCTCACCTGCCGCAGCAGCTCATCCGTGATCGCAAGCCCGGTCGGCCGGCCTTCCTTGTCGTCTGCACCCACGAACACCACACCCGGACGGCCGTGGTCGGGCAGATCGTTGGCAAACGCACAGACGGCTTGGCGGAGCCGGGTGGGGCTGTCTCCCTTGAACGACTCCTTGCGCTCGACCAGGTCAGACTCCAAGGCCGCCATCATGGCCTCGAGTTCACTGTCGGTGTAGCTCTCGTGTGGCATGGTTTACCCCCATCCAGCAGCAATAGCGAAGCAGTCCTGTGCGACCATCGTGGGCACCTTGGGCAAGTGCGGCACCTTGGTTGCCCGCACCAGACATGCTAACCGCCACGTCCTTGGTCGCCTGGATCGCGGTCACGGCGGGCCAACGGACAACTTGGCTGCACCGGATCTCGGACCCTCCCATCACCTGCTCCGCTCTCAAATGTGCGAAGGTAACGCCCCATGAGGGCAACGCAACAGAGTCGAGCCGCGGGTCGAGCCGACTGGGAAGTTGCCGGCAACCGAACCGACGCGCCGCATCCGGGAGTCGATCTCATCACGATCCGCCGCCGACTGGCGGCTCACGAGGCCCTCATCCGCCCGCCGGCCGAGTTCGAGGCCAGTGTGGCGATGGTTCTCCGCCCATCGCCGGCGGGACCCGAGGCGCTGTTCATCGAGCGGGCTCGCAAACCAGGAGACCCGTGGTCCGGTCAGATGGCCCTGCCGGGCGGCCGCCGTGACGAGACCGACCGGGACCTGCAACACACAGCCGAGCGCGAGACCGACGAGGAGGTCGGTCTTTCACTCGAAGGCGCCCGTCTGATCGGCCGGCTCGACGACCAGGCCGGACAGCGAGCCGGCCAGGGACGGCAGCTTCGTATCGCGGCGTTCGTCTACGAGGTCGACGCGGGCGCCGGCAACGACCTGGTCCTGAACTACGAGGTCGCCGAGGCGTTCTGGGTGCCGCTAGCCTGGTTCGAGGATCCCTCCCGGGTCATCGACTACCGACACCCGCCCTATCCCGAGGTGAGCTTCCCCGGCGTCGTCGTCGGCGAGCCCGAGCGGCACGTCGTCTGGGGCCTGACATTCCGGTTCGTGTCGGGGTTCTTCGAGATTCTCGGTCGGCGCTTCGCACCGGGCGGCCGGCGCACTCAATGAGGCGCTACTCGACGATCTCGACGTACTCGCGTCTCGACCAGCCCCGCTGGCCGTCGGGCAGTTCGATGCGGATCCACTCCGGGCGCTGCTCGATGACCTGTACTTCGGTACCGGCATGGAGACGGAACCGGACAACCGAGCCTTCCCCGGCGGCGGCGTGGAGGTCGATCTCCTGCGGCAGGACGACGGCTATGGCAGGCGCGAAGGCCGCGTGGGCGACGAGCGAGCCGCCGAGCGCGAGCCCCACCACAAGCAGGCAGACGGCGGACCACCGGAGCACCTCCGAAGCGCGCCGGTAGAGCCGCAGGGCGAGCACGATCCACAACGCCGCGCTGACCAGCACGACGCTGCGAAGCACCTCGGCTGGCGCCAGACTGTAGTGCCAGAACAGCAGGGTCCGCCGCAACGCCGGAGGCTGCGGCGGTGCGATCTCGTCGCGAGCGCTGCGGCGAGCGAACGCCAGGTTGGCGAGAGCATCCTCGTCGCGCGGCGACAGGCGCAGTGAACGGCGGTACGACGCGATCGCCTGTCCCAGTCCTCCGGCGCGCAGGTAGGCGTTGCCCAGGTTGTAGTGGAGGTGACCGTTCTCGACCCCCATGCCCTCCATTTCACGGTAGAGCGACACCGCCGTCTCGAAGTCGCCGGCTTCGTAGGCGGCATTGCCGTTGACCCAGAGCTCCGCGGGTTCCGGCGCCTCCGGCGTCTCCTCGACGGCCGGGGCCTCGGTGACCACCGGCGGCGGATCCTGCTGTCCGGCGACGAAACCGGCCGCGGACAGAAGAGCGACGAAGAGCGGCAAACCTCGCCTCACGTCGCTCTCCCCCGGAACTGCCGGTCGATCGTCCGGATCAACTCGCTCAAGCCGTCCGGCGCGCCGCCGGTCATCGCCGCGGCGGTCCCGGAGACCGCCGCCGCGCCGTACTGGGCCGCCTCGAAACGCTCCAGTTCCGCCCGGCAGTGCGCCGCCACGCCCGGCGCCACGCCGGCCTGAACCAGGGCCGTCTCCGCTTCGGTCGGCGTCAGCGCCGCACCCTCGATGCCCAACTTGTCGCCGACGTAGGACCGCAGCACCCTGGAAGCCCCGGCCGCTGCTGCCGCTCCCGCACCGTAGGGCAGCTTCTTCGCCCGGGCCAGGGCCTGCCGCAAGGCCTGCTGGCGCCGGCGCAGGGTCCTGTCGGCGGCGTACCGTCGCTCGCGCCGGTACTGGGTCAGCAGGATCACGTACAGCATCGGCGGCAGTACGCCGCCGGCCAGCCACAACCACGCCCGCCAGCCCTGAGGGGCGGCGGACACGATGCCGGCAGCCGTCCGGCGGACCGGCAGAATGTCGTCGGCCAGGATCCGGACCGCGACCTTGCCCGTGGTCGGCGCCAGGGATTCGGTGAGCATCAGCTCTTCCTCGCCATCCGCCGGGGTCACGTTCAGATCGATGCGATCCGTCGAGCGCTTCACGTAGTCGCCAAGCTCCGGGTCGAAGTAGACGAGTTCGAGCGGCGGAACGTCGAGCGCACCGACCACGAGAGGCACCAGCGCCCGGCGAAAGACCTTGCGGCCGCTGAGCTGGCCGCCGCTGTTGTCGACGGTGCCGGTCGGCTGATCCGGGTAGATCTTGAACGTCGGCAGTTCGGGAAACTCGGGTTCCGCCAGAAGCTGCACGTTGCCGGTACCGGCGACCCGCACCTCCAGCGTGGCCGACTGTCCCACCTGCAGCTCGCGCCGGCTCAGTGAGGCCTCGATGTTGAAGTCCCCGACCAGGCCGTTCCAGCCCGCGGGCGCCGGCGGCAGCGGCCGCACGTTGAGGGTCAACGGTTCGGTGACCAGGTACTTCGTCTCCCAGCGTCCACCGCGGCCGAGCAGACTGTCGAAGTCGTCGAAGATGCCGCGTCGCCGGCTCTGTTGGCGAGGCTCCTCCACCAGCACCTCCACGCTGAGCTGCGTCGGCGGCAGCACGATCTCCCCGGCGCGTTGCGGGAACAGCGCCTTGCGCACCTCGTTGACCGAGTACTGGACGCCCTCGATCGCGGTCGCGAACTGGCGTACCTCGCCCAAGTCTTCCGCCACCACATCGCCGCCGAAGTCCATCGACTCGATCGACCCCTGGCCGACCCGCACGCGGCTGTAGAAGCGCCACGTGTAGATCACCTGCTGCCCTTGCCACGGCTGGTCCGTGGAGACGGAAGCAGTGACGAAGAGGTCCCGGTTCTCCTGGCCGCCCTCCTCCTCGGCGGCGGTGACCTCGATCGTGAACGGCCGGCTACTGACCTCCGCACCGCCGACCATTGCGGTCGCCGCCCCGATCTCGAAGGTGCCGGGCCGCATGGGAATCAGAAGGTAGTTGTACGAAGTCCTGGTGCTGGACCTGCCGTTCATGAGCTGGAAATCGCGCTGCTGCCCCCGCGAGAGGACACGAAAGTCCGGCAGCTCGGGCAGCCTCGGCGGTCGCTCGGGCGAGCCGTCGACCCTGATCGTCAGGTAGATCTGGGTCCCGAGGGAGACCTGGTTGCGGTCCACCGTGACCTGGATGCCCCCTGGTTCCTGGGCGCCGGCGGTCGTTGCCCCCGGCATGACCGCCAACGACGCGCACAGGACCGCCGACCAGCCGAGCCCGCAGGAGCGCCCAAGCCGACGGAACGGTCGCCTCGCGCCATCCATCGACCTACCAGTCCTTCGCCTGACGGCTGCTGCGTCCCCGCTGACCACGCCGAGTCGGGTCGAGGCGCCCCTCCTCCAGTGCCTGCAGGTAGCGCTCGGCCTCCTCCGGCGTCATGCCCGGCGGCGGCGCCTGGGGACCGCCCTGACTACCGGGGTCCGAACCATCCCCCTCGGGCGGAGAATCCGCCGCGTCGGGGACGCCGTCACCGTCGCTGTCCTGCGACTCCTGGTCCTCCGGCTGGTCCTGGCCCTGGGCGCCATGGTCCTGCTGCTGATCCTCGGGCTGCTCGCCTCCGCCCTGGTCCGAGTCCTCCGATTGCTGCTCGGCGCCCTCCTGGCTCTGCTGCTCCTGGTTCTGCTCGTTCTGGTCCTGACCGTTCTGGTTCTGCTGCTTCTTCAGCTCCTCGCGCACGAACTCCAGGTTGAACTTCGTGTCCAGGTCGTCCGGATTCGCCTCCAGGGAGGCCAGGTAGAAGTCGATCGCATCTCCCAGCTTGCCCTGGCGGTAGGCGCTGTTGCCGAGGTTGTAGAGAGCCTGTGCCCGCAACTGGTCGTCGCCGATTGCCGCGGCACGGTAGAACTGGGCGTCGGCGGCCTCGAAGTCGTTCAACTTGAAGTGCGCCGCGCCGACGTTGAGGCTCAGTTCCGGATCGTCGGGCTTCCTGGTCTGCCGGTCGACGAAGCCGTCGAGGGCCTGGGCATAGGCGCCGGCGTCGAACGCCTCGTAGGGCGAGGAGTACTCGGCCGGCGGCTGCGCGTCAGCGGCCAGCGGGAGCAACAGACCCAACGCAAGGAGAACGAGCGGCTCGAACCGGGCTTCACGCCGCTGCTGCATGGTCGCCTCCCTCGAGCGTCGCATCGCGGCGCCGCAAACGGTCGCTGATCAGGGGTTCCAGCATCAGGGCGACCAGTGCGACGACCAGCAGCCACTGGAAGCGCTCCTGCCAGCGCTGGCGACGGCTGGAATCGAGTTCCTGGTCCTGTAGCTGCGCCTTGATCCCCTGGGCGTAGATCTGCTCCAGATCCACGTCACCCGTCACCGAACGGACGTAGCGCCCGGCGGTGGTCAGAGCGATCCTCTGCAGCGCCGCCTCGTCCAGCCGGCTGAGGATGATCTCGCCCCGGCGGTCGGTACGGAAACCACCGCCCGGCTTGGGAATGGGCGCTCCCTCATCGCGCCCGATGCCGATCGCGAACACCCGCACGCCAGCCGCGGCGGCGGCCTCGGCAACTTCCTGCGCCTCGCCCAGATGATCCTCGCCGTCGGTGATCAGAATCACGGCGCGCGATTGACGCGATCCGACCGCCGCGACACGGTCGAACGCCTCGAGCGAGACCCGTAGCGCCTCACCGATCGCGGTGCCCTTGGTTGGAATCAGATCCGGCGCCATGGCCTCCAGGAAGAGAGCGGCCGCCGAGTAGTCGAGAGTGAGAGGCAGTTCCAGGAACGCCGTGCCGGCAAAGGCCACCAGGGCGATGCGATCGCCCTCCAGGCGTCGGAGCAGGTCGGCGATCTCGCGCTTGGCGCGCTCGAGGCGGCTGAGTTCGCCGCCCGCCTCCGCATCGCGCACCAGCATCGAGTCCGAGACGTCGAGAGCGACCACGATGTCGACGCCCTCGCGGTGGACCTCCTCCCAGACGAAGCCCCAGCGGGGCTGGGCAAGAGACGCCACCAGGGCAAGCAGTGCGACCAGCACGAGAAGCGCCTTCAGACGACGACGCGGCCGGCTGACCCCGGCGACCAGCACCGGCAGCATCTCGGGCGAGGCGAAGCGGCCGAGCAACCGGGCCCGGGTGCGGAACGCGTAGACGTAGAAGAGCAGCAGGCACGGCCCCAGCCACAGCAGCCAGAGCGCGTCCGGCCGCCCGGTGCGGACCTCGCAACCGAGCACCAGGAACGCGACCGGCGCAAGCGCCAGCAGCATTCGGCCACGGTCCCCACCGCGGCCCCGGCCCGATCCGGACCTCATCCGGTTCCCCCTCACGGCAACTTCCTCAGGCGGGTACCGAGCAGCACCACTTCGAGCAGGAGCAGGAACACCGCCGGCGTCACCAGCCAGGCGAAGCGCTCTTCGTACTCCATGAAGGACTCCTGGCTGATCTCGGTCTTCTCGAGTTCGTCGATCCGCTCGTAGATCTCCTCCAGTCCCGCCACGTCTTCGGCCCGGAAGTAGGCGCCGCCGGTGACCGTGGCCATCTGCCGCAGAGTGTCCTCGTCGATCTCCACATCCTCGTAGACAACGCGCGGACCGAACCGCGTCTCCATCACGATGGGGGCCTGACCGCGGGTTCCAACGCCGATCGTGTAGAGCTTGACGCCGAGCGCCGCCGCGGCCTCGGCGGCCCGCAGCGGTGTCAGGGCGCCGGCGTTGCTCCTCCCATCCGTCAGCAGGACCGCGACCTTGGACTCGGCCTCCGAGTCCTTGAGGCGCTTGGTCGCCACCCCGACGGCCGATCCGATCGCCGTGGCGTCGCCCGCCATGCCGATCTCCAACTGCTCCAGGAAGGTCGCGGCGATGCCGTGGTCGAGCGTCAGCGGACACTGGGTAAAGGCCTCCTCGCCGAACACGACGAGGCCGATGCGGTCGTTGGGCCTGCGCCCGATGAACGTCTCGACCACTCCCTTGGCCACTTCCAGGCGGTCCCTCCGGCGACTCAGCGAGCGCTCGTGGGCGTCGAGGTCGAGCGCCCTCATCGACCCCGAGGTGTCGATCACGAGCACGATGTCGATGCCCTCCGTGCTCACCTCGGTGAGCGCACGCCCGGTCTGGGGACGCATCACGGCGAGCAGCAGCAGGGCGACGACCACGAGACGCAGTGCCGCCACCAGGCGACGGGCGGTCGGCGTGCCCGAGCGCGCCGACTGGCGTGCATGCACGAGCGACGAGTAGGTCACGGCCGTTCTACCCGCGGCCTTCCGCCCGACGGAGAAACCGCGCCGCGCCGCCAGGTGACGCCACCGGGGGCGAAGCCACCACAGGAGCGACCAGATCACGTACAGAGGCAGCAGCACCCAGAGCCAGCGGGCATCGGCGAACAGGAGTTGCTCGTTCATGCCGCCTTCCCCGCCTGAGCAGGCGCCGGCGCCAGGGCCTCCGCGTTGCCGCCGTCCTCGCCGGCATCCTCCTCCGCCGGCCGCGTCGCGCGCACGAAGCCCAGAGCCTGCTCGCAGGTGCGGTCGATCTCTCCGGGCAGGGGCAGGTGGGCCGCGAACTTGACCTGGTCCGTCGCGACGAGGAACCGCTCCAGGCGCCTTGCCTGTACCGGATCGAGGTGGATCAGGTGCATCCGGCTCAGGATTTCCTCCGTCGTCAGATCGGTCGCGTTCATGCCGAAGCGGCCCTCGACGTAGGCCCGAACGACCGCCGAGACGGCGAAGTAGTAGCGGCGCAGTTCCCGCAGGTTCGAGAAGTCGGTGCGGCGCAGCCGCTCCAACTCCCGGATCGCCAGGTCGTAGGGCGGAATCCGGGCCACTTCCGGAACATCGCCCCCGCTCCCCCGGCGGCGGCGCCACCACCACCAGGCCCCTATCGCCAGCGCCAGAAGCGCGGCGGCAAGTCCGAGCCACAACAGCCACAGCCGGCCTGTCTCGACCCTCCGCAGCGGCTTGATGTCGCGGATGTCCGTCACCTCCGTCCCGTCCGCCGGCAGCACCGACTCGACTTCAACGGAGATCTCCGGCGTCTCGAGGTCGCCCGCGTCACCGGCAGGACCGCGGTATGTGGCGGAGAGCGCAGGCAACAGGTAGGAACCGACCAGATCGGCACGGAGCTGGAACCAGCGGCGTTCCAGGATCCGGCCCGAAGCAAGGGTCTCCGGTGGGTCCTGGCCGAGGTCGACGATCCGGAAGCCCGCGATGTCGACTCCGGGATCGGCCAACTCGACGTTCACCTCCGGGTCGCGCTCGACTGCCACTTCGTAGGTGATCAGGTCGCCCGTCGTGGCGGTGGCGCGGTCGACCGCGGCCCGCAGCTCGGCGGGCGGCTTCGGCGCCTCGACAGAGCCGGCCTGCTCCTGACCAGCCCCGCAGGCGAGCAGGAGCGGCAGCATCAGAACCGCCGCGGCGGCACTACCGCGAACACGCCCGCGACGAGGCCGAGGATGGAAGCTCACGTCCACTTCTATACCCGCACCGTACGTTCGCGCGCCCGCAGATAGCGGACGATCGGATCAATCCATGGACGGTCCGCCCAGACCTGGATCTCGCCGACGCCGGCCTGGCGGAACTGCTCGGAACGCC
Organism: Candidatus Multivorans sp.; assembly: GCA_965216125.1. Classification (GTDB taxonomy): domain Bacteria; phylum Acidobacteriota; class Thermoanaerobaculia; order Multivoradales; family Multivoraceae; genus Multivorans. The sequence goes on along the minus strand of OZ244152.1, from coordinate 3,852,476 downwards.
GGGCGAGGTCCTGCCTTGCCAGGCGAGCGAAGCTCTCCGACACCCGCCGGCTCGCCGTGTCGATGACGATCGTCTCCCCGGTCTCCGCGTCCTCGAGTTCGACCAGACCGATCCGCGGCAGGCTGACCTCGCGCTGGTCGAGGACGCGGATCGCGGTCAGGTCGTGGCGGCGAGCCGCCACGCGCAAGCGCTCGGAGAAGCCCTCATCCAGGAAGTCCGAGATGACGAAGCCCACCGACCGGCGCCGCACCACCCGGCCCAGGTAGTCCAGAGCGCCGTCGAGGTCGGTGCCCCGGCCCGTCGGGCGGAAACTCAGCACTTCCCGGATCACGCGCCAGACGTGGGAACGCCCCTTCTTGGGCGGGATGAAGTGCTCGATCCGGTCCGAGAAGATGATCATCCCGACACGGTCGTTGTTCTGGATCGCAAGGTAGGCGAGCACGGCGGCGACTTCGGCGACGACCTCCCGCTTCTGCTTCTCAGCCGTGCCGAAGGCGCCCGACGAACTGACGTCGACGATCAGCATGACCGTCAGCTCGCGCTCCTCCCGATGCTCCTTGACGAATGGGCTCGACATGCGCGCGGTCACGTTCCAGTCGATGTGGCGAATGTCGTCCCCCGGCGTGTACTCACGCACCTGCTCGAACTCCATGCCCCGGCCCTTGAAGGCGCTGTGGTACTCGCCCGCGAGGGCGTCGGTCACCAGACGCTGGGTACGAAGCTGGATCGTCTTGATCCGCGCCAGCAGCTCAGGCGCCAGCAACCCAGATGAGCGGGTCGCCTGCTGCCGCTCCTGGTCCGCGGTTTCGTGACGCCGGAAAAACCACATCGATCGCGCTCCGAAGCGACGTCAGGGAACGTCGACGGTGCCCATGATCTCCTGGATCAGATCGTCCGAAGTGAGGTCCCGGGCCTCCGCCTCGTACGAAACCAGCACGCGGTGCCTCAGAACGTCGGCGCCCACCGTCTTGACGTCCTGCGGCGTCACGTAGGCCCGGCCCGACATCAGGGCCTGCACGCGGGCGGCAGCGGCGAGGAAGATCGTGGCGCGCGGCGACGCTCCGTACTCGATCAGCGGCTCGAGACGCTCCAGGCCAACCTCCGCCGGCTGCCTTGTCGCGAACACCAGGTCGACGATGTAGTCCTCGACCTTCGGGTCCAGGTAGATCGCGTCGGCCACGTCCCGGGCGCGGCGGATGTCCTCCGCGCTCACGACCGCCTCGACGGCAGGCCGCTCGCGCCGACCCATCCGGCGCATGATCTCCCGCTCCTCCTCCCGGCTCGGATAGTCCACGCGCAACTTGAGCATGAACCGGTCGACCTGGGCTTCCGGCAGCGGATAGGTGCCCTCCTGCTCGATCGGGTTCTGGGTCGCCATGACCAGGAACGGATCGGGCAGTTCGAAGGTCCGGTCGCCGAGGGTGACCTGACGCTCCTGCATCGCCTCGAGCAACGCGCTCTGCACCTTGGCGGGGGCCCGGTTGATCTCGTCCGCGAGCAGCAGGTTGGTGAAGATCGGCCCCTTCTTGACCTGGAAGTCGTGCTGATCCACACGGTAGATCTGGGTACCGAGCAGATCCGCGGGCAGCAGGTCGGGCGTGAACTGTATGCGCGAGAAGCCGGTCTCGACGGCCTGGGAGAGCGTCTTGATCGCGGTCGTCTTGGCCAGACCCGGAATCCCCTCGATCAGGACATGTCCGTCCGCGATCAGGGCCATCAGCAGGCGGTCGATCATGTAGGTCTGGCCCACCATGACCTTGCCCACCTCCGTGCGAACGCGGTGCAGCAGGTCCGCCTGGGCCGCGATCTCGGCCCGAAGCTGTTCGCTGACGCCGGGTACGGCAGGGGCAGTGGGCGGCGCCACCTGGGGCGCCGCAGACAGATCGGAGGGAACGGTCTCGCTCAGGTCCACAGTCATGTCGGTCGGATCCGTATCGGTCGTTGTGTGGATGGGGGCGCCGGCAGGGGTTCGGGCCAAGGGGAGGCACAAGCCTCGGATCGGCGCACGGGTGGCCCCGCTCACGCCTTCTCCAACCCGCCACCCACCTCGGTTCTTCCCGAGCCGGCACAGAGCCGAAACTCTATCCGAGCCGCGGCGTCGTCAGATGCCGGTCATCTCCCCGTCACGTCGTCGTCAGATGCCGGTCATCTGCCCCCCGTCGGCGGTCGTCGCGTCCAGGTGGTCGCAACAGTTGATCCGGGTCACCCTCCACGGCGCCCCATGCGGGCGAGCCGCAGGCGTGCCGTGGCGCTGTAGACGCCCAGTATCGGTCCGACCGTCCTCGACGTGGGTGACCGACGTGTTCCCCCAACGATCCGGCTGCTCCACACCGTCGCCAAGAACCAGGTGATGCAGCGCCAGGGAGTGGCAGACAAGGCCGTGGGTGACAAAGACGCTGTCGCCGTCGGTCTCCTGGGCGAGCTCACGCATCCTGCTCCAGGCCTGATCGACGCGCCGGTGAAACGACGGCCAATCCTCCCCCGCGGGCGGCGCGTAACCGGGTTCCATGATGTCGAGACCGATGTCGGCGTATGCCCGTCCGCGCAGGTCGCCGAAGTTGCGCTCGGCCAGCAGCGGCTCGATGATGAGAGGCAGCCCCAAGGCCGCGGCCACCGGCTCCGCGGTCATCTCCGCGCGACGCAGATGGCTGGCCACGATGCATCCGACAGGCCGTCCCCGATGGTGCTCCACCAGCCGCGTCGCCAACCGCTCCGCCTGCGCCATGCCGCGCTCGTTGAGCGGCGTCTCCGGCACCTGGACGATCCGGGCGGCGTTCGAGGCGGTCTCGCCGTGGCGCACGATGAGCAGCACGGGCCGCAGGGTATCAACGCGAACGAATAGGATCCGACGAAGACGCCGCCATGACGCCGCAAATCTCGATCGTCGCCCCGGTCTTCAACGAAGCGGGCAACCTGAAACGTCTGGCCGCTGAGACAGCCGACGCCATGGCTGCCGCCGGCTTCGACTACGAGTTGATCCTCGTCGACGATCACAGCACGGACGGCAGCCGCGAGGAACTTGCCGAACTGGCAGGCGGCGACACGAGGTTGAAGGGTCTGAGCCTCGAACGCCACGCCGGCCAGTCGGCGGCTCTCCTGGCCGGGATCCGCGCGGCACGGGCGCCCCTGATCGTGACGATGGACGCCGACCTGCAGAACGACCCCGCCGACATTCCGGCCATCGTCGCCCTGCTCGACGACAACGACGTTGCTTCCGGCGTCCGCGCCAGACGCCAGGACACGCTGCCGCGTCGACTCGCCAGCCGGCTCTCGAACCGGGTGCGGCGATGGGTCCTGGGCGACCCCTGCTCCGACATCGGCTGTGCGCTCAAGGGCTACCGCGCCACCGTGCTCGAAGACCTGCCTGCCTTCGACGGCCTCCACCGCTTTCTCCCGGTACTGGCCCTGAGGCACGGCGGCAGCTACGCCGAGATCCCGATTGGGCACCGTCCGCGCACGCGCGGCAAGAGCAAGTACAACATCCGCGGCCGCTTCCTGCGCGGCGTCCTGGACCTGTTCGGCGTCTCGTGGTACCGCCGGCGCGCGGTTACCGCCACCGCTCACTCACTGGAGAGCCCACCATGCCATCACTGACGCTCGAAAACCTCTGGATAGCCATCGGCTTCGGCGGGCAGGCCTTGTTCGCCTCCCGTTTCCTGATCCAGTGGATCGCCACGGAGCGCCACCGCCAGAGCGTCGTCCCGGTCGCGTTCTGGTATCTGAGCCTGGGCGGCGGCCTGGTGCTCCTGAGCTACGCCCTGTGGCGCCGCGATCCGGTGTTCATCGCCGGCCAGAGCTTCGGCATCCTCGTGTACTCCCGCAACCTCTGGTTCGTGCACCAAGGCAGGCCGAATCCAAGCGGCTGAGCGCCAGGCGGGTCGCCCGCACCCCGCCCTTCAGGATGCGGGCGAGAGCCCCGGCTGATCAGAAGTTGTACTTGACCCCGAGCTGCACGATCCGGCCGTCGCCGTTGGTCGACGTGATGGCGCCGTAGCCCCGGTCTCCGACCCGGTTCCCCGGCTGGGCGAAGTTGACCCGGTCGAAGACGTTGAACGCTTCGATTCGCAGTTGAAGCGAACGGTCGCCGCCGCCCAGCGGGACGTTCTTGATCAGGGACAGGTCGACCCGTTCGAAGTCCGGTCCGCGGATGGGGTTCCGGCCGGCGTTGCCGTGCCGCGTGGCCGTCTCGGCGAGGGTGAGCGGCACGAAGCAATCCGTGTTGAACCACTGGTCGACCGTGTTCGGCGCACCCTGGTTCGGGTCGCAAACCTGATCCGGTCGCGAGGTCAGACCCCGGATGTCGTCGCCGCGCACGCGGATCGGGAACGGGTAACCCGTCTGGTACTGCAGAATGCCGTTGACCTGCCAGTTGCCGAATACCCCGCGCGCGAAGCCGCTGCTGTTCTCGAGCGACGGCAGATCGTAGCCGAAGCTGAGCACAAACCGCTGCCGGACATCGAACAGCGCATCGCCCCGCTCACGCTCCAGCGCCCGGTTGATCGTGCTCATCCGCTCCAGGTCGACCGGAACGATCGGCCGCTCCTCGCCGCCGATGTTGAGCCCCGAGACGTGATCTTCCGCATTGCCGTAGGTGTACGAAAACAGGAAGTTGAGGCCACGGGTGGGCCGCATCCGCACACTCGCCTGAATCGCGTCGTACCAGGACTTCGCCACCGTGAAGGTCGGCCGCACCAGGCTGAAGGCCGAGAACGTGCGCGGCCCGAGGGTGGTCTGTCCGGGCTCGACGACGCGCGGGTTGACTTCCATGAAGATCGGCAGGTTCCTGCCCCGCGACCCGACCCAACCGACCTCGATGCCGATGTTCTGCCCGATCTGGCGCTGATAGGTGAAGTTGTAGTGCTGGTAGTTCGGCGTGGTGAACTCCGAGCCCCAGCCGATGAAGATGATCCCCGGCGGAAAACTCGTCGGACCGCCCTCGAGGTTCGCGAGCGGGTCCGCAAGAGTTACCACCGAGGGCGGCGCGTCGAGCTGGACCAGGGGGTTGAACGGCGGCGCCAGAACCGAGTTCTGGAAGAAGTCGCCCTGGCCCGGCAGACTGTCGAAGAACAGCCCCCAACCGGCGCGAACGCTCGAGCGGCCGTCGCCCTCGGGATCCCAGACCAGTGCCAGCCGCGGCGCGAAGTTGTTCGAGTCCGTGTCGTACGTTCCCTTCGGCACCCCCGCGTCGCCCGGGTAGACCAGGCCGGTGGGTGCATCCGGGAAGCGCGTGGACTGCTGGCCGGGCCGGAAGCTGTTCAGCCCATCGCCGCTGTCCTCGAAGGGCGTTGCCAACTCGTACCTGAGGCCGAGATTCAGCGTCATCCGCGGCGAGACCCGGAGCTCGTCCTGGAGGTACCCGGAGTACAGCCAGCCATCGCCCTCGTTGATCGAGTCGGCGCCCGGCACCGCGGTGCGGACCCGCGAGGGCAGCCCGAGCAGGAAGTCGGCCGCGGCGCTGCCGGTGTGGCGGCCGTTGAAGGTGAAGTCGCCGTTCGGCCGGTTGATGAAGCCGATGAACATCTTCTCCTTGCGCAGGTCCACGCCCGTCTTGATCGTGTGGCGGCCGCGCAGGATCGTGAGGTCGTCCGTGAACTGATCGACCTTGTTCTCCCGCTTGACGAACGGCTGGCTGCGATCGCCCATGGCCGAGAATCCCGAGATCGAGAACTGCGGCAGACCGATCGCCAACTCGTTGATGTTCGGCAGGTTGATGCCGTACTCGGAGTTCGTGAGGCCGCTGGTGACCACCGGCTCCGCGTCGATCCGGCTCGACAGCAGCCGCGCCTGGTTGAAGACGTTCGACCCCGCCGTGGCGGTATGGGACAGCATGTAGTCGTCGAGTTGCGCCGCCGCCGCGTTGCCGGTCGGCCGCACCGTGGGCGGCTCGAAGCGGTCCGAGTTGCTCCTGAGCACACGCAGCAGGACGTTCTGCGAATCCGCGATCCGGTAGTCCAGCCGCAGCCCGAACTGGTCCCGGTCGTCGGTCACGTCGGGCGACACGATGTACCGGCCGCCCACGTTCGGGAGGGGCATGAAGTCGTTGATCAGCCTGACCGCAATCGGGCTCAGCCGGTCGCCCGGGATCACGTTGCCCGGGAAGGGATCGCCGGTCATCGGATCATTGATCGTGCGGCCGCCGGAGAAGTCCCCCATGCGCTGCGCGGCGGACATCACGGCGATGTTCTGGGTCGTGCCGCGCATGTTGCGGAATCCCTCGTAGTAGCCGAAGCCGAACAGCCGGTCGGTCATCATCGGCCCGCCGAGGCTGCCGCCGAACTGGTCCTGCGCCAATGTCGGCTTGTCCTGATCCGGAGGCGAGAAATAGTTCGGCGACTCGAACGCCTCGTCGCGGTTGAACTCCCACACGCTGCCCCGCATGCTGTTGCCGCCCGACTTGGTCACGACATTGACGATCGAGCCGGCGCTGCGGCCGAACTCCGCGGTGTAGGAGTGGGTCAGAATCTTGAACTCTTCGATCGCATCGGGCGGCGGCCGCACCACGAAGCCGGTGTTGAAGGTGTCGTTGTTCGCCGCGCCGTCGAGCAGGAAGTTGTTCGACTGGCTGCGCACGCCATTGACGCTGAAACCGGCGGTCACGGCGCCGAAGCCGTTGATCCCGGCGTCCGCGTCGCCGCGCGCGCCGCCGAGGCGGGCGGGCGGCTCCACGACGCCCGGGATCAGGGTGCCCAACTGGGTGAAGTTGCGGCCGTTGAGCGGCAATTGGACGATCTTGACCTCGTCGACGACGATGCCCAGGGTGGCGTTCGAGGTTTCGATCAAGGGCGTCTCGCCAGTGACGGTCATCGTCTCCGAGAACTCGCCGACCGAGAGCGCCATGCTGATCCTCGCGGTCTCGGCGGCGCTCACGCGGACGCCTTCGCGGCTCAACTGGACGAAGCCCTCGATCGCCGCCGTGACGTTGTAGTCGCCCGGCGGCAGCAGCGGCGCCGCGAAGTACCCGTCCTGGCCGGTCATGGCAAGCCGGGACTGATTCGTGGCGACGTTGGTCACCGTGACGGCGACGCTCGGCAGGGCGCCGCCCTCGTCGTTCGTGACGAAGCCGCTCAATTGCCCCGTCGCCTGGGCCCAGGCGCCGGATGCACAAACAACAAGAGCAAGCGCGAGGAGCGCATGCCCTAGAACACGACCAACTAAGTTCCTCATCCCAGGTCTCCTAATGAACGCACTCCCCAAAACAGGAAGTGCGGGACTAACCAAGTCAAGAAAGGCAAAACGGCCGACCCTGCACTTCGACCAACGTCGACCGTGATTCGGTCTGTGTGATGGCAGCAGCATAGCAGCGACCTGCACCACAACCCCAACTTTCTGTCTGCTACCATCACGGGCGCTCCGGCACGGCACCCGTCGCCGGGGCACTCATCGAGACCGGCCGAGGGATTGGGCCCGTTGAAGCCGGGGCAACCACCGGGGCTTCGCAACCTTGGGAAGGTGCCAACTCCTACGGGAGTCCCTCCATTGGGGCTACCGAGAGATGAGTCAACGAGCCGCGAATGCGCGGTCTCGGCGCCTCCTCCGGTTCACTCTCCGTAGAAGTCTTCTCGAGAGAGCGTTGAAGCCGTTCCGCGCCTGCGGGACCCACCAACCCCCTTCTCGACCGGAGACTCACATGACTTCCAACCACCACCCGGCAACCCGCGCCGTGCGCGCGGCGCTCGCTACCGACACGCAGCACGGCGCGGTCGTTCCGCCGCTCCACCTGTCGGCCAACTTCACCTTTGAAGGGCTGGACGGCAAGCGGACGTACGACTACACGCGCTCCGGCAACCCGACGCGCTCCGCCCTCGCCGGCGCGCTCGCCGAAGCCGAGGGCGGCCACGGCGCCGTCGTCACGGCCTCCGGCATGGCCGCGGTGACCCTGGCGTGCCAACTGCTCGACCCCGGCGACCGGATCGTCGCCGCGCACGACTGCTACGGCGGTACGTTCCGGCTCCTTGACCGGCTCCAGCGGCGCGGCCTGCTCAAGGTCGAGTTCGTCGACCTCACCGACGCGGAGGCCATGGCCGCAGCCGTTGCCTCTCGGCCCAAGCTGGTCCTGGTCGAGACGCCGAGCAACCCGCTGCTCCGGGTCACCGATCTGGAAGCCGTCTGCCGGCACGCAAGGCAGGCCGGCGCCCTGGTCGTCGTCGACAACACGTTCATGTCGCCCGCGCTCCAGCGGCCGATCGAGTGGGGCGCCGACGCGGTGATCCACTCGACGACCAAGTACCTGAACGGCCACAGCGACGTGATCGGCGGCGCGGTCATCGCGGCGACTCCGGACCTCCATGAGTTCTTCGAGGACTGGGCGAACATGATGGGCGTAGCCGGAGCTCCCTTCGACAGCTACCTGACGCTGCGCGGACTGCGCACCTTGCACAGCCGTCTACGCTGCCACGAGGAAAACGCGCTGGCCGTGGTCGAGCTGCTCACCGAACATCCGGCCGTTTCGACGGTCTTTCACCCGAGCCTGCCCGAGCACCCGGGCCACGAGATCGCCGGGCGCCAGCAGGACGGGTTCGGCGCCATGGTCAGCTTCGAACTCGCCGGGGCAACCGAGGACGTGGCGTTCCTGGTCTCGAACCTCACCTGCCTCTCGCTCGCCGAATCGCTCGGCGGCGTCGAGAGCCTGATCTCCCACCCGGCCACCATGTCGCACGCCTCCATGACCGCGGAAGCGCGGGCTGCGGCCGGCATCAGCGACCGGCTTCTAAGACTCTCGATCGGGATCGAGCGCGCGGACGACCTGGTGGGCGACCTGCGCGGGGCGCTCGACCGCGTCCTGAACCGGCAGCCGGCCCTTAGTCGCCGCGCCGGCTGAGCGCCAGACGGATCATCCGGTCACAGAGTTCATCGAAGGAGATCCCCGACACCGCCGCCGACTGCGGCAACAGGCTGGTCTTCGTCATGCCCGGCAGGGTGTTCACCTCCAGGCAGTAGGGCTCGCCGGCAGCGTCGAGCCGGAAATCGACGCGAGAGAAGTCGCGCAGACCGAGAGCCTCGTGGGCAGCCAGAGCAAGATCGCGCAGCCGCTCTGCGAGTTCGTCGTCGAGCCTGGCCGGGAACAACTCCTGGGCCAGCCCGGGCGTGTACTTACTGTGGTAGTCGAAGATTTCGCCCGGCGGCACGATCTCACCCACGGCGAGCGCCCGCCCTTCGAGCACGCCGACGGTGTACTCAACGCCGCCCACGAAACGCTCCAGCAGCACCTGGTCGTCGAAGGTCAGAGCACGGCCCACCGCCGAGTCCAGTTCCGCGGCCTCACGGACCACCGACAGACCGACCGTCGAGCCGACGCGCGAGGGCTTGACGACCAGGGGCAGCCCGAGCGCCGCCACTTCAGCGACGCCTACCGGCCACAATGCCCAGTCGGGCGTCGGAATGCCGGCGGCCCTGAATCGCTGCTTGCTCCGATCCTTGTCCATCGCCATTGCGCTGCCGGAAGCGGCGCTGCCTGTGAACGTAACGCCGGCCTCCTCGAGCAGCCCCTGGACTTCGCCGCCCTCCCCCTGGCGGCCATGCAGAACCAGGAACACGGCGTCGTGATCGGCGAGGCCGCCCGCCGCCAGCAGGGCTTCGATGTCCTCCCGTTCGGCCAGTTCGCGCAGCTCCTGAAGCGAGGGCGGCTTGCTGCCGACTACCTGTCCCAGCCGACGCTCTTCCAGCTCCCGGTCGAGCGCGGCGGGCTCGACCGTGTCGTACACGGTGACTTGGTGGCCCCGGCCGCGTAGCGCCGCCGCCGCCTGAGCCGCGCCGGCAAGAGCGACGGTCCGTTCGGGGGTCGACCCACCCGTGAGCACTGCGATACGAGCCATCTCAGTCCACCTGACCGCGGATCGTAACCGGCTCCCCGGCTGCTACGCTGACCCCATGCTCACAGGTCGATTTCGCCGAAGTCTCTCGCTCGCGCCGATGGTCGTCGCCGCGCTGGCCGCGACCCCGATCCAAGGGGCCGCTGACGAACCGCTTGCACCACAGCTCGAAGGCCTGGGCGATCTCCACTACCCGATCACGACCTCGTCGGACGAGGCGCAACGCTTCTTCGACCAGGGGCTGCGTCTCGTCTACGCCTTCAACCACGCCGAGGCCGTACGGGCCTTCGAAGAAGCGGCGCGCCTGGACCCGGAAGCGGCGATGCCGCACTGGGGCAAGGCCCTCGCCCTCGGCCGCAACCTGAACGACTCGATGCCGCACGAGCGCGAGTTGCAGGCCCTGGACAGCCTGAGACAGGCTCAGGAGAGGCGGGGCAACGCCGGCCAGCGCGAGCAGGCCCTGGTCGACGCACTCGCGAGCCGCTACTCCGCCGACGAGAACGCCGACCGCGCGACCCTCGACGCCGCCTGGGTCGAGGCGATCGCCAAAGTGGCCGAGCGGTTCCCCGACGACCCGGAACCGGCCACCCTGCACGCCGCGGCGATCATGAACACGATGCCCTGGGACTACTGGCGCGGCGGCGAGCCGCAGCCGGGAACGCTCGAATCGAAGGCGCTGCTCGAACGGGTGATCGCCCAGCATCCCCGTCACCCGGGCGGGCACCACTACTACATCCACCTGATGGAGGCCCGCGAACCCCACCTCGCCGAACCCAGCGCCGACGCTCTGGGCGCGCTCATGCCCTCGGCCGGACACCTGGTCCACATGCCCGCCCATATCTTCATCCGGGTCGGCCGCTACGACGACGCCGTGGACTCGAACCAGCGCGCCATCGAGGCCGATCTCGACTACATCGCCCAGTGCGGCGCCCAGGGCCTGTACCCGGTCGCCTACTACCCCCACAACATCCACTTCCTGTGGGCATCGGCCACCTTCGGGGGCCGCGCCGAACTGGCGATCGAGAGCGCCGACTCCCTGGCCGATGAAGTCCCCGCGGAGATGGCCTCCACCCTCGCCTTCCTGCAGAACTACCTGGCCACGCCACTGTTCGCCCGTGTCCGCTTCGGCCGCTGGCAGGAGATCCTGGACACCCCGCAGCCGCCGGCCGGGCAGACCTTCCAGACCGCGATGTGGCGCTATGCCCAGGGCCTTGCCGCCGCGGCCACCGGAAACGCCAAAGCTGCGAAGAGGCACCTGAAGGCGCTCGGCAAGTTGCGGCGCAACCCCGAACTGGCCGCCATCCGGATCTCCTTTGCCCAGGGCAGAGACCTGGTCCGCCTCACCGAGCACCTGGTAGCCGGCGAGATCCACGCCGCGAAAGGACGCACCGAGCGCGCGATCGAGGAAATGCGATCCGCCGTGGCGCTCCAGGACAGTCTCCGCTACGCCGAACCACCGGCCTTCCACTACCCGGTGCGCCAGTCCCTGGGCGCCATGCTGCTCGAAGCCGGCCACGCCCGGGAGGCCGAAACCGTCTACCGCCAGGACCTGGAGCACAACCCGCACAACGGCTGGTCCCTGTTCGGCCTGGCGAACGCCCTGAGCGACCAGGGCCGCGTTGAGGAGGCGGAGGAAGCGGAACAGCGTTTCCGCAAGGCGTGGCAGAGCGCCGACGTGGAACTCGAGGCGTCGGTCTTCCGCTAACTCTCGGGCAACTCCCACTCCTCGGCCAGCCGGTCGGCGCGCGCCATTCCTTGCAGCGTAGGTTCCAGGCGGCGCCCGCTGATCCGCAGCCAGCCTGCCCTCTCCCAGGCTTCGATCTGCCGGGCGTTCCGAGACCCGAAATCGAACCCAAAACGCCGCTCCAACGCGGCGCAGTCGATGCCGGAGCGCTGGCGGAATCCCATCATGACGGCCTCAAGCAGCAACTGACGGTCCGTCAGTTGTTCGACCTCGGCGATCGGCGACTCGCCGCCTTCCACGACATCGCTCCAGCGTTTCCAGGGCGCAACGTTCCACCGACGGCGGCGCCCGGCGAACGAATGCGAGGAGGGTCCCAGGCCCAGGTAGGAAGTGTGGTTCCAGTACTTTCGGTTGTGGCGGCTCCGATGCGCCTCGCTGCGGGCGAAGTTCGAGACCTCGTACCCCTCGTAGCCAAGTTCCTCGAGGCGGCGGTGGGTGGCGACGAAGTTCTCGGCCCGCTCGTCCTCGCCGGTCTCCCGCAGCCGGCCCGCGTCGCGCAGCCGCCCAAATGGCGTCCCGTCGTGGATCGTCAGTTCGTAGCAGGAGAGGTGATCCGGGCCAAGCACCGCAGCCCGTTCAATTGTCCTGCGCCACCAACCGGCGTCGAAACCGGGCAGGGAGTAGATCAGGTCGATCGAAACCGACCGGAAGCCCGCCGCCCGGGCCCGTTCCACGCTCGCTCGCGCCTCAACCGCATCGTGACGGCGGCCGAGGAACCGCAGCGCGCGATCGTCCAGGGCCTGCACACCAAGGCTGATGCGATCGAAGCCAAGCTCACGCCACCCCGCGAGCGACTCCGGTGCGGCATCCTCCGGGTTCGCCTCGATCGTCCACTCGGCCTCTGGCTCAATACCGAACACGGCACGGAGCCGGTCGATGACAACCTCCAACTGGTCCGGGGCGAGCGCTGACGGCGTACCGCCGCCGAAATACACCGTGTCAATGCGTCCGGCCTCGAAAGCCCTCCCCCGCACCGGCAGTTCCGCCTCGCCCTCGCTGCGGCCGTACTGGTCAATCTCCGCGGCAAGGGCTGCGACGAAGCGGCTTCTCTCCGCCGCGCCGCCACGCGCCACCGCGAAGTCGCAGTACGGGCAGATCGCCGAACAGAACGGGATGTGGACGTAGATCCCGGCCGCGTCCGTCACACCGATCCCAAACGAACTTCCCCACCGCCGCCGACTAGCGCGGCTTCTCGCCGCCGACCCACCATGGGCTCGACCACGCGAGGTGGCCATCGATCTGCTCGACGCGCAGGTAGTACCAGTCCTCCTGGTCGCCGAAGTCGGTGAAGCGGAAGGTCACGTCGTCGCGCAGCCCCTCCAGGAGATCGACCCGCACGCTGTCCCGGTAGGCGCCCTCATGGAACGCGTGCTCGTTGCCGCCGCGGGAGGCGGAACCCGAACCGGGATCCTCGGGCAAGGCCAGCGTGAAGCCGGCGGCGGCGAACTGGTGCGGAGTCCGCACCTGGGTCGGCGCTGTGCCGTACTCGACTCCGGCCTCGATCTCGAAGTTGAGCCGGACCTTCGACGGATCGCCCTCCAGCACCAGGGCGAGAGAGCGCCGCGAGCCGCGGGTGGTCACGTCGAAACGGGCGCCGTTGCCGTCGACGCCGAAGCGGTCGGCCGGCAGCGGCGTACCGGTCAGACGGCCGCTCACCACGTTGGCGCCCTCGACCGTCACGCCGCCCGACCAGGGACGCTGACCGCGCGGGTTGTCCCGGATGTCCACCCAGGTCTCGGAGAAGAAGCTGACCAGGGCCTCGAACTGGCCCTCCGGCAACGCCGAACCGCCCGCGCCGCGGGTGTCGAAGGTCGCGACCACCTCGCCGTTGCGGATCAGGTCGACGCGGCGAATCGGCGCCGTGCCGATCGCACGTCCCTCGAGCACGCGGCGATCCGTCTGGTCCAGTTCACTGCCCATGGGAGCGCCGTTCAGCCGCGCGTCGAGCACGATCCGTTGCGCACCGGTCGTCGCGTACGCGCGGCGCGACTTGAGCGCCCCGAACACCGCGTCCGTGGTGCGGGCCGGCGCCCAGGCGGCCGCGAGACCGCCGAACTGGAAGATGTTCGACCGTCGCCCGGAAGCCCCGGCCTGGTGACCGGGCGAGTAGCCCGGATGGCCCCGGTGGTCGTCCGAGGCCGACACAAAGCCGACCCGGAAGCCCTGCTCGAGGTAGCGGCTGCCGAACCACTCGAAGGTGCCGTGGCCGGACATGATCTCGATCAGGTTCTCCATCTGGAAGTCGTTCTGCCGCCAGTCGCCGTTCTGGTGCGCGTGCGGGATGATCAGCACGTCGTCCGTGTCGTACTCGGCGCGCAGGCCCCGGTAGAGCGCGGACAGGTCGGGCGCGACCTGGACGCCGACCCGCTGCATGTCGGCGCGCCGGAAGAACACGTTGTGGTGGCCGCCGCGTTGCCGCGACGAGGTCCACTCGTAGCCGGCGAAGACCAGAAGCTCTCCCTCGCGATGGTACTCGAGTACCGCGTCGGTCATCTGCTGCCAAAGACCGTCGGTGAGCCACAGGTCGTGCTCGCTCAGGGTGACGAAGTCGAGACGGGCGTCGTCCCGGGCGAAGCCGAAGTACCCCTCGGGCGTGCCCTGACCCTCGGCGAAGCCGGAGTGCCCGTGCGTCTCGCCCCAGAACAGGCGCTGCTCCGGATCGGCCTTCACCCAGACCGGGTTGGCAGCCCCCGTGACCTCGCCGTCCGGACTGCGGAAGGTGTAGCGCTGGACGCCTTCCCCCTCCGCCGTGACCTCCATCAGGTGAATCGCCTGGCCCGCCGGCAGCTCGCCCACCTGCTCGCCGTCCCGGAACACCTGAAGGCCCGGAATGTCCCGGGTCGCGCGGTTGTAGCGCCGGTCCTCGCTGCGCACCGAGATGACGAATGTCTCGCCGTCGCCGACGATGGACGGGGCGAAGCCGTGAACCCGCTCCGCCGCGCCGCCCACGACCTCGAACGTCGCCGGCGGCAACTCGTAGACCCTGCCGTCGCCCGGGTCGACGTGGAACGGCAGGGCGATCCGGTCGTTGCTGAACTCACCGACGCCGAGGCCGCGGCCGCCGCCGCTCGTGTCGCCGTAGGTCAGGGTGATCGTGTCGCCGGGCGACAGATCTCCGCCGCGCACCCGAAGAGTCGGGAAACCGGCCGGACTCCGGAAGCCGCCGTAAGGACCCCAGATCGGGTGCGTGTCCTGTTCCAGGCTGATCCCATCCCGGCTCACCCGAGCGGAGACGTAGTGATCGCCGCCGGGGTCCGTGGTCTGAAGCTGGCCGTAGCCGCCCATGCCCTGGGTCGAGACGACGAGGCCGCCGCCCTCGCTGATGCCGAGCGAACCGACCATGTAGACGACCTCGAGGCTGGCCCAACCGCGCGCCTCGAACACCGCCGACCCGGTTCGCGCCACCGTGCCGAGCGCCTCCTCGTCCTCGTCCAACCAGGCGAGCTGCCGCACGTAGTCGTCGACAGCCTCGACCTGGAAAGGCGACGGACCCGTACCCGGCCGGGGAAACGGCCCGTAGAGCGCCACCAAGGGCAGGTTCTTGGGCACGAACGCCCCTTGGAGCGAGACGGCGTTCGCCCACTCCCACAGCACCAGCATCCGCTCGGCGATGTTGGCGGCGGTCGTCGGCGACTGGCCGACATCCGCAATCAGCTCGTCGACGCGGGCCCTGAGGTCCGCATCCAACTCGTACGCGGCGGCCGGCGATGCCACCAGCAACACACTCACAGCGACAAGAACGAGTCCGCCCGTCAGTTTCCGCACAACAAGACCTCCCTTTCGCAATCCGCAGCCTGAAAAACTCAAACAACGATTGTAGACTGTCGGAACACTGCTTGAGGAGATCCCGATGAAGAAGCTGTCGATGGTCGCGGCGATGACCGCGTTCGCCACCCTTCTGCTTGGCGCCTGCAGCCCGAGCGACGATGCCGCCGGCGACGGTGCGGCGACAGCAGGTACGTCCGACGGGCCGAACCCGACCCGGAACGCCTACTTCGGCGACCTCCATGTCCACACCCGCTACTCCTTCGACGCCTTCATCTTCGGCACCACCACGGACCCGAACGACGCCTACGAGTTCGCCAAGGGCGGAACGATCAAGCATCCGGCCGGCTTCGACATGCAGCTCGACCGGCCGCTCGACTTCCAGGCCGTCGCCGACCACGGCATGTACCTGGGGATGCTGCCGGCGATGACCGAGGAGGACTCCCCGGTCTACGGCCACCCCATCGCCGCCGACCTGCGCGTGGCCGAGGAGGCCGACGAGCGCCGCGGCATCTTCGTCGGCATGGGCCCCTACCTGCGCGGCGACCCGGGCACCGAGGAACATCTGAACATGGACGTCGTGCGCGGCGCCTGGTCGAAGATCGTCGAGGCCGCCGAAGCGCACAACGACCCAGGCAACTTCACCGCCTTCATCGGCTACGAATTCACGTCGTCGGGCTACGAACGGGACAACCTGCACCGCAACGTGATCTTCCGCGGTTCCGAGCACCCGGACGCGCCGTTCAGCCGGCTCGATTCCCAGAACCCCGAGGACCTCTGGGCCGCGATGGACGGTTGGCGGAACCAGGGCATCGAGGCCCTCGCCATTCCGCACAACTCGAACGGCTCCGGCGGCCGCATGTTCGAGATGGAGAAGTTCTACGGCGATCCCTTCGACGACGAATACGTCGATGTCCGGATGCGCAACGAGCCGATCGTCGAGATGACCCAGGTCAAGGGCACGTCGGACACCCACCCGGCGCTCTCGCCCAACGACGAATGGGCCGACTTCGAGATCATGCCGTACAAGATCGCCACCACGATCATCAGCGACCCGCCCGGCAGCTACGTCCGCGACGCCCTGATCCGGGGTCTCCGCCTCGCCGACGGCGGCCTGACGAACCCGTACAAGTTCGGCCTCATCGGCGCCAGCGACACGCACGTCTCCGCCGGCTCGTTCGAGGAGGACAACTACTGGTCCAAGGTCGGGATCCTGGACGCCGAGCCGCAGCTTCGCGGCTCCGTGCCCGGCACCGGCGCCAACCAGACGCTGGGCGATGCGACCCTGCAGTCGGACGCGTCGATGCGCACCGGCGACGGCTCGGGCCGCACCTTCCGCGACACCTACTACTACACCTGGGGCGCCTCCGGCCTCGCCGGCGTGTGGGCCGAGGAGAACACCCGCGCGGCGATCTTCGACGCGATGCGGCGCAAGGAGACCTTCGCCACCTCCGGCCCGCGCGTCAAGATCCGCTTCTTCGCCGGCGACTTCGCGGACGGCGACCTGGACGACGCCGAGTTCCTGACCAAGGCCTACGCCGAGGGCGTGCCCATGGGCGGCGACCTGCTGGCCGCCGATGACGCCTCGGCGCCGACGTTCGCGGTCATGGCGATGCGCGATTCGATGGGGGCGCCGCTTCAGCGGCTGCAGGTGATCAAGGGATCGTCGAGGAACGGCGAGGGCGCCGAGGTCGTCTACGACGTCGCCTGCTCCGACGGCAACGAGGTCGACCCGGCCACCAACCGCTGCCCCGACAACGGCGCCATGGTCGACCTCGCGACCTGCGACATCAGCGCCGACGCCGGCGCCGACGAACTGAAGGCGGTCTGGACCGACCCCGACTTCGACGCCTCCGATCGCGCCTTCTACTACGTCCGGGCGCTCGAAAACCCGACCTGCCGCTGGTCGACCTGGGACGCCATGCGCGCCGGCGTCGAGCCGCGCCAGGACATTTCCCCGACCCTCCAGGAACGGGCCTGGTCGTCGCCCATCTGGTACAACGCGGACTGACAGCGCCGCCGATCCGGGCCAACCGGCCAGCTTGCGACAGCAGACAATGGACTTGAAGGTCGAAGACCACCTGAGCGCGGTAGAACGCTCCGTATCGTCGCTGGAGCGGGACGGCCAGCCTGCTCGCTCGGTCACCCTCGGCCGCAGCTTTGCGGTGGCACTGGACGAGCTGTGGGACGCACTCACCAACCGCGAACGGATTCCGCGCTGGTTCCTGCCGGTCAGCGGCGACCTCGAACTCGGCCGCCGCTATCAACTCGAAGGCAATGCCGGCGGCGTGATCACGGCCTGCAAGCGGCCGTCACGTCTCGCGCTCACCTGGGAGTTCGGCGACGACGTCAGTTGGGTGGAGGTCCGTTGTTCGCTGGACGGAACCGGCGGCGCCCGCCTCGAGCTCACGCACACCGCCCTCCTCTCCGAACACTGGCACCAGTACGGACCAGGCGCAACCGGCGTTGGCTGGGAGATGGGACTCATGGGCCTTGCGATCCATCTCGAGCAACCGACCGAGCCCATGCCCGACGATGCCTTCTTTGCCACTTCTCCCGACGGCAAGGCGTTCATCACAGGCAGCAGCGCCAGTTGGGGCCAAGCCGCGATCGCCTCCGGAACAGACTCCACCGCCGCCCGCGCCGCCTCTCGGCGCACCACCGCCTTCTACACCGGCGAATCGACCGAGGCAGACTGAGCCGGCCTAGTTGTCGCTGCGCAGCACCGAGACGAACGCTTCCTGGGGGATGTCGACGGAGCCGACGCGCTTCATGCGCTTCTTGCCCTCGCGCTGCTTCTCGAGCAGCTTCCGCTTGCGGGTGATGTCGCCGCCGTAGCACTTGGCGGTGACGTCCTTGCGGTATGCGGTGATCGTGGCGCGGGCGATGATCTGGCCGCCGATGGCGCCCTGGATCGCGATCTTGAACTGCTGGCGCGGAATGGTGTCCTTGAGGCGCTCGCAGTAGCGCAAGGCCCGCCGCCGCGCCTTGTCCCGGTGCACGAGTTGGGACAGGGCGTCGACCCGCTCGCCGTTGACGAGGATGTCGACCTTGACCAGGTCGGCTACTCGTGACTCGATGAGTTCGTAGTCGAACGAACCGTACCCCTGGGTCACGGTCTTCAAGCGGTCGTAGAAGTCGAAGAGCACTTCGGCGAGCGGCAGCTCGCAGGTCAGTTCGACCCGTCCCACCGCCAGATAATGGATGTTCGTCTTGCCGCCGCGGCGCTCCAGGCAGAGCTCCATGACCGCCCCGAGGTAGCGCTCCGGCAGCATGATCGAGGCCTTGATGAACGGCTCGGCCACGCTCGCGATCTCCGATGGGTCCGGATACGCCGACGGATTGTCGATCCGTCGCGTCGAACCGTCCGACATCTCCAACAGGTACTGCACGGACGGCGCCGACAGCACCAGGGACAGCCCGTACTCGCGCTCCAGGCGCTCCTGCACCACGTCCAGGTGCAGCAAGCCCAGAAAGCCGCAGCGGAAGCCGAAGCCGAGGGCCGAAGATGCGTCCTTGTCGTAGGTCAGCGCGGCATCGTTCAGGGCCAGCTTCTCGAGCGCGCGAGTCAGGTCCTCGTAGTCGTGGCTCGACACCGGGTACATCGATGAGAAGACCACCGGCTTCGCCTCGCGATACCCCGGGATCGGTTCGGCGGCGCCGTCCGTCGCGGTCGTGATCGTGTCGCCGATGTCGATCTCCGAGATGTCCCGGATCCCGGCGATCACATAGCCCACCGCCCCGGCCTCCAGTTCCTCGGTCTGGCGCCGTTTGAGCAGCAGGGTCCCCACCTCTTCGACGTCGTGCTCGCTGCCGGTGTGCATCAGGCGCACTTTCTGCTTCGGTCGCAGCCGGCCGTCGCGCACCCGCACCAGCAGCACGACGCCGCGATACGGGTCGAACTGGGCGTCGAACACGAGCGCCTTGAGCGGGGCTTCCAGAGTGCCCGACGGCGGCGGCAACCGGGCCGTGATCGCGTCCAGGACCCTGTCCACACCCTCGCCGGTCTTGGCCGAGCACAGCACCGCCTCGAACGGGTCCAGGCCCAGGTCGCTCTCGATCTCCTCCAGCACCTGGTCGACATCCGCTGAGGGAAGGTCGATCTTGTTGATCACGGGGATGATCGTGAGGTCGTACTCGAGCGCCAGGTAGAGATTGGCGACCGTCTGCGCCTCAACGCCCTGGGCGGCGTCGATCAGCAGCAGCGCCCCTTCGCAGGACATGAGCGACCGCCGCACCTCGTGCGAGAAGTCGACATGGCCCGGCGTGTCGATCAGGTTCAGGCGGCAGAACCGGCCCTCGGCGTCCTGATGCCGCAGCGTGACCGTGTTGCTCTTGATCGTGATCCCCCGCTCGCGTTCGATGTCCATCGAGTCCAGGATCTGGTCCCGGAAGTTACGATCCTCCACCGCGCCGCAGTGCTGGATCAGCCGGTCGGCGAGTGTCGACTTGCCGTGGTCGACGTGAGCGATGATGCAAAAGTTGCGGACAGACATGCGCGGCCCGCATCCTATTGCGCTTGGCCCCACTCGGTACGCCGGCATCCGCCACTGGGTGCGCAGGCGCCCTCGCCGGCAGCCGCCGGAGGCGGAATCCGGAACAACCCTCCGCGCCAGGAAGTTGCTACCGTCACACCATGCCGACCCCGGCCGCAGCCGCCCAGACAACGATCCGCATCCTGGGCGCACCGCTCGATCTGGGACAGTCGCGCCGCGGGGTCGATCTGGGACCCACCGCACTGCGCTACGCGGGCCTCAAGTCGGCCCTGACCCGGCTCGGCCACCGGGTCGAGGACCAGGGCAACATCGAGACCGTCGAGCGGGACACGCTGTCCGACGGACCCGGAATGACCTTCCTGCAACCGGTCATCGACGCCTGCGAGCGCATCTACGAGGCCAGCCGGCAGGCGGTGGCCGACGGCGCCGTGCCGCTTGTCCTGGGCGGCGATCACTCGATCGCCGTCGGCACGGTCGGCGGCGCCTCGCACGAGCACCGCACCGGCGTCCTCTGGATCGACGCCCACGGCGACTTCAACACTCCGAACACATCGCCGACCGGCAATCTCCACGGCATGCCCCTGGCTGCCCTGTGCGGGCACGGCGCGCCGGAGTTGGTCGATGCCGGTCGCCCCGGCGCCAAGCTCCGGCCCGAGGACGTCATCCTGTTCGGCGTCCGCGACCTCGATCCCGACGAGCAGGCCCTGATCCAGCGCGCCGGCATCACCACGTACACCATGCGTCAGATCGACGAGCGGGGCCTGGCGCCGCTCGCCAGCGAGGCTCTCGAACGGCTGGGACACGTGGGCCGGATCCACGTCAGCCTGGACATGGACGCGATCGATCCCCGGGAGGCCCCCGGCGTCGGCACCCAGGTGCCCGGCGGCCTGAGCTACCGCGAGGGCCACCTGCTGATGGAGCTGATCGCCGAGCACGGCGGCATCGGCTCGGTCGACGTGGTCGAAGTGAACCCGATCCTCGATACCCGCAACCAGACCGCGCAGCTCGCCCTCGGCCTGCTGAGCTCCCTCTTCGGCCGCAGCATCCTGTAAGCCGGCGGCACGACCAGGAGACCCCAATGACCGACGAAACACGCCAGTACTGGCTGATGAAGAGCGAGCCGGGCGCCTACTCGATCGACGACCTCGAACGGGACCGCACGACCTACTGGGACGGCGTGCGCAACTACCAGGCCCGGAACCTGATGCGGGACCGGATGCGGATCGGCGATGGCGTTCTCTACTACCACTCGAACGCGAAGCCGACGGCCGTGGTCGGTCTGGCGCGCGTGTGCAGCGAGTCGTACCCGGACCCGACCCAGTTCGATCCGGACGATCCTCACTACGACGCGAAATCGGACCCGGAGAATCCCCGCTGGTACCTCGTCGACATCGAGTTCGAGCACAAGTTCGACGGACCCGTGACCCTGGCGGAGCTACGCCAGCGGCCCGATCTCGAAGGGATGGCCCTGCTGCGCCGGGGCCAGCGCCTGTCGGTGCAGCCGGTCACCGCCCGCGAGTGGCGGATCGTCTGCGAGATGGCGGGGGGCAACGGCGCCTGAACGGCGACTAATTCACGCTAGCGACACGCACACTGCCGGAGCCGGTGTCGAGGACGACATTCGCGTCGCCGTCGCCGGCAATGAAGCGCATCTCGCCCCGTGACTTGTGCAGCGTCTTGGCGATCGGCACCTCGACGTCGATGCCGCCGCTGCCGATGTCGATGTCGAACCGTGCCGAGAGGTCGTCGGGCACCAGGAAGACGATGCCGCCGGAGCCGGTGTCGATCTCGAACTTGCCGTCGCCCATCCGCTCCAGGGCCAGGTGAACGCTGCCGCTGCCCGTATCGATGACCGCGGCGTCGGCGCCCGCGGACTCGATCCGGACATTGCCGCTGCCCGTGTCGATCGAGAGCCACTTGGCTTCCAAACCGTTGACCGTCACGCCGCCACTGCCCGTGTCGATGTCGATCTCCTCCGCCGACACCTCCGTGACGGTCACCGAACCACTGCCGGTGTCGATCGAGAGCACGTCGCCTTCGAAGCGGTCAAGACGGGCCTTGCCACTGCCGGTGTCCATGACCAGCCGGCCGCGAACGTCCTGCACCGCCAACCCACCACTGCCGACGCCGATCTCCACGTCGCCGACGAGGCCGGCCGCTTCGGCCATGCCGGCTCTGGTGTTCAAGTCCAGATCGGCAGTGACGTCGGACACATCGATGTCACCCGCTCCCAACTCGACCTTCAACGCCCGGCCCTCCGGCACGCGAATCGTCACATCGGCCCACGCTTCCAGGCCGCTGCCCGTCCGCTCGATCCGGATGCGGCGGCCTGAAATGGAGCGTAGAATCTCGCCCAACAGACTCTCGGAGCCGCTCCTCTGAGCAGACCACAACTGCGCCCGGCGACGGCTGAACCCGGGGTACACGTATCTCCGCTCTTCGTCGACCGGGAACTCAACGGCCAACCGCGCCCGTGACCCCCGGGTGGATTCTTCGAGCTTGATGTTCCCAGGTACGCCGTCGGCGCCGCGCACCGACACCTCGACCTCGAACTGACTACCGGTCGCGGGACCGATGTCCACCTTGCCGATCAGGCTGGAAACCGTGAGGGACTCGGCGTCGAAGCGGTAGCTCTCGTCGAACTCACCCAGGGCGGGCACAGCCACCAGCACGGCCGCCGCCAGCACCGTTCCGATGCCCGGGCGGCGGCTTGACGGTCGGACCATTCGGGAAGCAGTCGTGAACTGAGAGTCCGACTCAGGGCTCGAGGTTCTGATCGTCATCGCTCTTCTCCAGGTTCAGGGGCTGAGGGTTTCGGGCGCTCGACGCGCATCTCTCACCGATACACAACGCATCTCGGCGCGGCGTGTTTCACCAACTGGCGGCTGCTAGGGTTTCGCGTTGGACACGGGAGGACGTTTTCCAGATCATGGCCAGCTACAACATGAACCAGGTCAAGACCGGACTGAAGGTGATCGAGAGCGGCGAACCGAACGCGATCATCGCCTGCGACTTCATCAAGCCCGGCAAGGGGCAGGCGTTCACGCGCGTCAAGATGCGCAACCTGCTGAGCGGACGGGTCAACGAGAAAACCCTCAAGCCAGGCGATCTGCTCGCGGGCGCCGATATCGTCGACACATCGATGCAGTACCTCTACTGCGACGGCGACCACTGGTTCTTCATGAACCCCGACACCTACGAACAGGTCGAAGCGGACGCAACGGCCCTCGGCGGCGCCGAGCAGTGGATCAAGGAAGAGGACATCTGCAGCGTGACGCTCTGGAACGGCCTTCCGATCCAGATCAAGGCGCCCAACTTCGTGATCCGGGAAATCGTCGAGGCGGATCCCGGCCTCAAGGGCGACACCTCGGGCGGCGGCAGCAAGCCCGCCAAGCTCGAGAGCGGCGCCACGGTCAAGGTCCCGCTGTTCATCCAGAACGGCGAGACGATCCGGGTCGACACCCGCACCGGGGAGTACGTTTCCCGCGCCAAGAGCTAGCGACCAGGGAGGGCGCAACGTGACCGGCCGCGGCGCCGACTGGCGCCCCACCGCTACGCCTGAAGCCCTGCGCCGACGGGCGGCGATGCTGGCCGAACTGCGCGCCTTCTTCACCGAACGGGATGTCCTCGAGGTCGAGACGCCCCTCTTGAGCGCCGAGACCACGCTCGATCTGCATCTGGACAGTCTGGGTTCCGAGGTCGAGGCGCCGGGCTTCCCGAACCGCCCGATGTACCTCCAGACCTCTCCCGAGCTGGCGATGAAACGGCTCCTGGCAGCGGGTTCCGGCTCGATCTACCAGGTCTGCAAGGCGTTTCGCGGCGGTGAACGCGGCCGGTGGCACAACCCCGAGTTCACGATCCTCGAGTGGTACCGCGTCGGCTGGGACCACCACCGGCTGATGCGAGAGGTGGTGGCCCTCATCGAGACCCTTCTGGCCGGTTCGCGACGCCTCGAAGCAGCGGTCTACGCGAGCTACGCCGACCTGATGGAACGGCACGCAGGAGTCGATCCGTACGACACGCCGACCCGAACCCTGCGCCAGACCGTGGAACGGTCACCTGCACTCCAGAACACCGACGGTCTGGACCGCGACGACCTGCTCTCCAGGCTGTTCGTGGAGAAGGTCGAGCCCCACTTCGAACCCGACCGCGTCACCGTGGTCTTCGACTACCCGGCCTCCCAGGCCGCGATGGCCAGGCTTGGCGCCAACGACCAACGAATGGCAGAGCGCTTCGAGGCCTATGTAGGCAGCATCGAGCTGGCCAACGGCTACGGCGAGCTTGGCGACCCAGTCGAACAGCGCCAGCGCCTTGAACACGATCTCGCGCTTCGCCGGGAACGCAGCCTGCCGCAGCCGCCGATGCCGTCGCGGTTCCTGGCCGCCCTCGACGCCGGCCTGCCCTACTGTGCCGGAGTCGCTCTGGGCTTCGACCGCCTGCTCGGGCTCGACCTGGGCGCCCAGCGGATCGACGAACTGATCGCCTTCCCCGTCGAAGGCGCCTGACATCCCGTCCGCTAGGGCGCCGGCGAGCCCGCGGACACCGCGACGGCGCCGGGTCCGGGCGGCAGGACTTCCAGGAGTTCGACCGCCGGGCGCTCGTCACAGAAGATCGTCGCCAGGCGCCCATACACCCGCACCGCCGCCTCTGGCTCCTCAAGACCGAAGTGTCGGCGAATCTCCATATCCGGCTCGATCTCGAGCAGGCTTTGCGTGCTGATCCGCCGCAACTGCCGGTCACGAACCAGAATATGGCCGAGCGGCGTGGCCTCCCTCAAGATCTCGACCCGCGCCTCGTTGCTCGCAAACCGCAGGTTGAACAGCATGATCCCGAACTGGACGATGCCGGACCCGGGGGGCGCGCTGACGCCACCGCCGTCGGCGCTTCGACAAAGGAGAATCTTGCGCGCATAGTGGTGCCCGTGGACCACGCGCTCCAGCACGACGACATCCACCTTGCCACCATGGTGCTCCTCGAGAGTCACTGTCATGTGGTTCTCGTGAGCCAGCAGGCTCCGTTGCGGCTGCGGCGTGGCCATTGCCGGCACGACAGTCGCCGGGGGCGCGGCCTGACCGAACAGCCCGTACAAGTCGACAATCGTGTGCGGCAACGAGTCCACCTGCCTCATGTCAGTCCCGCCCCTCGTCGCCGGTGTCTCGGCGCCGGGAATCTGCTTCACCCGGCGCCCGACGGCTGCTGCGGCGACTACGGACTCTGCCCGTCACCTCCGACGCCAAAAATCGGAGCCCATCACCTTGGGCTCGAGCACCGAGCGGCGCCAACCCTCGATCTCGGCAGGCCATACCCACGCGCCCTGATCCTGACTCCGCGCCGCCCAGGCCTCCAGCGTTCGTCGCGGCACAAGGACCTCAGCCGGGATATCGAGGTGGCCGGCAACGCACGCAACCAACTTCCGCAACCCCTCAGCAAGACGGCTCGACGACCGCCCACTCGGGCGTTCCGGCCGCTCCGGGAGTTCGCTCTCCGGTAGCGACGCCGCCCGCCGCACCAAGTCACCAAGAACCAGTCCGTATCGTCGTGCCTGTCTCGGGCCGAGGCCCTTCATCGAGGCCAGATCCCGACCGTTCCGCGGCAGCCGCCTCGCGATATCGAGGACGGTCTCGTCCTTGAGCACGAAGCCGCGGGGAACGTCGCGTCGGCGCGCCCGCTCCTCGCGCCACTCGCACACCGCGCGCAGCGCCGCCAGTTGACGCCGGGACATCCCTGGACGCCGCAGCCGGCCATACGGCCATTCTGGACGCAGCCGCGTCTCGGAAGCGTGCAGCAGGCGGCCGAACTCCTCCTCTGCCCAGGCAGCGCGACCGAGGTCCGCGAGCTTCGCCTGCAACAGTTCGTGGGCGGGCAACAGGTAGGCCACATCGAGACCGGCGTAGAGCACCTGCTCCTCGCTCAAGGGCCGCCGCAACCAATTCGACCGCTGCGCGCCCTTGGCCAACTCGACGTCGAACAGCCGCGAGACGAGATGTACGTATCCCAGCGAACCGCCAAGGCCGCACAGCGTGGCTGCGACCTGGCAGTCGAACAGCCGCTCCGGAGCAAGATCGAAGGCGTGGTGGAAGATCTCCAGGTCCTCGCTCGGCGAATGGAACACCTTGGTCACGGTCGGCGAGCCGATCACCGACGCAAGCGGAGAACGGTCCCCGATCGCCACCATGTCGACCAGGTAGCAGCCGGACGAGTCGGCGACCTGGATCAGGCCGAGCCGCGGAAAGAAGGTCCGTTCGCGAATGAACTCGGTGTCCAGGCCGACCGCCGGTTCCCGCTGCCAGCGGCGGGCGAGGTCGGCCAGACGATCGTCACGGTCCACGACCTCGGGCGTCGGCGGCGGTGGGAGTTTCATTGGCACGTAAACGACGGGCGACCGTCGGCCGGATGCTAGCGCCGCGAGGCGCAGCTCGCACGCGGGTCAACGGCTGGGACCACACGAGTCCCGCTCGGCTTCCCCGGACGTCTTGGGCTCCTGCCCTCGCCCAACATAGAATCACCCAGCCTTCGGGAGAACCGGATTTTCGCCATGACCTCCAAGTCCGTACCCCTGATCGTCCTCGGGGGCAGCGACCGCCACCCGGCCTACATGCCTCCCGGCGGCCACTCCAAGCATCCGCTCGCAGGCATCAAGGGCGTCGACGTGAAGATCGGCGACAGGCCTCTCATCGAGGTCGTGATCGAGCGCATCCGTCAGGCGGACGCCTTCGATCCGATCTACGTCGCAGGCCCCGGACACGCCTACCGCTCGCTCGGGGACGGCATCTCGATCGATACGGACGGCGGCTTCGGCCGCAACATCCAGGTCGGCGTCGAAACCGCTCGCCGACTGCACGGCGACGGGCCGCTGGCGATCACCACCTGCGACATCATCCCCGACCCCGGCGAGATGCGGGCGGTGGTCGAGGACTTCTGGGGCCACAGCCCGCTGGACTTCTTCTTCCCCATAGTCGCGGCGCCGCGGAACCCGGAACGGCTTGGTGCGTCCGAGTGGAAGCCGCGATACCACGTCAAGCCCGAGGGACTGTCCGCGCCAGTACCCGTGCTGCCCGGTCATCTGGCGATCTTCGACTCCGCGGCGCTGCGCTGGAAGTTCATGTACCGGCTGATGGACCTCGCGTACCGTACACGCAACCGCCCGATCCTCTACCGCAACACCTACATGGCCCGACGCCTTCTGTGGATCATGCTGGTTCAGGACTTCATTCACCTGCTGAACCTCCGGCTGCCCACCTTCACCTGGGACACGCTGCTATCCGGCACGTGGGCCGCCCGGCGCCTCAAGGAAAAGGTCATCCAGCAGTCCGAACTCGAGCTCGCTATTCGCCGCATGTTCATCAAGCGCCGTCACCGCCGGAAGTACCCCGAACGCAAGGTCCGGATGCCGGTCGTCGATGCGATGTCCCTGGCCCGCGACATCGACACCCAGGAAGAAGCCGTGGCCTTCGGGGCCGTGACTGCGTGAACGGGGGCGACCGCGTCGTCCGTGCGGCGCTCCTGGCGGCGTCGCTCTGCGCGCCGCTCTCGGCGGAGCCGCACCTGGTGCTGCTCTCGGTGGATACCCTGCGCGCGGACGCGGTCGGCGCCTACGGGGCCGAGGGCGCGAAGACACCGACGATCGACGCCCTCGCCGCCGCGGGAATGCTGTTCGAGGACGCCCAGACCACGATCGGCAAGACGGGACCCGCCTTCGCGTCGATCTTCACGTCGCTCTATCCGCCGACGCACGGCGCCCGCCGCAACGCGCAGCGGATGCGGAGCGATATCCCGGTTCTGGCCGAGCTCCTGGGCGAGGCCGGCTACGAGGCAGCGGCCTTCATCTCGAACTGGACGCTGCGAGCCAATCTGGTCGGCCTGAACCGAGGTTTCGACCACTACGACGAGGACTTCAACCAGGCCCGGAACGCGGGCGGCGTCACGGAACGGGACGCCGACGACATCGTCAAGGCCGCGGAGCGCTGGCTGCGTCGCCGCGCCGACGACGAGGAACGAAACGGGAGGCCGCTGTTCCTCTGGGTTCACTTCTCCGACCCCCACAGCCCTTACCTGGAGCGCGCCGGCTTCACGCCACCCCTGCCGCCAAGGGAGACGCGAACAGCCGGTTGGCAGAAGCGCTGGCGCTACCAGTCGGAGGTGAACTACGTCGACCACTGGCTCGGCAGGTTGTCCGAGGCGATCGAGGAGCGGCTGCCCGGGCCCCGCTTCACCCTGTTCCTGAGCGATCACGGCGAGAGCATGGGCGAGCACAGCTACTGGGGACACGGCAAGAACGTCCACTGGCCGAACACCCGCATCCCGATGATCCTCGCCGGCCCTGGACTACCAACCGGCCTCGAGGTCCAGGCGCCGGTCGGTGTCGTCGACGTGCTGCCGACGGTCCTGGAACTGCTCGGTATCGAAGCGCCCGACGGTCTCGAGGGACAGAGTCTGGCTCCAACCGGGAGGGAGACGCAGGCCGCTCAGCGGCCGCGGTACGTCATCGGCGACCGCCACACCGCGCTGTTCAACAAGTCGCGCCGCAACGCGCCCTACGAGAACCCCCTGCAGATCAGCATGGAGCTCGACGGCGCGAAGGTCCTGCACGACTTCTCGAAACGCCGGACCGTGTACTTCGACCTGACCGTCGATCCGCGCGAGGAGAATCCGCTCTCGGAGCCCCCCGTCGAGCTGGTCCCGCCCCTCGGCCGGCGCCTCGTGAACTGGTACCGCGCCCTGCCGAAGTACGAGGCCAAGAGCTCGGCCGTCCTCAACGAGGACGACATCAAGCAACTCAAGAGCCTTGGCTACATCGACTAGCTTCCCTCCAAGCGGAGGGTCGCCGAGCTGTTGCGCGGCGGCTTTCTTTACTCGAATGCGCTCTGCGTGAGGTTGAGGTTGCCCCGGTTTCGTGGACACTACATCCTTGGAGGAGGAGGTATCCACGATGTCGAGAAAGAGGAGGCGGTTCGGCGCCGGCCGGGCATCCGGGTCGCGCCGGGTTGTGCGCGGCCCCTTGCGCTGGCTGATGCCCGCCAAGCCCGCCTGCTTCATCAGGCGAGCAATCCGTTTGCGGCTCACCAACAGGCCTTGCTCGGCCAGCTCGGCCCTGATCCGGGGCGCACCGTAGGTCCGGCGGCTCCGCTCGTGGATCTCCCGAATCCGGTGCACCAGCGCGTCGTCGGACCGCGCCCGCTCGGAGCGCTTCCGCTTCAGTCACGCATAGAACCCGCTCGGGGGATACCGAGCACCCGGGCCATCGTGGTGGCGTGAAACTCGGCCTGGTGCGCTCCCATGAACCCGTAGACCTCCTGGGTCCTGTCCCCCGAGCGAACCAGGCCCTTGCTCTTGCCAGGATCTCCCGTTCCTCGCGCAACCGCCGGTTCTCCCGTCTCAGCCGGCCCAGTTCCTCTCGCTCCACCCCGGTCATGCCGTCGCCGAGGCGGCCCTCGTCACGGTCCGCCTGCGCCACCCAGTTACGGATCGACTGCGACGACGGCTCGAACTCGCGAGCCAGTTGGTCCGGGCTGCGCCGGGACCGGACAAGCTCCACCATCTGTTGCCGGAACTCTGCCGGGTACGGCGACCTTGATCTCGGCATCATGAATACCACCTCCTCCTCCAAGGATCTAGTGTCCACGAAACCGGGTCAAGCTCACATTCACATTCACCAGCTAGTAGGCTGTGCCTTTTGGGCTGCTATGCTCGTCGCCGACCACTTGATAAGCTCGCCTCCCAAGGACGGTACTCACCATGCGCAAGAGAAGGCCCTCGCACAAGACATCGTGTCGCTCCCTAGCCCTCTTTGGACTGCTCGCTGTCGCATGGACTGCGGGAAGCGGTTCCGCCATCGGCCAACAGCTACTCACACTGGGTCCTGAGGTCGTGGAGACAAACTCTATAGCGGGCGGCGAGCCGCCGACCTCGCAGCCGCTGTTCCACGCCCGTTCCGTCCGGGTCGACATCGAACTCCTTCGCTCGGCGCCACCCCAGCTTAGGCTACCGACACTCGACGGCGGCGTGCTGGTCGCCGACCTCACCCGGTTTGAGGATCGTGGCGATGGCGACCTGCTTTGGTCTGGCCGACTTTCGCACACTGACTACGACACGGTCGTCCTCACGGTTGCCGGCGGGGGTCTCGTCGGCCATTTCGACGAACCGCTTGGGAGGAAGTACCACATAGCTGCATCGGCTGATGGGACCGGCCTCATCCGCGACACCCGCCCTCTCCCAGGCCAATCCGAGAACGCCACCTGCGGAGTCGGACTGGAGTTCATCGATCCCCTTCACGAGCATCTCTCCCGCATTGCCCGTCCATCAGCCTCACCGGCACCCGATGGGCTAGTGAGTCCCCAGACTGACCACGAACTGAAGATCCTTGTGCTGTACACAGAGTCGTTGGCCCAGGAATGGAACGATCCCGACTCCGCTGTATATGCCGGCAGCACCCAGGCCGCTCTTCAGAACGCCGCGGACTACCTCACGATGGTCTTCAGGAACGCGGACCTACCAGTTCTCCCCACGTTCGAATACGCCGAGGCGCCACCAGTGCACGATTCAAGAATGAGGGACTGGCACTCAACCTACAGAAACAGTGACGCGTTCTGGCTCTTCACGAGGGACGGAGAAATCGATGCGTTGAGGCTTCAACACAACGCCGACCTCATCCATCTCTTCTACCACCCCATAGCGCGCCGCTACCCCTACGGCGGCCAAGCTCACGCGCCGGGCACTAGGGGTGTTACTGCCGATGGCAACAGCGTTACGTTCGCTCACGAGATAGGGCACAATTTGGGCGGCCACCATCAACCCAGCGTAGCCGGTCCCTCCTTGTCCGACGCCAGGGGTTCGGTAGACCGAGGAGCAGACGAATGGACTGCGTTCGCTTTTGCCCATGGTTGGTATGACGACGGCACGCCGGTACCCGACGGCCACTGGGCCGACTATGGAACTGTCCTCTCGTACAGCTTCCGAGGCCGTGAACCCTACTTCTCAACATCACGGCGCTCCGCCCGAGGTATCAGGTTGGGTATACCGGAGCAACGAGAGAACGCACGAGCCTTTCATGAATCGATCTGGAATGCTGTCAACCAGAACCTTTACGACTCCAAGATTCCGGCCCCGCCAAGCGGCTTTCAAGTTGCTTCCGACTCAGAAGGGCGGTCGGTCAACCTGCAATTCCGTTGGAAAATCAACCCACCTGAAGGCGACGGATTCCTCGTTAGGGTCAGTTCCCTTCGAGACAACAATATAGTCCGAGAGGTTCTATTGGGCAGGGACGCCCGGGAGACTCGCCTGCAACCGCTCGAGCCGGGCCTATACCGTGTATCAGTGTTTAGCTTCTCTGACGATCCAACTGGGAGAATATTCTCCTCCGAGTCGGCCTTTGAGTGGCCTATAGGATTCGGCCCACAATTCGACCAGCACCCCGATTCGACGCCAACAAACGTATCTGTGACGGCGGAGGACTTCGACTACTCGAATTGGAGAGCAAAGATCACATGGGAAGAGCATCTCCTTCCTGAAGAGGTGGACCATCCTGAGTCCCGAGCAGAGGTGCGCGTCTATCGTGGCGGCCTTTGGCCCGACGGCGACTACGTAGTCAGGAAGTTCCTTGAGAGCGGACTCGAAGAGGAAACCATCATACTGCCAAGAAATTCCGAACCTCACAGATTCTATGTGAGTACTCACACCTTTCGCGGCTACTCCGCTCCCGTAAGGGTGGAAATGCACGTCCCGCACCCTGATCCTCCAAGTGACCCTGCCGATCCGGGACCAAGCAGTGGCGACGGATGCTCCCGGCACGTGGCTCCGTACTGGGAGGGCACGGGCGGCTTCGTCGTTAGGGCGCGAAACGGCGAGTACGTCGACATGAAGGTTAGCTGCGGTTCCGAGAGCTTCAGGGACACTCTTCACGCAGGCGACAACGGCCTGATCGTCTCCCTCTTGAGGCCTCCCGCCTGTTCCTCCGGGGGAAGGCCTGTGCGGGGAACGATTGAGTTCAGTGGCATCACGGACGGCGGTTGGTACTGGATCAATGGTACCCGCAACGCAGCCGCGGCTCCTCTCGTCTGTCACTCCCACTTGGAAGGGCCCCGGGCAGCCATACCGCTCGGAGTCGAGGCGAAAGGCGACGCAAGGGGCACACTCTTTCGGCACGATGCAAGCAAACTCGTAGGAGTCGTCCCCCATCTGAAGACTCGGAGCGGAACCTTGGCTGCACCGTTCTGGCGTGGGACAGGGGGAATCGTCGGCAGGGCCGAGAACGGCAGCTCCGTGACGATTCGCATCGCCTGTGGTGGTACTGAACGATCCGCCACTCTTTACGCAGACACCAACGGACGAATCGCGGAACTCCTCCGGTACCCCTTCTGTGTCGGGAGCGGCGGCCTAGGCCTCACGGGTAGCCTGGAAGTGGAAGGCATGGAGCCTGGCGCCTGGTACTGGATCAATGGAGATCGCAACGCCGCGGTGGCGCCGCTGCTCGGCGCGCACCAGTTTGGTGGCGCACCGCCAATCGTGCCGGATGGCGTGCAGGCCGAGGACGGTGTCTACGGAGCCCTTTTGACTCACCAAGGCGCGGGGCTTATTGCTATCGTGCCACGGATTCGAGCGAACCAGTGAAGGCCACGCTCGGGAGAATGACCCCCAAGCATCCCCGAGGGGCATTCCGCCGCGAGAGTCCTTTCGTCGTCCTGGCGCGGTAGGTTGCGCACCCATCGGGCACAACACCGGGCACGGACCTGCGTGTGTGCGCTCAAGCGCAGCGCGTTTACCGTTTGTATCCTCCTGGTGGCGTCAGGAACACCGGTACCTGCACAGACCGGGGAGGCGACCGGCACAAGGATTGAGGTACTCCATGCCGACTGCCGCCAGTTTGTCGCCACCGCGTTACAGATACCCGCTTCGTCGGTGCTGGTGACCACTGATCACTACAACGACATCTTGGGCGACTTCTGTGACGATTCATACCACGGTCCCCACTTCGACCGATTCGCGTCTTCCATGGGCGAAGAAGTGAAGTATTCCGCGGATACGGTTGAGTACTTTCGCGAGCTTTACTGTCGAGACGCTACGGGTGCATTCTGGGAAGGCTACTACCAGTTCCTTGACAGCCAGAATCCGAAGGCGGTCAGTCTCTACAAGGACTGCGAGGGACTGGGACTGTACTGGAGCGACGACCTAAGGTACGGCGTGCGAATCGAGCTTGCGGCCCCTCCTACCCGGGAGAAGCTCTCTCTGGGTTTCACCCTTGCAGACCAGGAGGACCCAAGCGGCCCTCCGACAATTATCCGGATCGTCAACTCCAATGCTGTCGATTGCTCCTGGAGTCCGGCACGCGGACACGAGAACCAAGCTGAGCGACGCTTCCCGGCCACGGACTACGCTCTCGCTGCCCTTGACCAATCCGTGACATTGACCTGCCACCGTCGCGATGGTGGCCCAAGCTCATCGATCGTTGTCGTCGGGTACACCGAGGAGGGCGAGGTCTCCGGTCGCGCTCTTCACGTGCCGTGGCCGAGATGAAGGCCGAGGCAGGAAGGTCAACGCCTGTCAGCCACCCGCTGGCCATTCCACGCGCAGAGACTAGTCCCCAAATTCCACCGCTTCTCTTCGAACAGTCACCAAGCCCGTCTTTTCCTCATCATCTGCAAGCTCCCAGGAGCAACTCACGCCACGAGAAGCCCTAACCCTGAGGACCACCTGGTCTTCCGACAGAGTTTCCGTGAGCGGTTCCCCCCGGTATTCGCGAGTCAGAGTCAGGGAGAGGCGTTCTCGCGTCGACTCCTCCATTCTCCCCAGGACCGCTCGGAACCGTCCAACCGGTCCCAAGAGCCGGGGCACCGTCCCGGCCCCAGAGCTACTAGCCGCTTCCGTCCGTTCGGCAGCCGCCGGCCATGGGAAGCGGACGGTTTCGCCCGCCTCGCGGGAAACCGAAACCCACTCCAAGTCCGTCGTCTCAGACTCAGGATCTGACCGTTCGCATGACAGCCGAACGGCCTCGCCGGCACGGAGAACGTACCTGTAGGTAGCCGCATCGCCGCTCCCTCCGCTCGTCCGGTCCCCCGCCCGTTCGACATCTTCCAGTGCCGAGTCCCACCGGCACCTTACTCCAGGAGGCGCTTTCGCTCTCACCGCGGTACGTTCCCCGGCTTCCCGCCTCTCATCTGGAAGCCTGCGATAGGTTAGAATGAGCGAGAGGCTGTCCCGTGTGGCCTCGCGTTGGAGGGCGGCGCTCATTCCGCCGTATGTGAAGGCGCTACAGCCGGAAAACACTTCTCCCGCCACAGGGTCCAGATCCCGAAGATATCTGCGGTAACCATCCGAATAGACTGGGACGGGGCTATCGACTCCAGGGCAACATTCCCCATAGAGCCGTACCACCCCTGCCGACGAAGGAAAGGTCATTCTGACCAGCCGATGACACTGATCATCGGCGTGCATGCTGCCTTGAGCATTAGCGGCCGCAGACGCGACCATGCTCATCAGTAACATGATGATCATCCTCGATCGAAGGGTGCCTATCCGATTGCCCGTCCCCATATCGACTCCCGGTCATCTGTTCCCGTGGGCCTCTCTCGACGATCCGCCAGCCTGGTCTTTCCTGCCATTCTCCAGCCACGGCACTCGCAACACCGAGAACATCCCGTCCCGACTGTAGAACACCAACACGTCTTTATCTCCTGCCCCCTCCCAGGCGGACCGACTCGCATCCACCTCACACTCGAGCGCTACGGGCTCATCGCCGGCCCACAGATGGCTCTCGCCTGAGCCCGCCGCCGGTGCCCCATCCGCTTCTCCGAGGTCCGTTGACGGCCCAACCCCGGTTTCGTCTCCGCCTCGCGCTCGAAAGCGGCACGCAACTCCGCTAGGCCCGGACACCCTGAGCATTCCCTCCCCACCGCCCGCGCCGGCCACTCGCGAAAGAACGACCGAAAGCCCGTCCGCTGTCCAGGCCTCGGGCGTCGATATCCTCACGCCTGCGTAGGCGAACTCCGCGCAAGCGCTGAACAAGTCGAACGCCCCCGGGTCCCGGGCCTCCCGAAACAAGTAGTAGCCGTCAATGAAGGGACTGTTAGCGCAGTAGAGCCGTACATCCTCTGCGGCCTGAAGAGAAAACCTGCTGCTCAGCCCCAGAAGTTCTGTCAATCTCTCGAACGCGGTCTCTCTCAGTGGGGTACCAGTGCACAGTTCGTCGAGAGCGGCCTCGTACTGTGCCTTCGTCATGACAGCCAACGAATCGGGGTACACAGCCCTAACAAACCGCGCGCACTCCTCCTCCACATTGCCTATCTGGGCCGTGACCGGCAACCCGATCAAAGCCGCAGCGACGAGGCTACCAATCTTGAGCTTCTGCATTCCTCTCCGATCGGTGCAGCCTAGCAGCTTTCTCACCGGAGCGGCCGATCCCAGATGGGCGTCCAGCTGTCTCGCGCTCTGACGGGCGGCGGCGCTACCTGGACGAACTCTGATCTTTCGCGGCCCCCGTGGGCAAAGAGTGCCTACCAAACTGGGTTGCCGAGTACTTTCAGGTGATCAAGACTGGAGACGTGGCCGAGGTGTTGGCGGCGACTGTAAGTCGCCCATTTGTGGCAACCGAAGACTGCACACTTTGCGGCGGGTCGGTGGTCCGCTGCTCCCAAGCTGTTGGCTTTCGCCAACGGCCATGGAGCGACGCACAGATGCATGGATGGGAGACAAGGATGTTGCTGAGGCACTACTCGGAGCAGGGGTCACGAAGGCGGCGCTGGCGATGGAGGCATCGCTCGGAAACTGAGCCACCCAACGCTCGGAAAGTGATCCACCCTCGGCCCTTGGTCGGTAGGTTGGTCTTGTTCAGGAGACCGAGACGATCGGAGGAAGGACTTGCTGAGAATGGATCAGGTACATGTTATTCGTCACCAGATGCTGGTGGAGGGTCGGAGCCAACGCTCGGTGGCTCGGGAGCATCCCGGAGCTACTGCCAGAAGTTGTGGATCCGGTGAATTGATCAGGCAGCGTTCCTGACCTGAGTTCCGTTGGTGAATGGTACTCCTTCTCTGACCAGAGCGACGAGGTGTGGTGCGTTGAGCCGTCGCCAGCGTTTCTGGGCCATGTCGAGCAGTTTGAAGGCCATGAGGAGGGCCTTGGTCCGTGAGCCGGCGCCCTTGGTGACCCGCTGGCGGAGGCGTAAGGTGGCAAACGTCGATTCGATGGCGTTCGTCGTGCGCAGGTGCTGCCAGTGCTCGGCCGGGAAGTCGAAGAAGCTGAGCTGGCAGTCCTGGTCCCGCCGCAGCGACTCGACCGCCTTGGGGTACTTGGCGCCGTACTCCGAAGCGAAGCTCTCGATGCCGGCTTCGGCGTCTTCGCGGCACGGTGCGTACATGATCTCGTGCAACGCCCGTTTCGCCTTGGCCTGCAGGCGCTTCGGCAGCTTGTCGAGCACCCTCGCCAGACGGTGCATCCAGCAGCGCTGCTCCCTGGTTTCGGGCCACACGTCGCGCACCGCTCGCCAGAAGCCGAGGGCGCCGTCGCCTATGGCCAGAACCGGCGCCCGGAGACCGCGGCGCTTCAGATCGCGCAGCACGCTCGACCAACTCTCCGTGCTCTCGCGGTAGCCGTCCTCGACTGCGATCAGTTCCTTGCTCCCGTCACGGCGCACGCCAAGCAGGACCAGCGTGCACAGGCGATCGTCCTCCAGGCGGACCCGGAAGTGCACGCCGTCGGCCCACACGTACACGTAGTCCTCGTCGCTCAGGTCTCGGTGCATGAAGGACCGGTACTTCTGCTCCCAGGACGACGTCATCCGCGCAATGCTGGAAGCCGACAGGCCGGATGCCTCCTCCCCCAGCAGAGCCCCGAGTGCTTCCTTGAAGTCGCCCGTCGACAGACCTCGAAGGTAGAGCACGGGGAGCACCTCCGATACCTTCGGCGAGCGCCGCATGTACGGCGGCAAGATCGAACTGGTGAAGCGATGATGGGGCCTGCGGTCATGGACTCGGGGCGCCTGCACCTCCACCGTGCCTGCCCCCGTCGTCACATGCCGCGGCTGCCCCCGACCGTTGCGTACCACCAGGGCGCGACCGTCGTCCCCGCGCTGGGCGCGGTGTCTCTCCACGTAGTCGGCGACCTCGGCGTCCAGGGCCTCCATCAGCATCCGACGAGCGCCCTCGCGGGCGAGCTCGTCGAGGCTGGTCGGGACATTCCCCTCCGGAGCGGTTTCGAGTATCTTGAGCATGGGCGGCGTGTCCTTTCTCCCGGCATCCGACCGGGTAGTTGATTGAACACCCAGGAGGATACGCCGCCTGACCTACATCACCGGATCCACAACTTCTGGCAGTAGCTCGTTCGAGAGGCTGTTGGGGGTCAAGCCGCCGTGGCGTGTGCGGGAGGTGGTGCTTCGCATGGACGAGCGCCATCCGCGTCGCCGGGGTCCGGTGGTTGGCGGCACGGTGGAGATCCACGTCGAGCATCGTGGAGAGACGCGCTGTCCGGAGTGCGGTTTGCCGTGTCCGGGGTACGACAGGAGGCATCGCCGTTGGCGTCACTTGGACACGATGCAGCACCAGACTCGGGTTCACGCGGAGGTACCTCGGGTGCGTTGCGTCGAGCACGGCATTCGCCAGTTGAAGGTGCCTTGGGCGGACTCGGGTTCGCGGTTCACGGCGCTGTGCGAGGCGGAGGCCATCGAGTGGCTGCGTGAGGCGAGCGTGCATGCGGTGGCGCGCCGTCTGGGCCTGAGTTGGGATCAGGCGGCGGGGATTCAGCGCCGGGCCGTGGAACGGGGTCTGTCACGGCGGGAGCTGAAGCCGCCTCGGGTGATCGGGGTGGACGAGACGTCGTTTCGGAAGCGCCACGAGTACGTGACGGTAGTCAACGATCTGGAACGCGGGGTGGTGACCCATGTGGCCGACGGTCGTGGTCGGCCGGCCATCGACGGCTACTTCGAGGAGTTGGGAGAGCAAAGCTGCGCGGGTATCGAGCAGGTGGCGATGGACATGTGGCCGGCCTACATCTCCTCGGTGGCGGAGAACACGGATGCGGACATCGTGCACGACAGGTTCCACATCGTCGCGCACCTGAACCACGCCGTGGACCTGGTTCGCCGTGCTGAGCAGCGGGAGCTGCTCGAAGCAGGGGATTCGCGTCTGAAGCGGAGCCGCTACCTGTGGTTGATGAAGCGTGGGGGAATGACGGGTTCGCAGCAGCGGCGTTTCGCCGCTCTTCGCGCGAGTCATCTTCGCGTGGCCCGCGCCTGGGCGATCAAGGAGATGGCGCGGTCCTCGTGGGGCTACGAGCGCCGCGGCTGGGCCGAGCGGCGGTGGAAGCGCTGGTACAACTGGGCCGTCCGCAGCCGCCTGGAACCGATCAAGCAAGTGGCGAAGATGATCAAGAACCACTGGGATAGCGTCATCAACGCTGCTGTGTCCAGCATCTCCAACGCCCGCGCCGAAGGCATCAACGCGAAGATCCAGGAGATCAAGCGAAAAGCGCACGGCTATCGAAACCGAGCACACTTCCGGCTCGCCATCTACTTCCATCTCGGCGGACTCGACCTCGCGCCGGAGTCACTTCATGCCCACACACAACCCTGAAGCGCCCTGAAAGTGAGCCACCTCGGCCGTGTTTCGAGTGTACGCGAGTGTGCCCTTTTGGGTCTCCTTCGGTGAGTAGCCGCCGCGGCTGCGGTAGCTGTGGGAAACCGGTCTGCCGGTTTTCCAAGGTCAGGCGGGAAACGGTCCGCCGTTTTCCGCGTGACCGGCAGATTCCGCAGCCGACCGCACCGGGTCAGCTCGCTGAGCGGCGGCGGGGTACTTGAGGTCGTAGGCTGTCGGTATCTCGCCCTTGAGGCTCATGACGTCTTGGTCCGCAGCCGTGTCCGATAGGAGGAGCCCTTGGTGGCGAGTATGTGGGCGTGGTGGGAGAGGCGGTCGAGCAGAGCGGTGGTCAGCTTCTCGTCGCCGAAGACCCGGACCCATTCGGAGAAGGCGAGGTTGGAGGTGACGATGGTCGAGCGGCGCTCGTAGCGATCGGCGAAGACGTTGAAGAGCAGCTCGCCGCCGGCGCGGTCGAAGGGCACGAAGCCGAGCTCGTCGCAGATCAACAGGTCCACTCGCTGAAGCCGCTGCTGCAGGCGTCCCAGCTCCCGCTGATCGCGGGCTTCGATCAGATCGCGGACGAGATCGGAGGCCTTGCGGAACCAGACCCGGTACCGGCGCTTTGCGGCCTCGATGCCGAGAGCGATCGCGAGATGCGTCTTTCCGGTGCCGATGGGTCCGACCAGGACGACGTCGTCGCCGCGGTCGATGTAGTCGCAGGAGGCCAGCTCGCGCAGCTTCGGTTTGGAGACGCCTTGCAAGGCCTCGAAGTCGATCTGTTCGAGCGTCTTGTGGTCGGGGAAGCGAGCCGCTCGCAACCGGCGCTCGACGGTGCGGGCCTCACGATCCCGGATCTCGGCCTCGAGCAGTTGCCAGAGGTAGTCCTCGTAGTCCCACTGTGCGTCCTGGGCCTGACGGGCCCTCTGCTCGTAGTCGCGCAGCACGGAAGGCATCTTGAGCGTCTTGAGGCCCTCTTTGATGACGGCCCTGCGCGCGGCCCGGCTCACGATGCCGCCTCCTGAAGCAGCACGTCAAAGTCGGCGGCTCTGGCGCTCTCGACCTCGTGGCGCAGGAGCGTCTCCGGCACCTCGATCTCGGGGGCGGGACGCCGCTCGACGAGCCTCAGCAGGTCGAAGCGGCCGGCGGCCAAGGCCTCCTCGAGTGCGGCGGCGACCTCCTCGCTGCCGTGGTCTGTGACCACGCTCAACAGCTTGGCGAAGAGCCGCGCCGTCTCCAGCGCGCCGTGCCGCAAACGCCCGCACG
This sequence comes from Candidatus Multivorans sp., assembly GCA_965216125.1. Classification (GTDB taxonomy): domain Bacteria; phylum Acidobacteriota; class Thermoanaerobaculia; order Multivoradales; family Multivoraceae; genus Multivorans. Next base: position 3,812,839 of record OZ244152.1, on the reverse strand, counting down.
ATCTTAAGCTTCCTTGGCTCAAAGCCGGCCGCCGGCAGCTCTCGCAGTGCCTCCTGCTCCTCCTGCCACCGGGCGCGCTCACTGTGTGCCGCGTCGACCGAAGCCAGCACCTCGCCTGCGATCTGCTCCAAAGTGCGCCCTTGAGGCACCGGACTCATGTGCGCCAGACGGATTCCCTTGCCGCGCGACTCCACACTGCCCTTGTCGTGCCCCTCGCCGGGGCGGGCGAAGCACGGCTCGAACAGGTAGTGGCTCACCAGCGCCTGGAACCGAGCCGTCAACTGACGCTCGCCGCCCACCCGGCGACGCACCGCGGCACTCAGATTGTCATAGACCAAGCGCAGCGGTACGCCGCCGAAGTGCGCGAACGCTCGCACGTGGCCGTCGAGGAACGCCACCTGGTCGCAGCGGTCGTACAGCCACACGAACGAACGGCCCGAGTACGGCAGGTGCAGCAGAAACTTCCACACCCGGTGCGCCACGCCGTCCTCCTCGACCGTTACCTCGAAGAAGTCCACCTGGCCACACTCGCCCGCACGGTGCACCAGCGGTATGAACGTCTCCTGCCGCTGACGCTTCCACTCCCGTACGTAGCTGCGCACCGTCGTGATCCCGACCTCGCACCCCTCCTCCAGCAACTGGCGATGCAGACGAGTAGCCGTCAGACGCTGCTTCGCCGTCGTCCGGCGAGACCACCTGCTCAGCAACTCCTCCAGACGCGGAGCCATACGCTCCGTCACCCAGCAACGCCGGGGCTTGCTCTCCACCCGCCTCGGCGCGCTCTGATCCAGGTACTTGCGCACCGTGTTGCGGCTCACACCGTGCTCGCGGGCCACCGAGCGTTGGCTCCGACCCTCCCTCAGCACCTGGTACCGAATAACATGAACCTGATCCATCCTCAGCAAGTCCTTCCTCCGATCGCCTTGGTCTCCTGTACAAGACCAAGCTACCGGCCAAGGGCCGAGGGTGGATCACTTTCTGCCCGTTGAGTGGCTCAGTTTCCGAGCGATGCCTCCACATCGAGGCCGCGAAGCGCCGCCGCCGGGTCTGGTTCCGCAAGGCCTCCGACCTCGTCCGCGACCTGATCGAAGCCCGCGATCAGCGGGAGTTGGGGCGCCTGCAGCAGTGGCTACAGCGGGTGGATCTACTGATCTGCGACGAGCTCGGCTTCGTGCCATTCGACCGCGCCGGCGGCGAGCTGCTCTTCAACGTCTTCGCCGACCGCTACGAGCGCCGCTCGACCATCGTCACCTCCAACCTTGCCTTCTCCGAGTGGGTCCGCGTATTCGGCGACGAGAAGCTCACCACGGCTCTGCTCGACCGCCTCTCCCACCACGCCCACATCCTCGCCACCAAGGGCTCCTCCTATCGGACTCGGCTGCGGAGAAGCCCTTCGTGAATCCGGATCGCACGACGCGCAACCGGACCGCCGCGGCGCCGCCGCTGAGAGCACCGCACCGGCGGCCGGCTGCGGAAGCTGCCGGCGCCGCGGAAAACGGCAGACCGTTTCCCGCACCGCCTTGGAAAACCGGCAGACCGGTTTCCCACAGCTACCGCAGCCGCTACTGCTACTAACTCAAGGGGACCGACGAGAGAAGACTCGCGTACACTCAACACGGCCGAGGTGGCTCACTTTCCAAACGGTGGGTGGCTCACTTTCCGAGCGTTGCCAACAACTCAGAGAGTCCTGCGCCCGCCACGCGATCCCGCGCTCCGAGCCCAGACCCTCGAAGTAGCCCAACAGCAGCAGACGAAAGTACCGGTCCGGCAGCAGACTCGGACGGCCCATCCGCTCCGCATAGAACACCGCACACGCCGACTCCGCGAACTCGTCGAACCCGCCGGCATCCCGTATGCCGTTCAACCGCTCATAGAACGGGTGCCCCGCGCTTCGAGGCAAATCCGCTCCCGCCACCCAAAGCGGCTCCTGACTGCAACTCCAATCCTTCTTGCCCATTGCCATGCCTGCATTCTGCGACGCCAAGAACCGACTTTCACCACCGGCTGTTAGCGACCTGTCCGGTTCTCCGGAACCACCTCAAGCGTCCGCGCTACACGAAAACCGATGATATTGAGCCGAACATCGGGGCCAAACCAGTCACGGTTCGCGGAGCGGAGGGTCCACGGTTCGTTGAACCAGGAACCGCCCCGCACAACGCGACGGGAGCAATCACCGTTCCGCCACGCACCGTCGTTCGACGGTGCACCGGCGTAGCTCTCATTCCAGCAGTCCTCCACCCACTCCCAGACGTTCCCATGCATGTCATGCAGTCCCCACCAATTCGCGGCAAACGAACCCACCAGCGCCGTCTGACTGTCGTCCCACTGACTGCCGCAACCATCACAGTTGGCGCGGCCGGAACCAACCTCCCTGCCCCATGTGTACGCCGTGATGGAGCCGGCGCGGGCCGCGTACTCCCACTCCGACTCACTCAACAAGCGGTACGTCGCGCCTGTCTCGGAAGACAGCCAACGCGCGTATGCTTGAGCATCGTCCCACGACGCCTTGATCATTGGGCGCCGGCTGGGATCGCCCCCCCAACCACTCTCATCGACCCGACTGCTGCAACCGCCAGCGGCAACACAGGCTTCCCACTCCGCGAGGGTCACCTCATACCTGCCGACCCCGAAAGGCTGAGAAACGGTCACCGCGTGCACCGGGTGCTCGTAGTCACTGCAGTCCAGCCCCGACACACAGCCCATCCGGAAGGTTCCTGCCGGCAGCACTACCATTTCCGGGCCAGCGCCACCAGACAGGAGTGTGTCATGGAACGTCATGCCCGCTCGAAACAGGTCAAGTTCAATTGGGCGACGCGTATCCCCTGACACGTCCACCCTAACCACCGCTCCCCGGTAGCCCGAACGGCTCACCCTCAACTCGTAACTCCCTTCCGGCAACCGCATACCCGACTGGTAAACGAGGGAGCGGTCCCTGAACGTGACGCTCGCGTCAGCGGGCTCCAGTTCCAAGGTCAAGCTGCCGTAGGCCACCGGCTCCAAGCGACGTTCCAACCGCCCTACGCCATTCTTCGGAACCACCGCCACCGCTTTCATCACACGGTGCCCCGCCAAGCCAAGAGTCAACTCGAACCGACCCGCCGGCAGCCCCTCCAGAGTCGCCGGCGTGCCGTTCGCCAAGCGCCTGCCTCGGGACTCGACCCATGCCCCGCGAGGCTCCGTTACTATCGTCAAACCGCCTGTCCCGCGTTTCAACGCCCGGTCGATGCGCAACACTCGGTCCTCCAGAAGTGCCTGGCCGGACAGTTCGACCGTCTCGAAGTGTGGATACCGAAGTGTCACATCCCTAACGCCAGGCCCTAGATCCTCCCGCAACAAGGGCGTCTCGCCCAGCTTCAGACCATTTACCAGCACCTCCGCACCCGCCGGCTCCGTTTCGACCCTCAGAATCGCCGAACCGCCAAGAACCGGGCCCGCGTCACGCTCTGCCCGTCCCTCGGTATCTTCTTGCTGCCCCTCCTCGGCCCCTTTTGCCTGTTCCTCGGCCTCTTCTGCCTGGTCCTGGGGCGCTGGGCCGCCGGAAGCCAAGCTGTTCTGGCGTACCAACCGCATGTCGGCCAGGAAGAACAACGCGGCCGACAGCAGGACCACCACTCCGCCCCCGGCCAGCAGTGGCAACCGATACCAACTCTGCCGTGGGGGACGGTCGCCTGCACGAGACTCGGGCCGAAGCAGCTTCATCAACTCACCACAGCTCTGAGGGCGATCCTTCGCGTCGATCGCCAGACAACGGTCGATCGCCCGAAGAACCGGCTCGGAGAAGCGGCCCGAACCCACGTCCGTAGCCGATGGCATCGGATCCCGAAGGCCGGTGTAACGAGCTCCCACCCGCTTCATCACATCCGGTGGCTCTGCACTCCACGCCCCTTCACCTTCGGCAGCGCCATCGCCCTCATCCAACACGACCAGCCCCAAGTGCCCCACAGCACCACCCGCCACTATCCTCCAAAGCAGCGCACCCACACCGTACAGGTCCGTAGCGGGGCTCAGGCTCCCGGACTGGGACACCTGCTCCCAAGCTGCGTAGCCGGGCGTGTGAGGAGCCTTCGACCGGCTATGAAGTCCCAGATGCTCCTGCTTCGCCGCGCCGAAATCCATCAACACCGCCTCGGTAGGACGCCCGCCCAGGTCGCCGTCCTGACGCACAAACACGTTCCCGGGCTTGATGTCACGATGGAGAGTCCCCACTCGATGCACCGCCGACAGACCCTCAAGAAGCGGCAGCGCAACAGCCAGCAGATCCTCTTCGCTAAACGGCTGTCCCCGCGACTCCCGCAACCGCAGGTACTTCGACAACGGCACCCCGTCGTCGTAATCCATCACCAGATACGCCGTTCCGTTCGCCTCGAAGTAGTTGACGCACGACACCACGTGCCGTTCGTTACGCAGGCACCGAAGCTGGTCCGCCTCCCTATGAAAACGCGCCATTCCATCCGCAAACGCGGACTCCGCACCGCCCGACGCGGGCCACACACTCTGACCGTCCTGGCGATCCCTAATTGCCAGCTCCTGGGGGAAGTACTCCTTGATCGCGAACAACCATTCCCGCCTGACGCGATGGCGGGCTAGGTACACAATCCCGAAGGCACCGCTGCCAAGCTCCGCTGTCTCTCCCCGACCCTCTTCCAAGGCCGACACCAGCACGTAGTCCCCGATAGGCGTGCCGGCCTCCAGAGCGTTCCGATTCGGCAACGGAGCCGACTCGCCCTTCCGTATCGGCACGTCCCCCCACTTTTTCGCCATTCAGCGCCAACCCCCTACTTCGCCGCCAAAGCGACTCGCCCAACCAGTCGACATGAAGTACGCTGGCAGCCCCAACTGTGGTCCCGCACAACTGGGCAGGTCGCCGTTTCTTTGCGGTGGTTCCGATTGGTTAAACAGCTTCCCGCCAGAGCGAAGGTGTGCTCTGTCCTGGGGCCTTTCCTCACGGAGCGTTTCCACCGCTACGTTCGACTCGAAAGCCGCCGTGAAACAACGTCGGTTCCTCATCCCCCGTGTCCCAGTCTCAGGTCGAGGGTACTCCTTAGCGACCTGTCCAATTCCCTGGCCACCTGTTCTAGTAGCAGCTCGGCGGTCATCGACGAGCTGCCTAATGAACAACGATCCCGTAGCTCAGCCAAAAAGTTCCCGGTGGCCAGTTGGAACAATAACACCGGGAGCCAAGTCGCAGCCGAGGGCCGATCAATGGACATGGTCCGGCCGGCAGCCCCGTATTGCAGCGGGTACCGTACTGCTCTTCCCGGGCACGCCGATCGCGTTCTGCCTTCTTGCGTTCTCTCTCTCTCTCTCCCGATCAAGCCGATCACGGACGTCCTTTCGGACCGCGTCAAGCCGTCGGTCTGCCGCATTCAGTAGCTCGAAGTCCGGGTTCAACTCTCTGACGCGTTCCAGGTACTCGCTCGCCTCATCCAACTGCCCCTGGTCCATCGCCGCATCCGACAGCGACACGAAGGCCGCAAGTACTTTCTCCAAGCCTATCAGCGCCTCTGTTAGTCCCGGCGACAGTTCCAACACGCGCTGGTACTTCTGCCACGCGTTGTTCCCCTCAGGATGCGTCAAGCGCTGCCCTTCCAGGTCGACCGCCGCCGCCGCAAGTAGACGCTGTACTTCCGAAGGAGGTGACAGTGCTTGATCCTCTGGGGAGAAACCCTCGTGACGATCGCCTCCAAACACTCCCGCGAAGATCAACGCGGCTGCCAGCAAACCCGCCGCTCCTAGCGCCAAGAACGCAACGGCCCGCCGACCCGCCAACAACCCCACCGCTCCTCCTGCTACCAGCACCAACCGGCGCCAGTTCTGCCCAGGCGGCCGAGGGGGTTCCGGGTGCGGCCTAGGGGGGTTCGGTACGACATGCCAGCGAAGCAGCGTTGCCAACTCCTCACAACTCTGGGGACGCTCCGTCGCCTGGATCGCGAGACAACGATCGATCGCTTGAAGGACCGGCGCCGAGAAACGCCCCGATCCCAACTCCATAGCTGGAGGCATCGGATCCGCAAGGCCCGAGTACATTGCGTCCACCCGCTTCAACACATCCGGCGGCTCCGCAATCCAAACCTCGGCGCTGCCACCGGCACCATCACGGGCCGACGCTCGAAGCAGGTCTGGATGCCCTCCGGTTCCACCAGCGACCATTCGCCACAGTACCGCACCGACACCATACAGGTCCGTCGCATGAGACAACGTTCCGGAACGCGACACCTGCTCCCAGGCGGCGTAGCCCGGTGTGTACGGCGCCGCAGACCCTCGACTGCAGCGACCAAGGTACTCCTGCTTTGCGGCGCCGAAGTCCATCAGCACCGGTTCGGCAGGACGCCCGGCCTGGTCATCCTCCCGACGAACGAACACGTTCCCCGGCTTGATGTCGCGATGTAGGACGCCCACCCGATGCACGGCCGACAAGCCCTTGAGGAGAGGCAACGCAACAGCCAACAGATCGTACTCGTCGAACGGCCGACCCTTCGACTCCCGAAGCCTCAGGTACTTGGACAACGGAACCCCGTCGTCGTACTGCATCACCAGGTAAGCCGTGCCGTTCGCCTCGAAGTAGTTGACGCACGACACCACATGATGCTCGTTCTTAAGCCGGTGAAGCTGGTCCGCCTCGCGACGAAAGCGCTCCAGACCCTCTTCAAACGCCGTCTCCGCGCCGCCCGTCGAAGGCCACACGCTCTCGCCATTCTGACGGTCGCGAACCGCTACTTCCTGAGGAAAGTACTCCTTGATCGCGAACAGCCAATCGCTCCTTCCACGATGCCGCGCCAAATAGACGATCCCGAAACCTCCACTACCCAACTCGTCCGAGTTACCGCGCCCCTCCGCTCGTGCGGAGACCACCACATAGTCCCCAAGCAAAGTGCCCGGTTCCAGAGCGTTCCGATGCCGCCGCCGTCCGTCCTCTGACATAAGTCAACCTCCAGTGTCCAAATTCACATCTCCAAGGTAGATATCAGCACGTAGGCCCCCTAGCAGCCCGTGGCAGAAAGAGCCATGAGCGGCGAGACGTACAAGTCGAGAGGAGCCCGACCTGAGCGGCTGGCAGTGGCGCCAGTGGAATCCCCGGAGCAAGAGAAGAGCGTCCGGTAGAGAATGGCGCACAGATGACGGCACGATCGTGTCAGGACCCAGGAAGACAGGGGGATGACGGTCCCGTTGCGTTGCTCCAAGGCCGCCTGCATGGCTGCCAGCCCCTGCAGCCCGCGGGGAGTCCCGATGCGAAACAGCGTGCGCATGAGCAGGCCGAGATTGCAGGCGCCGCCGTGAACCAGCATCCGTTTTCGGATGTTCTCAAGGCCGCGGAGATGCACCCGGCGCATGCCGCCCGTCACCAGCATGTGGGCAAACACACGCTCAAGCAGTTCGCCTCTCTTGCGCAGCAGAGCGCGACCGCGGTTGCCCTTGATCCTGCGACGGTTGGCGTACGTCGGCGCCTGTGCCGCGCGATCCTTCTTCCAGCTCCTGCGGCCGCGACGGGGCTCGCTGACGTAACTGCGGAGACGGCGCTCCTTCAAGTCCTTCATCGTCCCGTTCGAGTGGTAGGCCTTGTCGGCAACCACTTCCTCCGCCTCGAGCTCCACCTCCCCAAGCTGCTTCGACGCCTCATCCAGCGTCTTCGGCAGAGAAGCCGTGTCGCCGCCCTTCATGCTCTGCACGGTCAGCGCCGTCACCGCGCCCGACTCCATGTCCACCGCATGCTCCAGCTTGTGCGCCAGACGGGTCCGGCCGTCCTTCATCTTGGCGATCCGCGCCTCCGGGTCCCCAGGATGCACCCAGTCGTCGTTCGATCCCTTCTTCGGCCGCTTCCGATCCAGTTTCGCGATATCCGCGCGCTGAGGCGACGCAATGCCCGACTCGCTCGCCAGCTTCTCCAGGTACTCCCGGTACCCCGTTCCGTCGTCACGCCGAACGATCGACCGCATCGCCGCGTTGGCTTCCAGCGTCGTCGAATCGACACCCAGCGTCTTCCCCCCAAGCAGACCGTGATCCCGCACCAGCCACAGGACCCATGTGAACACCTCCTCGTGCACCTCAAGGCTCAAACGGCGTCGTGTACGCGACAGGCTGGAGTGATCCGGCGGATTCTCGCCCAACCCGTAGCCCAGAAAACCGCGCAGCGAAATCGAGTCCGCGCAGCGCCAGGCGATCCCGCGGTCCGAGTCGATCCCCTCCAGGTAGCCCACCATCAACATCCGGAAGTACACCCCCGGAGCTACGCTCGGCCGCCCACGAGTCTCCGCGTAGAACTCCCGGCACAGTTCCTCTGCGAACTCGTCGAATCCGTTCGCCTCGAGAACACCATTCAGCGCTTCGTAGAACGCGTTCCCCGTCGAACGGATCTCGCTCCTCGCCACGAACAGGTCCTCCTGCCGCTCTCGACGCCGGCTGCCAAGTGCCATTGCCGTGCTCCTCCCTACCTTGTCTCGAACGCACCTGACCTACTGCCCCGCAGGGACTCTTGCCACAGGCTGCTAGAGTCCCAACACTAGGCATCCGGCTGCTCACCTCTGTACGCGATACGGAAGGCCACCGATGATCAGGTTGGACCCGTTCCCTAGAGCCACCGGGACGAAGGGCGCCAACGGCGTTCCATCCACAAATGTTCTCCGCGTAGACGACAGATCCTCGGCCGTTAGCACCCCTCCCTCCCGCAGCCGCAGCCTGAGATGCCGACGTGAAACGTCGTTGTGCAACAAGACCACGTGGCAAAGCTCATCCGACCGGCCGATGACCAGGCCTTCCTCGGAAGTAACCAGGGAACGCCGAAGCGGAACTACCTCGGTGCCATCGGACGGGTGCAGGACACCAACAGACTGCGCCGACGGTGGCACCGCAGGAAGTGGCAGGACCGGCGGTTCCGGGAAAGAAACCGGCTCGGCAGCGGGATTGGGCTTGGCCCCGCCAGGCCCTCTCCCCAAACCACCAGGCCGACCGGGACGCTGACTCACGACCCAGACGGCAGCCAAGGTGAGGAACCCGCCTCCCAACCCAACGAGAACAAGAACCGGCCCACCTAGACCGCCTCTCCCCGCCCGATCCGAACTCGTCGGCTCCACAGGGTTCACTGGCGTAGGCGAGCCCGGATCGGGAGTCGGAGCCGGTTCGGCAATCGGCGGCGGTGGTATCGGGCGAGGAGCCGGAGCAGTCGGCGGTGGTGCCGGGGCGGGAGCGGGAGCGGGAGCGGGAGGCGGTACCGGAGCCGGACCCGGTGCAGTCGGCGGCACCGGAGCAGGCCTCGGAGCAGGCGGCGTAGGTGGCTCCCAATGCCCGCCGACACCTATCGCATCCATCGCCGTGTGTACGGCTAGCCATTCCGTTGAACCCACACCAAACAAAGTCTCAGCCACCTCAGCGAAGGCGAACCTGGCGTCCCTGAAGTCCGCGTTCGGAGACAGCACCTTTGCCCCCGCATATCCCAGAATTCGTGCGGCATTCATGAGCCCGATCCCATCGACTGCTACGCCCCCGTGTTCGCCACCCTCGGCAAGAAGATAGAAGCCCTTGTTGACGATGGAGGAGTTTATGTGTACCCCGCCATCGTCGTGCCGCGTACGCACAAATTGCTCATAGTGATCAGGATAGCGCCTTCCGCTGACCGGATCGCGCACGCTTCCGGGTTCCGCCATGTCGCGTGCCACCTCACCTGAAGGATACCGCAACCTCCAGTCTTCCCTTCTCGTCCGCAACGCACTGTCCGCATCCGACGGCCGGCCGTTCCTCATCCAAGCGACTAGCGCGATTCCCACCGCATCCGAAATCGACTCGTTCAACGCGCCCGACTCGTCCTTGTAAATCAAGCCGCTCCCATGGTAGATCAGGCCATGAGTATACTCGTGTCCAATTATCGCTGGTTGTGCGAGCGCGGCGTACGGCAACAGCGCCACATCTACGCGGTCCCCAGGCAAGAAAACAGCATTGTCCTCGTCACCAAAACAATTCGGTCCGCCACGCCAGAACAGGATACCAACGATGCCGACCAAGGGCCTTCCGCGCCCATCGGTACTATCCATCCCCCAGGCGAGCCTTAGGAAAAGATGGTAGTTCCCAAGAAACTCAAACAGATCGTCCGCCAGAGCGTGCCCTGATGGGCCTCGGCGTTCATCACGAACGACGGGCGCCTCCCCCAAGAGTCGCGCCGCATCCCGCGGAGGCAGGGGACCTGCGGCGCCTTCCTCGCGGCAGGCCCTCTGATAGTCATGCACACGCCGCTCGATTTGATGCACGAGCGACAACCTCTGTAATACCTCACCCGTGTTGGCGTCGATGTACACGCGCTCGGAAAACGCCACAGCTTCCTGCGCCTCCGGGAAGTTGCCCTCGAACTCGTAGGCAAGCCGAAGGGAGCCGGCACCGACCGGCCAGAACACGAGCGCAGAAGACGGAATCGGGCCACCCATGTCCCCCGCCCCCCCGGCCAGCCGAAACGCATCCGACTCGGTGAGGCCCGGTTCGGACGAAGGCACGGCCAAGGACGCTGCGTGCCTTCCGAGGAGCCGAACGGGCCTTCTATTTTGATCCAAGCGAAGAACGGACTCGTGATACGCGACGGGAAAACTCGCCACTTCCTGCCGAATGCGAACATAGATGTCGGCGGCGATGCGGTTCAGTTCTCCAACGACTAGTTCGTCCGCAGGCGAAAGCAGCAGGAGCCGGTGAAGATCGTGGCCGACCCACGCGTGAAGTCGGTCCGCATCCCGCAGTATAGGAGCGTTCTCCTCAAACGACAGGCGACGCTCGGTCTCCAACGGTCCGCGGGACTTAGGGGTCGGTCGGCTCTCTTCCTGTGCCGCCGAGCGTGTCGCGGGCGCGCACACTCCCCAGACAAAGAGGGCCATAAGGAGTGGGACGGTCCGCAGCACACGGTGCTCCTTAGCGGCCGCCATCACCCTCGACCTCCAGCACGGTCGGAACCCGAAACAGAACCGCACCCGTCGCCGCATCGAAGACCGCTTCCTCCAGCGGTCCATCCCCGATCAGCACGCCCCCGACCCATGCGAGCCGATGCCCCCCCGCTACCGCAAAGATCACCTTTGTGCCGTCGCTCTCGGCCTCGATCTTCTCGCCAAGGAGGCCGCGGGCGAGCTCAAGAGTGACCTGGTAGGTGTTTTCAACGAGTCCAGTCGGCAACGTGATGTCGGTCGCCAAGTCACCCTGGACCATAACGACTTCATCGCCCACGGATCGCATAACGACTTCCGCCGCATAGACGGAAGTGCCGTTGTGGGTCTGCACGGCACGAGTGAACAGGCTGCCTTCCACTACGGCGGGGCTCCCTTTCAAGGCCAACTCGTCATCAGGCCCAAGGAGACCTCGCTCGCGCAGGAAGTCCTCGGCGGCGTCCACCACGCTTTCGGTCTCCGCCACAGAGATAGCGGCGTCCACCAAGACGGGGTTGAGCGATACAGGCTTCCCCGGACGCTCGGCACAGAGTTCGCCTTTTGCGCAGTCTTCAGCAGCCTCGTCTTCCGCAGCCACCGCATCCCCGCCTTCAGCGGGCACCGGCTCCGAGCGGCTCCCCTGGTCTCCAAGCACCGTTTCTCCATCCGGTGTCTCAACTCCGGCAGGCCCGCTCCCACGTCGAGCAGCAGTGGCTGAGTAAGGGACCGAGGGCTCGCCGCTCCCCAAGGCCGCAGACACGGCTTCTCTTGGTGCGGGCATCGCCTTCTCTGCCAACAAGGCGGGTTCCGGATCGCTCTCAGAAAGTACGACGCCCACCAGTACCACCGCCAATCCTAGGACGAGCCACATCCATCTCCTAAGGCGTGTCACGAACTCAAGCATGGGTGCCCGCCAGCCGCTGAGCCCCTGAACCTCCGCGAAGATCGCCGTCACATTGTCATGATCTGCCCGGCTCACAAGCTTCGACTCCAGTCGCTGAACAGACTCGGCAACCGGCTCAGGCTCGCGGATGACCTCGATCATCTCCTGCTCGGAGAAGGCCTCCCAGAAGCCGTCGCTACAGAGGATAAAACGATTTCCCTCCTCCAGGTTCCACTCGGTCACTCTAGGATCCGGAGCCTCGCTACCGCCGATCTGCGAGAACACGATGCTCTGGCCGGAATGCGTCGCCATCTCCTCCTCGGTGATCTGGCCTTCCAGAACGAGAAGCTGCGCGACGGACTGATCGACGGTGCGCTTTACCACGCCTCCAGGCGCCAACTGAATGACCCTGCTGTCACCAACGTGCACCGAGAGGGCCCTGTTCCCCTCGAGGGCTAGCGCGGCGACAGTGGAATGCGGATCCAGACCGGTCTCGCGGCCGGCCAGACGAACCGCACTGTGGCACTCGGCGACCAGACGATGAAGCGACACTTCGAGGTCCTCACCGGGCTCCCGGCCCTCCCAGCAGGCCCCCGCAGCGGAGATCACCGTTTCCGCGGCAAGGTCACCGCCAGAGTGCCCGCCGAGGCCGTCGGCCACGACTAGCAACCAACCGCCTGTCTCGCCTGCCAGGAACACAGCACACCTGTCCTGGTTCTCGTCCCGCTGCCCGGCGTGGGAGAAGTGGCTGAACTCCAGGTTCATCTCGCCTCACCGTCCATCAGCAACACACACTTCGTTTCCCAAAAATCACGCGGCAACGCCACACAATCAACGACCCCGGCACGAGAACGGCTACGAACACGTTCAGAGCACTGCCCCATTCCCGAAGCAAAGAGATCGAGCGCGGACATGGAGAAGATATTGACTTCTCGGCTACGAATCTTCACGACTTTCCTCCAAGGAAGCGAGCCAGAAGACCAACATCTCCAATCACCAGAGTGGCGCCTTGCCGAATGCGGACGGAATCCCCCCGTTTCAAGCTGGAACCGTCGACGCGGGTGCCGTTCAGGCTGCCGAGGTCCTCGATCAGAAGATCATCGTTGACCACGCGCAGGCGCGCGTGGCGGCGAGAGACACTCCCGGCGTCAACCACGTAGTCGGCCCCGGCTGAAGAACGGCCCAAGATCTGGCCATTGGGTGCCCTGGCTAACGCGCTTCCATTGACCTTGAGCCGCACATCGCCGCAGTCCGGGCCGTGCCCTGTCAGCACCAGGTCGGGAAAGCTCACGTTTGTCCGGGCCAACTCCTCCTCCGCCGCCACCAAGTGCCGCTCCGAGGCCTCCAGCCGGCGCCTGCGCGCCCTCAGCAAGAGAGAGGCCACCAAGCCGCCGCCAAGCAACAGCGTAAGGGCCGCAATCCCGCCGTAGCGAAGGAGCAGGTCCTGTTGGCGCCGCGCTTCTTGCCATTCAGACTGTGCTTCCTCCTTCTGCTCCAGTTCCTGCTGACGCTGGCTCAGCTCTTCTTGTTGTTCCAATAGCTGAGTCTCGAGTCGCCGCTTGGCCGCTTCGATCTCGGCCAGCCTCTCAGCCTTCTCGGTCAACTCCTCGGCCTTCTCGGTCAACTCCTCGGCCTTCTTCGCGGCCTCCTCGAGTTCCGCCTGCCGCTCTTCAAGCGCCTCACGGGTCGCCTCCGCGGCGGCCAAGCGTTCCTCAACAGACAAACAGACATCCGAGGACGTCTCCACCACAACACCCTGCTCCGCCAGAAAGCTCTTCACTGCATCCAACTCCGGCCCCAGGCCGAAACCGAAGTCGGCCCACGACCAACCGCCGCTCCGGAGTGCACGCGAGATTGTCAGGAATTCGCCACAGTTGTTCATCACGGGAACGCCACCCTCGCCCTGCTCTGGACGAACAGTGAACCGATAGAGGGTCTGCCCCGCTCGTTCGACAACGGAGTGCAAGTGGCCTCTCCTGGTCTGACCGTCGGGCAACCGGACCTCCACTTGTCGTCCTTCACCCGAGGGGCCGGAGGCCAGGACGGCCGGCGTCCCACCGAGACCCGGCACGCTCAACAGAGCAAGGCCGGTCTCTTCGCTTCGCACATCCAACTGCCCCAAGGTTCGAGCGCCTGTGGCAGAGTCCAAGACCACGTATTGAGCGTTCTCGCCCGACCCGACGACTCCGCTGCTCGTGAGGAGCGCCGCCGGCGCGCCGGCCTCGGCCGCGACCAGCACGGCAACGCCGGCCCTTACTTCGGCACCGCTCTCCTGCACAGCGACCTGGAAGACTGTCTGAGAAAACGACGGGATGGACTGTCCGTACCCCATGGCGACAACGAGCCAGATGCAACGAAACCTCATTCAATTCTCTCCACGGACCATCAACCTGCGCCTACTCAGAAGCGCAGCACAATCAATGTGGCGTTGTCCTGGTTGCAACGGCCGTGGGCTTCCACCGCCTCAAGGATATCGGACGCCAGATCCGCTGCCGCTCTTCCGCAACGGCCCATCAACTTCTCCAACTCCGAGTCTGGGCAGGTCTCCACTCCGTCGCTCGCCAGAATCAGGACATCCCCCGATTCGAGGTTGAGCGGCTCGGAAGGCGCGTCGACCAGTCGAATGTCCCTTCCAGAGACCGCCTCGAAAAGTTGCGACCGCTCCGGCGAGCTAGCCGCCTCCCCAGGCGTCATCAGCCCTTCCCGCACGCGTTGCTCCAGAAGCGCAGCCACCGAGTGATTCGCATTCAGCCGGGACAGGGTGCCTTTGCGGTACAACCACAACGGACTGTCGCCCACGCTGATCCAATGAAGCCGCGCACCATCGACAGATGCCGCCACCAGCGTTGAGCCCATGCCCGCCAACTGGGGCTGAGCCATGGCCCGATCATGGATGGCGAGGTTGGCCGCCCGCAACGCGGCCACGAGCCGACTTCGCACGCTGACGGGCCCGTCGGACTCACTCCAAGCCTCGCAGAACGTTCTGACAATTGTTGCACTTGCAACGTCACCGCCCCGATGGCCGCCCATGCCGTCTGCCAGCACTAGCAAACATCGAGACTCGCCCACGCGCACGATGACGCTGCTGTCCTGCTGATTCAGACGCGTGCCGCGGATTCGCCGCGAGGCAACGTCTAGCCTGGGCACCGGCAACGCTCAACTCCCAGCTACGAGGTCCGATCCCTTGCCGTCCGTGACCTTCTTCCAAGTGAAGGACTCGTCGCACAAGCTGACGAACCGGAGCCTGGTCTTGCCCAGAAGGAGTTCGTCGGTGACTTTGAGCTCCTCCGGCGTCAACACCGGCTCCAGGTCACCGCCAACTCTCCGGTACACCAGATTGCTGACAGCCTGCACAAAGAATCTGTTCCCCCGGGGCTCATAAGTAACAACCGCATGGTTCTCTCGCGAAATCTGTGGGTCACCAAAGTCGAGTCGCACCCTCATGTTACGGCTCCGGCCAATCGTGTGGGGGCCGAAGCCAAGCCGAAGGGAAGCGCCTCGCCCCGGCCCCTCCACAATCACCAACCAGCCGGTTGTGAAGTCCGCAGGCGCAGGTTCCTCCCCCGCCTTGGGGTGCGCGGCCGCACCGTCAAGGTCAGGGTCAAACACGGTGGGCCTTTCCCCGCCGTCGCTACCGCTCCCGGCGGGGCGACTGCGGCGTGCTCCGCTCTCGCCAAGGAGCCCTGAAGGAACAGTCGCAGCATCGCCGTCATCGCGGAGCTTGTGCGCACCGAGCCGCCAGCCAGCGTCATGTTCTGCTCCCTCAAGGGGGCTAGTGCGTGCTTCGCCAACGTCAGGCGTGATCTTGAACTTGAAATGGCCGCCAAGTGGAACAGGGTCGGAAACCGGACTCGGCTCACCACCGACCCTCTTCTGTCCACCGGGGCGAGAGTGAACCTCAACCGGAGTGCCGTCTTCCCCACGAACTTTCGCCATGATGTATCTCCTGCTTCGACTATGCCTGCCGTGTACCTACTTCCGCTCTTCGGCCACCAACCGATTGATCAGGTGATCGAGGCAACACTGCCCCACCATGTTCAACGCCGATTCCTCCCGTTCTTGGGCGATGTGCATAAGAAACACCACCACCACAGCCATGAGCAGGGCCAACAGAGTCGTGTAGAAGGCAACACCGAGTTCGACGGTCATTCCCGTGAACCAGGGGCGAACTAGCTCAGGGTCCGTAAGCTCTGCCGGCATCTGCGCCGCAGCACCCAAGGCAAACGCGATGCCTACTACCGTACCGACAAAACCGAGCGTTGGGATCAACCAAGCCATGTACCGAAGGAGGTTGTACCTCAGGTCGACTTCATGCTGCATCAGCTCCATGCTGGCGGCCATAACGTTGCTCGCCTGGTCCACCGAGCCGTTGCTCTGGAACTGCTGTACTATCCGGCTGGCAAGCCGTTGCAGCATGTAGTGCCGAGCCGAGGGGTCGCTTTGCGTCCACTTGTACACCGGCGCAAGGTCCCTTCCAGGCCTGAACAACACGGCCTCGTCGTTCCAAGGCAGCGGGCTGTGATCTAGTTGCCGGATCTCCACAGATGCCCGGTTAAAGCGGGCCCATAGCTCTCCGAGCGCCAAGCAGAACATGAGCCACATGACGTTCTGGATCGTCAGCGGATAGGGAAACGAATCGCTGCCACGACCAAGGAGCAGAGCAGACAGAGAGAATTCTCCGGCTCCATCGTCTCCAACCGCCGGTGGTGCCGGGAGCGCGAGCGTCAACAGCGCGACCAGGAGCACTCCGCCAAGGAGTGAGGCCCCCGCGAGGAGGGCGCGGTAGCGCCGCTCGTCGTCATCAAGCCTGTTCAGGGAGAACCTAGGCATCTGGCACTCGCTCGACTTCGCCCGAAGCAAGGTTGCGCCTCGGGCGGATCGAAAGTTGCTCGTACTTCGGTTGCACGACTTCCACGACCGGCGCAGCCGCCGAGCCCACCAAGGTGGATACTGTGGTTTCCAGCATGCCGAAACGGACCGGTGCGACCCGCTCCACGTAACCCCGCCGATGCCGCACCCAACCTTCGCCGGGTCTCTGGACGAATGTTCCGCGAGTAGAACCGCAGTCGAGCAGATAGCAGCGCCCGGACTCCGTCAGTGTGACCTCTGCATGCCGACGGCTGACACTTGGATCGTGCAACCGTACGTCGGCGTTCACAGCGCGCCCGATCAGGAGAGTCCGGAAGGACATCAATGGAGCATAGCAGGAACTGTCGGGCACCGGGCAGAAAGACCAGCCTCCGGGGACTTCGCCGCCTCCCTCCTGCGCTCGGCCCCCACGCTTGCGAGCGTTGCCAACAGTCGCCAAGCGCTGGCAAAGCAGCACGCCGGCGGGTCGGCGTCGCCACGCTGAGCTGCTCAAACACGTCGAGGGCTGTGTCCCGTGTGCCGGGTCGGTACAGCTCTCACCTACCTGGTTTCCGATGTGAGAACGGTGACTTCCGAGCGCGAAGACTCGCCGCTAAGCCAGTGGCGCGGGCATCTCACCCTGACCTGAACCCTCTATCCTGCCTGCGGTTTCAGGTCGAACTCGTGTTCCAGGTCGAACTCGTGTTCCGGGTCGAACTCGTGTTCCGGGTCGAACTCGTGTTCGAGGTCGTGGTCATGGTCGTGGTCGTAGTCATGTTCGAGGTCGTGATCATGCTTGAAATCGTGATCATGCTTGAAATCGTGATCATGATCGGTATGGAACTCGTGACGGTAATCGACTAGATGTAACTGATCGAACGGGTGTCGAGTTCTCACTTGGCCAAAGTAGAGGAACGTATGCCCGCATGGACCTCGATGAACACACGCTTCTTGATGGCCACACCGGGTTCTGTGCGTGCATGCCTTTTCATGCTCGCAGGCAACCCGATGCCGACAATCCTCTTCATGCTCGCAGGCGACCCGATGCCGGCAGGCCACTTCATGCTCGCAGGCAACCCGATGCCGACAGGCCTTCCTATGCTCACATGCTACCCGATGTACGCATGCCACCTTTACGGGAGGCGGGGCTGCGACGGGCGCCAACTCAACCCGTCGACGCGTGGCACCCGAAACCTCAACCTCGAACATAGTCTCATGGTGTCCGGCACGCCTCACGGTCGCCCGGTAGGAACCCTCCGGGAGCCGCATACCCGGCCGGTAGGTGAAGGCCGAATCAGCGAACACAACACCCGCGTCCGCTGGCACCAACTCCAGCGTCAGACTGCCATACGGGATCTGCTCGAGGCTGCGCTCCAACTGACCCACGCCATCCCTCGGTACCGGTTGCGCGGCGGGAGTGTCCGGCTGCAAACCGGCTTCCGAGGGAGGGGAGGCCAGAGGATCTGAAAGAACCGGTTCTTCCCCTTCATCGGCCTCGTTCGAAGGCTGCTCAGACGCCGGACCTCCAGAAGGCAGGCCCTCCTGGCCACTTGGCCGCATCACGACCACGAAGATCAGCGCAGCCGTCAGCAATCCCACCGCGCCGAAGGCCACCTGCGGCAACCGCCTGCTTGGCTGTGGGCGTATATCTCCACCTTTCTTCGACTTGTCCTTGTCGCGGCGACGGCGATCATCCGAACCATCGCCCTTTCCCCGAAGCCCCGCCGCTAACTCCTCACAACTCTGCGGACGATCCTTCGCCTGGATCGCCAGGCAGCGGTCGATCGCCTGAAGAACCGGCTCCGAGAAACGATCCGCGCCCAACTCTCTGGCTGAAGGCATCGGATCCGCAAGGCCCGAGTATAGCGCGTCCACACGCTTCACCACATCTGGCGGTTCCGCACTCCATGACTCGGCACCTCTTCCAGCATCATCCTCCCCGCCCGGCGCGACCAGACCTGAATCCCCCGAAACGCCACCAGCCACCATCCGCCACAGTACTGCGCCAACTCCGTAGAGATCGGTCGCCGCAGTCAGCTTCCCAGACTCCGATACCTGCTCCCAGGCTGCGTAGCCGGGCGAATACGGCGCATTGGACCGGCTGTGAAGACGCAGATACTCCTCCTTCGCCGCGCCGAAGTCCATCAGAACCGGCTCGGCAAAACGACCGGCCTCCTCGTCCTCACGCCGAACAAACACGTTACCCGGCTTGATGTCACGGTGCAGAATCCCCAGCCGATGCACCGCGGACAAGCCCTCGAGAAGCGGCAACGCAACCGCCAACATGTCCTCTTCGCCGAACGGCCGACCCCTCGATTCACGCAACCGAAGGTACTTCGACAGCGGAACACCGTCGTCGTACTTCATCACCAGGTACGCCGTCCCGTTCGCCTCGAAGTAGTTCTCGCACGTCACCACATAGCGCTCGTGGTAAAGACGACGAAGCTGGTCCGCCTCACGACGAAAACGAGCCATACCGTCCGCAAATGCCGACTCCACACCGCCCGTCGCAGGCCAGACGCTCTCACCGTCCTGAGGATCCCGGACCGCCGCTTCCCGCGGGAAGTACTCCTTGATCGCGACCAGCCACTCCCGCTTGGTACGGTGGCGCGCCAAGTACACGATCCCGAAGGCCCCGCTGCCCAGTTCGTCCGACTCTCCGCGACCCTCCTCTCGCGCAGAGATCACAACATAGTCGCCAAGCGCCGTACCTGGCTCCAAGGCATTCCGATCACGTCCTATTCTCGCCTCCGACACCGATCACCCGCCTCCCTTGGTCGATCCCGACCTCTCCTACTCTAATAGCTCCCACGGAGAACGTCCAGTACTGTACAACGAGCCGCGAACTTCGGACGCTTCGGAACCTGTCAACGACATTGACACAGCGGGGTTCTGGATCTACTGAGTCGTCTCTGCAGTCTCGTTGTCGGGCTTGTTGATCCAGACGGCCTGGGCCAGTGGCGTGTGCATCGGTTGGCCGCCGACGAATCGTTCGGGGGAGCTTTCCCAGGCGGCGCTCAGCGTGCGTTGGCGCTGCTCGATCATGGCTTGCGCCCGGCCGTAGTGGACGGTCTCGGGGGTCAGCATGGCGATGCCTCCAACGAGCGGGTACTACGCCTGGTTGAAGCGACCGCGGTCGGCCAGCGCCGGCCGGAGGAGGTGATCCATCACTCCGATCAGGGCAGCCAGTACACTTCCTTGGCCTTCGGGAAGCGCTGCCGAGACGCAGGCATCGCGCTCTCGATGGGTTCCGTCGGAGATTGCTACGACAACGCCATGGCCGAGAGCTTCTTCGCCAGCCTCGAGTGCGAACTGCTCGACCGGACGACCTTCCGAAATCGCGCCGAAGCGAAGACCGAACTCTTCCGTTGGATCGAGGGTTGGTACAACCCGCATCGGCGCCACTCAGGCATCGGACACCGGTCGCCCATCAACTTCGAAAGGTCCTACTGCGAAGCCGCCTGAACCCCAAACCTAAACCGTCCACGAAACCGGGGCAACTTCACCTACTCACACGCAACTTCCCAGCACTCGCCCAGAGCGCGAACGATCTACCCGAACCCGCCCCATCTCATCGACGTCCAACTCAACCACTAGCTTCACCTGCCCAGTTCCCGCAAGCCGTATGCTAGGTATCGTCAGTCTTCCTTCCTGCCACAGTACACTGCCCCGAACCGACGACGACCGGCCCCTATAGAGCTTATAACAGATCCGGTATCGCCCGGGCTCCGCCGAGGGATGCAGCCACACCTCGTTTCCCGGTCCCTGAGTATTGTCTTCCTCCAGCGTTGCCTCCGAACCCTGATGCTCCTTTCGCCTAAAGTAGAACTCCCGCCCTCCAGGATCCACAACATGCAGGTCGACGTCGTCGCTGGAGGCCCAGCTTGCGATCACCAGAACAAAGGTCTGCGCTAGGGCCCGCCGGCAATCCACAAGGTCGTCGCTTACGCCACCCAACTGGTCCCTCGCTGCGCCCAGTTCGTCCTGGCATTGAGCAAGCCTTCCTCGAGCCGTCTCAACGCGCTGTTGGCACTGTTCAAGCGCAGCGTTGTCGACGGTGCCGGCGAGCTGCGCCTCAAGGCTCGTATTTCGTTCCGTGGCGGCCGCCAGCTCGGATCGACAGTCCTCGAGCTCAGCTACCGGTACGCTTGCCTCCAACGGACCGTCGGCAGCAATCGAGAAGAAGACCATGAAAACCAGCGACAGGAGAATGAACGCGCCCATGGCTGAGGCGAAGAGATCGAGGGCGGAGAGACTGAAGACGTTGACTTCACGGCTGCGCTTCTGCATTTCTCGGCTCCTTTCGCACGTCTATCTATCGTACAGTCGGTTGATGAGGTTGTCGAGGCAGTACTGCCCTGACTGATTTAGAGCCGACTTTTCGCGTCCTTGCGTCACGTGCATCAAGAAGACGAGGACGGCAGACAGCGGCAAGGCTACCAATGTCGTATTGAAGGCTACCGCAAGGCTTCTCGTCAGTCCAGCCATCCACTCGCCTACATCTGCTTGATCCGAGGTATCAGCAGATATGCCACCAGGCCTGCCCAATGCACTCGAAATTCCTACCACTGTGCCGATGAAACCCAGCGTCGGAATGAGCCATGCCCTATGGCGCAACGGCTCTTCAGGGTTTCGTGTGGAACGTGAGTGAATCGAGCCGGAGGTCGAGTCCGCCGAGATGGAAGTATGGATGGCGATGCGGGAGCGGATCCGATTTCGATAACCGCGCGCTGACTTCTTGGGCCATCGGATGACGGAGGTGATGCCTTCAACTTGAGCGTTGGTGACCCCTTGCTCGGTCGCGTTCAGCACGCGTTCCAGGTGAGCGTTCTGCATTCGGGCGACTCGCGTCATCGGCTCCAGTCGGCTTCGGACCGCCCCCGAGTACCAGCCCTCGAGGGTCGCTCGCGCCTCAGCGTGGTCCCGCGTCTCCCACATCATGATCGCCACTTCCTTCAAGTGCCACCAGCGGGCCGTCTTCGACCTACCGTCGAACGGTTCCCTGAGGCAGCTCCAGGAGCGGTCCGGCACCCGGTCCGGGTGGTACAGCCACAGGCAGCGGGTTCCTGCAAGGCGGTCGTCGCCCCGGCCTTGCAGAATCCGGTGCTCCGCTCGACGCACCTCGTCCACTGCCCCGCCGAGGTGCGCCGCGACGTGAAACTTGTCGAACGCGAGTTTCTGATCGCCGTCCGGCAGGCCGGACACCGTGGCAAAGATGTACGCAGCCCACATGTCCATCGCCACCATCTCGATCTCCGAACGCTCAGCCTCCGACGACGACTCTTGGTACGAAGACAGGGCCTCCCTGCCGCGACCGTCCGCTACGTGGTGCACACGCGGCTCACCTTCGATGTCCGCCACCACCGTCACGTACTCGTGACCCTTCTGACAAGACGTCTCGTCCACGCCAAGACGGCGAGACGCCGGCGCCGCACCGCGCCGCTGGAGACCACGCTGCACCGCCCACTGCATCACCCCCGACACCTGTTCCCAACCCAAGTCCAACTGCCGCCACCGCCGAAACGCTCGCCGCGCCCAGCCAATCGATCACCAGCGCATGGCACAGAGCCGTGAAAAGCGAACCAGAGTCCGACCACTGCACGCCGATCGTCCGCACACCGTGCTCCCCGCACCGCACACGAGGCACATCCGCGGTCAGGATCGTCCGGTACTGGCACGTCGGCAGATGACGCCAACTCCGGCGACGAGCGTCGTGCCGCTTTGCCTCGCCGCCGCACTCCGGGCAACTCAACGACGCACCGCCGCCCCGAACGACGAAAACCTCCACCTCGCCAGACTCCAGCCGCAACTCGACGCGGGTCACTTCCCATGGACTCTCGATACCCAGAATCCGACCGTACAAGTCTGTGTCACGCATTCCACAAGACTACGGCATCTCCACTATCAACCCGGAAGAGCCCACAGTGTAAGCGTCCGCTATCCGACATGCCACTAAGGGGCCGCGCGAGCCAGCTCGTACCTCGTGGCCAAGTCGTCGCAGGTGATTCAGGTAACCACGCTCCAACTCCTCTGCCTTGTCGCGGTTCAAACGACGAGAAACGGGACCCTCTAAGTGGAAGATATCCGAATAGAAGACGATGGCTCCAAAGGCCCTACAAACCGCCGAGGCGGACCCCGCCTGGCGGCTTCGTACCTGGGCGGGTACCCAATCTACTTGCACCGGGTCCAAGAACGGCACCCAAAGCTCAGCCCCCTCTTCGACACTCTTCACGTAGTCGTCCGGATCGAGCCTATTAGCCGCACGATGTTCCGCTTCAGTTGCCTCGGCAACCTCCACCAAGTACTTTTCGTGGCGGCGCTTTCCCGTCAACTCTCGCCGGCGAAAACACAACACTGATCCGCGGCCAGACGAACTGAACTCGCGTTCAACAAAATCCCGGTACTGAGCTACCAAGAGGTGTTCGAGATTTCCGTTGTCCCGAGACACCACAACATCGCTGTAGTAGACGCGCCCCGATCGCCTAGCCGGCTCCGACTCCTCTTCCCATTGACAATGCCAATTCTCATGCGTACTCTCTTGAGCAAGACTGGAGGCTGCGCCCCCTGCGAGAAGGGCCGCTACCGCGCACCAGATTGCACGTTTACTTCGCAGATCCGCCGTAGAGACTAGGGCATACCGGAAGGTCCCATCTGTGTCTGGGCGTTCAGGAGCAACACTCCTTCGTCGAACTGCTGTACTTCTTGGTGTCACGCTCTTCCCTCCCTCTCCTCGTTCAGGTCACGAGGCCTTCCGGCGGCCGCTCACCCAAGGGATCGGCGGGGCGATCGAAGCCCTGCAGAGACTGGGCTGAGGCCACGGTGAGCCCGATCTACACCTCACGCGCCAACGCTGACCAGAACTATACAGTCCGCCAGCAGTCCGGTCGCGGTCTCGATCTCGCCCTGAGCCGGCAGCGTCGGCGCGATGCGGATGTTCCGGTCCTGCGGGTCGATGCCGTAGGGGAAGGTGGCGCCGGCGGGCGTCAGCTTGACCCCCGCTTCACCTGCCATCTCGACCACCGCGCGGGCGCAACCGGTCTCCGTGTCCAGGTTGACGAAGTAGCCCCCGCGAGGCCGACTCCACGAAGCGACTCCCAAGTCGCCCAGGCGCTCATCGAGCACCCGCAGCACGGCCTCGAACTTCGGCCGGATCAGGTCCGCGTGCCCCCTCATGTGATCGCGCACTGCCGAGACCGCGCCGTCGAAGAAGTGGGCGTGCGCGAGCTGGTTCAGCTTGTTCGGACCGATCGTCTGAATCGAGCGGAAACCCCGGATCCAGTCGCCGTTTCTCGGACTCGCGGCCACCGCGGCCAGACCTGCGCCACCAAACGTGACCTTGGAAAACGACGTGACGATCAGGGCCCGGTCCTCGTTGCCGTGGGCCGCACAGCGGTCGTAGAGACTGGCCAGCCGATCCGGCTCACCGTCGAAGGCGTGCAGCGCGTAAGCGTCATCCCAGATGACCCGGAAGTCCGGCGCCGCGGTGCGCATGGAGGCAATCGCCTCGACCACGTCGTCCGAGTAGGTGACGCCGGTCGGGTTGCTGTAACGCGGCACGCAGAACATCCCCTTGACGTTCGGGTCCGAACCTGCGAGACGCGCGATCTCATCCACATCGGGGCCGTCCTCGCCCATGGCGACCTTGAGCATCTCGATGCCGTAGCGCTCGAGCAGGGCGAAGTGCCGGTCGTAGCCGGGACAGGGACAGAGGAACTTCACCGGCACAGCGCGGCCGGGCCCGCCCCAGGCTTCGCCGCCCGGAACGCCGACCAGCATCGCCTGCACGACCAGATCGTGCATCCACTGCAGACTGGCGTTGCCGCCGACGAAGACGAGTCCCGCATCCACTCCCAGAATCTCGCCGAAGAGGGCCCGCATCTCCGGCAGACCGCGGGGATCGCCGCCATAGTTCCGGCAGTCGGTGCCATCGGCGGCGGGACTGTCCTCCCGCGCGACTGCCCGCAGCAGACCGTGGGAGCGGGCGAGCTGCTCCGGCGACGGCTTGCCGCGGGTCATGTCGAGGCTGAGCCCGGCGGCCCGGGCCGCTTCATAGCGGGCCCGCGCGGCGGCGACCACAGCTAGATCCAACGTCGCCACGCCCCTACTCCCCCGCCGCGGCCGCGGCGTCGTAGGTGATCCGGTAGATCACGCCCCGCAGGTCGTCGGAGACGAGCAGCGACCCGTCCGCGCGCTCCATCACATCGACCGGCCGGCCCCACGAATCCTCGCCCTGGAGCCAACCGGTGGCGAACTCCTCATACTCCGTAGCCTCACCGTCGTCGTCGACGTGGACAACCATCACCCGGTAACCGATCTTCTCGCTGCGGTTCCAGGAACCGTGCTCGGCGATGAAGATCTGTCCCTGATACCGCGCGGGAAAGGCGCTTCCCCGGTAGAAGCGCATGCCCACTGCGGCCACGTGCGGGTCCAGGTCCATTGCCGGCGGCACGAGTTGGCTGCAGGGTCGCTGGTCCCCGAAGTCGGGGTCGGCGATGTCCTGGCCGTGGCAGTACGGATAGCCGAAGTGCTGGCCGTCCTCGGTCAGCACGTTCAGTTCGTCCGGCGGGACTTCGTCGCCCAGCATGTCCCGGCCATTGTCCGTGAACCACAGTTCCTGGGTGCCGGGCCGCCAGTCGAAACCGACCGTGTTTCGCACGCCGCGCGCCACGACCTCGTAGCCCCCGTCGTCGTCCAGGCGCAGGATGGCGGCGAAGGGATCGCCCTCGTCGCAGATGTTGCAGGGCGCGCCGACCGGAACGTAGAGCTTTCCGTCAGGACCGAAGCGGATGAACTTCCAGCCGTGGTGTCTCTTGTCCGGCAGGTCGGCGGTGACGACGACCGGCGCCGGCGGCGCTTCGAGGCGGCTCTCGATGTCGTCATAGCGGAGCACGCGGCTGATCTCGGCCACGTAGAGGTCGCCGTCGTGGAACGCGACGCCGTTTGGCCAGTTCAAATCGGCGCCGATCCGGTGCCGCTCCTCCGCCACGCCGTCGCCGTCGCGATCGATGACCGCATGGACCACGCCCCCGCCACGGCGTCCGGTGCCGACGAACACCGTTCCGGACGGACTCTGCGCCAAGGACCTGGCATTGTCGACCTCCGCCGCGAACACGTCGACCGAGAACCCGGCTGGGAGCTCGATCTTGTTCAGACGAAGCTCCTCGTCATCGACCGCGAACACGGTCCCGGCGACAAGCGCGATGGCCATGAAGAGCGCGGAGAAACGAAACACAACGCGCGGATCATAGCAACGGCCGGCGGCGACGACCGTGCCCAACGGCCCCGCACCGCTACCGCCGGCAACTGTCGGGGAAGGCCTTGTCGTCGGTTATGGCGGGCGCCGGCCGCCCGGGCTCGTTCCGGTACTCCTTGGCGGCGCCCGTAGCCGTGTCTGTTACCCGGATCACGTACCCAACGTCAGTCGTTGAAGCGCCGTAGACCCAGTGATGCCCGTTGACCGCGCAGCCGTCGAGCACCTTGATCAGGATCTCCCAGTTGTCCGGATCGTAGAACTGAAACAAGCCCGCGTCGTTCGTCGCCATCGGAACCGCGAAGGCCGAACCGCTCCCACCGTCGCCAGTCCACCACTCCGCTTTCAACTCGTACCGATGGTTGTGCAGGCAGAGCGTCTCCGCCGCCGGTTCACAGGTTCCGTCACGGGGCGGCGGCGGCTCGGGGTCCGGCGGTGGTGGCGGCGGAGGCTCGGGGTCGGGTGGTGGCTCGGGGTCCGGTGGTGGTGGCGGCGGAGGCGGAGGTGGCGGCGCAGAGCCCGTGTATCCAATGCGGTAGATCGATCCCTGCCGGTCGTCCGAGACCAGCAACGAACCATCGTCCCGCACCATGAGGTCGACCGGCCGCCCCCAGGCCGTGTCACCTTGGAGCCACCCGGTGGCGAACTCCTCGTACTCCGTCGGCTGCCCGTTCCCGTTCAGATGCACCACCATCACCCGGTAACCGATCGGATCGGTGCGATTCCACGACCCGTGCTCGGCGATGAAGATCTGGCCGCGATAGCGTTGCGGGAACATGTCGCCGCTGTAGAACCGCATCCCGAGCGCCGCCACGTGCGGTCCGAGTTTCCGGGCCGGGGGCCGGAACTCGGAGCAGGAACGCTGCGAACCGAAGTCCGGGTCGGCGATGTCCCCACCGTGGCAGAAGGGATAGCCGAAGTGCTGGCCGCTCGAGGTCACCACGTTCAGCTCGTCCGGCGGCACATCGTCGCCCAACCAGTCGCGACCGTTGTCGGTGAACCACAACTGGCCCGTGCCGGGATGCCAGTCGAAGCCGACCGTGTTCCGCACCCCGCGCGCGACGATGTCGTAGCTGCCGTCGGTGGCCAGGCGCAGAATGGAAGCGTAGGGATCGCCCTCGTCGCAGATGTTGCACGGCGCTCCCACCGGAACGTAGAGCCGGCCGTCGGGCCCGAAGCGGATGAACTTCCAGCCGTGGCTCGTATCCGTGGGCAGGGCGGCGGTGACCACGACCGGCTGCGGAGGAGAACCGAGCCGGCTCTCGATGTCGTCGTAGCGGAGGATGCGGCTGATCTCGGCCACGTAGAGGGCGCCGCCGCGAAACGCCACGCCGTTCGGTGAGTTCAAATCCGACGCCAGTCGCAGCGTCTGGTCGGCGTCACCGTCGTTGTCGGAGTCGATCACCGCGTACACCGCGCCCGTGCTCCGGGTGCCGACGAACACCGTGCCGCCGGGGCTCTGCGCAAGCGACCGGGCGCCCGGAACATCGTCCGCGAAGAGGCTGATCGAGAACCCGTCCGGCAGATCGATCTGGGACAGCGGAGGGTCCTGGGCGACTCCGGCGCCGGCCCAAAGCACCCAGGCGGCTACTGTGAGTCTGAGGTGCAGCCGGAAATCAGCGGGACCAGTGCGAACCACTGCCTCTCAAACTACCAGAGCATGACCGCGACGCCGGCAGCGATCACGGCGACGGCCAACACCTTGCGCATCGTCAGAGGCTCGGCGAAGAACAGGCGGCCGAGGACGAGCGCCAGCGACGACCCGATGCCCCGCTTCACCGTCTCCACGAAGCCCACCCAGGCGTGCTGGAGGGAGAGCAACTGGAGTGCCTGCGCTGCCGCTCCGATGACGACGGCGGTTAGCAGAAACACCCAGGTTCTCGCTCCGACGCCCGAGCGAACGCCCCGCCGACGGCCGGGGGCGTTCCGGAAGCCGCGCATCGCGATCGCCGCGACGGAGAGCCCGACACCCAGGTGCATCACGAGGCCATGGAACGCCGCGTTCGAGGCCTCGGTGGCCAGCTTGTCGAGCGGCAGCGCGGTCGCCCATAGGAAGGCGACCAGGATCATCCACCACGCGCCCGCCCCCAGCGTCCACGGCCGTCCACGGTCGCCCGAGCGCTCGCCCAGTTGCAGCGCGAGAGCGCCGCATACGACCATCGAGATGCCCAGCCACTCCCCCGCTGCAGGCAGTTCGCCGAGCAGCGGGATCCCGAGCAGGGCCGTGAACACCGGCGTCAGCGACAGCAGAGGAATCACAGCACTCAGGCCCGCGAGCCGGACCGAACGCAGGAAGCCGTAGTTCGCGCCCAGGTTGCAGGCGACGGACAGCAGACCCGGCCAGACGTACGCCGCGCTCACACCGGGCGGGGGCTGCACGGTCACCCAGACGCCGTACAGAGGCACCGCCCCCAGCGCCAGAACCATGACCAGGAAACCGTCGCTCAGCCGTCCCGTGAGCTTCTTGCGCAGCAGGTCGAACAGCGAGAAGCAGAGCGTCGCGCCGACGACCAGGATGATGCCGAGCACCGAGACCATGCGCAGCATTCAACCATGCCGCAGGGTTCAGTCTTCCGTCTTTCACTCTCCCCCGCCAGGCCGCCAGGCCCGGACGCCACGCGTCAGGTATACAATCCCGCCGCCCGTGACCGCGCCCGAATCACCGCCCGTCGATTCACCGCCGGGATCCGCCGCCTCCGGCGGGCTGCTGGCCGGCCGTCGCGGTCTGATCGTCGGCACAGCCAACAAGCGCTCGCTGGCCTGGGGCATCGCCCAACGCGCCCACAACGAGGGTGCGGAGCTGGCCTTCACCTTTCAGGGCGATGCCCTGGAGCGCCGCGTGCGGCCCCTGGCCGAGAGCATCGGATCGACCGTCATCGAACCGCTCGACGTCACCGACGACGGTCAGATCGCCGCCGTGTTCGCCACTCTCGCGGAGCGGTGGGGCCGCCTCGACTTTCTGGTCCACTCGGTGGCCTTCGCCAACCGGGAGGACCTGCTCGGCCGCACGGTCGACACCTCGCGCGCCGGTTTCGCCACCGCCCTCGACATCAGTTGCTACTCCCTGATCGCCCTGGCCCGCGCCGCCGAACCGCTGATGAGCGGCGGCGGAAGCATGATCGCGATGACCTACTACGGGGCCACCAAGGCGACGCCCAACTACAACGTGATGGGGATCGCCAAGGCGGCGCTCGAAGCCTCGATCCGCTACCTCGCGGTCGACCTGGGCCCGAAGAACATCCGCGTTCACGGCATCTCCGCGGGCCCGGTGAGGACCCTGGCGGCCTCAGGGGTCGCCGGCATGCGCGGCATGCTGAAGGTCATGCCGGAACGAGCCCCGCTCGGCCGCAACATCACGATCGACGATGTCGGCGCCACGGCCGCCTATCTGCTCTCCGATCTCAGCGCGGGAACCACCGGCGGCATCCATTTCGTCGACGCCGGGTTCAACATCACCGCGATGCGGCATCCGGATCAGGGAGCGAAGAGCGAATAGGCCACACCGCCGGACCGCGACCTGGCGCGGCTGCCCGAAACCCTGTCGCCTCGTGTGCGTAGACCGGAGCAGGGCGGAGCGGCACGCTCCTCATTGAAGTGTGTGACGTCAACTGACTACCTCCCCAGTGGACAGCAGCACGCCGTTCCGCCCTTCTCAAACCCACATCGAGCGCCGGCCCGAAACTTGCACTCTCGTCTCTCCGCCCCTCAAAGGAGAAACGATGACCACGACACGCCGTCACCTGTACAGGACACTACCCGTCGCCGCCGCACTGGCCGCTCTGGTCGCAGCGGCCGGCTCGCCCGCCGCGGCGCAGCAACCGCGCTTCGAGATCACGCCCTACTACGGCCATAGCTTCTTCGGCGGCTTCGAGATCGACGACTACGAGTTCGGGCGCCTCGACCTGGAGCTCGACGACACCGCTGTGCAGGGACTGATCGTCGGCTTTCCGGTCCGCCGAAATCTCCACCTCGAGCTGTTCGTCAACGAGCAGCACACGAGCTTCGGGCTCGACGAAGGCCCCTTCCTCGGCACCGCGGATCTGGGACCGATGGACGTCTCCTACTACCACGCCGGCGTGACCTGGACCGCCCCCGTCGGCCAGGTGCGTCCCTTCGCGTCCTTCAGCGCCGGCATCACGAGACTGGCGCCGGACAGCGACTTTCTGCCCGAGACCGAGAACCGCTTCTCCGTAGGGCTCGGCGGCGGAACCAAGATCTTCTTTACCGAGCACTTCGGCCTGCGCCTCGAAGCGAAACTGCTGGTCACCAGTACCGGCGACGAAGACCTGTGCTGCTACGACTGCTGCTACGAGGCGGAGCGCGACGACCTGCTCCAGGGCATTGTGAGCGCCGGGTTCATCTTCGCGTTCTAGGGCGGCGCTAACCGGCCGCCGCCAACTCCGACGACGCACGCCGAGCGGCCGCCGCGAGCAGGGCGCCGCCGACGAAGATCGCTTCCTCGGCGGGCGCGAAGTAGGGTGTATGGGCGCCGACGACCGGGTCGCCGGGCAGCCGGGCGCCGACCCGGATGAAGCAGCCCGGAATGCGCTCCTGGTAGAAGGCGAAGTCCTCGCCGCCCATGTTGGCGACCGGCAGCGGCTTGACCGCCTCGGCGCCGATCACGGACGCCGCGGCTTCGCGCGCCCAAGCCGCGGCGCGCTCGTCGTTCAGCACGGCCGGCGTACCCTGCAGCATCCGCACCCTGGCCTCCAGGCGACACGCGGCGGCGATCGATTCCGCGACGTGCCTGACCTCGTCCTCGAGCAGTTGACGCACCGCCGGGTCGAGCGAGCGCAGCGTGCCCTTGAGCACGGCCCGCTCCGGGATCACGTTGTGGGCTGAACCTGCATCCAGAACGCCGACGGTGACCACCGCCGGCTGGTCGGGCGGCACCCGCCGGCTCACAACCGTCTGCAGGGCTGAAACCACCTGCGCCGCGCCGACGATCGGATCCAGACCCTGGTGGGGCCTGGCGCCGTGAGCGCCCTTTCCCAGCAGTTCGACCTCGAAGCGGTCCGCCGCGGCGCCCACCGCGCCCGCCTGGATCATTGCCTGGCCGATCTCGAAGGTCAGGTCCACGTGGGCGCCGAAGATCGCCGACACCTCGTCCAGGACCCCGGTCGCCAGCACGGCCGCGGCGCCCTCGCCGGTCTCCTCCGCCGGCTGGAGCACGAGCAGCACATCGCCGGCAGCAGGCTCGGCCAGGAGAAGGCGCGCCGCGGCAACCGTCCACGAAGCATGCACATCGTGCCCGCAGGCGTGCATCACGCCGTCGTTGCGGGAGGCGAACGGCAGGCCCGTGTCTTCCAGGATCGGCAAGGCGTCGATGTCGCCGCGAACCGCGACCTTGGGCGCACCGGGATCGCGGCCGGGAATCCGGCCCACCACGCCGGTGCCTGCCACCCGGATAACGTCGCGAACGCCAAGCCCATGCAGCGTCTCCTCCAGGCGCGCAGCGGTGCGCTCCTCCT
The DNA here is from genome assembly GCA_965216125.1 of Candidatus Multivorans sp. Taxonomy (GTDB): domain Bacteria; phylum Acidobacteriota; class Thermoanaerobaculia; order Multivoradales; family Multivoraceae; genus Multivorans. The sequence goes on along the minus strand of OZ244152.1, from coordinate 3,781,498 downwards.
GCAGCGAAAGCTCGGGATCAGCGTGGAGCGTGCGGCGCAGACCGACCAGTTCGGCCCTCTCGCCGGCGCTGTAGAGGCCGGCGACGGCGGCCGGAAGCCGGAGCGATACGACTTCGGCGCCGGTCATTGCGGCAGCGCCACCCCCGACAGCCAACCGGGCTTGGCGCCCCAGGAGGCGAACGTCACACCGCCGGGGCCCACGCTGCAGCCGATCGGCGAGCCGTCCGGCGCCCTGAGCGGCCGCGGCAAGACAACGGAGCGTGGGTCGTCGAGGAAGCGTCCGATCTGCCACGCCGCGTGGGAGCGGTGGTCTCGTTCGGCCCCGTCCGGACCGCTCGCCGGCGCCGGATTGGCCTCCAGCCATTCACGCAGCTCGACCACCACCGCCCGCGCCTCGGCACGCACCTGCTGAGAGGAGGCGGAAGCGACCGGCCCGGAGGCGAGCAGGTTGGTCGGCACGCCGGACGGCGCGCCTCCGGCTGGCGCTCCGGACGCCAGGGCCAGCAGCCGCCGCAACAGGGCCGCGTCCACCGCGCGGCCGACCTCTCCCGCCAGCGCCGGCAGGGGATCCGCACGCCAGGTCGCCCCGAGCAGCCGGTCGAGAATCCCGGTCAGGCCGGGCTGCTCCGCGTCGCGGGCGCGGTGAACGACAAGCCGGGTGGCTCGTGCATCGTCCAGGATCATCCCGAAGGTCAGGTCCGCGGCCATCTCCGCGGCGGCCACCGGGTCGAACGCGGGACCGGCGCGCGACGGCAGATGCTCCCGCCCGCGGCCACGGCCCGGCGAGGGCGGTGGGATCAGATCCAGGATCCGCTCCGACAGGGTCAGCTCGACCGGGTCGACCGTCTTCACCAGCGCGTCGAGGGCGTCGAGTTGCATTGCGGGCGGCAGCAGAGACACCGGCGCACGACCGTCGCCGCGCACGGCGTAGCTGTAGTCGACGCCGCCCACGACCTTCGCAGCCGCCTCGATCTGGTAGCGGTGCAGCAGGTAGAGCGGCGTCAGCACGTCCTCGATCCCGGACAGCGGCTCACCGAAGCGGACACTCTCTTCGGAGATCCGGTCGAGGGCGGCACGCCGCACCGACAGGACGCGCCGCAGTTCATCGGCCGCCGAACGGCCGTTGTCCCAGAGGTGGGCCAGCGGATGGGCGCCGCCAACCGGCCGTGCGTCCTCGTCGCTGATGAAGTGAAGGCCGGCGTCAAGCGTCTGGCGGAGGATGCCTTCGAGCTCCGCCGCCTCGTCCGGACCCTCCGTGAAGTCGATGTAGCCGTAGCGAATCGCCTGCTTGTCCCACGCCCCCACACCCACATCGTAGGCGCCGCTCAGGTCGATCGTGCCGTCCTCGCGCAGCTCGGCCAGAGGATGGGGGTAGTCCATCACCGACTCCCTACCCTCCGGCCCGTCTACGCTGGAAGCGAAGTTGTGGACCAGGCCGATGGTGTGACCCACTTCGTGCGCGGAGAGCTGGCGCAGCCGGGCGAGCGCCATCTCGCTCAGCGCCTCGGTCGACGAATCGGCATCCTCGAAGGGCGACAGCAGGCCCTGGGCGATCAGGAAGTCCTGGCGCACCCGCAGCGAACCGAGCGTCACGTGACCCTTCAGGATCTCGCCGGTGCGCGGATCGGTGACCGAGCTGCCGTACGACCATCCCCGCGTCGACCGGTGAACCCACTGGATCACGTTGTACCGAATGTCGAGCGGGTCCGCCCCTTCGGGCATCAGCTCAACTCGAAACGCATCGACGTACCCCGCCGCCTCGAAGGCCTCGTTCCACCACCGCGCGCCGTCGAGCAGCGCCGACCGGATCGGCTCCGGCGCGCCCCGGTCGAGGTAGTAGACGATCGGTTCGACGGCCTCGCTCCGGGCCGCGCCCGGGTTCCGCTTCCGCAGCCGATGGCGGACGATGAGACTCGTCTCGAGCGGCGCGTCGATCGGCGTCGCATAGTCGAAGTAACTCGTCGTGATGTAGCCCGAACGCGGGTCCGCCCGGCGGGGCTCGTATCCCGGTTCGGGAAGCGCGACGAAGGAGTGCCGCAGCCGCACCGTCACGGCGTCGGGCGAGGGAGCGACCTGGCTCACCCACCGGCCCGGGCCGCGGTCGGCTGAGCGCAGTACGAAGGTCTGCGTGCCCTCGAGCTCGGTGTTGCGTGGAAACGCGGCGACGCCGGCGCGATGGATCGCCGACCGCGACGCATCCAACTGGTAGCTGCCCTGGCCACTGCGCTGAAGTCGCGCCGCCACGCCGTGCGCGTCGCGAAGCACGAAGGCGGTGGCGTCGACCAGGACCGTACCGTCTTCGTCCTCCGCCGCGACCTCGAAGCCCCAGAGCACGGAACGGGCGAACGCGTCGGCCACCGCGCGGCGTTCGTCCTCGTTGTCGCTGAGCGCCCGGTAGCGCGTGTTCTGCTGCACCAGGAGCACCTTCGGCCCAACGCGCTCGAAGCGGGCCAGGTGCGTACGGCCGAGTTGTCCGCGGTCGAGCCCGATGTCGTTCGATCCCAGCCCCGCCGACAGCGACTCGATGTAGAGCAGATCCGCGCCCATGGCGTCGATGCGCAGGAAGAGCCTGCCGCCGCGGCGGTCCCAGAACAGGTCGAGAAATCCGGCCAGGTGCTCGTAGCCGTCGGTGGCCTCCGCCACTCCTTCGGTGGCCTCCGCCACCGGGGGCGGTTCCTCCGGCTGGTTCTTCTGCTCGTCCTGCGCGGGAAGCGCCTGCGAACAGAGCCCCAGCGCCAGAGCCACGACCGCCGGCAGGGCCCCGTTGGCCGCCGCCGGGCGCGACCAGGCGTGCCGGCCGGCGGCCTGGATCACGAAGCGGCCCGCACCGGCACCGGCTCGCTCTTCTCGATCAGTGCCGTCAGCGACTTGTGGTCCGGCTCCGCGAGTTCCCGCACCCGTTCCCGGTCGACCGCGGCAACGATGATCTCGCCCACCTCGGTGTTCGCGCTCTCGAAGATACCGAGGTCGATCATCCGCCGGGTCTGGTGCTGGTTGTCGTCGGTGGGACTGACGTAGTGCACCCACACGGCGTTGTAGCGGTGGATCAGAAAGACGTGGATCAACGCCATCAGACGCCGGCGCCGCAGGTCGAGGTCGAAGGTGTTCTGGTCGCGCACGGAGAGAATCATCCGCTCGCGGCGGTCCCGGATCGGCGCGAAGACCACATTCGCGGCCTTCTCTCCGGCGTCTCCGTCCAGGGCCAGAACCCGCAGTTCCAACAGCTCGGAGCCGGCAACGTGGGGCCGCAGCTCCACCCGCAGGGCGTCCTCGATGCCGTACTTGTCGCGCCAGAGCTCGAGCCACTCCTCGAGCAGCCGCGGCGGCACTTCCGTCTGCACCAGATGCTGGACGTTGGTCGATCCCTTGCCCATCGCCTTGGTCGTCGCGGTATGGCCGGTCGAAGCCGAGAGCGCGCCGTCGAGCCGGGCGCCGCCCACCAGGGCCTGCGGCGTGCGGTAGGGCGACGCCACCAGGCGCAGCCTGCGCTGGAGCCGGGCCAGGGCCAGCATGCCGTCCTCGCGCAGGGCCGTGGCGAAGTCCTCGGCCGCCAGACCGTCGATCTGGTGGCCGCCGTAGGTGATGAAATTGAACACGAAGCCGAGCTTGCCGAGTTCCTCGGGGAACGCCCTCATCTCGTCGTCGTTCATGCCGGTCGTGTCCCAGTTGAAGGACGGCGACAGGTTGTAGGCCAGCAACTTGTCCGGGTAGACCGCATGGATCGCCTCTGCGAAGCGGCGGGCGTCGGCCAGGTCGGCCGTCTTCGTCTCCATCCACAGCAGGTCCGCGTAGGGCGCCGCGTGGAGCGAACGGGACGTCGCGTACTCGATGCCGCCCCGGATCTGATAGTAGCCCTCAGGCGTGCGGGCGATCTCGGCGTTCCAGACCAGGTTGATGCCCATCTTGCGGGCCCGGGCAGCCACCTCCTCGACCGACACGGAGTGGGCGAACTCCAACCACTCCTCGACCGAGAGTTCGAACACCGCGCCTTCCTCTTCACGGAATGCGATCACATCCGCTACCGCTTGCGGGTAGGTCTTGAGCCTCGCCTCCAACTGCCAGGCGTCCAGGAAGCGAGCCATCGCCTCGTCGAGCACGGCCTCGGTGTCCGACCCGCCGCTTGCCACCATCTTCCGGTAGGCCGACTCGAGCAGCCCGTAGACGCCGACGCCGTCCAGCCACACGTCAGCGCGGTGGTAGGCGGCCTCGGACACCTGGTAGAGATCGTGGCCCCGGACCTCTTCCGCGCCCAAGGCGTTGAGGCGCCGCAGAATCGCGAGGGTCGCCGTCTTGCAGCTCGGCACGTCGAGGTTCGTGGCGCCGAGAAGGTAGGCCTGGTCGCGCTCATCGCCGTTGCCGTCCAGAAACGTCGCCGCCTCCGAGTCGGTGCGGGCGACGATGATCCCGGGCACCCCCATCACGTCCAACTGGAAGCGGGCCGAGTTGAGGCGCTTGTTCTGTTCGTCCTGCGGCACGAGAACCTTGCCCGCCTGGTGGCCGCACTTCTTGACCCCGGGCTTCTGGTCTTCGATGTGGTAGCCCGGCACCCCGACCTCCACGAAGCGGCGGACCAGGTTGCGCACGTGCGCCTCGCCGCCGTGGCCGGTATCGGCGTCGGCGACGATGAACGGTCGGAAGTCGGTCGGCGGGTTCGCGCGCCGCTCGGCTTCGCTCATCCGCGAACGAACGAAGGTCTGGTTCCGGTCCGCCGTGAGCAGGGCGCGGACGATGGGCGCGGCCTCGTCCGGCACCTGGCTTAGTGGATAACTGGCGAGATCCGGTCCCGGATCCTCGTTGATCGAGCCCTTGGCCGAGGTCGCCCAGCCGCCGAGGTAGATGCCCTCGATGCCCCGGCGCTTTAGCGCGACTGCCTGACCCGGCGAGTACGGGCCGAAGGTGGTGATCGACCGCTTCTGCTCGAACAGCTCGCGCAGCCGCCCGTAGAACGCCTTGGCGGTTTCCCGGGCCACCGTGTAGTCCTGAGGAATCGTGCCGCGCTGCTCCGCGACCTCACGCGCGGTATGTAGCCGCCTGATCCCCTCGAAGCGCCCGTCGGCGAAGAACTCCGCCGACGACGTCGTCTCCCGCTCCACTATCTGGTTCACCATGTCACGCCTACCTGCTTCGTCCCGATCCATGCCGTGTCTCCATCCGGCTCGTTGCTATTCGCCTCCGCGGCTGCGAAAGAAGCCAACCGTAACACCGGATGGGCGCCTTCGGCCACGCTGCAAAGGCAGTCCGAACGCCCCTCCGTTGGGGCTGCTACCCTCCACCGCCATGAGCGTGCCAGCGATCCGTCCCAGATACACCCCCAAGCGCGGCGGTGACGTTCTGCTCGACGCCCTGTCCGAGTACGGCGTCCCCTTCCTGTTCGGCAACCCGGGCACCACCGAGAGCCCCCTGATGGACCGCCTCGGCGACCATCCGGACCTGAACTACGTGCTCGCCCTGCACGAGTCCGTGGCTCTGGGCGCGGCCCACTACTACGCCCAGTCGACGGGCATCACGGGGGTCGTCAACCTCCACGTGGCGCCGGGTCTCGGCAACGGTCTCGGCATGCTCTACAACGCCTGGGAAGCGAATAGCCCGATGGTGATCACGGCCGGCCAGCAGGACACGCGCTCGAGGCTGCGCGAACCCCTGCTCGGCCATGACCTGGTGGCCATGGCAGCGCCGCTCGTCAAGTGGAGTGTGCAGGTCGAGCACGCGGACGAGTTCGCGCCGGTACTGCACCGCGCCTTCAAGATCGCGCACGATCCGCCGGCCGGCCCGGTGTTCGTCGCCCTGCCGATCAACGTCCTGGAGCAGGAAACTACGGAACCGGCCCGGCCCCTGGGCGATCTCTACCGGGCGCCGCAGCCGGAAGCCGCCGCCGCCGAGCGCTTCGCAACCGCTCTCCGACGCGCGCGCCGGCCCGCGATCGTGGTCGGCGACGGCGTCGCACGCAGCAACGGCCAGGAAGAGCTCGTCGCCTTGGCCGAGTTGCTGGGAGCGAGCGTCTACCCGGAGGGTCTGGTCCATCGCCTGAACTTCCCGCAGAGCCACGTCTGTTTTCGGCCGCGGATGCCGCTCAACCACGCCGGCATCCGGCATACGCTCGGCGACGCGGATGTCGTGCTGCTGGTCGGCGGCTCCTTCTTCGAAGAGGTCTGGTTCGATCCAGACCCACCCTTCGACCCGGAAGCGACGGTGCTTCAGATCGAGGACTCGCCGAGTCGCCTCTCGTTCAACTTCGCGGTCGATGCGGGCATGGTCGCCGACCCGCGAGCCGGGCTCGCGGCCGTGCGCGCAATGATCGAGGCGGCGGCCGACGCCGGCTTCCGCGCTGGAACAGCAGACCGGATGGAGGCCCTGAAGACCGCGAACGCCGGCGAGCGCGCCGCGCGGCAGAAGCGCCTTGCCGCCCACTTCGACGATGCCCCCATGTCGCCGGCCCGGCTCATGTCCGAGGTCGCCAAGGCCGTGCCCGACGACGCGGTGGTGGTCAACGAGTCGATCACCGCCGGCGGCGACCTGCTCGGCTTTCTGCCCATCGACGACCCGGACCGCTACTGCGGCACGCGCGGCGGCGGCATCGGCCAGGGGCTCGTCGGCGGCATCGGCGCTTCGCTCGCCCATCCGGAACGGCCGGTCATCGTCTTCTCGGGCGACGGCTCGGCGATGTACTCGATCCAGGCGCTCTGGACCGCGGCCCACTACGACATGCCGATCGTGTTCCTGATCCTGCACAACCGCGAGTACAAGATCCTGAAGATCAACATGGACATCTACCGCGAACGCTTCGGCATTCCGGCGGAACGGCCCTACCCGCACATGAACCTCACCGAGCCGGAACTCGACTTCGTCGAGATGGCGGCCGGCATGGGCGTGCCTGGGCGCCAGATCGAGGACCCGGCCGAGGTCGAGGGGGCGGTGCGGGAAGCGTTCGCCAGCGGCCGCCCCTACCTGCTCGACGTGGTGATCGGCGGGCGGATCTGACCCGCGAACACCCACGCTCTCATGTTGTATGCTTGTTCGCACAAGCTGAAGACAGGCCGAAGGCAGCACCGCCACAGCACCACTCCCCCAACGGAGGTTGGAGATCATGGATGAGCTGAGAGAAGACACGTTTCTGCAGGACGACCTGCTCGAGGATCTGCGCGAGGAGGACCTGGACTCCGAGGCCGAAGGCTCAGGCAAGAGCCTTTCGAACGTCAGCCGACGGACCTTCATCCAGGGTTCGGTCGCCACCGGCGCCGCTGTCACCCTGGCGGGAGGCAACCTGCTGCAGCCGGATGTACTGCACGCCGCGACCGAGCCGGTCGGCAGCACGATCAGCCTGAGGATAAACGGCGAGACGCACGAACTCGAGGTGGAGCCCCAGGACACCCTGGCCATGGTGCTGCGCTTCAAGCTCAATCTGACCGGCACCAAGCTTGGCTGCGACCGCGCCGAATGCGGCGCCTGCACGGTGCTGATCGACGACGTGCCCCACTACGGTTGCTCGATTCTGGTCCATCAGGTGCGCGGCCGCGAGGTCACGACCGTCGAGGGACTGGAGCAGGACGGTCACCTGCACCCGGTGCAGCAGGCGGTCCTCGACGAGATGGGCTTCCAGTGCGCCTTCTGCGCCCCCGGCTTCATCATGAGCATGGCCGGCCTGGTCAAGGCCAACCCCAACGCCAACCGCGCGGACGCCCGGAAGTGGCTCGCCGGCCACATCTGCCGCTGCGGCGACTACAACAAGATTCTGAACACCGCCGAACGCGCGCTCGAGAACGCGCGCACCGCCTGAGCTGAGGAGCAAAGATGGCCAAGACGACACTCGTAGGCACCGACTACGCTCCACCCGATCTGATCGAGAAGATCACCGGCCGCGCCAAGTACGCAGAGGACTGGCGTGAGGAGGGCATGCTGTTCGCCAAGCAGTTGCTCTCGCCGATGCCGCACGCGCGGGTGCGGAACATCGACGCCTCGGCGGCGCTCGAAATGGAAGGCGTCGAAGCGGTCCTCACCGCCGACGACCTCGCCGAGTTCATGGGCGAACCGGACCCGCTGGGTGAGCGCGCTCTGACCAACCATCCCAAGTACGAGGGCGAACCGGTGCTCGCCGTGGCCGCGGTGAGCGAGAAGATCGCCGCCGACGCGATCGAGAAGATCAACGTCGACTTCGAGCCGCTGCCGTTCGCGCTCGACCCCCTTGACTCGATCGCCCCGGGCGGCGCGAACTCCCTGCCCGACGGCAACAGCATCATCCGCCAGCGCACCGACACCGGCATGGAGACGGTGGTCGAGCGGGTCGAGTGGACGGCCGAGGACCTCGCCGCCGCGCGGGGAACGAACGGCGAGAAGGGCAAGATGCCCGCGGGCGTGTTCCAGGACGAGTGGACGAACGGCGACCTGGAGAAGGGCTTCGCCGAGGCCGACTACATCATCGAAGAGCCTCTGTTCTTCCAGTCGGTCACCCACCACCCCATGGAGCCGCGGAGCTGCATGGCGCACTGGGAAGGCGACATCTGTCACCTCTACCCCTCGACCCAGAGCGTCGCCTTCACGGTGCTCGCCGCCCAGGGGACGATCGGCGTACCGCCGCAGAACCTCATCGTCCACGCCGAGTACACCGGCGGCGGCTTCGGCAGCAAGATCGTCGGTTCGAGCAACATGGCGGTGTCGGTCTACCTGTCCAAGATGACCGGCAAGCCGGTGCTGCACCGGGTGACCCGCTACGAGGAGAACTACATCGGCCGCGCCCGCCCCGGCTTCCAGGGTTGGGCCAAGATCGGCTTCAAGAAGAGCGGCCGCATCTCCGCCTTCGACTGGGCAGTGATTCAGGACAACGGCCCCTACGGGCGCCAGAGCGACCTGGGCACCTCGGGCAACATGGTGTCGCTCACCTACCAGCCCGAGAACATGCGTCACCGCGGTCTCTCGATCGCCACCAACACGCCGCCGCGCGCGCCGCAGCGGGCGCCGGGCGGAGTCCAGATGTCGGCCATGGTCGAGCCCCTGCTCGACCGCGCCGCCGACCACCTCGGGGTCGACCGGATGGACATCCGCCGGATCAACATCGCCAAGAACGGCGCCAGGTTCGGCGCTCAGGAAGGCCGCAACGTGACCACGGCTTACGTGGCGGAAGCCTGGGACAAGTTGACCGAGATGATCGACTGGGAGGACGCCAAGGCGCGCAGCGGTCAGGTCAACGGTTCCAAGGTCACCGGCGTCGGCATCGCCAGTTCGAGCTACACCGCCGGTTCGAGCGGCTTCGACGGGCTGATGCTGATCACCCCGGAAGGCCGGCTCCAGATCCACACCGGGATCGGCAACCTCGGCACCCACTCCTTCTCCGACACCGCGCGGGTCGCCGCCGACCTGCTCGACGTGCCGTGGGAGAAGGTGGACATGGTCTGGGGCCAGACCGGCGAGGGCATACCCCACACCTGCGTGCAGGCGGGTAGCCAGACCACCCACGCGATCACGCGCGCGACCCACGCGGCAGCCACCGACATGAAGACGAAGCTGCAGGAGATCGCCGCCAGGACGCACGGCGGCTCGGCGTCGCGGTACGTCGTCGCCGGCGAACGCGTGTACCAGCGCGGCAACCGGGCCGCGGGCATGAGCCTGGCCCAGGCCGCCACGAAGGCGCTCGAGATGGGCGGCCGCTACGACGGCACGGAGCTCAACGAGGGTCTGAGCCCGATCACGATCGGCGGCGCCACGATCCTCAAGGGCCGCGGGTTGCTCGCGGCGGCCAAGGACAACTACGGCCGCGCCGGCGACGTGTACTCCTGGGTCATCGCCTACGCCGAGATCGAGCTCGACAAGGAGACCGGCGTCATCGAGATGAAGGACTACAAGGCGGTCACCGACTGCGGCACGGTGCTCAACCCCCGCAGCCTCGGCGGCCAGCTCCACGGCGGCGCCGTCCAGGGCTTCGGCTGCGCGGTCGGCCAGAAGTGGGTCTACGACCCGCAGTGGGGCATCCCCTTCGCGAACCGCTTCTACACCGCGCGGCCGGCAACCATCCTCGATGTGCCGCTCGCGATGGATTGGGACGCGGTGGGCATGCCGGACCCGAACAACCCGGTGGGCGCGAAGGGCATCGGCGAGCCGCCCATGGGCGCCGGCTGCGCCTCTCTCCTGTGCGCCATCCAGGACGCGCTGGGGCAGGACACGGTCGCCTACCTGCCGCTCATGACCGACCACATCATCAACCAGCTCGAAGGCCGCGAGCAGGACGCCGAGTTCCTGGCCGCGCACACCTGATCGGTCGGATCGCTAGAGATCGGATCAGCACGATCTGCTCAGAAGGAGGAAACCACAAGCATGGCCGTCATCCACGACATGATCCCCGACTTCGAGCTCTACCAGCCCGAGAATCTGGCCGGTGCGCTCGAAGTCCTCGACCGTCACCGCGACAAGGCCTGGGTGCTGGCCGGCGGGATGGACACCTTCGACTGGCTCAAGGACCGGGTGAAGCGGCCCGACGCGGTCGTCGACCTCGGCGGCATCCCGGAGCTGTCCGGGATCAGCGAGGCCGACGGCGGAGTCGAGATCGGGGCCATGACCCCGCTGACCGAGGTCGTCCAGAACGAGTTGATCCGCGAGCGCTTCGGTCTCCTGGCCGAGGCGGCGGAAACGGTCGCCACGCCGCAGATCCGCAACCAGGGCACGCTGGGCGGTAACCTGGTCCAGGACACGCGCTGCTGGTACTACCGCGCCGGCTGGCCGTGCTACCGGGCGGGCGGCAACATCTGCTACGCCGACACGCCGGAGTCGATGAACCGTGAGCACTGCATCTTCGACGCTTCGCGCTGCGTCGCGGTCACTCCCTCGGACACCGCGCCGGCGCTGATCGCCCTCGATGCCGAGATGGTCATCCGCGGCCGCCGCGGCGAGCGGACGGTGGCGGCTGAGGACTTCTTCCTCGGGCCGGCGATCGACATCACGAGGATGACCGTTCTGCAACCGAACGAGATTCTCCAGTCGGTCCGGATTCCCGACACCTGGGCCGGCGCCGACTTCTACTTCGAGAAAGTCCGCGACCGCAACGCCTGGGACTTCCCCCTCGTCAACGTCGCCTCGGCGATGCGGATCGAGGACGGAGTGGTCCAGGACTGCCGGCTCTCGGTCGGCGCCGTCTCGCCGGTGCCGCTCCGCATGGACCGCTGCGAGGAGCTGCTGCGCGGCAAGACGATCAGCGAGGACATCGCGACACGGATCGCCGAGCTGGGGGTCATCGGCGCCGAGCCGCTTCGCCACAACGGCTACAAGGTGCCGCTGATGAGAAACCTGATTCGCCGCGCCATCCGCGGACAGGCGCCGGTCTAGACACCGCATGCCATTCACAGAAAGCGCAACCAACCCGTGGGGACAGAACGTCCTCATCGGGATCGACTGGAGTCTCTTCTGGATCGCGCTCGTCGCCGGCGGCGTCTTCCTCATCCTGCACCTGGCGCTGCGGCGCCGCTGGATCGGCGCCGAGAAGAAGGCGGCCGCCAGCGCCGTTGACGATCCCGGCCTGCCGCAGAAGATCAAGCGTCACAGCCTCGCGGCCCGGTTGTTCCACGCCGTGATGGGGATCTCGATGATCCTGCTGCTGATCACCGGCTTCCTGCCCAAGGTCGGCCTGGAGTTCGCGTGGCTCGAGATCCACTGGATCACCGGCCTGATCCTGACCGCGTCGATCGTCTTCCACATGATCCACGCGACGTTCTTCCAGAGCCTGCGCAACGTCTGGGTCAGCATCAAGGACCTCGGCGACATGATCCGCGAGATGCGCAACGCCGTCAGCGGCGGCGAGGCGCCCGCCAAGCCCGGCAAGTACCCGGCAGCGCAGAAGATGTTCCACCACGCCGCGACCCTGTCCGGCATGGCCGCCATCGTCACCGGCATCCTGATGATGTGGCGCATCGAGCAGCCGCTGTGGGCGCAGAACGACTACAAGTTCTTCGACGACGCCGGCTGGGGCTGGGTCTACGTCCTGCACGGCGTCGGCGGCGTCATCCTGGTCACCCTGACCGTGGCCCACGTCTACTTCGCCATCCTGCCCGAGAAGCGCTGGATGACGTGGTCGATGATCCTCGGCTGGATCGACCGCAAGGACTATCTGCGGCACCACGACCCGGCCAAGTGGCCGGTCACCGGCGGCAAGTAGCCGGGCAGCACTCGGCTCCGCATTTCCGCGCGGAAAGCCGCCCCAGGCCAACCAAGTGGGGCGAGTAGTGCGGACAGACCCGCGCTTCGTCCATCGGCGCCAGCTTGCACATGCGCTCGGCAAGGACGGGGTCGTTGTGGCGCTATCATCGCCGGCATGTCTCCCGATACCCTTCTCGCAGAACACGCACAGCCGCGAGAGAGCCGAACCACTCATGTAGGGGACATGGAGTTGCCGCGGCCGCAAGTGTGGGTGGTCCGGGCTGACAGCGGCAGGTTTGTGGCTCACTTCATCTCCGGCGGCTACGCCGGCATCGGCTGGTCGATGGACCTCTCGGCCGTCGAGAGCACGCAACAGCTTCGCTGTCGCTACGAGGAAGAGAACCCCGAAGCGAATCCTCACCAAGTCGGCGCGGCCGTTTCCCAGATGGAGAGCTTTCGGCAGATCAACCCGGGCGACTACGTCATCGCCCCGGAAGCCGACACCAGATGGCTCCGCTACGGCCGTGTCACCGGACCTTGCTTCTTCTCTGTAGAAGACGATGGCTGCCCATACCGAAACCGCCGACCCGTCGAGTGGGCAGCGCAGCGGCTGGAACGGCACCGCTTCTCAGAATCCTTGCAGAACACTATGGGAGCTCCCAAGACCGTCTTCGGCGTAAGCCAACGGGACGAGTTCCTGAGTGCGATCGTGCCGTTTCCCCTCAGCGCCCCCCCTCCACCGAGCGCGAACGGTGATGAAGGCGGCGTCGAAGCCGAGTCGGAAGACCCGGATTCCGAACACATCGACTCTCCCTTCAATCCTTCCAAGATACACGTCCGTACGGTGCCGGTGCTGGTGGAGCAGCTCGTATCCCGCATCAGGCACAAGGAGATCGACCTCTCGCCAGACTTTCAGCGCCTCCGTGGCATCTGGAAGCCGGTCGACAAGAGCCGACTCGTGGAGTCGCTCCTCCTGCGGATACCGATCCCGGTCTTCTATGTCGCCGCCGACGACGAGGACAACTGGAAAGTCGTCGATGGCGTCCAGCGCATCTCCACGATGTCCGACTACATCGAGGGTCGATTTCCTCTCCAAAGGCTCGAGTATCTCGACCACTTCGACGGCAAGCGCTACGAAGAACTGCCCCGCCCGATGCAGCGCCGAATTAGTGAGACGCCGCTCACGGTGAACGTCATCGAACCCGGCACCCCCCAGGAGGTGATGTTCAACATCTTCCACCGGATCAACACAGGCGGGCTCTCTCTCAACGGGCAAGAGATCCGGCACGCCCTCAATCCAGGCCCGGTCCGCGCGTTTCTCGTCGCGCTTGCCGAGTCGGACGAGTTCCTAACCGCTACGAACAGGAGAATCAGCCCGAAACGGATGGGCGACCGCGAGTGCGTCTTGCGCTTTCTCGCCTTCCGCATGGAGCCTTGGGAGACCTACTCCGCTGACTCCCTCGACACTCATCTCGGAGCCGCAATGAAGCGGCTCAATGAGACATCCGGCAGGCACGAAGCCCTCGCGGAGGATTTTCGGCGAGCGATGCGCGTCGCAGCGGCAATCTTCGGGCAATACGCCTTCCGAAAGCGCTACAGCATCGAAGAAGAATGGCTTCGGCCTATCAACAAGGCGCTGTTCGAGAGTTGGAGCGTTCAGTTTGCACGCTGCTCACTGGAACAGAACGAACGACTCATCGAGCGTCGCGACGAGGTCCAAGAGCGATCCATCGCACTACTAAACAACGATCCCGAGTTTGAGAAGGCCGTCTCCTTGTCGACCGGAACCCCACAACGAATCCGCAAGCGGTTCGCCGCCATCGGAGCTCTGATACAGGAAGTGCTCTCATGCTCCGCCACATCGGGCTAACCAACTTCAAGTGCTTCGAAGCGCTGAACTTGACTTGCGCACCGCTGAACCTGCTGTGCGGCTTGAACGGCATGGGCAAGAGCAGCGTGATCCAAGCACTTCTCGTACTGCGTCAGTCGTTCGAGTCAGGGGAACTGGCGTCTGGGCACCTCGTCCTCGGCGGCGACCGAACAGATCTCGGCGCGGGTTCCGACGTCCTGTTTGAGGACGCGGAGGAGGAGCTCATCGGCTTCGAGCTCGGCGGCGATGACGTCCCTGGCTGGACCCGGGCCTTCGCCTACTCACGCGGCAGGGATCGGCTATCCGCGATGGGTGCCGACTCAGGCGACATCGTGCCCTCGCTATGGCGAGAGAGGCCGCCGTTCGGCGGACACTTCGCCAATGTGGAGGCGGAACGGATCGGCCCCCGTAAGTCCTACCCCCTCTCCGAAGTACAAGCGAGACGCCGAAACCTGGGCGGAAGGGGCGAGTACGCGTGGAACTACCTGCAGGAACATCAGGACGACCTGCTCGACGCTGCTGATCCCCGCCGAGCCGACGGCGCCGGACGCCGACTGGTCGAAGTCGTCGACCAATGGCTTCAGGATGTAAGCCCCGGAGCCCACCTGCATCTCGAGTCAGTTCAGGCTGCCGACGCTGTGATCGCCGGCTTCACGTTCGACCGGCCGGGTGATGTGGCATCCCAACGACATCGCGCCACCAACGTCGGCTTCGGTCTGTCTTACGCTCTTCCAGTAGTACTCGCGCTCCTAATGCCCTCCGAAGCACTCAGTCTGATAGAGAATCCGGAGGCGCATCTCCATCCTCGGGGCCAGACCAAGCTGGCTGAACTGGCAGTCCGGGCAGCCAAGTCGGGTCTCCAGGTGTTCATCGAGACCCACAGCGATCACTTCCTGGATGGAGTCCGTATCGCCGTTCACGATGGACTGATTTCACCCTCGGAAGTAGTGGTTCACTACTTTGAGCGGTCCGACGGCCGAACCGTGGTCTCGTCACCTCGTCTCGGAGCAGACGGTCGGCTATCGCACTGGCCGGCCGGCTTCTTCGATCAGCACGAAGAGAATCTCGCGCGCCTGCTCGCCCCCAGGAACTGACGTGAGAGAGATGGTTCTGAACCACGCGAGTCTCTCCTCGGGTGGTCCGCGGGAGGCGGTGCGTTGGCTTGGCGGCATGGCGCGCGGCATGGCAGGGCTGGTTGGCGCGGGGGTGGTCGAACGGGTCCTTCGAACAGCCAAAGCGGCGACCGAGATCCCAGCTCACACGGGGTGGTCACTATTCGATTGCTACCAGGGCCTCCGTCAAGCTGGCCTGAGAGATGAGCACGTCTTCCTGCTCCGGTTGACGTCGAAGACACCGCTCCTCACCGAAGTCGCCGAGGACGTCAAGAGCCGCTTCCTCAATTGCGGAGCCCTGGACTGCGATGCGAGGGCGCTATCGTCCGAGGAAGGCGCGCCTCTCGTCCTTTGTGCGGCCAGCCACGCCGTCGCCGTCAGCTTCCCCTCCGAGGCGGTCTGGGACCGTGACCGTCTCACGGTCCGCTTCAACGAGCTCTTGCCAAACGGAGAACTCGGCGAGGCCGAGGAAGAAATCGACAACCTGGCCCGACCCGGTCACTCGGAGCCGATTCTCGGTCGTCACCGGGAAGCACTCTACCGTCAGTGCTCCAGCGGTCTGGAGATGTGGGTTAATCGACGGCAGGTCTACCCGCACCTTCTCTTCGGACCCGATGTGGAAGCGCAGATCGAGCGAATGGACGCTGGCCTGCTGTCCGTCGTGATGAACCGGTTAGCCCAGTTGAATGAGGCCGCCGACGAATGGGAAGCCGGACCTGCGCCCTCCTGGCCTTGCAAGGTCACCCCGGAGAACGAGAAAACGATGGCGAACCGCCGCCTCAGACAAGCCCGCACATTTCGTTCCACGACCGGAACGCGACAGACTTTTGAGTGGCACGCTCGTTTCGGCAGCGGTGGTCGCATCCACCTGCGCTTTGAGGCAAAGGCCCGGGTGGTCGAGATCGGCTACATCGGCAGGCATCTCCCGCTGTGAGTCCGCCCGACCGAATGGCTCGCGCCGAGCGGTAGCGAGGTTGGAGAATACTGTCTGTGATGTCACTCTTGTCCCATGCCGGTTCAACTCACGATTCGGAACGTCCCAGAGCAGGTCAGGGACGAACTCGCCCCCCGGGCCGACCTGCAGCACAAGTCGATGCAGGAATTCCTCCGTGGCGAGCTGGAGAGGATCGCGGCGCGTCCCTCCCTTGACGTGTGGCGCCGGACCGTGCGGAACCGCAAGGAAGCCGCCCGGACCCGCGTCAGCGCCGCGACGATCCTGCGTGCCCGCCACGCGGACCGCAAGTGACGGTCGCTATCGACGATCCGCACCCGTCGCCGTACTCGTGGATTCGGGAGCAGCCCCCACACGCCGGCCGCGACGCCCCAGGGACTGCGTGTCGCGAGGGCCACTGGGCGGAATCAGTGGCCGCCAGCGGCGCCCTCCTGGCTCCCGACTTGATCCTCGTGATCGCTTGCACCGGTGAACAACCTCCGGCAAGACCGTTGCTAGCATCAGGTCGTGGTCGTGGGGCCAAAAGGCGTACAGAGACATGCCATGAGTTCCGTCACGGAAGCGACGCTCGAGCGCATGGTCCGGGCGATCGTCGAAGAGGTTGCCCCCGAGCAGATCATCCTCTTCGGCTCCCAGGCTCGCGGCGACCAGCGCAAAGACTCGGACATCGATCTGATCGTCGTTGAAGCAGAACCCTTCGGCCCTGAGCGAAGTCGCCACCAGGAACTCGTCAGGCTTTACCACGCGATCACGGGGTCCGGCGTCCCGACCGATGTCCTCGTCTTCTCGCAGGAGGATGTCGACTATTGGCGAGACTCGCTGAACCATGTGCTTGCCCGGGCGCTGCGTGAGGGAAAGGTGCTCTATGAGCGACCCTAAGTGCGCCCGGATGATGTTGCGCGCGGCCGAACGCGATGCCGAAGCACTCCGGGTCATGGGCGACCCCAACGCAACCTCGGACGAGGTCTTCGGGTTTCATGTCCAACAGGCAGCCGAGAAAGCCCTGAAAGCCCGAATCGCCCTGCTGGGTGAGGTCTACCCTCTCACCCACGACATTGAGGAACTGCTGGACCGCCTCGCCCGTTCAGGAAGCTCGACGGAGCCGTTCCAGGCGCT
Organism: Candidatus Multivorans sp.; assembly: GCA_965216125.1. GTDB lineage: Bacteria > Acidobacteriota > Thermoanaerobaculia > Multivoradales > Multivoraceae > Multivorans. The sequence goes on along the minus strand of OZ244152.1, from coordinate 3,764,334 downwards.
CATCCCATACACGCCCTACGCCGTCGCGTTCCGCTACGCCGGAGTCGAACCCGACCTGGAGAGGATCGACATCGTTCTCATCGAAGCGCTTCTGAACGAGATCGGGCGGGAGCTGGCCGAGGCAGAGTCAGGCTGACCGACGGGCCAGACACCGCCGTTCAGTCTTCGATCTCGACCTCCGCCGCCCGCCGGCGCTCCGTCCACACGGTCCGCACCTGATTCCCCCAGCGCAGGGTGTACTCGCCGACCGGCAGGTTGGAGATCGTCTCGCCGACCGAGAATGCCGTCGCGCCCCCGAACCAGATTCGGAGCTTTCCGAGGTCCCAGCCTCCGGGGCCGGAGACCTGCACCGCGACGGCTGACGGCTCGCCTTCCAGGACGATCGAGGAGTTCGACTCGAAGGGATCGACCTCGACGCCCCGATCCAGCGCGCGTTCCAGGTCCTGCCAACCGGCGAGAACCCAGCGTCCGTCCGCCTGACATGCGACGCGGACGCGGTCGGTATGGGGCGGAGTGAGTTTCGTCCTCGCGACGCCGCCATCGATCCGGGCCACGCGCTGCCCGGTCCCTTCCATCTCGATGAAACAGAACCCACCGCCGCCGCCGCGAATGTGCACGGCGATTTCGTCGTTCGGCGGGTCGTCACTAAGCTGGAGTTGCACCGTTTGACGATCACTGTAGTCTCGCAGCTCGACATCGACGAAGTCGGACCGCAGCAGGCGGAACCGCGCCCGCAACTGGTACACGCCAGGCGCCAGGCCCAGAACCTGGAATCGACCGCCCTGATCCGAGACGACCCAGGAACGCTCGGGGAAGATATCGATCGTCGCTGACTGGACCGGCCGACCATCGGGATCGGTCACGACGCCTTCGATCGACACCCCGCCGTAGTCGAAGTTCAGTGTGACTTCATCGCCCGGTCCGTCCGGGACGGTCACGTCCCGGAACTCCTGCTGTCCGCCGCCGGGCTCCGACCAACTGACCTCCCAGTCGCCGGGAAGCACTGCGTCCCGGCGGTAGCGGCCTTCGCTGTCCAGACCGACCTCGAAGGAGTGCGGGCGCCGGGAGAGGGCGCTACTCACAACGGCGACATGCCCCAGCCCCCCGGAGACGCTCCTCTTCTCCGACCACCAGAGCTTTCCGCCCGCAGGCTGACCCGACATCGTGACCCGGCCCTGCACGCGCATCGTACGGCGGTTACAGGTGACGACGACATCCCCCTTGCCGTCTTCCTCCGCTTTCTCGCAAACGGGCTCCCCCTGCTCGTAGACCACCAGGTTGAAGGGGTCGTCGGGCACCGCCTCGACGACTGCTTCACCTTCGATCAACATCCCCTCGATTCGATCTTCCGGCAGTCCCTTCAGACCCGGATCGAGTTCCACCCGCCCCCGGTCGACATCGGAGCGAACCGTGACCTGCCGGCCGCGGGAAAGCTCGACGGTGCCGGCATCGACCCAACCGACCGCCTCGGCCTCGACCGTGAACTGGCGGGGCGCAAACCCGTCGGCCTCCACGCGCAGGTTCGAAGCACCCAACTCCAGACCGTGGAGTTCGAAGTAGCCCTCCTGGTTCGTAGCGACCTCCGCGATATCGCCGATCATGGACGAGAAAACGGGGCCGTACTCCGACGGGCGCAGGTAAGACACCGATGCCCCTGACACCGGCGCGTAGTCATCACTGACGACATAACCGGAGACCCAGGCCGACGCCGGCGCCACGATGACCCCAAGGCGACGCACTTCCCGCGGCGCCCCCCGGACCTCCAGACGTCGGACACCGGCGTTGCCGGCCATCAACTCGAGTTCCCAGACGCCCGGGCGAAGATCGATCGAGAATGAACCGTCAGGCTCCAGGTCCCTGAACGTGATGGTGTTGGACATCCGGGCAGTCAGACGGCCATTGACGGCAGGCGTCAGTCCATCAGCCGCGACATAGGAGCCTTTGATGGTGAAAGCCGGCAACAGCGGGATGCCGAACGGCTCCTGCGACGACGTGCCGACCCCTCGCGGCACATCGACACGCTCAGGCATGTACCCCTCGGCGCCGACTCCGATGCGGCGTCCGCCTTGGGTCGATACGGCCACCACGCCGTCGTCGCCAGCGACCGTCATGTCTCCACCGAAGACGTTGACCCGCCCTCCGGCTATCGCCGCACCGGTCTCTGCATCGAGCACCCGGATCCACACCCGCTCAGGTCGGCCCATGACGATCCGGCCAAGGTCCACCGAGTCGTCCAGCGTCAGGGAACGGACGAACTCCAAATCGCCGGCATTCGCGCGCAGAGACATCGCCCCGCGAGGGAACCCGGTCAGCTCGAAGCGTCCGTCCGGACCGGATCGGCTCTCGTGCCGCTGTCTCAAGAAAAAGCCATCCGGCAGCTCGGAAGAACCGAGGATCAGCACCTCGACCGGGTCCCCCGTTTCGTCCACCAGTTGGCCGCTGACCGACAATCCCGCTTCCAATTCGATCGCCGGAGGCACGCGCTGAAGTTGAAGAAACGCCACACCCATTCGGGTCGTGCTGGAGACCACGACCGGCGACTGGTGTCCCGAGGGCAGGGTGAGGCCAACTCGGCCCTCGCTATCCGAAGACGCGAAGCCGAGCAGTTCCGGCGGGCGCATACCAGCGAGGCTTCCCGGTCGGACCAGATGGAAGCGGGCAGCCGCGAGCGGCTCGCCATCCGCCGTGATGAGGCGCGAGAAGACAGCCGAGGGCAGCAAAGTCAAGTCAACCGAGTCCTCATCAGCCGGCACGTCGAGCCACGTGGACGCGTGGTCCTCCGCGACCGCCTGAACCCGCCAGGGACTGCCGCTACGCGGGAGAGTGAGCGATCCGGACATCGTCGTCACCACCGGCAAGAGGGAGCGCGGTACATCCCGCCACATTTCGGCCGGCGCGGCGGTGAAATGGAATGGACCGCGTCTTCCCTGAGTCTCAGCTCGATCGCTCCCAGCCGCCCGTTGGACGATCCGCAAGCTCAACCGGCTAGTCGACGCCACCGCCGCTTCGCAGGTGCCGACCGGATCGTCACCGCGCTGGATACGCTCCGGGGGGCAGGCAGCGCTCCAGGACCAGCAGTGCGTGAGCGGGAGCTCCGCTGCGCCGGTCTCGAGACGCTGCCAGAGGCCGTCCGGCCCACCCGGCGTTGCTTCGGACGCAAACGCCCGCCGGTTCTCGTCCAGACAGACGAACCGCATGGCCTCGCCACCTGCAATTGCTTCCTCCTGCGCGACAGCAGGAACCGCTGAAAGGCAGAGGACCGTGAACAACGCAACGGCGGCCCTTCCGAGCAGGCGAGGAGCGTCATCAGCCATCGACCTCAACCTCGACGGCACGCCGCCGCTCCGTCCAGACGGTGCGCACCTGGTTCCCCCATCGCAGCGTGTACTCCCCTACCGGCACGTTGGAGATCGTCTCGCCGACGGCGAAGGTTGAAGCGCCGCCGAACCACAGCCGCAGCTTGCCAAGGTCCCAGCCTCCAGGGCCGACAATCTGCACCGCGGCGGTGGACGGCTCGCCTTCCAGGACGATCGAGGAGTTCGACTCGAAGGGATCGACATCGACGCCCCGATCCAGCGCGCGTTCCAGGTCCTGCCAACCGGTGAGAACCCAGCGGCCGTCCGCCTGACAGGCGATCCGGACGCGGTCGGTAAGGGGCGGCGTGAGTTTCGTCATCGCCACGCCGCCATCGATTCTGACCACCCGCTGCCCGGCCCCTTCCATCTCGATGAAGCAGAACCCACCGCCGCCACCGCGTACGCGAACGGTGAGTTCGTCGTTCGGCGGGTCGTCACTAAGCTGGAGCTGCACCGTCTGACGGTCGCTGAAGTCCCGCAGCTCGACATCGACGAGGTCGGACCGCTGGTGCCGGAACCGCGCCCGCACTTGGTAGGCGCCCGGCGCCAGCCCGAGGACCTGGAATCGACCGTTCGGATCCGAGATGACCGCCGAGCGCTGAGGAAACAGGTCGACCGTCGCGAAGTGGACCGGCTGGCCCTCCGGATCCGTCACGACGCCTTCAATCGACACGCCGCCGTAGTCGAAGTTCAGCGTGACTTCTCCACCCGGAACGTCCGGGACGGTCACTTCGCGGCGCTCCGGCTGGCCGCCATCAGGCGGCGACCAACGGACATTCCATTCGCCGGGAAGCACTGCCTCGAGACGGTAGTTGCCGTCGAGGTCGACAGAGGCCTGCAGGTTCTGCGACCGGCTGGGCCCTACTTCCCGCGTCCTGGTGAGACCGCCGGAGATTGTTGTGATGAAGCCTCCCCCAGAGCGGCTGTTCTCCTTGGCAGCCCAGAACAGATCTCCGGCACCAGGCTGACCGGCCAGCGTCACGCGGCCGATGACCGTAACCGTGCTGCGATCGCAGGTGACGACATCGTCGCCGGTGGCCTCCTCCACCTCCTTCTCGCAGACCGCCACGCCATTTTCGGAGACACGGACGACGAAGGCGCCCTCCGGCACTGCATCGAGCAGCGCCCGGCCCTCTTCCAGATCGCCCGTGATCAGATCCCGCGGCCGGCTTCGGCCACCAGGGTCAAGCAGGACCTGCCCGTGCTCGACATCCGAACGCACCGTGATGCGGCGGCCTCGCGAGAGCTCCACCAACCCGGCATCGATCCACTCGACCGCGTTCGCTTCGACCTCGAACTCGAGCGGCGCGAACCCTTCGGCTTCCACCCGGAGCGTCGATGTTCCCACCTCAAGGCCGTGGAGTTCAAAGGCGCCATCGACATCCGTGGTGACCGTGGCGACCTGGCCCATTGCCCGGGTCATCAACCGGCCGTACTCGGACGGTCTCGTGTAGGACACCGAGGCTTCGAACACCGGCACGTACTCGGAGTTCACCACGGTGCCGGAGACCCAGGCCGACGCCGGGGCCACGATGACCCCCAGGTCGCGGGCGTCCCCCGCCGACCCCTGGACGCTAAGCACCGTCCTCCCGGCATTCGTTGCCGTCAGCTCCAGCGTGTAGGCACCCGGCTCGAGGTCCACGGAGAAGGATCCATCCGCGGCGATCGTTATGTGTCTGGTCGCCCTCCCGTTCCCCATGTCGCGAGCGGCAACCAGGTGGCCCGAGGCGGCCGGGGTTACGCCGTCGGCCGCAATGAAGACGCCCTCGACCGTGAAGGCCGGCTCCAGCCTGAGCACCAGGGGTTCTTCAGCCGTGGCGCCGGCGTCGCCGGCCACATCGACCGTGAAAATCGGCAAGCCAGGCAGCGAGGGTTCTGCGGTCGTGGTGCCGCCGCCGCCGATCTCGAACCGCGCCATCCGGTACCCCTTCGCGGAGACCATGAGGGTGCGGCCGAACCGGGGCGACACCTGCGCGATTCCCTCCCGGTCGGTCGTGGATTGCTCCCCGGCCTCGGACGATGCGCCTGCGCCGGGTATCGGCGTTCCACGGCTCGCATCGACGACCTGGATCCAGTAGGTCTCGGCCGCCCCCAGCACAATCGCCCCAAGGTCCAGGGAACCCTCCAGATCGAACACCTCGGAGTACTCCAGGTCGCCGCCGTCGGTTCGCAGGGACGCGGCGCCCTTCGTGAAGCCGGTGAGCGAGAACCGGCCGTCGGGTCCGGAGAGGCCCAGGTGGCGCCGCATCATTGGAAGTTCGTGCTCCACCCACGACAGCCCCAGCAGCCGCACTCCAGCTACGGGCTGTCCTTCCAGATCGACGGTCCGACCCGTGACGGCGAGGCCTCGACCGAGCTCGACCACGGGCGGCGCCTCGGCGAAACGCTCGAACGCCGCCGCGGTCCGGGCAACGTGGAAGACGAGGACCGCGGCGCGCTCACGCTCGGACACAGTCAAACTCACCTTGCCATCAGCGTCCGAGGTCCCAAAGCCCAGAGCCTCGGGGTGTACGGAGGCCGTCCCCGAGCCCACCCGCAGCAGGTCCACTCGCGCGCCGGCAAGGGGCGTGCCGTCGGCGGTCACCCGCACGGTGAGATCCACCGCCTGCTGCAACACGAGTTCCACCGATCCCTCTTCCGGGGCCACATCCCGCCAGGTCGAGGCGAAGCCTTCGCGCAGCGCCTGGAGGCGCCATGTTTCGTCACCGCGGAGCAGGGAGAGCGACCCGGACGCGACGGTCGTCGTCGGCAGCAGATGTCGTGGCACCTGCCGCCACATCTCCGCGGGCGCCGCGGTCACCTTGGACTCGGCTTCGGCCGCCGACCCGTCCACCGGAGCCCGGTTCGAGTTCGAGGCCTCGGGGGCCTGCACACGGACGGTCAGCGGCCTCGAAGAGTTGGCGTCGGCGCGGCAGGCGGCAGCCGCGTCTTCTCCCGGATCGAGAAGCCGGGGTGGACAGGAGTCGCTCCACGCCCAGCACTCGGCCGGCGCACGGCCTGCCGGGACATCGTCCCGTCGTTCCCACGTCTCGTCGACCGGCACGGCGATCCCGTTGAGGAAGACAGGTTCGCTCTCCTTGACGCATACGAACTGGAACGGAGCGTCCGGCGCCGCTTCGTCCTGTGCCAACGCCGGGGCTGCAACCGCCCCGGCCACCAACCAGAGAACGCAGATCGAAGACCGCATCGTCCTAGTCCTCGGCGCCAGCCGGCGGACGAACACGGGCTTCGAACGCCTCCGCGGACCGAACGTCAGCTCCCCGCAACGCCCCGCCCCGGAGAAGGATCACCGCACGGTCCCCGCGCAGGTCGGCTCGCAAGCGCGTATCGGCGAACCCCGACTCGACGACACACGACTGACTGGTCACTGCACGGAGATCATCCACGCGAGCGTGGACCAGGTCCCAGCACACCCTGCCCGTGGGCGGAGGTACCGAGGCAACGACGCGGTCACTGATCGAGCCGCCCCGCACGGCGACGGTCGAGTTCGCCACCCGCTCAGGCTGCTTGTCGGGTTCCTCCGGCTCCTGTCGACGCGTTCCTTTGAGGCCAGGCGGCTGCTGAGTCAGCCAACCCGCGCCGACGCCCAGAAGCGGGATCGCATCCAAGGCGCGGTTCTGCCGGCTATCCGCCAGCCCCCCGGAATGGTCGTCCGCCGCATACCGAACGAAGAAGTACACGTTGCCTTCGCCGTCGGCCACGACTTCGTCGATCAGCCGGCGCTGGCCCAACCAGTCGGCCCGAGCGTAGGCATCGGCGAGGGGCGATCTCCCCCACTCGTTGGCCTCGACATCGCAGCCACCCTCGGCGAAGAACGTTTCCGCGTCCAGACTGTCGTGAAACGCCCCTTCGCGGTCGTAGACGAAGACGCCGGGTTCGGTGCCCGGAATCACGAGCAGCCGATCCTCCGAGATGAAGCGGATTACCGAGAGTTCCGCAACGCTGCACAACTCCCGGCTACGCCCACTGTCCCTCGTCGGCATCAGCCCGCGAACGGCTGGCTCGCCGTCGTGGATCAACCACGCGGCGTGTTCCGCCCAGCCATCGGTGTCCCTGCGGACGAGACCGACCGCCGCGGTCAGCGAACCGCGCCGGTCCAGGTCGCCCACGTGCTCCATATCCGCCAGAGAGTCGATCCCATCCTCCGTCGCCAGGTGGATGCCGGAGAACAGGTCCGTGAACGCCGTCCCGTCGGGCGAAACGGCAAGCCGTCCGTAGTCCCGTTCATACCGATTGGAATTGACAACGGCCCGGCCGCCGACGTTGAGAACTTCGGCCTCAAGCTCCTCGAGCGCCACCCTGAGTTGGCCCGCCTTCTCGCCGGCGCGCCAGGAGTAGAGGCCCCGTTCGATCACACCGAAGAGGAGCTCGCCATCCTCCAGCCACCGCACGTCGCTCGCGCGGATGATCTCCGGCGGCAGGTCGAGCCGTTTCATCCCCTCGAGCTTCGGTCCACTCTCCGATTCCTGGGCCGGGACCACACCCGGCACGGCGGCCAGGGCAGCAGTCCAGGCAATGGCAATCACAGCCAGTACGAAACGACGACTACCCTCCCGGAAATGCCGGTACGTCATGGGGCTCCCTGCCCGACTGTTTCGGGCTCTCAGATTTCGGATTTCAGCGAAGTACGGGCAGCAACAAACTCACTCCGGCAACCATTCCGAGATCGCGGAACCGATCTCGTCCGGGGAATCCTCCTGAACGAAGTGCGAGCCCTTGACCGTCACTTCCGTCTGGTTCGGCCAGGTGCGGCAGAGTTCCCGCATCGCTCCGGTCAGGATCGCGCCGGGCTTCGCGTTGACGAACAGCTTGGGCACCTCCGAGTCCTTCAGCCAGTCCGCGTAGGCCTGCACGATCTCCACCACATCCTCCGGTTCGCCGGCAATCGGGATCTGGCGCGGCCAGGTCAGCGTCGGCCGGCGAGACTCGCCCTCGTCCTCGAACGGTCGCCGGTAGACGGCCATCTCCTCATCCGTCATCTTCCGCAGCACCGAGCCCGGCAGCACCCGCTCCACGAAGACGTTCTTCGCCAGCACCATGCCCTCGCCCGCCGGCGAACGGAACCCCTGGAACACGCCTCGCGCCGCCTCGGGCCATTCGTCCCAGGTCGGGACCGGACCAACGATCGCCTCCATGTAGGCCAAGCCGCGCACCGCGTCCCGGTGCCGGTTGGCCCAGTCGAAGCCGAGCGCGGAACCCCAGTCGTGAATCACGAAGACCACGTTCGAATCCACCCCGATCGCCTCCAGCAACCCGTCGAGGTAGTGACGGTGCTCCACGAACCGGTACCGATCCGGCCCGCTCTTCGGCAGCTTCTCCGAATCGCCCATACCGATCAGATCCGGCGCCACCAGACGGCCCCTGCCCTCCAGATGCGGCATCACGTTGCGCCACAGGTAGGACGAAGTCGGATTGCCGTGCAGGAAGACGATCGGATCGCCCTCTCCATGGTCGACGTAGGCCATCTCGTGGCCGTGCACCTCGATCCTCTTCCTCTCGTAACGCGCGTCGGCCGAAATCATCTACCGGCTCCTCCCAAGTTCCAGTCGCGGTGTGGCTGCCAAAGTCTGCGCAGACTATTACGGGCGTAGGTCCGAGACGAAAGGCCCTACGCACTGGCGCTCGTCACCAAGGAAGGCCAATCAACGCCCTTAGCCGGCACCGGCGCCAAACTCGCTACGGCCCGGATGACTCGCCGTAGCGGAAGCCGGTGCGGGACCGCACCTTGTACTTGCCCTCGCGGACCTTGACCTTGATGTTGCGGTAGCCCCCGGTACCGGCTTCGTACTCGGAGCGGAAGCTCACCAGGTAGTAGCCCTGGTTCTCCTCGGCGACCTGACGCATCGGCGTCATGATGTTCGTGAAGTTCGCGTAGTAGTGGCCGCCCGTGTCGTTCGAGATCAGGCTCAGGGAGTCGTTGAGCGACCCTGACCCGATCGCCCTGCCGCGGCTGCCCATGGTGTCGATTGTGTACACCGCGACGTTGCCGGCGTTCAGCGCCTCCCGCATCGGCGGGTAGTAGCGCGTGTCCGGCGTGTAGCTCCCGAATTGGCCGACCTCCCCGAAACCGAGGCTGAACATGACCAAATTCTTGCGGCCCGCGATTCCCTCGGCGGCGAAACCGAGCAACTCCAGGCCCTCCTGGAGTTTGCGGCTCCTCCGCGCCAGTTCCTTGCCCGTCGGCAAATTGGCCCCCAACGAGGGCGAGTTCGGGTCGAACTCGGGTTCCGACCGCGTGACCCAGCGATCCAGGTCCCGCTTGCCACGCGACGCAGCGTCGACCGCCGCCAGAATCTTCTCCCGGTCGCGGCTGAAGTCGAGGTAGAACTTGAGGCGTGCCTGGTAGGCGAACACGGCCACCTGGTCGTTCGGCTGCAACTCCTCCTCGATCCAACGCTTGAGCCAGCGCGCGTTGTCCATCTGCGGTCCGGACAGGGCCGGCGCCTGCAATCGCTGGTCGTGGAACATGAGGATGAAGTAGCGATCGGTTCGCGTCGTTCCACCTCCGCCCGGCGACGCCAACTCGCTCGGACCGCCATAGAAGGAGGCGCTCACGACTTCCTGCTCCTCGCCCTTGTGGAGAACCACGAAGTCCCCAGAGCTCAGGTCGTCGATCACGTTGCCCTTCCGGTCCGTAACCAGGACATCGAGCAACACCTCGGCGACCCGGATCCGCTCGTTGAGGCTGATGTCTGCCGGTGCCGGTGCCGGTGCTGCCGCAGGGGCCCTCGCCGGCTCGGAAGCCGGCTCCACGGCGCGCGGCGTCTCGCGCTGCGGGCTCGCTGCCGGAGCGGTCCGTACCGGTTCAAGCGCAGGCCGGGGCGCCGGTTCCGTCGCGGCCGATCTAGCCGGAGCAGGCTTCGGTTCAGCCACCGGCGCCGCGACCACCTTCTTCGCTGCCGCGGGTTCAGGCGCTGGCGCGGCAGCAACTTCAGGCTCGGGCTTCGCCGCCGCTGCTGGCTCCGCCGCCGCTGCCGGAGCCGGCACCGACGGGACGACGACCGCTCGCACAGTCTTGCCCCTCTGGCGCCGCTGCTTCTGCAGCCGCTTCTCTTCCTTCGCCGCCCTGGCGGCTTCCTTCTTCTCCGCCTTCCGCTTCTTCTTCTCGTCGTCGGCCGCAACGTTCCCAGCCGTGGCCTCACCGCCGACCACCGGATCTGCCGTCGCGGCCAGTCCGTGACCGGTCGACAGCACCAAGCCACCACCAACCAGCGCGGCAGCAAGAGCCCACCGTCGTCCAACCGTCGCGATACTGCTCATCCCAAAGGACCTCCTATGTTCCTGACTGCCGGTCGCACTGATCGGCGACGGCACGGAGAAGCGACGTACGCCATCCTAGCAACCGCAGTCACTGTGCGGTTCTTCCCCAACCACGAGCTGCTCCCGCTTTTGGTCGATGCACAGACCGTGCCCGACGACCCACTCGGTCCAGACGAGTAGAATTCCGCCGCTGTGACTCTGCCCGCTCCCGACCGTCGCACCGCGGAGCTCTCCGCCGCCTTCGCCGAACTGCGCACGGCACTGGGCCGTGTCCTGGTCGGCCAGGACGACGCCGCGACCGGGCTGACCCTGGCGCTGCTGGCCGAGCAACACGCCTACCTGGAAGGACCGCCAGGCTGCGGCAAGTCGGAACTGGCGGCGGCGCTCGCGGCGCTGTCCGGCGCCCGCACCCACACGCTCGTCTTCCACCGCGACATCCGCGAGACCGACCTGCTCGGCGATGTCCTGCTCAGCCGGCACCGTTACCGCGGCCACGAGCGCCTGCGCCGCGAGCTGATCCCAGGTCCCCTGCTCCAGGCGGAGGTCGCGTTGCTCGAGGATCTGCCGCGCTCTCCGGGGGAGGCCCTCGGCCCGTTGCTTCGAATTCTCGCCGAGCGGCGCGCGCTGGGGCAGGTGCTGCCGCTCGAGTCGGCGGTCGCCACCGGACCGCTGGAACAGGTCGAAGCCCCGATCGACCCACTGGAACCGGGCCAGCTCGACCGCTTCGCGGTGCAACTCCGGGTCACCGGCCTGCTGGTGGGCGGACTCTTCGACGAGGCGGCGGTCCTGATCGAACGGGCCTCCCGCCGTCCTCGGGCGGTTGCGCAACCGCCCTCGGTGATGAACACCGCCACCCGCAAGGCCGCCCAACGGGCCGCGGCGGCCCTCCAGGTCGAGCCACGAACCCTCGCGGCCTACCACCGCCTGCTGGATCGGCTGCGTCAGCGCAGCGCCGACGCCTCGGCATCGGGCGACCGTCTGATGTCCGACCGCTCCTTCAGTTCCCTCGCCCTGCGGCTGGTCCGTGCGCACGCCTTCCTGCGCGGCGCCCCGGCGGCGGCGCCGCGCGATCTCGGCGCCATCCGCTACATGGTCGCCCACCGGCTGCCGGACGAGGTGCAGGAGGACTTCGACCACATCCTCGAAGAACTGCTCGGCGACCCGCCCAATGTGACGATGGCCGAGACCGGAGCCCAGATGCCTGGCGCGCAATCCCAGGGCGACGACGACGCCGACGCGGCGGCCGCGGCCGCGCCCGCTTCCGATTCGTGGATCGACGATCAGGCCGACCTGCCGGCGCCGCCCACCGTGTTCGGGGCTCCGCCGCCGCCGGCGCAGGTCGATCTCCTGTTGCGAGCTCTGGTCGGGCGCATCGAACGCGGCCGGATCGACCCGGACACCGACCCCGGCGGCCAGCCCCGCGGCTACCGGCCACTGCGCGATCTGGACGAGCTGATCGACGCCGACGTGATCGAAGCGCTGCTCTTCACCGAGGGCCGGCTACCCGGGACGCCGCGCACATTCGAGCGCAAGCGCCGGAACGCAGGCGGCGCGGTCGCCGTGCTGCGGGACATCTCCGCCTCGATGGCCGGCCGGTTGACCGTGTGGTCGAGCCAGGTTGTGCTCGGCATTCTGCGCGTCGCTGCGCGGCGGCGGATGCGCGTCGGCTACGTCGAGTTCCATCACCGCGCCCTGCCCCACCCCGTCGGCGGCCGGCTGCTGCACCGCTCGTACTCCCGGCTCGCCGAGCAGGCCGGCCAGGCCAAGGCGGTGGGACAGACGAACTACGAGGCGCCGCTCCGCACCGCTCTCGAGGGCCTGCGCGGCGGGTCGGGCCGCAACCGCCACATCGTCCTCCTGACCGACGGCCTGCCGATCATCGGCGACACGACCGTCCGTCGCGAGCGGCAGTTGGCTCACCGGCTCGGCGTCGCCCTCCACACCGTGTTCCTGGGCAACGGCGACTGCCCGCCGGTGCTCGACGACATCTCGGCCGAGACCGGCGGACTGCGCTTCCGCGGCCGCCCTCTGACCGGCGGCGGACTCAGGCTGGAGGAGCGATAGAGTCGCGCGTCCCGTGAACGACCTCACCCCACTCCGCGACCTGCTCGATCACCACGTCGTCGGCCACGGCGAGGTGAAGACGGCCCTGCTCCTTGCCTTGATCACCAGGGAGCACATCTACGTCGAGGGACCGCCGGGCACCGCCAAGACGCGGCTTGCCGAGGTCGCGGCCAAGGGCTCCGAACTCGATTTCTTCTTCTACCAGTTGCACCGCGACACCCGTCTCGCCGAACTCGTCGGCGATATCGTCCTGGAACGTCGGCGGGTGAAGACGCCAGACGGCGAGCCGGGAATGGCGGGAGAAGCGGAAAGGATCCACCAGCGGATCGAACCCGGGGGCCTGCTGACCGCCGAGGTCGCCGTGCTCGACGACATCTCCCGTGCTCCGGGCGAGGCGCTGAACGTGCTGCTCCGGATCCTGAACGAACGCCGCTTCGGCGCCAAGCCGATTCCGTTGATGGCCGCCATCGCGACCGGCAACCCGATGGACGACGAGTACTACAACGAACCGCTGGATCCCGCGAACCTCGACCGCTTCGCCCTCCAGTTGCGGGTTTCGGGCCTGATCCAGAGCGGCGCCGAGGAGGCGAGGATCCTGATCGATCGTTTCGCCTCCGGATCCGTGGTCGAACAACCCGATCCGGATCCCGTGACCGACCGCGCCACGCTCGATGCCCTGAATCGTCGCATGTACGAAGTCGAAGTCGGGCCGGCAGTGCGCGCGGCGCTTCTCGATGTCATGCGCACCCTGGTGCTCGAGTTCGAGTGCAACGAGACGAACTCCCTGCTCACCGACCGCACCTTCCTGGTCAAGGCGATCAAGATCCTGCGGGGGGCGGCGCTCCTGGCAGGGCGAGACGCGGTCGACCTGACCGATCTCGCCGTCCTGTCCTGGATGACGACCTTCCGGGTGCCTTCGGAGGCGCACGAGGCCCTGCCCCGGATCATCGGGCGGGTGAGCCGGCAGGTGCGGGCGGTCTAGCCGGCGGACAACCGCTCCCGATGCGGGCCGGACCTACTCCTGGCCGGTGCTCGACTGACCCTGGAACTCCGACTCCAGCAGCCGCGCGCCGCGCAGCATGTTGCCCATCGCGTAGTTGCCCTCGTGGCAGGCGTATTCGTAGCTCTTGTCGGTCGTCTTCGGCCACGGCAACTCACCGCTGAACGGCGCCTCATACTCCGGGTTCTCGACCGTGAAGCTGTAGAGCAGGCCGTTCCCTTCGCCGGGGCTGAACCGCTCGACGACCCGCACGCCTTCGCCACGCAGGTCGGGCATGTCGCGGAAGTTCGTGGTCTCGACGACCAGCGTGTCGTCCTCCCACCAACCGATCGAATCGCCGCTCAGAGAACGGTATGAATCCGGGGCGTGCTCGCCGCCGATCCGGACGACCCGTGTCCAATGCATCCACTCGATCATGATCATGAAGTGGTCCTCGGTCTGGACGATCGTCTTCACGTTGTTGTAGGGCAGCGGGCGGATCGCGACCGAGGCACTCGGCTGGTAGAAGCAGCGGACACCGACGATGTTCGTCTCCGGACCGTCGTAGGGAATGTCCCCCGACTCGAGCCACCAGGCATAGCCCTTGTTCGGCCACGCGAACTTGGGTGCGGCGGCCGCCCGCTTCTTGCCTCCCTCAGTCATCGCCGGCATCTGCCCGTTGGGCGGATCGGTCAGGACCGAGGTGCGGAACTTGCCGTCGATCATGAAGTTCTGGCTGCCCCACTCGAACCAGAAGTTGTTGTAGGCGCCGACATTGCCGCCCTCCGCCGGCGCTGAGCGCTCCGGATCGCTGGGCGCGTCCTGGGCCGCGTTCGAGTCGGCGCGTCGCTTCGCCAGCGCCTGGGCCTCCTCGGGAGTGAGGTTCAGCTTGTCGCCGAACTCCTTCGGCCTCGCAAACGGCGTGATGCTCGAGATGTCGTAGACGCCGGTGAAGTCCGGTTTGCCGTCGGCGGTTCTCTTGATCTCGCCTTCGGCAGCGCCGGCTGCTGAACCGGCGGCGACAAGTCCAGCCAGAACGGCGGTAGCGATCAGCGACTTTCTCATGTCGGTCTCCCTGACTTGAAAGGGTGCCCAAAAAAGGCAACTCGTCGTTGGTGAATGCGGCAATCCTAGCAGCCCCCGCTGCGATACGCTTCCGCGCCACGATACCGATCCCTGGTAGGAGGTCCGATGCCACGATCCGTCCCCGTCACCATCACCGTCAACGGCAGCAAGTCCGAGCGAGAGGTCGAGCCGCGCACGCTGCTGGTCCACTTCCTGCGCGAGGAACTCGACCTCACGGGCGTCCACATCGGCTGCGAGAGCACGCTCTGCGGCGCCTGCACCGTGCATCTGAACGGGCGCGCGGTGAAGAGTTGCACCGTGCTGGCGGTCCAGGCCGACGGCCAGGAGGTCACGACGATCGAAGGTCTGGCATCCGACGCCGACCACCTCCATCCGCTGCAGGTCGGCTTCTGGGAGAAGCACGGTCTGCAGTGCGGCTACTGCACTCCAGGGATGATCATGGCGGCGAAGCAACTGCTCGACGACAACCCGCATCCGACCGAGGCCGAGATCCGGGAAGCGATCGACGGCAACATCTGCCGCTGCACCGGCTACCAGCAGATCGTCGACGCGGTGCAGCACGCCGCCGAAGTCGCGGGAGGGGCGTAGAGATGACGACGTTCCGCCCCAACTCCGTCGGCCAGCCCATCAAGCGCCGCGAGGACCCCCGGCTGATCCGCGGCCTCGGGACCTACACCGACGATGTGAAGCTGCCGCGAATGACCTATGCCGCCTTCGTGCGCAGCGACTTCGCGGCCGGCGCCATCCGCTCCATCGACACCGCCGCGGCAGCAGCCCACCCGGGCGTCGTCGGCGTCTACACCTACGCCGACATGGCGGGGCAGGTCGGACCGAGCCCGGTCGGCGCCGAGATTCCGGGAATGGGCAAGGCCGACCATCCGCTGCTGGCAGACGGCCGCGTGCTTTATGTCGGCCAGCCGGTCGCGGTGGTCGTGGCCGAAACGCCCTACGCCGCGCGCGACGCCGCCTCGAAGGTCGATGTGGACATCGAGCCGCGTGCAGCGGTCGTCGATGTCGAGGCCGCGATGGCGCCGGACGCGCCCAAGGTCTACGAGGAACTCGACAGCAACATCTGCCTGCGGATTCCGATCCCGAACCCGGAGGCGGACAACTTCTTCGAGCAGGCCGACCAGACTCTCTCGATCCGCCTGCTCAACCAGCGCGTGGCGCCCTTCCCGATGGAAGGCCGGGCGATCTGCGCGCAATGGGAGGAAGGCCCCGGCAAGCTGACCATCTGGACCTCCAACCAGGCCCCGCACTTCGTCAAGCAGCAGGTCGCGATGTGTCTCGGCATCCCCGAGATCCGCGTCCGCGCCATTGCACCCGAAGTCGGCGGCGGCTTCGGAGCGAAGATCCCGACCTACCCCGAGGACCCCCTGCTGTGCTGGGTCTCCCGGGCGCTGCGCCGGCCGGTCAAGTGGGCCGAAACCCGGACCGAGAATCTGCTCGGCATGACCCACGGCCGGGGACACGTCGAGAAGATCGAGGTCGCCTTCCAGAACGACGGCCGGGTGCTGGCGCTCAAGGGGCAGACGATCGCCGACATCGGCGCCTTCCGTTCCTTCTACGGGCCCTTCATCGCCCTCTCCACGCACACGATGTCCTGCGGTTGCTACGACATCAAGGCAGTCGCCTGGGACACCGCCTCGGTCTACACGAACACGATGGCGACCGAGGCCTACCGAGGCGCGGGACGCCCAGAAGCCGCCTACATCATCGAGCGGGTGATGGACGAGGTGGCCGCGGCCACCGGCATCGACCCGGCCGCGGTGCGACGCCGCAACTTCGTCGACAAGGGCGCCTTCCCCCACACCACCGCGTCGGGCGCCGTCTACGACAGCGGCGACTATGAACTGACGCTCGACCGGATGATGGAACTCGCCGGCTACGACGAAGCCCGCGAGGCACAGCGCAGCGCGCGGGAGAACGGCCGGCTGGTCGGCATCGGGCTCGCGACCTTCACCGAGGTCTGCGGCCTCGGCCCCTCGGCCGGGTCCGCGCCGCAGCAGCGCATGGGGACCTGGGAAAGCGCCACCGTACGCGTCGAACCGAGCGGCAACGTCACCGTCTACACCGGCATTTCGCCGCACGGGCAGGGCCAGGAGACCGCCTTCGCCCAGATGACTTCGGATGCCTTCGGTGTCGGCCTGGACGACGTGGTCGTGGTCCACGGCGACACCGACCAGGTCCAGCACGGCGTCGGCACCTTCGGCAGCCGCGGCATCGCGGTGGGCGGCGCGGCGCTGCACATGGCCCTGACCAAGGTCCACAACAAGGCGACGCGTATCGCGGCCCACCACCTGGACGCACCGGTCGATCAGATCGAGTACGACGCGGGTGAGTTCACCGTCACCGGCACGGACAGGAAGCTCACCTTCCGCCAGGTTGCCGAGATGGCCCACATGTGGAATATCGCCGTGCCGGGCGAGGAGCCCGGGCTCGAAGCCGTCGCCCGCTTCGAACCCTCGGCGACCACGTTCCCCTTCGGCGCCCACCTCTGCCAGGTCGAGATCGACCCCGAGGACGGGCAGATCGAGATCCAGCGTTACGTGGCGGTCGACGACTTCGGCGTCGTGATCAACCCGATGCTGGCCGACGGCCAGCGCCTCGGCGGCGTCGTCCAGGGCATCGGCCAGGCGATGTGGGAGGAGGTCCAGTACGACGACGGCGGTCAGCTCCTCTCCGGCACCCTGATGGACTACGCGGTTCCACGCGCCAAGCACTTCCCGCGCATGGTGCTGGACAACACGGTGACCCCCACGCCGATCAACCCGCTCGGCGCCAAGGGCATCGGCGAACTCGGGACGATCGGGGCGACTCCCTGCATCGTGAACGCGATCGTCGACGCGCTGCGGCCGCTCGGCATCACGAACATCGACATGCCCGCCAAGCCCGAGCGCATCTGGCAGGCGATCCAGGCGGCGGGAGCGGCGCAGTAACTGCTGCCTCGCCTGACCGTCCTCGCAGCCGCGGCGGTCGCGCTGGCGCCCGCCAGCCCGCTCGGAGCCCAGGAACAGCGGTTCGGCCCGCTGCCCGTGGCCGAGGCCTGGCTGGGCAGTGGCTCGGGGTTTCTGAGTCTTCCGGTCGAGGCGCCGCCGGCGCCGGAGGCTGAAAACCGGCGGTGGCTGGTCACCACGTCCGTCGGCCTTTCCAGCTTCTGGCTCCGCTCGCCGGCGGTGTCCGACGTCATCGAACCGCGGCCCGAACGCGCTCCGGTGACGGTCGAGGAACTCGATCGGATAGCGCCCTGGCCGGGACCGGAGGGCATCTACTTCGCTGACGTCGAAGTCCACCGCTTGACGGTCGATGTACGCCGGAGCTTCGGCCGAAGGCTCGAGCTGGGTCTCAGAGCCTCGATCGTCGACGCTGGCGCCGGTGTCTTCGATCCCGTGATCGAGGGCTTCCACGAGCTCTTCGGCTTCCGCCAGTCCGGCCGGCCGCAGTCGCTGCAGAACGACTACGGCCTGTACTTCCGGCGCGATGGCAAGGGCGGACCCAGCAGCTACGGCGACCGGCTGCGCTTCATCCGCTTCGACGAGCCGGGGCCCGGCCTGGGCGAGACCATCGCCTCCCTCAAGTGGGGCTTCGGACCCGGGTCAGCGGCGTGGAGGCAGGCCGTCCAAGTACAGGTCAAGTTGCCCACCGGCAACGACGACGACTTCTACGGCACCGGTTCGGTGGACACGGCGGTCCAGTATCTGGCTTCCCGCTCCTGGCGCCGTTGGACCCTCTACGGCAACGCCGGCTTCGCCCGGCTCGGCGGACACGATCTGCTGAAGCTGGAGCCGCAGGACATCGCCACGTTCGCCATCGCCGGCGAACGCCCTTTCGGCCAACGGTCCTCACTGGTTCTCCAACTCCGCCACCAGAAAAGCCCCTTCCGCCAGTTGAAGCTCTCGATCCTCGGCGTCACGGCAAACCTGATCGACGTCGGCTGGACCCGTAGCCTCAAGCCGAGCCGCGGCGGGCTCGATCGCTCCGCGTTCTTCAGCCTCAGCAACAACACAATCAAGTACGGCTCCGCCGTCGACCTCAGCCTGCAGGCGGGCGTCAGGCTGCGCACCGCGCCGCGCTACCGCTCCGGCGGCTTGCGGTAGTCCAGCGGCGGCTCCTGGCCTTCCTCCAGAGCCGCGCGGTAGGGCCGGTCGGCGACTCGCCGATCGAGCTCCTCCCGGGCCGCCTTCACGATCGAATGATCAGCGAACAGGTCCCAGGCCGTCGCCGCCAGCACGCGGGCCGCCATCAACATGCCCTGGCGGCCGATCGTCGTGCCGCCGGCCGCGACCGCTTGCCAGGAGTGGGCCGGCGTTCCCGGCACCCAGCACGCGGTCCGGATGCCGGTGGTCGGCGCCACCCAGGAGACGTCGCCGACATCGGTCGAGCCCAGGGTCGTGTTGCCCGTGTCGTCGCGCAGTTCGGACACCGACGAGAGCGGGCGGGCCTTCAGCAATGACTCCTGCAGCTTGCCGGCCCAGCTCCGCTCCTCTTCGCTGTACTCCATGTCGATCAGATCCTTGAAGTTCCGGAGCGAGACTTTGGAGAGCGTGTCGTTCGGGAGGAGATTGTGGATGCCGCCCAGGAACTCGATCTCGAGTTCCGTCTCCGTGGCGTGGGCGGCGCCCTCGGCCACCAGCACCAGCCGGTCGTAGATCGACCGCGCGATGCCGATGTCCGGGTGCCGCACGTAGTAGTACGCCTCGGCGAACGCCGGCACCACGTTCGGGGCGTCGCCGCCAGCGGTGATCACGTGGTGGATCCGCGTGCGGTCGGGCGTGTGCTCGCGCAGCAGTTCGGCGCCGTAGTTGAGAATCGCCACCGCGTCGAGCGCGGAGCGGCCGGCTTCGGGCGACGCGGCGGCGTGAGCGCTGCGGCCGCGATAGCGGAACTTGGCGGCCACCCGGGCCAGGTTGGTCGGATCGCCGGCCGAGTTCACATCGCCCGGATGCCAGTGCAGGACCGCGTCCACGTCCTCGAACAGCCCGCCGCGGGCCATGAACGCCTTGGCGCCGCCGCCCTCCTCGGCCGGCGTGCCGTAGAGCCGTACCGTCCCCTGGATCGCGCCGCTGCGAATGCCGTCGGCCACCGCGAGCGCCGCTCCGAGCGAGCCGGCGCCGAACAGATGGTGGCCGCAGGCATGGCCCCAGTCGGGGCCCTCGCGCGGCGCGCGGGTGGGAACCGGCTGCTGGGACAATCCCGGCAGCGCGTCGAACTCGGCCAGGATCGCGATCACCGGCCGTCCCGCGCCGTAAGACGCGATGAAGCTCGTCGGAATCCCGGCGACGCCGCGCTCGACCTCGAAGCCGTCCTCCTCGATCAGCGAAGCGAGCAGGGCCGCGGACTTCGTCTCCTGGTAACCGGGCTCGGCCCACTCCCAGATCTTCCGCGCCGCGTCCCAGAGCAGGTCGGCCCGCTCGGCCACGGCGGTCTCGAGGTCGCCCTTCTCCGCCACTCCGTTCGCCGACGCCGGCGCCAGCGGTATCAGCCCGAGAACGACCGCAAGCAGGGCGCCCCGCCCGCATCCGGGCTGCGGCGAGAAGCTAACCATCGAAGACGATGACCTGCCGCGCCACCTCGCCGTTCTTCAGGTTCTGCAGCGCCTCGTTGACCTGCGAGAACCCGACTCGGTCCGAGATCAACTCGTCGAGCTTCAGCTTGCCGGCCAGGTAGAAGTCGATCAGGCGCGGCATGTCGATGCGGAAGCGGTTCGAACCCATGACGCAGCCCTGGATCGCCTTCGCCTGGAGCATCTCGTGGCCGGGAATCTCGATCTTCTCGCCCATCGGAACCATGCCGATCACGGTCGCGGTGCCGCCGGGCCGCAGCATCGCCCACGCCTGCTCGGCGGTCACCTTGAGGCCGATCGCCTCGAAGGCGTACTGCACGCCGCCGCCGGTCATCTCCCGCACCTGTTCGACCGGATCGCCGGCGGATGCGTCCACCGTGTCCGTGGCGCCGAACTGCCGCGCCAGTTCCAGCTTGGAGGCCACCCGATCGATGGCGATGACCCGCCCGGCGCCGGCGAGTTCGGCGCCGTTGATCGTCGACAGGCCGATGCCGCCGCAGCCGATCACGGCCACCGTCGATCCCGGTTCGACCTGAGCCGTGCGGAAGACCGCGCCGACGCCCGTGGTCACCGCGCAGCCGATCACCGCGGCGCGGTCGAACGGCATGTCCTCGCGGATCTTCACCACCGCGTTCTCATGCACCAGCATCTGTTCCGCGAACGACGCCAGATCGGCGAACTGCGACACAGGCCGCGGGCCGCCGCCATTGCTGGGCGGAAGCGCCAGCCGCGGCTCGGCGTTTCGCGCTCGCCGGGTGGCCCGCTTGTCGCAGAGAGTCGGTTCGCCGCTCATGCAGTACTCGCAGTAGCCGCAGAACACGGACAGGCAGGTGATCACATGGTCGCCGGGCTTGACGTAGCGGACTTCGGAGCCGACCTGTTCGACGATCCCGGACGCCTCGTGGCCGAGGATCGCAGGTGTGCGGATCGGCCACAGCCCGTCCACGAAGTGCAGGTCGCTGTGGCAGACGCCGACCACCGCGCTCCGGATCAGGATCTCGTGCGGTCCCGGCTTGCTGATCGAGACGTCGGTGATCTCGAGCGGCTGACCCACCGCGTGGAATACGGCTGCTTTCATGTCTGGAACCCTTTCCTGAATCCCCGGGAAACTGTGCGGACCTGGGCGCGACCACGCCGACCAAGCAAGGACCGGCAGGCTATCAGCGGCCTGACGGCCCTTCGCCCTACCGGCGATAAGCTGCCGCGATGACGAGACGACCTGTTGTGGCGATCAGCACCCTGGCCCTCGCCCTCGCCGTCACGGCTGCCGAAGCCCAGCGCACCGTCAAACCCGTGCTGCACGGTCGCCACTGGGTCGCGATCACCGGCAAACCGCTGGCGGCGACGGCCGGTGCGACGGTGTTCGCCCGCGGCGGCAACGCGGTCGACGCGACCTGCGCCATGCTGGCCGCGACCTCGACCATGTGGGACACCTTGGGCTGGGGCGGCGAGACGCAGGCGCTGATCTTCGATCCGCGCACGCGCGAAGTGATCGGGATCAATGCACTTGGGGTGGCCCCTACCGGCGCCACGGTCGACTTCTTCCGCGAACGGAACTTCGTCTATCCGCCGGAGTACGGCCCGCTGGCCGCGGTCACCCCGGGAACCCCGGGCGGCCTGATCGTGATGCTCGCGCACTACGGCACGATGAGCCTCGCCGAAGTACTCGAACCGGCGATGCAGATGGCCGACGGCTATCCGATCGAGCGGTCGCAGGCCGACAACATCGAGCGGCGCAAGGACATGCTGCAGCAGTGGCCGGACTCGGCACGCGTCTTCCTGCCCCACTTGTCGTCGTCAAAGGGCGGCGAGGACCGCGCGGCGCCGCGCGCCGGCGAGATCTTCCGCCAACCGGACCTGCTGGACACCCTGCGCAAGCTGGTCGAGGCGGAGGCCGCGGCGTTGAAGAAGGGCAAGACGCGCGAGCAGGCCCTGGCCGCCGCCTATGACCGCTTCTACCGCGGCGACATCGCCGAAGAGTTCGTTCGCGGCTCGCAGGAGCTCGGCGGCCTGCACACGATGGCCGACCTCGACCGCTGGCAAGTCCACATCGAGGCGCCGGTGCACACGAACTACCGCGGTGTCGACGTCTACAAACTGACGTCCTGGGTCCAGGGACCGGTGATGCTCCAGTCGCTGAACATCCTGGAGAACGCCGATCTGGTGTCGATGGGCTACAACTCGGCCCGCTACATCCACGCCATCTACCAGGCGATGAACCTCGCCTTCGCGGACCGCGACTTCTACTACGGCGACCCCTACTACCCGCCGGAGGAGCCGCTCGAAGGTCTGCTCTCGAAGGACTACGCCCGCGCCCGCTACGAATCGATCGACTGGGCGCACAACGACGAGGACGCGCGCCCGGGGAACCCCTACGACTTCCAGGATGGGGAGAACCCGTTCCTTGACCTGCTCGAACAGTGGACGCCGATCCCGCCGGCAGCGGACGCCGAGGGCGAGCAGGGCTTCCAGCAGGCAGCAACCGGTCCCGGCCCGGCCACCCTGCCCCGGATGACCTACGAGGAGGCGTTCACCGCCGGCACGACCTCGATCCAGGCCGCCGACGCCGAAGGCTGGGTCGTGTCGGTCACGCCCAGCGGCGCCTGGATCCCCGCCGTGATCGCCGGCCGCACCGGCATCGGGATGAGTCAGCGGATGCAGAGCTTCGTGCTCGACCCGAGACTCAACCCGTACAACCTGCCCGAGCCCGGCAAGCGCCCGCGCGCGACCCTGACGCCCGGCATGGCGCTCAGGGACGGCCAGCCCTATCTGTCGTTCGCCGTCCAGGGCGGCGACACCCAGGATCAGAACCTGCTGCAGTTCTTCCTGGGCGTCGTCGAGTTCGGCATGAATGTCCAGCAGGCGGTGGAAGCGGCGAACATCACCAGCCACCAGATGCAGAGTTCCTTCGGCGCCCACGAGTCCCGGCCGGGAGACATCGACGTCCGCCAAGACGTGCCGCCGTGGGTGCGCGAAGCACTGCGCACCATGGGCTACCGCGTGCGCGCGCTCGACCGCACTTCGGGACCGATCACCGCTATCTGGTTCGACCGGGAGAACGGCACGATGTGGGGCGGCGCCAGCGACTTCGGCGAGGACTACGGCATCGCCTGGTAGACGATCGCCTTGGTGTCGGCGTGGACGATGAGGCAAAGACCGGTGGGTCGCCTTGGTGCTGGTAGGGTTCTGCTCCTGACCCACCCGGCGAGGAAGATGCAGCTCACGATCGAGATAGAACGCGAGGACGATGGCCGCTGGATTGCGGAGGTCATCGAGTTCGCGGGCGTCATGGCCTACGGCGGGAGCCGCGACGACGCCATGAGGCGAGCAAAAGCCTTGGCTCTTCGCATTGTCGCAGAGCGGCTGGAGCAGCGTGAACCTTCGGCGAGGGCGACTACCATCCAGTTTGCCGCTGCGTGAGTGCATGGCCAGCCGTCAAGGCTCGACGGGTGTTGGCGGCCCTGTTGCGCATCGGGTGGCGGGTCGAACGATCATCTCTGAAGCCAGCGGCCTGAGCCAGTTGGCCGCTCTCTAGAATCCACAGACCCTTACGCCCCCTGTTTCAGGAGAAAACACCGTGAAACGACTGCTCGCCCTTGCCCTCACCCTCGTCCTCCCGCTTCTCGCCGCCTGCGGCCCCGCGGACGGCCCAACGTCCACAACGTCGGATGTCGTCGACATTCCGTACACGAAGTACGTGCTCGACAACGGCCTGCGTCTGATCGTCCACGAGGACCACAAAGCGCCGATCGTCGCAGTCAACGTCTGGTACGACGTCGGCGCCGGCGACGAGAAGCAGGGCAAGACCGGTTTCGCGCACCTGTTCGAGCACCTGATGTTCAACGGCAGCGAGCACTTCAACGACGACTACTTCAAGCCCTTCGACCGCGTCGGCGCCACCGGCATGAACGGGACGACGAACCAGGACCGGACGAACTACTTCCAGGTTGTGCCGACGACGGCGCTCGACATGGCGCTGTGGATGGAGTCCGACCGCATGGGACACATGCAGGCCGCCGTGAACCAGGCCCGGCTCGACGAGCAGCGAGGCGTGGTCCAGAACGAGAAGCGCCAGGGCGAGAACCAGCCCTACGGCAAGGTCTTCCTCACGGTCTTCGAGAACACCTATCCGGACGGCCACCCCTACGACCATTCGACGATCGGTTCCTTGGAGGACCTCAACGCCGCCTCGCTCGAGGACGTCCATGAGTGGTTCCAGACCTGGTACGGCGCCGCCAACGCGGTCCTGGTGGTCGCCGGCGATGTCGAGGCCGAGGACGTCAAGGCCCGGGTCGAGCGCTACTTCGGCCACATCCCCTCCGGGCCGCCCCTGATCAAGCCCGATGTCTCCCTGGCGCGCCGCAATGAGGAGAGCCGTATCCTGCTCCAGGACCGGGTGCCGCAGGCCCGCGTCTACAAGGCCTGGAACGTCGCCACCGTGAAGGACGCCTCGGTCGACCACCTCAGCCTCGCCAGCGACATCCTGGCCGGCGGCAAGAGTTCGCGCCTCCACAAGCGGCTGGTCTACGACGACCAGATCGCCACGGATGTCTCGGCGTTTACGATGACACGCGAGTTCGGCAGCATCTTCCTGGTCATTGCGACGGCTCAACCGGACCAGGATCTGGCCGAGGTGGAAGCCGTGCTCGATGAAGAGCTCGGCGCCTTCCTCGAATCGGGCCCGACCGAGGCCGAACTCGATCGGGCGCAGGCCAGCCAGCGCGCGATCTTCATCCGCGGCGTCGAGCGCATCGGCGGTTTCGGCGGCAAGTCGGACGTTCTGGCCGCGAGCGAGGTCTATCTCGGCAGCCCGGACGGCCACATGCGTACCCAGGAGAACCTGGCGAACGCAACCCTCGCCGACGTTCACGGCGCGGCCGCCGAGTGGCTCTCAGCCGGCGCCCTGACCGTCGAAGTGCAGCCCTTCCCCACCTACACGACGACCGAAAGCACGATCGACCGCTCCTCCGGCCCGCCCGAGGTCACCGAGTTCCCGTCCGCCTCCTTCCCGGCGCGCGAGACGGCGGAACTCTCGAACGGATTGAAGGTCATCCTCGCCCAACGGGACGCCGTCCCCGTCGTCAACCTGTCCCTGCAGCTCGATGCCGGCTACGCCTCGGACCAGTTTTCGCTGGCCGGCACCGCGCGGATGGCGATGGACATGCTCGATGAGGGCACGTCGTCGCGCAACGCGCTCGAGATCTCGGAAGAGCTCGACACGCTCGGCGCCACCCTCGGCGCCGCTTCGAACCTCGATACGTCGAGGGTCATGATGAGCGCCCTGGTGGAGAACCTGGACGCGTCGCTCGATCTCTACGCCGACGTGATTCTGAATCCCGCGTTCCCGGAGGACGAATTCGACCGTCGGCGCAGCCAGCAGCTCGCCGCCATCGGCCGCGAGAAGGTCCAACCGGTGTCGATGGCCCAGCGCGTCCTGCCCCGCATCCTCTACGGCGACGGGCACGCCTACAGCAACCCGCTGACCGGCTCGGGAACCGACGCCTCGGTGAACGAGCTCACGCTCGACTCCCTGCGCGCATTCCATGACACCTGGTTCCGCCCCAACAACGCGACCCTGATCGTCGTCGGCGACATCACGATGGCGGAACTCGAGCCCGCGATCGAAGCCCGTTTCGCCTCCTGGGAACCCGGAGACGTGCCG
The DNA here is from genome assembly GCA_965216125.1 of Candidatus Multivorans sp. GTDB lineage: Bacteria > Acidobacteriota > Thermoanaerobaculia > Multivoradales > Multivoraceae > Multivorans. The sequence continues at coordinate 3,738,364 of OZ244152.1, read as the reverse complement.
GAGAAGAACCTGGCCCAGGTCGAACCGCAAACGGAGACGGTCGTCTACATGATCGACCGGCCGGACTCGGCGCAGTCGATCATCTTCGCCGGCCAGGTTGCGCCGCCGAAGAACGACGCCGCGAACCTCCAGATCGAATCGATGAACGACATCCTCGGCGGCAGCTTCACCTCGCGGATCAACATGAACCTGCGCGAGGACAAGCACTGGTCGTACGGCGCCCGCGCCGTCCTGCTCGACGCGGCTGGCCAGCGGCCCTACTACGCCTTCGCGCCGGTCCAGACCGACAAGACCGCGGAGTCGATGGCCGAGATCGACAAGGAACTGCGCGGCATCCGCAGCGGCGGCGGCAGACCGCCGACCGCGGCGGAGCTCAGCCGGGTCACCGACCAGAACACGCTGACGCTGCCGGGCCGCTGGGAGACGAACGGGTCGGTGATGGCCAGCCTCGCCGAAATGACCCGCTTCGGGTTCGCCGACGACTACTGGGACACCTTCGCCGATGCGGTACGGAGCGTCACCCTGGCCGACGTCAGAGCCCAGGCCGACAAGGTGCTGCAGCCGGACAACCTGGTCTGGATCGTGGTCGGGGACCGCGCGCTGATCGAGGAGAAGATTCGCGGCCTCAACCTGGGCGAAGTGCGGTTCCTGGACGCCGACGGCAATCCGGTCGAGGGCTGAGGTTCAGTCTTCGACCGGCCAGTGGAGGGTTCGCCGGGCCCCGGCGAACTCGACGGTCCGGCAGTCCTCGGACACGGTGCGCAGCAACGCGAACCGGGGCGTGTCCGCGATCTCGACCAAGCCGTGCTGCGCCGAGGAGGCGAACAGCCGTTCCTGCTCATCGAGGCGCAGTGAATCGGGATCGAGGGCGTCGGTGCGGCCGTTGTTCAGATCGGCGACGACTTCGCCGGTACCAGCCTCAGCATCAACCCGTAGCTGAATGGCGACGAGCGGCGTGGTGGCGCAGTCGAGGTAACACTTGTCCCACCAACCGTCGTTCACGCGATACTCCACGAAGTAGACGCCTAGCGCCTCTTCGAACCCGATGTGCTGGATGAAGAAGCGGCGGATGCGGTCGGCCACAGGACGTCCTTTCCAGACCCAGCGCCGGTCGGCATCGACCGAGATCGGCGGATAGTGGAAGGACATCAAGGCGTCGTCGAAGGCCCGGCCCGCCGCCACGGCCCGGGCCAGGGGGACCGGGAAGTAGGTGCCCCGCTCAAGCCGGTCCAGCCGGCTCGGCAACTCGGCGTCGACCACAGCCACGACCGCCGGATCCACCGCCGCCTCTGAGTCCGCCAGGGCCTCCCGGTCGGCGGGCGCCAGTGGATTCCGGAACCGGGCCTTGTGGGAGAGGAAGATCGAGATGCCGCGTGGCCACAGCCGCTCGCAGGCCCGAACCAGGTCGTCCATGAAGTGAGCGGCGCTGCCGGCGGGCCAACCGGTCCTCAGGACTGCGGCGCCGGCTCGGGCGCCGCCGGCGCCCGCCCGAACACCGCCCAATGCAGACCGTGCTTGAGGTCCTCGATCATCATGTACATGCAGGGAACGAGAACCAGCGCGATGCCGGTCACGAACAGAACGCCGAAGCCGAGGCTGAGGGCCATCGGCACGAGCCATTGGGCCTGGTTCGAACGTTCCAGGATGATCGGCATCAAGCCGAAGAACGTCGTGAGCGAGGTCAGGACGACCGGCCTCACGCGCCGGGTCACCCCGCCGATCACCGCGTCCAGCGCGCTCTTGCCTTCATTCCGCAACTGGTTGACGGCGTCGATCAGCACCAGGGAGTCGTTGACCACCACGCCGGCCAGCGCGACCAGGCCGAAGATGCTGAGGAAGCTCAGGTCGTAGCCCATCACCAGGTGGCCGATCACCGCGCCGAACATGCCGAAGGGCACAGCGGCCAGGACCACGATCGGCTGCAGGTAGCTGCGGAAGGCGACCGCCATGAGCGCATACATCGCGAGCATTGCGATGCCCAGACCCTTGGCCAGTGACCCCACGGCCTCGGCCTGCGCTTCCTGCTCGCCGCTGAAGTTGAACGTCAGTCCGGGCGTATCGGCCACCACGTCGGGCAGGATGTCCCGCGCCAAAGCCGTGCGGATGTCGTTGCCGGTCGTCAGCGTGGGATCGATGTCCGCGGTAACGGTCACGGTGCGGCGACCTTCGACGCGCAGAATCTCGGTGAAAGACGTTCCCCGACTCACGTAGGCGGCCTGGTGGAGCGGAATCTCACCGCCGGCCGGAGTCCGGACCAGCAGGTTCTCGATCGCATGGACCGAATCACGCTCCCCCTTCGGCAAGCGAACGTAGACCCGCAACTCATCGCGGCCCCGCTGCTGCCGGCCGGCCTCGGCGCCGAAGAACGCACCCCGGACCTGGCCCGCCAGATCCCGCTCGGTCAGGCCCAACCCCTTGGCGGCCGGCTTGAGCTCCAGGTCGAGCTGCGGCTTGCCGACCTTGAAGCCATCGTCGACATCGAAGACACCGGCGTAGTTCGCAAGACCCGCGGCGACCCGCGCCGCGGCCGCTTCAAGCGGAGCGGTGTCGGTGTGCTCGAGCTGAACCGAGACCTTGGCGCCGGCCGAGGGACCGTCGTTGAAGTCGAACGACAGGCGGTCCACGCCGGGAACGTCGCCGACCCGATCGCGCCAGCGCCGCGTGAACTCGGCCGAGCCGAACTCGCGGTCGCCGTCCGGAACCAGATAGGCGGTAACGACTGCCACGTGACCACCGGTCGCGGGAATGCCGCCACCCGGACCGAACGCGCCGGTGTCGGCACTTCCGATCCGCGCCTTGATCCCCTCGAAGACGGTCTCGGGGGTCGAGCCATCACGCCGCGGACGCACTCGTCCCTCCGCCACGAGTTCGGCGCCGACCTCCTCGGCGACTCGGGTCACCAGGCGCGCCACCTCGCGCGTGTCCGCCACCGGTGCGCCGAAAGGCAGCTCGATCACCCCGTTTGCGAACTCGCCCTCGATCTGGGGGAAGAAGTTGAACTTCAGGTGTCCTCCGGCGACCACACTGACGGCCACGATGAGTCCTGCAACGAGGACGGCCACGGTCAGGTACCGATCACGCACCAGCCGCCGGATCATCGGCGGCACCCGTACCGCGATCACGCGCTCGACCCACTCGGAGAAACGAAGCTGGAGGGCCCCCAGCCGCCTGAACGGATTGACCGACCGCCGTTGCCCCTTCCTGTCCCGCAGCTTGGTTCGTCCGACGTGCCTCAAGTGCGCCGGCAGGATGAACACGGACTCCACCAGCGAAAGCACCAGGACCGGGATGACGATCAGCGGAATGTTGCGGAAGAACTTGCCGGTGATGCCGGGCACCAGCGCCAGGGGAATGAACGCGATGATCGTCGTGATGACGGCGAACACGACCGGCGTCAGCACTTCGCGGGTTCCGACGATCGCGGCCTCGAGCCGGTTGTCGCTGCGGCGGTGGTAGAAGATCGCCTCGCCGACCACGACCGCGTCGTCCACCGCGATGCCCAGCACCAGGATGAAGGCGAACAGGGAGATCATGTTGATCGACACGCCGAGCAGCGAGATGAGGAAGAACGAACCGCAGAACGCGATCCCGATACCGGCGCTGACCCAGAAAGCGACCGCCGGCCGCAGGAAGATGCCCAGCACCGTGATCACCAGGATCAGGCCGAGCAGCCCATTCCTGCCCAGGATCGACAGGCGGTCTCGGTAGTCCTCCGATTCGTCGGCGACAATCGCAAGACCCACCGTGTCGGGAAGCGTGCCCCGGCGACGATCGAGCAGGTCGTACACCGCGCTCGAGACCGAGAGCGGCACTTCGGCGCCCACCCGGAAGACCTGCAGGTCGATCGCCTGCTGGCCGTTGTAGAGAAGTTCTTCGTCCGTCTCCCGGTAGCCGTCGATCACCTCAGCCACGTCGCGCAGACGCACACGGGTACCGTCGGCACGGGCGATCAGCGTGATGTCCCGGAACTCCTCGCCGACGTCGCGCCGCTCCGTGGTGCGCACCAGCACCTCGCCGCCCTCCGTCTTGACCGAGCCGCCCGGCAGGTCGATCGAGGCCGCGCGCACCGCGGCCGAAATCTGGGGCAGGGTGAGGCCATAGCGACGCAGGTTCTCCGACGACACCTCGACACTGATTTCGGGCGGCGGAATGCCCCTCTTCTCGACCAGGGTGACCCGGTCATCGGAGAGCAGTTCGCTACGGATCTCCTCGGCGAGCCGGTCGAGGGACTTGATGTTCACGTCGCCATGAACGAGCAGCGACAGGACCTGCCTGCGGTTCGTGACCAGGGAGATCACCGGCCGCTCGGCATCCTGCGGGAACGACGTGATCCGGTCCACCGCGCTCTTGATGTCGTTCAGCGTGCGGTCCGAGTTCGCGCTCTGAAGCAACTCGGCCATCACCGTGCCGAGCCCCTCGACGGATACCGAGTTGATCTTCTTGATGCCGTCCAGAGAGCTGATCTCGTCTTCGATCGCGAGAACGACGCCCTCTTCCACTTCCTGCGGCGACGCCCCCGGATAGGCGACCACGACGGTCACCATGTCCATCTCGATCTCGGGGAACACCTCGCGCTTGATGCCCAGCGCGAACAGAATCCCGCCGACGACCAGGGCGAACATCAGCAGATTCGCCGCCACCGGGTTGGAAGCCATCCATGCGATCGGCCCCTTCTTGTCGACGGGACCGTGGTCGTGGGACATCAGGCTCATCGCGACACCTCACCGGCGCCTTCCGCTCCGCTCCCCCACGCCGAGACATCCCAGAGACTCGCCGCCGACAGGGACTCCGACGCGTCCCTCGGCGGCGCATCGTCGACCCGGCGCAGCTTCATCCCTTCAATCGGGGTCGCAAGGCGACTGGTCACGATCATTTCCCCATCGTTCAGGCCGCTGTCGATGCAAACGCTGTCCTCGAAGCGCCAGGCGACCTCGACCGGGCGCAACTCAAGGCGCCCGTCGCTGTACATCCGCAGACTCCCCCCATCGTGCAGCCACTCGCGGGGCACCTCGAACAGGTCGCGGACGGTGGCGCCCTCGAGCATCAGATCGACATAGCTGTCGAGGAGCAGCAACCCGCGGCGATCGAATCTGCCGGCCCCACTCCCGAGTCCGAGCGGATCCGCGACTTCGACCAGCACCCGGGCCATCCGGCCGGCGGTGTCGAGATCGCCGAGAAGCCGGACGATGCGGCCCGGCAGAACGTCACTGTTCTCCGCATCGAGCCGCACCAGGGCACGCGAACCATGGGCGGCCCCGTGCAGACCCGGCACCCTCAGTTGATCGAGTTCGTCCGTGCGCACCGCGGCGCGAACCCAGAAGGCATCCGTACCCGCCAAGGTCACGGCCTGACTCTGCGGCGTCACGATCTGCCCGACCTCGATCGACTCGGAGAGAACCACTGCATTGAAGGGGCTGCGGACGACCGTGCGCTCCAGGTCCAGTCTGACGCGCGCGAGGTCGGCCCGCGCCGTCTGGACAGCCGACAGCCGCGAGCGCAGTTGGGGCTCTCGCAGGGCGAGCGAAGCCGCCTTCTGCTCCGCGTCCAGTTCGTCCTGGAACAGCTCCCACTCCCGCTCGGCGACGCGGCCCCGGCCCTGTTCGAGTTCCAACTGGGCCGCCGCCTCGGAGACCGCGGCGGTAGCCCTGGCCACCGCCAGCTTGAAGTCGGCGTCCTCGATGGCAAAGATCAGGTCGCCTTCCCGGAGGATCGTCCCGGGAGCGAGGTCCGCCGCTACGGCATCGATGCGGCCACTGACCTGGGGCTGCACGACGACCCGCTGGGCCGGAACGACCGTGCCCTGCGCCTCGACGTCGATGCGCCGCGGCAGACGCCTCACTTCGGCGACTTCGACCAACACGCCCGAGTCGTCAGGCGGCGTCTGCACCGCCTGCGGACGACGGCCGATGATCCCCATCGCGACCACTACACCCACCGCCAACACGAGCACGACAAGTCCAACCCGGGCCAGAGTGGCCATCAGAATGCTCCTCCCGTGCTGACCGTCTGAGGACCCGCCGCCAGTTGGGCTGCCAGCCGCTCAACGGACGTGCCCGGCGCGAAACCGAGGGCGCGGCAGAGCTGCAGCCGGCTGGCGAGTTGCCGCCGCCGGGCATCGATCAACGCCTGCTCGAGTCCCTGCTGCGACAGCAGCGCGGTCAACACGTTCAGATAGTCCGTGGCGCCCTCCCGGTAGGACCCGCTGGTCAAGAGCAGCACCCGGCGCGCCTCGCCGAGCCGCTCCTGGAGGTTGGCGACCACTTCGCGGGTGCTCCTGCCCGCCGCCAGCGCCGTCTGCACCTCGCCGACGGCGTTGACCAGGGACTGCGCATAGGCGTAGAGACTCTCTTCGGCCGCCGCGTAGGCCTGGTCGATCCGCGCGCGGCGTCCGCCGCCGCCATAAACCGCCTGTGACGCCGTGCCGCCGATCTGCCGCACCAGATCGTTCAGCACCTCGACGATCTCCAGCGCGCGACCGGTCACGAGCGCGTTCAGCGACAGCGAAGGCAACCACTCCTTCACCGCCGCCGCCGCGCGACGGTCGGCGGCCTCGACCCGGCGGCGCGCCGCCAGCAGATCGGGCCTTCGCTCCAGCAACTCGGCGGGCACGCCAAGGCCCGGCTGCCCCGCTGCTTCCAGAAGCGGCCCGAGACCCGGCGAATCCGCCGGCGTCTGGCGCTCCGCGTTGCCCAGGAGCACGGCGAGCTGGAACTCAAGCGACTCCAGCCGCCCGCGCGCCAGTTCGATCTGGCCCTGCAGGCTCAACAACTGCTCGCGTTGGCGACCGATGTCCTGAGCGGGACCCAATCCCTGACCGAAGCGCAACAGAGTGAGTTCCAGGAATCGCTCCGAAGTCTGCTGCTGGCTCTCAAGGAGAGCGATCAACTCTCGTTCCGCGACGATGCCGAACCAGACTTCGGCCAGCACCGACGACAGGCTGATGGCCAGCGAGCGCAGATCCTGAACGCTCGCCTCGGCATCCAAGAGGGCCGCCACTTCCCGGTTCCGCAGCCGGCCCCAGAGATCGATCTCGAAACCGGCCGCCAGGCTCGCGTCGAATGCCGCGCCCTGCAGCAGGAACTGGTTCACGATCCCGCTGCCCGGAAACGTGAGGTCATTCCCCGCCAACGTGGCGTCGAGGCGCGGCATCAGGTAGGCGCCGCTCTCCCGGGCGCGGGCCTCGGCGGCCTCGACCCGGCTCCAGGCAGCCTGAAGATCGAAGCTCTGCCCGGCCAGGCGGTCCTGCAGATCGCGCAGGGTCTGATCGCCCAGTGCGCCGCAGGCGCCGGGCGCCTCCGCGGCGGTCTCCATGTCAACGCCCCGATCGAACGCGGCGGGCGGTTCCGCGACCTCCGGAATGCGCTCGAGCACGCTCGTGTGCGCGCATCCCAGGGCCGCCGCAGCCAGGACGCCGACCGCTAGACAAGTCCCGGGCGCCCAGGAAGATGGACCTTGGGCGCGGGCGGCCGGTTCGAGTGGGCAACGCATGGGCGACAAAGCGGCGGAAGAGGGAACTCTATGCCAATCCAGATACGTCCTCCCGCTCCGGAAGTTCCGATGCGGCCCAGCGCGGCTAACCGCCCGCGGACCGGCTCAGAACCAGCGCCTTCGCGCCGTCGACGCGCAGGTCCCAGCCCGGCTCGACCACCGTGATGCTGTGGCGCTCCTGCACCAGGCATGGACCTGCCTGCTCGAAACCGGGAGCGAGGCCTTCCCGGCGCAACAGCTCGGCAGCCCGCCAACCGTCGAACCAGGCCCGGCGGCGCCCGGTCACCGGTTCCGCCGCTCGCTCCTCCCGGCCACGGTCCAGTCGCCCCGCTGCCGGCGCCGTGGACGCCAGGACCCGGATCGACTCGACTTCGATCGGGTGCTCGGGCGGCGGATAGCCGTAGACCGCCCCGTAGCGCTCGGCAAAGAGCGACGCGATGGCCCCGGTCGAGCGCGCCTCCGCCGCCGAGGCCGGCTCGACTTCAAGCGCCGTCTCCTGTCCCTGCAATCGCAGCCGAACGATCCGTCTCCGCACGGCGGCGCCCTCCAGGTTCGCTCCCCGTTCGCTCACGAGCGCCGCCAACGCCTCCTGTTCGAGGTCCTCGACCAGCAGTCCGATCCGGCCGCCGTCCAGAGGCGCCAGAACCTGGCGGTGCGCGAAACGCTCCAGCACCGCGTGGCCCAGACCGACCGCGCTCAAGAGCGACGTATCGACAGGGACGATCACCGTGCGCATTCCCAGTTCGGAAGCGATAGCGCAGGCGTGCTGACCGCCGGCGCCGCCGAAACTGACCAGGGCGTAGTCCGCAGGGTCGTACCCGCGCGAAATGGAGATACGCCGAATCGCGTCCGCCATCCGCTCGTTGGCGACCTGCAGAAAGCCCCCCAGCAACTGCTCCTCAGAACCAGCCAGACCGCCCACCGCCTCCGTCGACCGGCGCTCGGCAGCAGCGGTATCGATGGGCAAGCCGAAGGCCGCCGGGTCGATGCGGCCGAGCAACAGGTTCACATCCGTGATCGTCAGCGGTCCGCCGGCGCCGTAACAGGCCGGCCCCGGCCGCGCTCCGGCGCTCTCGGGTCCGACCTTGAGCTGGCCGTGATCCACACCGCAGATCGAGCCGCCGCCCGCAGCCACCGTCTCGATCGCCAGCGCTGGCGCCACCACGGTCGCGTCGCCGACGCGGAACTCGAAGTTGTACTCGAAGTCGCCATCGTAGCGGGAGACATCGGTGCTCGTGCCGCCCATGTCGAAACCGATGACCCGCTCCACGCCGCTCGCGCGGCCCGCCGCCGCCGCTCCCACCACGCCGCCGGCCGGCCCCGAAAGCAGGCTGTCCTTGGGCCGGTAGCTCGAGAAGCTGGCCAGGCCGCCGGCGCTGGTCATCACCCGCGGCGCGACACCACCGGTTCCTGCCTCCGAGCCGCCCGAGAGCGCGGCGCCCGTGGTTTCGAGGTATCCGCCCACGGCGCGCCCGAGGTAGGCGTCAACGACCGCCGTGTGCGCCCGCGGCACTATCTTGATCAGGGGCGCCAGTTCGGCCGAGCACGACACCGTCTCAAAGCCGGCGGCGCGCAGGATGCCCTCGGCGCGCTCCTCATGGGCCGGATTCCGGTAGCTGTGCATCAGAGCCACGGCCGCGGCCCGGAAGCCCTCGCCGACCAGCGCCAGCGCGGCCGTCCGCAACCTGTCCTCGTCGAGCGGCAGCAGCTCGCGTCCCTCCGCGTCGAGGCGGCCGCCGACCTCGACGGCGCGTTCGTACAGGGGCGCCGGACGCTCGATGTTGAGCGCGAAAATCTCCGGCCGCGCCTGGTCTCCGATCAGGAGCAGATCGGCGAAGCCTTCGGTGACGAACAGCACGGTCCGCGAACCGGCCCTCTCGAGCAGGGCATTCGTTCCGCGGGTCGTCGCGAGCCGGAGGTCGCAGGCCGGCAGCGGCTCGCTGAGCGCCCTGCCGGTGGCAATCCGCGCCGCGAGGATGGGCGCGTTCTCGGGCGACACGAGTTCCACGACCAGGTCGCGCTCGAACCCACTCCCGTTCCCTCTGCCCTTACGGTCCGCAAGCCGGCAGGAACCGTCCGCCGACCACTCCTCCACCTGCGCCGGAGCACCGCCGGCAAGCGGGGTCAATGCGTAGCCCTCGAAGAAGCCGTCCGGGAGATCGAACGGCGTTTCCAGGCGCAGGCCGTCCGTGCCGTCCGTGACGACCGTCGCCCGTACCGCCCCGGAACTCAGGACCTTGATGCACTGAACCGGGCCGGCCGGGTCGATCGCCACACAGTCCGTGAACGTACCGCCGGTGTCGATCCAGAGCTGCCAGAGGCCTCGCACGTCGGAATCCGGTGGCAAGCCGACCCGGCAGCCGCTCAGGCGCCCGCCAGCAGTCGCGCCAGACGATCGATCCGCTGGCCGCCGTCGGGCTGCAGCCGCTGCGCGCGGCGGAGCAGCTTCTCGGCCGCCCGCCGCTCGCCCCGCCGCAGCAGCACCTCGCCGAGGGCGGCCGCCGGCGCCGCCTCGTCGGGCCCGAGCCGCCGCGCCCTGGTGTAGAAACGCTCCGCCTCGTCCAGGCGGCCGTAACGCAGGCTCAGGTCCCCCAAGGCGATATACGTGAACGGGTTGCGGTTGCGGCTTGTCGCCGTCAAGCGGAGCAACTCCTCGGCCTCGTCGGTGCGACCGTCCATCCGCAGCAACACCGCGAGGTTGGCCAGCGCCGAGCTGGCGCGCGGGTCGATTTCGAGCGCCCGCCGGTAACTTCCCTCGGCCGCGTCGGCGCGGCCACTCCGGCGCTGGACCACACCCAGGTTGACCCAGGCCGAGGCGAGTTCGGGATCGATCTTGACCGCGTCCTCGAGCCAGGCCACGGCTTCGTCGAACCGCTCCGCACGGAGCGCCTCGGCGCCGCGGTTCGAGTAGAAGAGCGCCGTGGCCGTCAGGTCACTGATCGGAGTCACCCGCCAACCTTCCTCTTCCTGACGGAGCCCGAAGTCGATCACCCGCATCGTGTGCCGCGGTCCGAACCCCACGGCGACATGGTCCGATATGACGATCAGGTCCCCGGAGCGCTCGAAGCTCTCGACGTCGCTCACTTCAACGAAGTACGCCGCAAGATCCAGCTCGCGCGCGAGCCCCACGAACATCTGGGTGAAGGCCAGGCAGTTGGCCGTCCGGTTCTCGAACACCTCGACCGCCGAGCCCGTGCGCCCGGCCTCGTACTCCACGCCGAGCAGGGAGGTGTCCATCACGACTTCGACCAGGCGGTCGAGGCGCTCCTCTCTCAGCGTCTCGGCCACCGAACCGCGAGCCCACGCCGCCATCTCCTCGTTCAGCGCGAACGGCACCACGACACGGTTGACGCCACGCCGCTCCAGTTCGCTCCGAAGGGCGCTCTCGCCGGTTTCCCGCACACCGGTCGAAGCGCAGCCCAGAGCGAGCGCAGCGAGAACCACCGCCACAGCCGGACCATTCAGCCGGCGGCGCTCGACCCGCGGTTCGATGTTCCCCGTCGTCATAGCGGTCACACCCTCCATCGGCGCCCCGACCATTCTAGCGCCGTTCAGGAGTCGGCGTGTCGCGCCTTGAGCACGCGCCGCCGCAGGAGCCCGGCGCTGACAACGGCCACCAGCAGCAGCACGGCGGCCAGAGCGAGCACGGGCATCGTGATCGCTACGAGTGACAGCCCGGCGGCGGATCCAGCCTCTCCGGTCGACACCACCGGATTGCCGATCCCGGCGGTCATCATGGTCGAGGCTCCCCGCAGCAGCGTCGTCCCCGTCTGAACCACCGCTGCCGCCGAACCGCCGGCCACGGCGGCCAAAGCCCAGCCCAGGAGCGGCGTCGCGGTCTCGATGTTCGCCGCCGCCACGACGATGCCGGCGGTGACGGCGGCCGGCATCGCGGCGACGTCGAGGACGTTGTCGAGCCAGGGGATGTAGTAAGCGCCGATCTCGAGCACCGCCGCTACGCCAAGCGCGAGCAGGGCCGGTGTGGCGGCCATCCACTCGAAGCCCTCGGACAGGTCGAGCGCCCCGGCCCTGGCCGCCACGCCCATGACCAGGACGGGCAGGAAGACCCGGAAACCGCACGCCGCCGCCAAGCCGACTCCCAGACCGACACTGAGCAGAATCTCCATTTCACGATCTCCTCTCGCTGCTCCAGACTACGTCTCCCGGCGCCGCCGGGTTTCGGCCAGCCAGCGCCAGAGAGCCCGCGCCTCCGGCACCTCTAGCAGGTAGGCCGTCACCAGGTAGGTGGCGGCGAAGCCGATCACGGGTACGGTACCGGCAATCCACGGCGGCCCCGGAACCAGGGCCTGAGTCGCAGCCCAGGGAGCGAGACAGAGGATCGCGAGCGGCAGATGCCTGCGCCAGGCTCGCCAGGGCGTTGTGACCTGCACATCCCGGTGCCGCAAGCGGCCAAGCAACCGGGTCAGCTCGAACCAGCTACCCACCGCAGACCCCAAGGCCAGCCCGACAGCGCCCAGGCGCAGCGTCTTCCCTGCCCCTGCCATCTCCCCCAGCCACGCCGACGGCAAAACGTCATCAACCGCTAGCCGATCGAGCAACGTCATCAGCACGACGCCGACCCCGGCCGCGACGACGAGGCGCATCGCGGCAATCCGGGCTGGGCTCCGGGTATCGCCGAGGGAAAAGAACACGCTCTGAAGCAGCCGCGAGGCACTCGACGCCAGCAGACCCAGGGTGTAGGCGGCCAGAACCAGGAACACCAGCCAGTTGTCGGCAATGCCGAATTCACCGTGCCTGTAGATCGCGCCGACGATCCCGAACCCAAGCGCCAAGTAGCCGACGAACGTCGGAACCAGCAGGAAGGACATCGCCGACAGCGACCGCCCCGTGCGGGTCGCGGCGCTCGCCGTGCGCTCCCTGATGTCGCCCTGCAGGCGGGCCAGCTCTGGAAGTTCCGCGGCCGCTACCGAAACACCGAAGAGGGAGATCGGCAACAGATAGAGGCGTTGCCCATAGCCGAGAGCCGACGCCGCACCCACAGCCAGGAGGGAGGCCAGGCAAAGTTCGACGTAGCCGCCCAGTTGCACCACGCCGCGACCGGCGATCGCGGGGCCCAGCGCACGCAGGGTCTTCTGAACCCCGGGCGCCCGCAAGCTGAGCGAGGGGCGCAGCCCGCCGGTCACCCGCAACACCGAAGGCAGTTGAACGGCGAACTGCAGCAAGCCCCCAACCAGCCCGCCCCAGCAGGCGGCCAGCGCCAACGCCTCGATCCGGTCGGCGTCGCTTCCCGTTGCCCGGGTCGCGACATACCAGACTCCAGCGATGATGCCCGCGTTCCAGAAGCACGGCGCGATGTACGGGAGCAGAAAGCGGCGGTGACTGTTCAGGACCCCGAGGCACCAGGCCGACAGGGTGATCGCGGCCACCATCGGGAAACAGATCCGTACCGCGGCGATCGTCAGTTCCAGCCGATCCACCAGCGCGGCGCCGGCGGCCACCGCGGCCGCGTCGGCCGCAAAGCCGGGGGCCAACAGCCGTACCAGCCACGGCGCCAGCATGACCCCGAGCAGGCTCAGCGTCGCCATCACGACGAACAGCAGGCCAAAGACGGCGCCGGCCAGGGCCCCGGCCTCCCGACGCCTCCCTGCCTCGACCATCCGGCTGTAGACCGGGATGAAGGAAGCCGAGAGGGCCTGGTCTCCGAGCAGGTTCTGTAACGCGTTCGGGGCCCGAAACGCAACGGTCAGCACGTCCGGCAGCGCACCGAGGCCCTGAAGACCACCGATCACGGAATCCCGGACGAGGCCGAGAATCCGACTCGCCAGGATTCCCAGCCCAACCCGCGCCGCGCCGCCGGACACGTGCGGCGTACTAGCCCTGCCGGCGGATTCCGCCTGCGTCAATCCGAGAGGTTGACGACGACCCGGTCGCCCCGCCGCTCGACCGTCGCCGCGATGTCGGACGCGGTGAGATCGAGCACGACGTGCAGGTTCCGAGTCGCCCCCCGGCCGTGAACGCCGGTGCGAACTCCGCGCAGTCTGGGTCCCTTGACCGCGCTCGCGTCGTAGTCCTGACGGACGCCGATCAACCGCAAAACCAACCGCGGCGGCGCTTCGAGCGGCATGATGTGGTGTCGCTGGAAGGGAGCGTTGCCGACGATCTCGATCACCGTACGGTCACCTGACGCCGCGGCGGTGATCGAACGGAGGGCGGTCGCATTGGCAGGCGGGGGCGCCGGCCTCGTCTCGACGGCGGCAGTCGGCGGCGCCGTCCGCTCGGCCACGACGGCCTCGGGGGGCGTTGTTGCCGCAACACCCTCGGGGTCGGCTGCTCCGTCGTCGGCTGTCGACTCTGCCTCGGCCGCCTGTTCCTCCAGGGGTACGAACAGACGGCTCGCGGTAGACGACTCCTCAACTCCCTCTGGTGGCACGTCAGCTCCCGCGCGAGTCGTCGAGATCTCGAAGCTCGGAGCGTCAGCCGGCGCACCCTCTTCGGTGGGAGCGCCACCCACTCCGACCAACCGCAGCAGTGGACCGCGCAAGACAATCAGAGCGACCACCAGAATCACGGCCCCGCCGACCGCGGGCCACAGCCAGGGGCGAGACTTCGACTCCGGCTTCATCCAGTCGTCGTCGCCGTCTTCCTTCAGCTCACCGAACAGTTCCGCGTGCGTGGCCTCGACCTCGTCGGCGCCGGCCGCGTCTTCCGCTGCCAGGGCTGGATCGATGGACGGCAAGTCGTCGTCGCGCGGTTCGGACAGCGGCGATTCGGCGGGCTCCTCCGGCGGCGCCTGTGCCGCCTCGACGATCTCCACCGGTTCGACCGCGTCAGGCGCCTCCTCGGCTTCGGGCACGGGCGCCGGCGGAATCACATCGCCCTCCGCCTGCCGCTCCGAGAACAGCAGCGCCAGACGCTCCTCGCCCCCTGGCTCGACGCGGCTGAACTGCATCCCCATCCCGGCCGGCTGGTCGGGGCCGCCGGCCTCGGGGCGCACCCAGATCACGGTCGCCTCGCCCTCAACGTCGCCCTGCTCATCGTCCGACCCGAACTGCAGCACGAAGCGCACCGCGGTACCGACCGGCAGCGGCTCGGACGTCGACACGAACATGCCCCCGGTCGCGATGTCCCGCGTCGTGGTGGAGAGTTCGCCGTCCTCACCGGCCGCAGAAAGACGAACGGCGACCTCGCGCAACAGGCGGCGCGATTCGCGAAAGCGGAAACTCTGACTGGCCGGGGACATAGGGCAGGGACCCTCACGGGGGCAATGACACGCCGATACTACCCGCTCAGGGAATTGAAACCCCCTTGCGCGCCACGAGCAGGGCCATCTCGAGGGCCTGCTCGTAGTTCAGCCTCGGGTCGACCTGCGACCGGTAGGCCCGCCGCAGACCCCGTTCGTCGAGACCCCGGGCGCCGCCGACGCACTCCGTCACGTCCTCGCCGGTGAGCTCGAAGTGGACGCCGCCGAGGATCGTGCCGTTCGCGGCATGGAGATCGAAAGCCTGCTCCAGTTCCGACAGGATGGCGCTGAAGGCCCTCGTCTTCATCCCCTCCCGAGTGCCCTTCGTGTTGCCATGCATCGGATCGCAGATCCAGAGCACCGGCTTGCCGGTCGCGCACACCGCCTGCAGGATCGGAGGCAACTCCTCAGCGATCCTCTCCTCGCCGCAGCGGTGGATGAGAGCCAGCCGGCCCTCCTCGCCATCGGGGTTCAGCACGTCGACCAACTGGGCGACATCGACCGGACCCATCCCGGTCCCGACCTTGACGCCGAGGGGGTTGCGAATTCCTCGCGCGTACTCGATGTGGGCAGAGCCCCGGAAAGCAGTCCGCAGACCGATCCAGGGTAAATGGGTCGAGAGGTTGTACCAGCCCTCACGCCGCGGGACGGTTCGGGTCTGCGCCTGCTCGTAGACCAGGTGCAGCGCTTCGTGGCTGGTGTAGAAGTCCACCCGGTCGATCTGCCCCACATCGACGCCGGCAAGCGTCTCCATGAACTTGAGCGAATCACCGATGGACTCGACCCGCCGCTGGTACTCGGCCGCGTTCTGGGAGTGGTTGACGAAGTCGAGGTTCCAGTACTCGGGATGGTGGAGATCCGCGAAGCCGCCGTCGACCAGTCCACGGATGAAGTTCAGCGTCAGGGCAGAGCGCTGGTAGCCGCGGAGAAGATTCAGCGGATCGGGCTCCCTCGCCTCGGCGGTGAAGTCGAGCGAATTGACGAGGTCGCCGCGGTACGAGGGCAGGGTCTCGCCGTTCCGGGTCTCCGTGTCGGCCGAGCGCGGCTTGGCGTACTGCCCAGCGAAGCGGCCGATGCGCGTCACCCGCTTCTTCAAACTGTGGGTCAGCACCAGACTCATCTGCAGGAGGATCTTCAGCTTCGCGGTGATCGAGTCCGACGTGCACTCGGCGAAGCTCTCGGCGCAATCTCCGCCCTGCAGCACGAAGCGTTCGCCGCGCGCCGCGGAGGCCAACTGCCCCCTCAGGGTCTCGACCTCCCAGGAGGTCACGAGCGGCGGCAGAACGGCGAGCCGCGCCGCAACCGACCGCACCGCCTCCGGATCGCCGTAGGTGGGCTGCTGGCGAACGTCGGCGCTCTGCCAGGAAGTCGGGCTCCAGTTGTCCATCGAGTCTCTCATCGGTTAAGGGCCGCCGGCGCGAACCGGTTGGCAAGCTGCCGCCAAAGGGCGCCGGATCCTACTCCAAGCCGGGTGGCGCCGGCCGCGGTCAGCCGTCCTCGATCTGGAGGTAGCGCCGCAGCCAGCGGGTGCCGAGGTAGAACGGCAGCGTATCCACGGCAGCCGCCGCGAACTTGAACATGTACGCCGTGCCGATGAACACCCACAACTGCGGCCAGATCGGCTCCGCCCTCTCGACCGGGATGGCGCCGGCCGCGAAGTGGGTGATCACGATGACGGCGAACGAGTCGACGAACTGGCTGACCAGCGTCGAGCCGTTGTTGCGTAGCCACAGATGACGGCCCTTCGTGAGCCGTTTCCAGAAGTGGAACACGTAGACGTCGCACAACTGGGCGCTCAGGTAGGCGACCATCGACGCCGCGATCACACCCAGAGTCATCGTCCGGATCTCGAAGAAGATCGGCAGCCGTCCATCGGGGCCCGGAACCGGCGAGTCGAAACCCGGCAAAGCACCGCCCGCCCACAGCACGACGGCGAGCCAGATGTTGACGACAAAACCGACCCAGACCAGGAAGTTCGCGCGCTTTCGTCCGTAGATCTCGGAGATGAAGTCGGTACAGAGGAAGGTCAGGGGATAGGGCAGCACGCCGACCGCCAGGGGCATCGGAATGCGCAGGCCGAAGACGTCGAAGCTCAGGTCCAGGAAACGCGTCACGCCCAGGATGTTGAGCATCGTCATCGAGCCCAGGAACAGGCCCGCGAGGATGAGGAACACCCGTTCGCGGCGCGCGTGCAGCGCACTCGCCTCGATCGGGTGGAGGTTCACAGGCGGCGGCTTCGGCGACGAAGGGGTCCCGGTCATCTACGACGCTTCCTGGGCGTGACTCTTCGCTCGCTGTCTGGCGGCGATGAAGTCAGCATGCGGAACGTGCAGAAGCCGGGCGATCTTGCGGATCAGAAACTCCTCCTGAGCCTCCAGCACCCGATCGGCAAAGGCCACGCGCCACAACTCCTCGAGCAACCGGCCCTTGCGCTCCGCGTCGAAAGACTCGTGGATGAGGCGGGTGAACTCGTAGAGGCAGACCGCACCTTCGGTCTCCTCCTCGGCCAGCGCCACGAGTTCCGCCGTCTCCTGTTCCGTGAGGCTCAGTTGGCGCCGGACCGCGGCCAGCACCTCCGCCTTCTCCGCTTCGGCGGCGTCGAAGTCGACGCGCATCACTTCCACCATCAGCGCCGCTGCCGCCAACCGCAAACGGGCCTCCGGATCGCCGGCCCGCTCCGGATCGCCGGCCCGCTCCGGGTCGATCCGTTCGCCGAAGAAGCTGCGGATGCGGTCAAGCACCGAGCCGCCGCCATGCCGCCTGACGGCGGAGTTCCTTGGCCCGGGCCGCCACGCCGACGCCCGACGTGGCGCGCCGCCAGGCCGCCGCCGCCTTGTCGTCCACGAGTTCCCAGTACGGTGTATGCGCCTCACGCACACGCGCCGTCGCGCGGCCAAGCGCCGCGACCCCCAGGTGAGCGGCCGGCTCATCCAACGGACCGAAGACCAGAGCTTCCGCGGTTGCCAGCAGCAACAGTAGATCCTCCACCGCCGACGCCGGCCAGCCCGACCTGCGGGCCTGGGCCAGGTTGTAAGCCGTCATCGCGGCGCCGATGTAGAGATCCTCGATGGTCCGGAAAGGCTTGATGGCATCGGTGTAGCCGTCGCCATCCAGCAGCTCCGCCGCCGCCACCGGCACTTCGTTCAGGTCGATCACGGCATGGCGCACTTCGGGGTTCGCGGTCACCCGCCCGCCCCCTCCGGTGGGAGAGTTCACTGTCATCGGCGCGATCCCGATGCCGTGCCGGTCGCTCGGCACGCACAGCGCCCGTAGTTCGTTGCGGTCGCCCTCGCGGCCCACGGAGGCGATGAGCAGGAGTGCCGCCGCGGACGGCGCCAGGGTCGCCCACCGCTTCTGGCCGCTGAGGCGAAAGTCGCCATCCGGCGTCGCAACGAGGGATGAGCGAACCGCACGCGGATGCGCCCCGCCCTCCTCGCTGGCGCAGAAGGCGACAATGCCGCCCTCCGGCATCAGATGCAGCCCGCCGCACTCCCAGGCCAGGCGGCGCACTGCTCCCTGGTGTCCGGCCACCATCGCCCACGCCGGCCGATCGGCCACGAAGCCGCCGAGCAGACCATGAGCGAAGTGAACCCTGCCCGCGTCGGCCTCACCGACTCGCTCCTTGCCCTTCCAGAACGCAAGCGCGCCATCGCTGAACGCCCGATACCAGCCGGACGGCTCGTCACCCACGACGAGCGGCTCGGGCACTGCCGACAACAGGTAACTCAGAATCGGACCGAGGGTCACGAACCGCTCCCCGAAGCCGCTCCCGCGGCCGGCCGGACTCGAATAGGCTCCACCGCCCAAGGATGACAACGGCTCGATCCGCCCTCACCTGCGGCCCGCTCCATCAAGTCCATCGCGCAAGGATGATAGAGGAAGTGGCACCCTCCCCCGCCCGGATCGACCCCGGACCCGAAACGCCCGGCTTCCGCCGGGTGCCCCGGACCGGTGTCATCTACGTGATGCACCGCGCCGCGGCCGCCGGCCACGGGAGCGACGGCCTGACCCGGTACAACCTCGGCCAGGGTTCGCCGGAGGTCGGGTCCCTGCCGGGAGCGCCACCGCGCCGCGACCAACTCCACATCGACCCGCGCCGCCAGACCTACGCGCCGGTCGACGGTACCTGTGAACTGCGGGACCGCGTTGCCGAGCTGTACAACTTCCTCTACCGCCGCAACAAGCGCTCCCAGTACTCGCGCGAGAACGTGAGCATCGCCCCGGGCGGCCGCCCGGCGATGACCCGCATCGCGGCCGCGATGGGCGAGATGAACCTGGGGCACTTCATCCCCGACTACACCGCCTACGAAGAACTGCTGAGCGCGTTCAAGGGCTTCATCCCGATTCCGATCCTGCTCGACGCCGCCCACGGCTACCGGGCTTCCCGAAGGCTGCTCCTGAAGGAAATCGTGGGTCGCGGCCTGTCCGCGCTCTGGTGCAGCAATCCCTGCAACCCCACGGGTCAACTGGTCGAGGGCGAGGCCCTGGCGGAGTGGGCGGAGGTCGCCCGCGACAACACCTGCACCTTGATCCTGGACGAGTTCTACAGCCACTACATCTACACGCCGGCGCCCGACGACTGCAGGGAGGTGTCGTGGATCGTCGGTCCACGGACCGTGATCGACCGCGTGACCAGTGCCGGCTCCTTTCTGGACGGAGGCGGCAACCACCCGTTCCAGGAGGCCGCCGTGCCCCTGCTGGAGCCGGAACTCGCCCTGCAGGAGACGTGGGCCATCCAGACCCAGTTCACGCGTAAACGCCGCTTCCTCATCGACCGGCTCCGGGGGCTGGGCATCGAGGTCGAGCTCCGCGCCCGCTCCTAAGGGACTCAGGCGAAGCCGACCAGGCGCTTGATCTCGGCCGCTTTCGGTTCGGCGACCGCCCGCGCCCGCTCCGCACCAACTGCCAGTAGCCGGTCCAGCTCGTCCGGCGCGGCCATCAGCTCCGCGTACCGCTGCCGGATCGGCGCCACCACCTCAACCACGGCATCGGCAACGGCCCCCTTCAGATCGCCGTAGCCGCGGGCGCCGGCGAAGTCGGCCAGGACCTCCTCGCGGCCGCGTCCGGTGATCGCCTGGTAGATCACGAGCAGGTTGTTCACCCCGGCGCGCGCCGGATCGGCGCTGAACTCGATCTCGCGCCCTGAGTCGGTGACCGCACGCTTGAGCGACCGGCGGATCTCCGCGTCCGAATCCGTCAGTCGCACCGCGTGGCCGCGGCCGGCCGTTTCGCTCTTCGACATCTTCACCGTGGGATCGTCCAGCGCCATGACGCGAGCCCCGGCGGCCGGAATCACCGCCTCGGGCAGAACGAACGTGTCGCCGTATAGATGGTTGAAGCGCCCGGCGATGTCGCGCGCCAGTTCCACGTGCTGCTTCTGGTCCTCCCCGACGGGCACCTCGTCCGCGTCGTAGAGCAGGATGTCGGCGGCCTGGAGTATCGGATAAGTGAACAGCCCCACGCCGATGCGTTCCCTGCCGCCCTGGCGCTCCGACTTCGACTTGAACTGCGTCATCCTCTCCAGCCAGCCGATCGGCACAGCACAGCCCAGAATCCAGGCCGCCTCCGCGTGCGCCCGCACATGGCTCTGCACGAACAGGGTCGTGCGCTCGGGGTCGATACCGCAGGCAAACAGCATCGCCGTCAACTCGCGGGTGCCGGCGCGCAGGGTCTCCGGGTCCTGGCGCACCGTGATCGCATGAAGATCGACGACGCAGATGAAGCTCTCGGAAACGTCCTGGCGTGCCGCCCAGTGCTTCACCGCGCCCAGGTAGTTCCCCAGGTGCAGCACGCCGGACGGCTGAATACCGGAGAAGACCCGACGTTTGCCCGTCTCTGCGCTCACGCTCTCCTCGCTTCACGCTGGACCGGCCGGAGCATCGTCCAGCCGACGCAGACGCCGTAGTTCAGAAGCAGCCCCCAGACGCCGGCCGCGACGCCCCAGGGGCTTCGGGTGGCCCACAGATCGACCATCACGCCGCACCAGATGACCAGGGTGAGCGCCGTGCCCAGGAGCATGCCGGCGAGGGCGGCCGAGGACGACATCCGTCGCCAGTGGATACCGAGCAAGAAGAGCGGCGAGAGCTGGACCATGAACTCGAGTTTCAGCTTGATCAGCAGCCAGATCGAGCTCTCCGTCTCCAGCGACACCCAGGCCATTGCGATCAGAATGGCCATCACGCCCCACGAGAACGTCTTGCCCACGATCAGCATCTCGCGCGCATTGGCTTCGCGGTGCAGGTAGTTCTTGTAGATGTCCTTCGTGAACATCGAGCCCATCGAGAGCAGCGCCGAGTCGGCGGTCGACATGATCGCGGCGACCACTGCCGCGAACACCATGACGATCAGCCAGTACATCACCGGCGAGCGGTCGATCAGGCCCCCAAGAACGTAGATCGTGACCTTGTCGCTCTCCAGTTCGCTCAAGCCGGGGAACCGGCTGAGGGCGATGAACCCGATCAGGAACGCGAGCAGCGTCGTCCCCAGCGGCATGAAGGCCATCGCCCCCAGAGACCTTCGCAGGCTGGTCTCGTCGCGGGCCGCGAAGATGCGCTGAATCGCGTGCGGGTAGAGAGCCACTCCGAGGCCGAGCATCAACAGCGTGCTGACCCAGCTTCGCAGCCCCTGCGCGTCCGGGCCCTCAAGTTTGGCCGGGGTCGTGGCGCGGATGCCGTCGGCCGCGGTCGCCAGCCCACCGTCCACGGTGACCAGCGTGTAGAGAATCACCGCGCAGCCACACAGCAGCAGGGAGCCCTGCACGACATCCGTCCAGGCCACCGCCCTCATGCCGCCCAGCGACTCGTAGATCAGCATCACGCCGACCAGGAGCAACACCCCCTGCATGAAACTCATGCGGCCGCCGCTGAGCGCCTCGACCCCGTGCCCCATTGCAACCAGTTGCTCGAGCACGTAGTTCGCCAGTCCCCAGCACAGAAGAGCGACGCACAGAATGCGCAGCGGATGCGACCCGAACCGGTGGTACACGAAATCGGCGGGCGTGATGTAGCCGAACCTTCGCGCGAGGTGGAACAGACGCGGCGCGTAGATCATGAACACCGTGATCACCAGGACCATGAACGTGACGCTGACGACGTACGTCGTTCCCTGCTGGTAGGAGCGGCCCGCGAAGCCGAGGAGTGTGTTGCCGCTGTACTGGGTCGCGAACAGGGTCAGGAACAGAACCGCGAAGCCAAAGGACGAACCAGCCAGGTAGAAGTCGCGCAGCGAGCGCTCCTTCTGGTGCAGGCGGCCCAGAAAACCGAGGCCGAGCATGACGACCAGGTAACCGCCGAGCACCGCCAGCGCGCCGGGGCCGAACGTCACTTCGGGAACGGAGTTCACGTTCCGTCTTTCCCACCGGCGCCCGGGCCCCGGTCTTCCTGTTCCTCACCGCCGGCAGCATCCCCACCATCGCGCCACAGCCGCAACGACGCGAAGGCGGTGACTACGGCCAGGAACAGACCACAGACGATCGTGACCCAGGTCCAGACCGGCAGGCCGAGCACGAGCCGGTCGCCGACCGACGACGGCAAGTACCAAGGCACGCTGACGATGAGGATCGCCACGACCGCCGGCAGGAACCAGCAGTGACGCATGGGCTCGTCGGCCGGCCGGACGGCCGCCCAGAAAGCGCTCGGATCCCGCTCGTCGCTGTACTCCGGCAGAGGTTTGTTGTCAGGCATAGCGGCGTTCCTCGTCCAGCAGCGTCGCGTCCCGCGCCGCCTCGGCGACATCTTCTCCGACGCTACGACCGCCGGTCAGGTGAACGCCGTTCCGGGAGCGGATTATGTCGCACCGATGCCCGGCGCACGCAAGAGCCGATCTCTACAGCGAAGAGGTGGTCCCGCGCTTGGGATCGCGCCACCCTCGCTTCCCGTCGTGCTACCCTTCTGAAGCCCTGTTACCGTGCCTCACGAACCGGTCAGCCGCCTCGGGCGTCGGCGCTGCTTTGCTGTCAGCCGGCGAGAGCGCGCGGACATCCGCGTAGAGCGGGCGGAGCGGGCATAACGGGATGGCGGAGCCGGTTCCTACACACTGCGGCAAACGACTCGCGGAGGCATCGAACGCTCTGAGCCTGCTTCAACGACCGACAACGAATCTCTGGGCAGCCTTGGCGGTTCTGGCGCTTGCCAGCGGAGGCTGCACTGTTGGAACCCAAACAGGAGAGCAGGAGACCGTGAATCAGCCAAACGGCGAGGAGGCCGAACCGGTGCCGACACCGGACTGGGCTCTGGCCATCCACGGCGGCGCCGGCAGCGCGAATCGCGCCACGACCGACGCGGACGACTACTACGAGGCCCTGCGGGCTGCCCTTTCCCTTGGCGCCGAGCAGTTGGCCGCCGGCGAAGCGAGTGTTCAGGTGGTCGAGAACGTGGTCGTGGCGCTCGAAGACGACCCGCGCTTCAATGCCGGCCGAGGTTCCGTCTTCACGTCCATCGGAACCCACGAGATGGATGCCGCGATCATGGACGGACGCACTCTGGCCTGCGGCGCGGTGGCCGGAGTGAAGAACGTCCGCAACCCGGTCACCCTGGCGCGCCGGGTCATGGAGGACACGCCGCACGTCTTGCTCGTCGGCCCCGGGGCCGACGACTTCGGTGTCATCTCCGGCGTACGCCGGCAACCGCAGGCCTACTTCACCACGGAGCAGCAGCTTCAGAGGTATCGCGAACTCCGGGCCCAGAGACGTGCCGCCGCACAGGGCAGCGGAGATGCCGCCGCGAACGCCCTGGGCGACTACACGGGCAACGCCGGTGCGGACGCCAGCCTTGGCGGCGCCAGCCACCTCGGCACCGTCGGCGCCGTGGCCTTGGACCGCTACGGCAACCTGGCCGCGGCCACGTCGACGGGGGGCACCATGCTCAAGCGGATCGGCCGCGTCGGCGACGTACCGGTGATCGGCGCCGGCACCTACGCGAACAACGCCACCGCGGCCATCTCCTGCACCGGCCGGGGCGAGGAGTTCATTCGCCACACCGTGGCCTCTGACGTGTCCGCACAGATCGAGTACGGCGGCCTCACGCTCGAGGAGGCCGTCCGGCAGGTAATCCAGGACAAGCTCCAGCCCGGCGACGGCGGTCTGATCGCGGTCGGCCCCGACGGCACGATCGCGATGGAGTTCAACACGAACGCCATGTTCCGGGGCGCCGCGAATTCCCTGGGCCGATTCGACATCGGCATCTGGGGCGAAGTGAAGAGCCGGCAGGCTCTGCCCGAACAAGCCCGACAGTCCCGACAACCCGACGGCGACGCCGCGCAGTAAGCCGTAGACGAACACCGGACGCCCGGAAGCGGCGGCTATCATCGCCGGCCGTGAGCACTCTCTACGAACAGACGCTGCGCCGGGCCAGCGATGACCCGGAGGGGTTCTGGGCCGAGGCCGCGGAGTCCATCTCCTGGGTCAGGCGCTGGGATCGCGTGCTGGACGACTCGAACCCGCCGTTCTACCGCTGGTTCACGGGCGCGCTGGTAAACACCTGCTACAACGCGGTCGACCGCCACGTCGAGGCCGGCCGCGGAGAGCAGCCGGCGGTGATCTACGACAGCCCCGTCACCGGCACGACGGCGACGCTGACCTACGCGGATCTGCAGGAGCAGACGGCCCGTCTCGCCGGCGTCCTCAGAAACCTCGGCGTACAGACCGGCGACCGGGTGCTGATCTACATGCCGATGATCCCGGAGGCCGCGGTCGCCATGCTGGCCTGCGCCCGGATCGGCGCCGTCCACTCCGTGGTGTTCGGCGGTTTCGCGGCGAAGGAACTCGCCACCCGGATCGACGACGCGAAGCCCCGGGTCGTGCTGACGGCCTCGTGCGGCATCGAGACCGCGCGGATCGTCGAGTACAAGCCGCTGCTCGACGAGGCAATCGCCGTGTCGACCCACAAGCCCGGCGCCACGGTGCTCCTTCAACGGCCGCAGCACAGCGCCGCACTCGGCGCGAGCGATCACGACTGGCAGGAGGCGATGGCCGCCGCCCAACCAGCCGATTGCGTCGCGGTGCAAGCCACCGATCCCCTGTACATCCTGTACACGTCGGGAACGACGGGCGTGCCCAAGGGGGTCGTACGCGACAACGGCGGGCACCTCGTCGCGCTCGCGTGGAGCATGGGCAACGTCTACGGCGTTGCGCCCGGCGAGGTCTACTGGGCCGCGTCGGACATCGGCTGGGTGGTGGGCCACTCCTACATCGTCTACGCGCCCCTGATTCACGGCTGCACCACGGTTCTCTACGAGGGCAAGCCGGTAGGAACGCCCAACGCCGGCGCCTTCTGGCGCGTGATCGCCGAGCACGGCGTCTCCGTGCTGTTCACGGCGCCGACCGCGTTCCGCGCGATCAAGCGCGAGGATCCCCAGGGCAAGCTGATCGGCAAGTTCGATCTGAGTTCCTTCCGCACCCTGTTTCTCGCCGGTGAGCGCGCCGATCCGGACACGGTGCGCTGGGCCGAGGAGAAGCTCGGCGTGCCGGTGATCGATCACTGGTGGCAGACGGAGACGGGCTGGCCGATCGCGGCGAACTGCGTCGGCCTCGGGGCGCTGCCGGTCAAGCACGGCTCCCCCACCAAGGTCGTCCCCGGGTACGACGTGCGCATCCTCGAACACGCAGGCGGCGCCGCCGGGAGCAGCCGCGAGCTGCCAACTGGCGAGACGGGCGCCATCGCCCTGCGCCTTCCCCTACCGCCCGGCTGCCTGCCGACCCTGTGGAAGAACGACGACGGCTACGTCGACTCGTATCTCTCGGAGTTCGAGGGCTACTACCAGACCGGCGACGCCGGGTTCGTCGACCAGGACGGCTACCTCTACATCATGAGCCGCACTGACGACCTGATCAACGTCGCCGGCCACCGCCTGTCCACCGGCGCCATGGAGGAGATCCTCGCATCTCACCCGGATGTCGCCGAATGCGCAGTGATCGGGATCGCCGACTCGCTCAAGGGGCAGGTGCCCCTGGGTCTCGCGGTCCTCTACGCAGGTTCCGACCGCACCGAAGCCGAGATCGTGCCGGAACTCGTCCAGACCGTGCGGAAACAGCTCGGACCGGTCGCCTCGTTCAAGATCGCGGCGGTGGTCGACCGGCTACCGAAGACCCGCTCCGGCAAGGTGCTCCGAGGCACGATGCGGCGGATCGCGGACGGCGAGCCGTACACCGTGCCGGCCACGATCGACGACCCGGCGATCCTGGACGAAATCGAGCAGACTCTGGCCGAGCTCGGCTATCCGAGACCCGGTTAGCCCAGACCCGGGCGGCCCGACCTGCCAGGCGGGGGTCGGAAAGGTCCGCTGCGCCACCGGAGTCCGCAGAATCTGCGGAAAACTCTGCGGAGAAGCACCATACTCAGACCTTGTAAGTTCTTTTTTATTAGTACTTTACGTCCGCTCCGCACCGGATCCGGTGCGCCCGTCGCGACCGGCGTAAGTTGTTCATGAGCAAGAAGTTAAGACGAGGAAAACGCTGACCGGAATTGCCGGATACTTCGACTCGGCGTTACAGTGCCACCCATGGATCCAACCCAGGCAACACGCGAGGTCTTCTGGAACATCCAGTACACATGGTTGGTATACGTCCTGATGGTCCCCACCCTGGCCGTTTTGGCATGGGGTTTCTGGATCAAGATCCGCCGCTGGCGCGCCGGTCAGCCGGCCGTGAGGTTCGACCGGTTGGGCGAGCGGCTCAAGCTCTTCCTCAGAAACGCCGTCGGTCAGGGCCGCACCCTGCGCAGCCGTTACGCGGGCTTCTTCCACAGCCTCGTCTACACCGGCTTCATCGTCCTGTTTCTGGCCACCACCGTGGTGGCGATCCACCACGACACGCCCCTGCACATCATGAAGGGGCACTTCTACCTGATCTTCCAGTCGCTGATTGTCGACATCTTCGGTCTGTTCGTGCTCGTTGGCGTCGCCCTGGCCGCGGTTCGCCGCTGGGTCTCGAAGCCCGCGAAGCTGGTCTACACCGACGAGGCGAGCTGGATCCTGGTCGCGATCTTCGTCATGGCCTTCACCGGCTTCCTGGTCGAGGGCTGGCGGATCGCGGTTACCGACGACGTCTGGGCCGCCTGGTCGCCGGTCGGCAACCTGTTCGCGATCGCCTCCGACCGGCTCATGAGCGACGCCGCGATGCAGACCGGTCACGTCGTCATCTGGTGGTTCCATCTGTCTGTAGCGTTCGGTTTCATCGCCTGGGTGCCCTTCAGCAAGATGTCGCATGTCATAACGGCGCCGCTCAACATCTTCACGGCCAACCTCGACGGCTACGGCGGCAGCCTGAAAACGATCGACTTCGAGACCGCCGAGCGCTTCGGCATCAACCACCTGGGCGACTTCACCTGGAAGGACCTGCTCGACTTCGACGCCTGCACCGAGTGCGGCCTCTGCACCGATGTCTGCCCGGCGAACACGGTCGGCAAGAGCCTGTCGCCACGCGACATCATCCTCGACCTGCAGACCCTGATGCACAAGCGGGGCGACAGCCTTCTGGCCAACAACAGGGGAAACGGAAACGGCGACACCGAACTGCTGCCGATCATCGACGAGAAGACCGCCGTCTCCCCCGAGGCGCTGTTCGCCTGCACCACCTGCGCCGCCTGCATGGAGGCCTGCCCGGTTCACATCGAGCAGATGCCCAAGATCGTCGACGCCCGGCGCTACCTGGTCATGGAAGAGGCCGACTTCCCGGAAGGGATGATGGACATGATGAACTCGCTCGAACAGCGGAAGCATCCGTTCGCGGGCACCCAGTTCAGCCGGGTCGACTGGACCGAGGGGCTCGACATCGACGTGATGGCCGACATGGACGATCCGGGCGAGGCCGAGGTCCTGATGTGGGTCGGTTGCGGCGGCGCCCTCGTGGAGCGCAACCGCAACACCGTCCGCGCCACCGCGAAGCTCCTGAAGAAGGCGGGCGTCAAGTTCGCGATTCTCGGCCGCGAGGAATCGTGCAGCGGCGACCCGGCCCGCCGCGTCGGCAACGAGTTCCTGTTCGAGATGCTGGCCAAGGGCAACGTCGAGACCCTCGAGCGCTACGGCGTGCGCAAGGTCGTCACCTCCTGCCCGCACTGCTTCAACTCGTTCAAGAACGAGTACCCGCAGTTCGGCGCCAGCTACGAGGTCTACCACCACACCCAGTTCCTGGATCAACTCGTGGGTTCGGGCCAACTACAGGCGAACGACTCGGGCGCGGGAGCAAACAGCGGCGAGACGATCACGTTCCACGATCCCTGCTACCTCGGCCGCCACAACGGCGAGTACGACGCGCCCCGCAACCTGCTGGCGAAGCTCGGCGGCGCCCGGCAGGTCGAGATGCAGCGCAGCCGCAACCAGAGCTTCTGCTGCGGCGGCGGCGGCGGCATGGCGTTCGTCGACGAGCCGCCCGACCAGCGCGTCAACCAGGAACGCGCCCAGGAAGCGGTCGACACCGGAGCGGATGTCGTCGCGGTGGGCTGCCCGTTCTGCGCCACCATGCTCGACGACGGCGTGAACGCCCGGCGCGGCGACCGCGACGTCAAGGTCAAGGACGTGGCGGAACTGCTCTGGGACGCCGTCGGCAAGGCCTCCTGAGCGCCCGGCCCGTTGCGGGCCTACCGGGCGGTCGGTAGACTTCACCACAGCCCCGTTCCGAACCTCGATCCCATGACTGCTCTGGACAACACCCTGCACGCCACCGGTCGCACAACCGGCGAAAGCGACCCGGACCGCCGGGCCGAGATCTACCGCAACGCGGCGCGCATCTTCCACCGCAAGGGGTACCACGCCACCTCGATCAACGACATCGCGGCCGCCGTGGGGCTGACCAAGGCCGGGCTCTACTACTACATCAAGGGCAAGCAGGACCTGCTGTTCGCGATCATGGGTTTCGCCATGGACCAGCTCGACGACCAGGTCATCGAACCGGCCCGTCGGCACGAGGACCCGGAAACGCGGTTGCACACGATCGTCGCCTGCCACGCCCGCCTGATCACCCAGGACTCGTCGGCTCTGACCATCCTCGTCAACGAGCTTGAAGGGCTGCTGCCCGGCGACCGGGCCGACATCATCGCCAGGCAGCGGGATTACATCGAGTTCATCGCCGACACCCTCGCCGCCCTGCGTGACGAGGGCAAGGTCCTGGGCCTCGACCCCACCGTCGGCGCCTTCAGCCTGGTCGGCATGGTGCTGTGGATTTCGCGCTGGTACCGGGTCGACGGGCGGCTCGACGGAGACGAAGTGGTGGCGGAAGTGACCCGAATGGCGGTCTCGGCCGTGTTGAATCGAAGCACCGGAGAGGCCGGAGAAGCCGACAAGTAGATACGTGCGGCAATGGCCACGACAGCCACGCCCACAGCGAAGGAGAATCGAGAATGAGAGTGCTTGTCTGCCTGAAGCAGATCCTCGACCCGGACATCCCGGCCCGGGACTTTCAGATCGACCCGGCGGCCAAGGCCGCGAAGCGCGGCGCCGCGAACCTGGTCACGAACATTTTCTGCGAGAACGCGATCGAAACCGCGCTCCAGTTCCGGGAAGCTGCCGGCGACGTCAAGATCACCGCCCTCTGTTACGGAGAATCCACGGCCGAGGACTGCCTGCGCAAGGCGATGGCGATGACCGTCGACGAGGCGTGTCTGGTGGTCCGTGACGGCAACACGAATCCCGACGACGCGGCCGTGGGCCAGGTGCTGGCGGCTGCGATCCGGCGCCTCGAGCAGGACGGCGGGCCATTCGATGCCGTGCTGGTCGGCCGGGAATCGGGCGACTGGGGCACGGGTCAGACCGGCGGCGCACTGGCGGAGGAACTGGGAAGGCCGGCGCTCGGCTTCGTCGAGAGCCTGAGTCCCGGCGACGGCAGCGTCACGCTCCGCCGCCAGACCGATGTCGGCATCGAGGTCGCGGAAGCCGAACCTCCGTTCGTGGTCACGATCACGAACAACGAGGACAACGTGCCGCGCATCCCCAAGACGCGGGACGTGATGATGTCCTACCGCAAGCCGCTCCAGAAGCTTGTGCTGGCCGACCTCGGACTGGACAGCGACGCGATCCGGAACGGCTCCTCCAACTTCGAGGTCGAGGAGATCTTCGTGCCGACGGACGAAGTCGACTGCGAACTGGCCGAGGGCGACACGCTCGAAGAGCGGGTCGATCAACTCGCGCGGAAGATCCACCAGGTCGTGGCCTCGATCGGCTGACGCGGACCGGGCTCAGGGCAAGAGAGGGGTAGAAGGAGAGAACGATGGCAAACGTTGCAGTCTGTGTTCTTGGAAGTTTCGGCTACGACCGTGCCGCGCAGGGCGCTATCGGCGCCGGACGCGCCCTGGCCGCAAGCGTGGGCGGCAAACTCCACGTGCTGGTGATCGGCCCGACCACGGACGACGCCGTAGCGGCCCTGGCGGCCGTTGCCGACCGGGTGCTGATCGGCGGCGCCGGAGAACTGAGCGACCACCAGCCCGAGCAGGCGCTGCAGGCGGCCCAGCAACTCGTTGAAGCCGGCGGCGGTGACTACGTCGCGGTGCTGATGAGCAACGACACCTACAGCCAGGAGATCGCGTCCCGGCTCGCCCACCGCCTGGGCGGCAGCTCGATGGCCGACGCCGCCGCTATCCGCATGGACGGCGACCACCTGCTGGCCCAGCGCACCGCCTACGGCGGCAAGGCGATCTCGATCTACCGGCTGAAGAAGAGCCCGGCCGTCGTGTGGCTGCGGGCGCGGGGCTTCGAACCGGCGCCCGAACAGCCGTCATCAGGCGAGGTCACGCCGGTCGATCTCAACCTCGACCCGCCGCGCATCCGGATCGTCGGCCGCGAAGTGGCCGCCCAGGAAGGCGTCCGCCTCGAGGACGCCCAGGTCATCGTCTCCGGCGGCCGCGGTCTCGGCGGTCCCGAGCCCTTCCAGGAACTGAAGCAGCTCGCCGACGCCATCGGCGCCGAGCAGGGCGCGTCACGCGCCGCCTGCGACGCCGGCTGGGTGCCCCCGAACTGGCAGGTCGGCCAGACCGGCAAGAAGGTCGCGCCCCAGCTCTACCTGGCGATCGCCATCTCCGGCGCCAGCCAGCACCTCCTCGGCATGGGCGACAGCAAGGTCGTCGCCGCGATCAACACCGACGCCGACGCGCCGATCTTCAAGCACTGCAGCTTCGGCATCGTCGAGGACTACAAGCAGGTCGTGCCGCTCTTGACCGAGAAGCTGGCGGCGCTGTCGGGGTAGCGGCCTAGTCGCCGGAGTCGGGGCTGGTCCGCCTGCTCCACCAGACCGTCGCCACACTGAACCCAGCCGCCGCGACCTCGCTGCTGAAGCACCCGGACGCCCTCCGGTCGGCCCTCGCGGAAACCGCTCGGACTCTCTTGAAGGAGCCACCGCCGGAAGAGCTGATGGTGATCAGTGGTGAGCCTGCGCGGCTACTGGTTCACGCAGAGGCTGCGGAGAGACTCACGCAGCGAACCCAGATCGCTGACGACGAGGGTCACGAACTACTGACTTCCGACGAGGTTGCCAAGCGAGTCGGCGCCAGGAGTCGCCAGTCAGTTCACAACTGGCTCAAGAAGGGTCGAATCGTCGGATGGCAGAGTACGAAGCGAGGATTCGTGTTTCCTGCCGAGCAGTTGGACGAACGTGGACGACCATTAGCTGGTCTTGGACCCGTCCTCTCGCACTTTGACGGCCACTACTCGGCGTGGAATTGGCTTACAGACCGGCACGATGCTCTCGACGGCGCGAGGCCGATCGACCTTCTCCGGCAAAGCGATGATGCCCGCGTCGAGGCAGCCGCCGGGGGGTACGCCCAAGGCGACTTTGGATAACGCGTGGCTACGATCCGGACCGCATCCGGACTCAGCTTCGCACGCTTCCGATCGAGAATTGGCGCCGAGTGATTCGGACTCGACACACACAAGATCGAGCCATTGAGAAGCTCACGACCCCTATGACTGTTCCTCACAAGCGACACGTCCACGTCGGCAAACGCCGCGTTCGGGCTCTCTCTTCATTGGTCAGACAACAGCACATCCACGTACTCCGACGGGTCATCGACCATCTGGGCGAAGATTACCGCTCTCGCCACTGCCAAAGGTTGCCGGGCCCACCACAGATGCAGCGTCGACGGATGTCCGTGCCCTATCGATTTCTCCCGCGCCGAAGCCGTGTTGACCGCATCGAGCGGGAGCGCGACCTCGATCAACTTTCTTTCGCCCTCGTCACGAATCGCGTCTCCAAGCCTCGATCTGCTCCTGAAGTTCCACGAGGAAACGCGCCATGTCCCCCCGTTTCGCTTCGCTTTCCACTCTTCCGGCGATGCGTCCCACATCCTCAGGCCTCCGGTTCAGCTCCTCCGCAAGCGCTGACAAGGTCGCCTTCGCTGGATCGTGTTGGCGGACCGCGCCCTCCGAGATCTGCTCGATCTCGCGCAGTCGGTCGACCAATTCGGCGGCGGCGAGGCCCAAGTTGGCCGCGTAGGCCTCTGGGTACAGCCGAAGAGCCTCCAGTAGCCAGCGCTCCGGGGACCCGTCTCCGGGAAGAAACAAGGGCTTGGCGCTGTGGCCGTACTCGCCGGCCACTGTCTGGATCCGTTTCTCCATGTGCCGAGCGTCCCCGTCCAAGACGATCAGGAAGTCCTGCAGCTTGCCGAACTTGCCAAGTGTGCGGACATGGCTCGGAAACTCGTCTTGACCGGTGTTTCTGCCAATAGCGAAGTCGTCGTGGCGCAGATTCATCTCCGGGTTGAGCACGTCCAAGACGCCACGGATGATGGCCTCGGCCATCGCGTCCTCGCACAGCACCGAAAGCCGGTCGTGGGACTGGCCGTATAGCGCCTTCTGGAAGATGTCCCGGTAGACGGGCATCACGTGTACCTCCCCCGTGGCGGCATCGCGGTCCAGGAAGATCCGGGCCTCGGGAGGGACGCTGTTCAGAACGACGGAGCTGTGGGAGGCGACGACTACTTGGAGCTTCCGTCGCAGGGCGGTTCGCTGCAGTTCAAGCATCGCCTGTTGTTGAGTGTATGGGTGCAGGCCAGCCTCGATCTCGTCGATCAGAACCAGAGCCCCGTCCAGGCCTGAGATGTCCTTCGAAATACGCAGAATGGCGCGCTCTCCGGAGGACATGTGGAACTCCGAGTAGCTCGTTTCCAGTTCGCCCTCGATCTTGGCGAACATCAATTCACGAGCCTTGGCGCTGATGACGGAGAGGTTCCGGTATCGACGAGGAAGGATGCGATGGGCGAGGATCAGAAGACTGGGCGTCAGTTTCTCTGTCCGGAACTCCTTGCGCGCCAATTGAAGAACTCCGCGGACTTCCGACGGGTTGGTGAGGTTGGCGAGTGTTCGCAGATAGACACTTCTCTCCGGCTGTTTTCCGCCCTTGCGCCCCATGTAGCTGCGGTTCCAGGACTTTCCGCGCTTCCAGGCCATGGCGTAGTTCTCGCCCCCGTGAACGTAGTCGAAATCCAGTTCCGTGTGCTCGATCTGATCGGAAATGGTCCCTCGCTGCGGGTCGACGAAGTTTGGGAAGAGACTGGTCGGTACGAACTCGCGGGTGCCGCGCTCGGGGTCGCGATAGGCACAGGCGCAGGCGAACAGGACTGTAGACTTTCCGCAGCCGTTTGGGCCGGCAAGAACAGAGACGGGATAGGAGAATGGCACCCGGAGGTTCTGGATGCCGCGGAGCCGTTTGAGGCGAACCGCGCGCAGAGCATTCGGGCGCTGATTCCCTTCCGCGCGCAGAGCATCCCAAACCTCGCGAAGTTGCTGGTTGATGAGAGGCATGAGTCCACTCCCGATCTACGCGCTATCAACCGCCTCGAGACGGGCCCTACCGAGGTAGCAGAACGGCGAACTGGGCTCTGAGTACTCGTCCGCCGCATGGATGAGGACATTCGTGTCGAAGATCAGCAAGCTAGTCTTCTTCCATCACGCGATACAACTCGTCCCGGTTTGCGATATCGACCAGATGTCCGCTGCTGTTCCAGGATGGCAGAGGCGGAAGCACTTGGGGCTGCTCCACGCCCGCTCCAGGGGCAGCAAGTACGCGCCGAAGCCCCTCCTCTACAAGGGCGGACATCGTCTTGCCGGGCCGGGCAGCCTCTTCCCGGAGGCGTTGCATCACCGAGTCGTTGATATTGAGGGTCGCCTTCATACGAAAAACCATACCAGCCCCACCCTGGACTTAAGACATCACGGCCGAAGGCGAGCAGAGAGTCCCGGTCGACAGCCACGGGGGCGTATCACTCGTCAAGATCCCGGAGCTTCGGAACCCACGGATTGTTGACTGACAGGCCGCCGCTCACTCTCACCGCCCTCACTCCCCCCGGCCGCCGACGATCACCCGGTGGGCCCGCAGGCGCAACGCGTTGAGGCGGATGAAGCCGCGGGCATCAGTCTGGTCGTAGCCGCCCTCGACGTCCATTGACGAGAGGTTCTGGTCGTAGAGCGAGCTCGGCGACTCGCGGCCGAGGATGCTCACGCCGCCCTTGTACAGGCGCAGGTGGACGGTGCCGTCGATGATGCGCTCGGCTTGCAGGAAGGCGGCGCGGATGAACTCCATCTCCGGCGAGAACCAGAAGCCGTTGTAGATCAGCTCGGCGAACTTGGGCGACAGGCCGTCGCGCAGGCGCAGCACCTCCCGGTCCATGGCGACGCCCTCGAGGTCACGCAGGGCGTGATGGAGGATCGTGCCGCCTGGCGTCTCGTAGACGCCGCGGGACTTGATGCCGACAAACCGGTTCTCGACGATGTCGATCCGGCCGATCCCGTTCCGGCCGCCGATTTCGTTCAGGCACTCGAAGAGGGCAAGGGCGTCCCGGTGCTCGACCCCGGCGGTGCGGTCGCGCACCCGCACCGGACGTGCGTCCTTGAACTCGATCTCGATGTCGGTGGGTTCGTCCGGCGCGGCGAGTGGTGAAACGGTGAGCGAGAACATGTCCTCGGTCGGCGTCTGCATCGGGTCTTCGAGCAGGCCGGCCTCGTAGCTCTTGTGCATCAGGTTCTCGTCCATGCTGTACGGCTTCTCGGACGAAGCCTCGATCGGGATGCCCTGCTCCTCGGCGTAGTTCAGAAGGTCGGTGCGGCCCTGGAACCGGCGCAGGAACTCGGCGTCCTTCCACGGCGCGTACACCTCGACCTGTGGCGCCAGCGCGGCGTAGGCGAGTTCGAAGCGGACCTGGTCGTTGCCCTTGCCGGTGGCGCCGTGGGACAGTACGTCGGCGCCCTCGCGGATCGCGATCTCGGCCTGACACCGCGCGATCAGCGGCCGGGCCAGGGCCGTGCCGAGCAGGTAGCGGTTCTCGTAGACCGCGTTGCCGGCGATCGCCGGGTAGATGAAGTCGGTCACGAACTCGCGCCGCAGGTCCTCGACGTAGACCTTCGAGGCGCCGATCGCCTCCGCCCGGCGAGCCTGGCGATCGAAATCCTCGCGCTGCCCGACGTCGACGATCACGGCGACGACATCGAAACCGCGTTCCTGCAGGGTGCGCAGGATCACGGAGGTGTCGAGACCGCCGCTGTAGGCGAGTACGGCCTTCTTCTTCGGAAAGACTGGCTTGCTCGGCATGGCTACTTGGACCTCTCTGGGGCCCGGAGATCGCGCCGGGCCGGCGGGAGACTATCCGGGCCGCGGCCCGCGGTGAAACTTCCGTCAGTCGTCGTCCACGGAGTCGGCACGCAGCGGTGTGACAGGGCCGCTCCGCCAGAGACGCCAGCGCACGCGGAACGCCAGAAAGATCGCCACAAAGACCAGCCCGAAGGTCAGGCCCCACCACACCCCACTCGGGCCAAGCCCTCTCTCGAAGGTCAGCCAGACGCCGGCCGGCATGCCCACCACCCAGTAGCCCACGAGTGCGACGAACGCGGGGAAGCGCGTGTCGCCAGCGCCCCGCAACACGCCTGCAGCAGCTACCTGGAGGCCATCGGCAACCTGGAACAGGCCGGCGATCGGAATCAGCGCGGCGGCCGCGGCGACTACGCCCGGCACGTCACTGAAGGCGCGCGCCAGGAGCTGCGGCAGCGAGAAGAAGACGAGGCCGAAGGCGGTCATCACACCGGCGCCGAGGCAGAGGCAGACAAGGGCCGAGCGGCGGGCGGCCACCTGATCCCGGCGCCCGATCGCGTTGCCGACCCGTGTGGTAGCGGCGCCGGCGAAACCCAGCGGCACCATGAAGGAGATCGAGGCCAGACTGATCGCCACCTGGTGACCGGCGAGCTGGGCCTCACCCAACCGGCCGATGAGGACGGCCGCGAAACTGAACACGGTGACCTCGAGCGAAACCTGCACCGCGATCGGCACGCCCACGAACAGGAAGGGCCACAAGGCGGCCGGGCGCAACCAGGACAGCCGCCATCCGCCGACGTACGGGCGCAGGTTACGCCAGCCGAACACCGCGATCACAATCAGCATCACCCAGCGGGATCCCGACGTGGCGTAGGCGGAGCCCCGGACGCCGAGGGCCGGGAGGCCGAGGTTGCCGAAGATCAGCGCCCAGTTCGCGAGCGCGTTGAACACGTTGGCGACGGCGATCGCGATCAGAGCCGGCCGCACGATGCTCATCGCCTGAAGCGTCTGCCGCAGACACATGAAGAGCAGGAAGGCGATCACCCCGGGACCGATGCCGTGAAGGTAGGCGGTGGCCGGTTCGATGATGGCTTGCGGTTGAGCCGTGAGCGGAAGGACGCGATCCAGTTCCAACACGATCAGAGTGGCCGGCACCGCCAGCAGGACCGCCATGCCGACGCCCCGGCAGAGCACGCGGCCGATTCGCCGGTGGTCGCCGGCGCCGAACGCCTGCGCCGCCATCGGATCGATCGCCAGCAGAATGCCGATGAAGGACCAGATCACCGCGACGCTCAACGCGTTGCCGATCGCGCCGGCCGCCAGGTCGGTCGCCGACACCCGGCCGAGCATCATGGTGTCCACGGCGCCCATCAACACCATGCCGACCTGCACCACGATGACCGGTGTCGCCAGGCGCAGCACCGCCCGCAACTCCACGAGAACCGGCCGGCCGTCACTGACTGAGGTCGCGCTCTTCAAGGGACGGTATTGTAGGCGCCGCTCAGACTTCGAGATCGACCTTGCTCAGCTACATCCTCCGCAGGCTTGCCACCGGACTGGTCACCCTGTTCGGCATCTCGGTCATCTCGTTCTTCATCATCCAGCTCGTTCCGGGCGACCCGGCGCAGCTCCAGACCTCCCAGATCGCCGACGCGGCGGTCTCGGAGCGCGTCTACCAGCAGTTGCGCGAACTCTACGGGCTCGACAAGCCGATCCCGGTCCAGTACTGGAACTGGATGAGCAAGCTCGCCGTCGGCGACCTCGGGTCGTCCTTCCACGACGGAAGGAGAGTGTCCGCCAAGATCGGCGAGGCGCTGTGGCCGACCTTGTCGGTCGCGCTCCTCTCCTTCATGCTGACCCTGATCATCTCCACGCCGATCGGGATCTACAGCGCGCTCAAACAGGGCGGCGGCTTCGACCGATCCGTCAGCACCGGCCTCTACATGCTCTATTCGGTGCCGAACTACGTCGCCGGCATGCTGCTGATCCTGTACCTGGGCGTGAAATGGGATCTGCTCCCCTTCCGCGGCATGCGGTCCGACGGCTTCGACGACATGACGACGCTCGGCCAGATGTGGGATCTGGCGCAGCACTACGTCCTGATCACGTTCTGCTTCACCTTCGGCAATCTCGCCTACTACTCGCGCTTCATCCGCCAGAACCTGCTCGAGGTGGTGCGGCAGGACTACGTCCGCACCGCCCGCGCCAAGGGTCTCGGGGAGCGGAGCGTTGTGCTCAAGCACGCCTTCACGAACAGCCTCATCCCGCTGATCTCCCTGATCGGTCTGACCTTCCCGTTCGTGCTCAGCGGCAGCGTGATCCTCGAGTACATGTTCAACTGGCCGGGGCTGGGCCGCCTGTACTTCGAGTCCGTGCTGCAGCGCGACTACCCCACGATCATGGCGCTCAACTTCATCACCGCCCTGCTCGTGCTCGGCATCACCTTCATCGCCGACCTGACCTACGGTCTGGTCGACCCCCGAATCAGCTACGACAAGTGAAATGACCTCCGAAGCGACGAACAAAGCGCCCCCGGCGCGCTCCTACTGGAGCATCACCTGGCGGCGCTTTCGCAGCCACCGACTCGGCATGGTCGGGCTGTGCGTGGTGGCGGCGCTGTTCCTTGTCTCGTTCCTGTCGCCGATGCTGGCCAACGAACAGCCGATCCTGTGCCGCTTCGACGGCAGCTTCTACTACCCGGCGGTGATCGACCTGATCCACCAGGTGCCGGGAAGCAAACTGATCATCCAGAAGCAGCGGCCCTACCGCCTCGCGACCTTCGACTTCAAACGCGAGTTCGACCCCGAGCGCGGCGACTGGGCGCTGTGGACGCCGATGCGCTACGGCCCGCGCGAGATCGCCGCCGAGCCCCTGGCCGGGCCGTCCAGGCGCCACTGGCTGGGCACCGATCAGTCCGGGCGCGATGTGCTGTCGCGCATGGTCCACGGCACCGTGGTGTCGATGAAGGTCGGCTTCCTGTCGATGGGCATCGCGGTCATCCTCGGTCTGGTCCTGGGCTGCATCGCCGGCTACGCGGGCGGCATCGCCGACCTCGTCATCTCGCGCTTCATCGAGATCGTCATGTGCTTCCCACCGTTCTTCCTGATCCTCGCGGTCCTGGCCTGGTTCCCGCCCAGCATCGAGAACGTGATGATCGTGATCGGGCTGACCCGCTGGGTCGGCATCGCGCGCTTCGCCCGCGGCGAGATCCTGCGCATCCGCGAGACGGACTACGCGCTCGCGGCCCGCTCGCTGGGCGTCCGGCCGGTGCAGCTCGTGCTCCGCCACCTGCTGCCCAACGCCCTGGCGCCGGTGCTGGTCAGCGTCACCTTCGGCATCGCCGTGTCCATCCTGATCGAGGCCGGCCTGTCCTGGCTCGGCTTCGGCGTCCAGCCTCCGGACCCGTCCTGGGGCACGATCCTGCGCTCCGGCTACGAGAACCTGTTCACGGCCGGACACATGATTCCACCCGCCTGCGTCGCGATCTTCCTCGCCGTGCTCAGTTTCAACCTGGTCGGCGATACGCTGAGGGACGTGATCGACCCGCGGCTCCAGGCGGATCGCCCGTAGCTGCTAGCGTTCGGTCAAGGAGGTGGGCAGCGATGAGCCAACCAGCGCAACTGCATAGCCTCTCTCTCGACTACGTCGAAGCCCTCCTGGCCCAGTACCGACGGGATCCGGCGTCACTCGACGAGCAGTGGCGACAGTACTTCGACTCCCTGGCCGAGGCCGGGGAACTCGGCAACGGTCCCCTGGAACCGTCCCTCCAGCCCCCGTCGCTGTTCGGCGGCAACGGGGCGGCAGCGCCGGCGGCGTCCGTAGCGACAGCCGCACCGGCGCGCCCGGACCCGCACCGGGCGGCGCCGGCGCCTGCGACCGGTAGCGCCCGGACCACTACGCCGCCCCTGACGGCGGGCATCGAACTCCAGCGGCGCGTCGACGACATGATCCGCAACTACCGGATTCGCGGCCACCTGTTCGCCGACATCAACCCGCTTCGCAATCCGCCGGTGCTGCCGGAAGAACTGGAACTCGAGGGCCTGGGAATCAAGCAGAACGACCTCGACCGCACGGTGTCCACCGCCGGCATCCCCGGCGCCGACACGGCGACGGTGCGCGAAGTCTGGGAGCGGATGCGCGACACGTACTGCCAGTACATCAGCTCCGAGTTCATGCACATCGACGACCTGGACGTCCGCAGTTGGCTGCAGGAACGGATGGAGATCAGCCGCAACCGGGTTCACCTGGACCGCCGCGAGCAGCTCCGGATCCTGAAGAAGCTGATCGACGCCGCCGTGTTCGAGGAGTTCATCCAGCGCAAGTACCTGGGCGCGAAGAGCTTCTCACTCGAGGGCGCCGAGAGCCTGATCCCCCTGCTCGACCTGGCGATCGAGAAGGTCGCCGAACAGGGGGCGGTCGAGATCGTGTTCGGCATGTCCCACCGCGGCCGCCTCAACGTGCTCGCCAACATCATCGGCAAACCGACCAGGGACATCTTCAGGGAGTTCGAGGACCTCGACGCGGACCAGTACACCGGCGGCGGCGACGTGAAGTACCACATGGGCCACTCGAGCGACTGGACGACGGACAAGGGGCGCAGGATCCATCTCTCCCTGTCGTTCAACCCCAGCCACCTCGAGTTCATCAACCCGGTGGCGATGGGACGGGTCCGGGCCAAGCAGGACCGGATCGGCAACGAACTCCGCGACCGCGCGGCCCTGTTCCTGATCCACGGCGACGCGGCCTTCGCCGGTGAGGGGATCGTCCAGGAGTCGCTCAACCTGTCGCAGCTTCCCGCCTACAGGATCGGCGGTGCGCTGCATGTGGTCGTGAACAACCAGATCGGGTTCACCACGCCGCCCGAGAGTTCGCGCTCGAACACCTACTGCACCGACGTCGCGAAAATGCTCCAGGTGCCGATCTTTCACGTCAACGGCGAGTACCCGGAGGCCGTGGCCCAGGTCGTGAACGTCGCCCTCGACTTCCGCCAGCGCTACCGCCGCGACGTGGTCATCGACATCTACTGCTACCGGCGACGCGGCCACAACGAAGGCGACGAACCCGCGTTCACGCAGCCGATGCTGTACGACGGCATCCGCGCCCGCGACCCGGTCCGGGTCCACTACCTGGAACACCTGCTCGAACTCGGCGAGATCAAGCCCGAGGAAGCCGAGGTCTACATTCAGCGCGAGGAGAAACGCCTCGAGGGGGCGCTCGCCACCGCCCGGAGAATGAACGAGAAGACGAGTCCGCAGGCCTACGACGGCGTCTGGAACGCGTTCATCGGCGGCCGCACCGAGGACACCCCGGAGCCTGACACCGGCGTCGACGAAGCCAGGCTGTGCGGCTACCTCAAGCGGCTCGTCGAGTTGCCGGAGGGCTTCAACCTGCACCGGAACCTGCGCCGGTTCATCTCAGCGCGCGCCGAGATGGCGGAAGGCAGGCGACCGCTCGACTGGGCCGCGGCCGAGGCGCTCGCCTTCGCGGCAACGGCCGATTCCGGCCAGCGCGTGCGGATGAGCGGACAGGACTGCGAACGCGGGACCTTCAGCCAGCGCCACTCCGTGCTCCACGACCGCGTCACCGACGAGAACTACCGGTCGCTGATGAACGTGGCCGAGAACCAGGAAGTGATCGAGATCTACAACAGCCCGCTGTCGGAGGCCGGCGTTCTGGGTTTCGAATACGGCTTCAGCCTGGACTACCCGGACGGGCTGGTGCTCTGGGAAGCGCAGTTCGGCGACTTCGTGAACGCGGCGCAGGTGATCATCGATCAGTTCATCACCAGCGCCGAGGACAAGTGGAAGCGGCTGAGCGGCCTCGTCATTCTGCTGCCCCACGGTTTCGAGGGTCAGGGACCGGAGCATTCGAGCGCCCGGATCGAACGCTGGCTCCTGCTGGCCGCCGAAGAGAACATCCAGATCGTCTACCCCTCCACGCCGGCGCAGTACTTCCACCTGCTGCGGCGGCAGGTGGAACGCGCCCTGCGCAAACCGCTGATCGTCTTCACTCCGAAGAGCCTGCTGCGCCGCAAGGAAGTCGGCTCGGAGCTGTCCGAACTGGCGCGGGGCAGCTACCAGCCGGTGCTCCGGGATCACGCTCTGGTCACTGACGAGGACCGGGCGAAGATCCGCCGCATCCTGCTCTGCTCCGGCAAGGTCTTCTACGACCTCGACGCCCACCGCCGGAAGGTCGGCGCCCACGATCACGCAATCCTGCGCATGGAGCAGTTCTACCCCGCTCCGAAGCAGGAACTCGACGCCGCCCTGGCCGAGTTCCCGGCCGATGCGAAGGTCCGCTGGGTGCAGGAGGAACCGCGGAACATGGGCGCCTGGTCCTACCTGCGGCTCAACTTCGGCTTCCTGATGAGCAACCGGCCCCTCTCGGCCGTCTACCGTCCCGAGTCGGCAAGCCCGGCGACCGGCTCTGTGAGCAGCCACAAGCTGGAACAGCAGGAGCTGGTTGAAGCGGCGTTCGCCGATTCCGTCGAATCAGAGTGAGAAGAGAGCGAAGGCACCCCAGATGACCTACGAAGTCACGATCCCCGAGATCGGCGAATCGATCACCGAAGCGCTCATCCTGCGCTGGATCAAGAACACCGGCGAGCACGTCGGCCGCGACGAGCCCCTGGTGGAACTCGAGACGGACAAGGTAACCGTCGAGATGCCCTCGCCGGTAGCCGGTGTCGTGTCCGAAATCGTTTGCGCGGAAGGCGAGACCGTGCCCGTCGGCGGCGTGATCGCGCGGATCGAGGAAGGCGCCGTCGCCACTGTGGCGGCAGCCGGCGCAAGCGCGCAGACGGATCTGCTCGCAGGGGTCCCGGCCGCATCCGAGGTCCAGGCCGCCCCGCCAGCCGACGAACCACCGCGCATCCTGCCCGCGGCGCAGCGCCTGATCGCCGAGCACGACCTCGACGCCGCCGCCATTCCCGCAACGGGCAAGGGCGGCCGGCTGCTGAAGAGCGACGTGATCGCCTACCTCGCCTCCCGCGAGGCGGCAGAAGCAGCGCCTGCCGATCCGAGCCCTGCCGCCGCCCCGCCGCCGGCTGCTCCCGCGCCGGCGCCGCAGGCCGCCCCTGCCGCCCCACCTGCCACTGCTCCACCGCAGCAGGCGCCCGCAAACGCGGCCCCAGCCGCCGGCCGCGCCGAAGAGCGCGTCGCCATGACGCCGATCCGCCGCCGCATCGCCGAACGGTTGGTCGAGTCCCAGCAGCAGGCCGCGCTCCTGACCACGTTCAACGAGATCGACATGTCCGCCGTGATGAACTTCCGGCGCCAGTACCGCGACGCTTTCGAAAAGCGCCACGACGCGCGGCTCGGCTTCCTGTCCTTCTTCGTCAAGGCAGCCGTCGACGCCCTGCGCCGCTTCCCGCGCCTCAATGCGGAGATCTCAGGCACCAACATCATCTACCGGAACTACTACGACATCGGCATCGCCGTCAGTACCGACCGCGGCCTGATGGTGCCGGTCCTGCGCAGCGTCGAGAGGCTGTCCTTCGCCGAGATCGAGTCCCAGATCGCCGACTTCGCGGGGCGAGCCCGCACGGGCCGCATCCGAATCGACGAACTCCAGGGCGGCACCTTCACGATCACCAACGGCGGCATCTTCGGTTCCCTGCTGTCGACACCGATCATCAATCCCCCGCAGAGCGGCGTCCTCGGCCTGCACGCGATCCAGGACCGCCCCGTGGTCGAGGACGGCGAGATCGTCGTCCGGCCGATGATGTACGTCGCCCTGACCTACGACCACCGCATCGTCGACGGCCGCGAAGCGGTGACCTTCCTGGTCCGGATCAAGGAAGCGATCCAGGAACCGGCGAGGATGCTGGTCGAGGTGTAGCAGACCGGCGGTGATGTTCGGGCCTCGCGGGTGAACTTCTCCGCCGTGTCCGAGCGGTTGACACGCGCGGCAGACGGGTAATACCGTAATACGCATGAGCACGATCTCGTTCAAGGTCGACGAACACGAGGCGCGGGCAATCCGCCTGCAGGCGAAGCGGGAAGGGGTCAGTGTGTCGGAGTTTCTGCGCCGCAGGGCGCGTCTCGCCTTGGCGCCTCCCCAGAAGCCCCGGACGGTCCGCTGCCGCCACACCGGCGCAAGGATCTTCGCCGCCACCAAGCCCCTAGCTCCACTCACGACGGAAACGGTGCGCGGTCTGCTTGCCGACTTCCCGTGAACTACCTGCTGGACGTCAACATCCTGGTCGCCTGGGGCTGGTCCGATCATGTTGCGTACGAGCACACCTCCAGGTGGATCGCAGACACCAGCCGACAGGGCGTATCCAGGCTCTTGACATCGGCGATCCCCGAACTCGGTTTTGTGCGGGTGTCGGTCCAGCGCACCGGAGGCGCCGTTACGGTCGAAGAGGCTGCCATCACCCTGGCTGGCATGTTGAGCTCCCTGGGCTCAGCCCACGCGTTCGTCCCGGACGACAGGGCCGCCCGGCAATTCCCTGATTGGTGCCGATTTGCATCCCAGACGACCGACGCCCACCTGGTGCAACTGGCGGCCGCGCACGGCGCCGTGCTCGCCACCTTGGACACGGCTATCCCTGGGACGTTCCTCGTACCCGGCGTCAAGTCCGAAAGCTGACATCACATGACCCGTAGCTCATTCGACCTCGCCGTCATCGGCGCCGGACCTGGCGGCTACGTGGCCGCAATTCGGGCGGCCCAACTCGGCTTGAGCACCGCCGTGGTCGACGAGCACCCGGCGGCCGGGGGCGTCTGCCTGCGGGTGGGCTGCATTCCGAGCAAGGCGCTGCTCGAGTCCAGCCAGCGGCTGGTCGCGGCGCGAACCGAGCTCAAGGCGCACGGCGGCGTGGCCGGTGACATCGGGCTCGACCTCGCGACGATGATGAAGCGCAAGGACCGGGTCGTGACGACCTTGACCCGCGGCGTCTCCTCGCTGCTCAAGAAGAACAAGATCGAGCACATCCAGGGCCGGGCGCAGCTCGGCGGCCAGCAGGGCGAGACGCGGAGCGTCAAGGTGGCGACCGCGGACGGCGAACGGACGATTCAGGCCAAGAACGTGATCGTCGCCACGGGTTCCCGCCCCGCCGGCCTGCCCGGTATCGAACTCGACGGCGACCGCATCGGAACCAGCACGGAGGCGCTGGCGTACGGCGCGGCGCCCGAGCGTCTGGTCGTGATCGGCGCCGGCTACATCGGCCTGGAACTCGGCGCGGTCTGGAACCGACTCGGCTCGCAGGTCATCGTGCTCGAGTACCTCGACCGCATCCTGCCCGGGGCCGACGCGGAGATCGCGGCGGCCGCGGCGAAGATCTTCAGCCGCCAGGGCCTCGACATCCGGCTCGGCAGCCGGGTCCTGGGGGCTTCGGTCCAGACCGGCAAGGACGGCGACCGATGCGTGGTCGAAGTCGACGGCGCCGACCCGATCGAGTGCGACCGCGTCCTGGTCGCGGTCGGCCGTACGCCGATCAGCGACGATCTGGGTCTCGAGGAAGCGGGCGTCGCCACCGACGACCGCGGCTTCATCCAGGTGAACGAGCGTTTCGCCACCTCCGCGCCCGGCGTCTTCTCTATCGGCGACGTGATCGGCGCACCCCAACTGGCGCACAAGGCGGAGGAGGAAGGAATGGCCTGCGTCGAGGGCATCGCCGGCGGCTACGTCCACATCGACTACGACGCGATCCCCGGCATCGTCTACACCGAGCCCGAGGTCGCTTCCGTGGGCAAAACGGAGGAGCAGCTCAAGGCGACCGGCGTCGCCTACCGGAA
Source organism: Candidatus Multivorans sp. (assembly GCA_965216125.1). Classification (GTDB taxonomy): domain Bacteria; phylum Acidobacteriota; class Thermoanaerobaculia; order Multivoradales; family Multivoraceae; genus Multivorans. The sequence goes on along the minus strand of OZ244152.1, from coordinate 3,693,435 downwards.
GGGCACGTTCCCCTTCCGCGCCATCGGCCGCGCGCGCGCTACCGGCAGCCTGGAAGGCTTCGTCAAGATCCTGGCCGGCGCCGAGACGGACCAAGTCCTCGGCGTCCACATCCTGGGCAGCCACGCCGGCGACCTGATCGCGGAGGCGGTGGCGGCGATCAGCTTCGGCGCCTCGGCGGAGGACCTCTTCCGCACTTCCCATGCCCACCCGACGCTGGCCGAAGCAGTGAAGGAAGCCGCCCTGGCGGTGCACGGTCGGGCTATCCATATGTAGCCGGCCGGACCCGCCTTCCGGGTCCACAACAGGTAACCTCCAGCAACGCAGGGGCTTCACGCGGCGCTGATAGACTGCGCCGATTCTTCGCCACCACCCTGCACGACTCTGGAGACCGAGCGCCGTGACCCTTTTCCGCACCAGCGCCCCGAAACCCCTCGCACGCTCGGTGTTTCGGCCCATCCCATCCTCAACCTGGAGCTCGCGCAGCGAACTTGCGTCGCGGCGGTCCGCTGCGCCAGCTCCAGGTATTCCGATCTGGCTCGCGATGTTCGCCGCCATGATCCTGCTCGCCGGGCTACCGGTGATCGCACAGGAACCCGCCGACCCGGAGGCGGATGCGGAGGCCGCCGACCAGGCCGACGGCGCCGAGGAGGGCAGCGCCGAGGACGAGGAAGAGCCGCCGGTCCCGCCCGGCGCCGAACTCCAGGTGTTGCCCACCGAGCTGACCCTGGAGGTCGGCGACAAGGCGAACTTGACCGCGACCGTCCTCGACGAAGACGGTGCACCGATCGAGGGCATCACCGTGGTCTTCTTCTCCCGCAACCGGCGGCGGCTCGGGGTCGACCCGACCGGTGAGGTCGAAGCGCACGGTCCCGGCAAGGTCACCGTCATCGCCCTGGTGCCGAAGCAGGCCGAGGACGAACCGAGGCGGGCGGAAGCGGTGCTCCAGGTTGAAGTCGAAGTGACGATCCCGAACCCGCCGGTCGAGAGCGTCGAGATCGTGGACCTGCCCGGCGCCTTCTATGCCGGTACCGACTTAGCCCTTCGGGCCCGCGTCGTCGACATCACCGCCGTCGAACGCGATGACGTCGAGGTCAGTTACTCGAGTTCCGACACCGGTGTCGCGGCGCCCGACGGTTTCGGAGGGCTGAGTCTGATTGCACCCGGCCGGGCGACTCTTGTGGCGACCGCCGAGGACGCCTCCCACGAAGTCGAGATCGCCGTCGTACGGAACCCCACCGAACGGCTGGAAGTGACGGCGTCCACCGACGAGGCGCGCACCGGCGACGTCGTCCGGTTCGAGGCGGTCGGCCTCGACGGGGACGGCGACGCGGTCAAGGAGCTGCCCATTCGCTTCCTGGTCGCCGGCACACCGTCGGCGCAGATCCTGGCGCCCGGCGCCGCGGCGCAGATCGAGCAGGACGGCGCCTTCGTTGCCGAACGCTCGGGCGTCTACACGGTGACCGCTCTGGCGGGCAATCACTCCGCCAGCGTGCCGGTTCGGGTCACGCCGCGGAAGGTGAACAAGGAGATCGAGTTCGTCGGCCAGGGCAAGGTCAGCGACCGCCGCACATCGGACCTCTGGGTATGGGAGGGAGCCGACGGTAACGACTACGCGATCACGGGTACCTGGGGCGCCGAGGGCCACGCCTATGTCTGGGACGTGACGAACCCGGAGAGCATCGTGCTCATCGACGCCGTCCGCGTCGACGCCCGTACCGTGAACGACGTCAAGGTTTCAGAGGACGGCCGGGTCGCGGTGATCAGCCGCGAGGGCGCCTCGAACCGCAAGAACGGCTTCGTCGTCCTCGACGTTTCGGAGCCCCAGGTCGGCGTGCGCATCCTGTCCCGGTTCGACGATCAGTTGCGCGGCGGCGTCCACAACGTGTACATCCACGACGAGCACGTCTACGCGCTCTCGAACGGCCGGCGCTTCGACGTGATCAGCATCGAGGACCCGACCGAGCCGTACCGCGTCGGCCGCTTCGAGCTCGACACGCCGGGCCACTCGATCCACGACGTCTGGGTGGTCGACGGCGTCGCGTTCACCTCGAACTGGGAGGACGGCGTGGTCGCGATCGATGTCGGCGGCGCCGGCATGGGCGGCGCCCCGAACAACCCCGTGCAGCTCGGCAGCTACGCCTATCCGAGCGGCTGGAACCACGCCGCCTACCCCTACCGCAGCGAATCGACGGGCAAGTTCTACGTCTTCGCCGGCGACGAGGCATTCCCCTACGGCGAGCTCGGACGCGACCCGCGCGCCGCGCCGCCCCGTGCCGCCGGCTGGATCCACGTCATCTCCTGGGACGACTGGGAGAACCCCCGCGAGGTCGCCCGCTACCAGGTGCCCGAGGCCGGGACCCACAACCTCTGGATCGAAGACGACATCATGTACGTCGCCTACTACAACGGCGGCCTCCGGGTCGTCGACGTCTCGGGCGAGTTGCGCGGCGATCTCTACCGGCAAGGCCGCGAAATCGGCATGTTCATGCCCTTCGATCCCGACGCCGTCGTGCCCAATGCGCCCTTCGTCTGGGGCCCACAGCCCTACAAGGACCACGTCTTCTTCTCGGACTGGCACTCCGGGTTGTGGGCGGTCAAGCTGACGGATCCCGAAGATCCGAACCGCATCATCGGAGAGCCGCACTAGCGGCATTCGGGATCCGCCGGATGCGCATGTCGACCTCAGGGCTGCCGCGGTGGGCAGCGTCGGCGGCCCTTGTCCTGGCCGCCGCCGCGGTGACCCCGGACCCGGTCCGAGCCGACTCCGATCCCGTCCCGCCGTCACGCAACTACTATGCCTACGTCTGCGCCGAGTCCGAGGACGAGGTGGCCCTGATCCGGTTCGGCCCTTCCGGAATCGAGATCGTCAAGACGATCGCGGTAGGCAGCTTCCCGTCTGAGATCGAGGGTCCCCACGGCATCAACATCTCGGCCGGCGGCCGTTTCTGGTACGTCTCGATCGCCCACGGCAATCCCTTCGGCTCGATCCACAAGTACGCCACCGAAACCGACGAGTGGCTGGGCGACACGAGAGTCGGCATGTTCCCGGCCACCCTCGACATCGCCGCGACCACGGGGCTGCTGTTCGTCGTCAACTCGGACTTCTACGGTGACCACGTACCGAGCACGATCTCCGTCGTCGAGACATCGACCATGACCGAGATCGCGCAGTTTACGAGCGGCACCATGCCGCACGGGGCGCGGCTCAGCCGCGACGGCCGGAAGCTCTACAGCGTGAACATGATGGACGACGAACTCGTCGAGGT